>NZ_SMBJ01000002.1:0-739597 GCF_004342325.1 Rhizobium azibense | reverse complement strand
ACCAGAACCTCGCCGGCCCGCGGGCCTTCAAGCTGTACGGTCATGACTTCCAGCGGTTTTCCAGCCTGAACGGCAACGGCGGCGCGAACGTCCATTTAGAATTTCCTTTCGAATAAAACCGAGCTTCGGCAAGGCGGTGATCAGTGAAGTCGCATGTCAGAGGCGATAGGATCGAAGCGATGGATAGCCGCGCGCAGGGCAAGATGCCCGGATCCACCGCGTTCGAGATGCCAATTGAAAAACCCCTTGATCCTCCCTCGGATCTGCGGGCCAACCCCCTCAGATCCTTCAGCCGCATTTTCTCGTTAACATACCGAAATGCATCTGCATACCAAAAAGTATCCGAAATACACGAATTGCGAATCTCTGCCGTTGCGTGGCCTTCACCGGCGGGCACGCCTTGCCGTACAGCAGCCGCCGAATTTCGGCCCGTCCTTTCCCGCTTCCGCCTTGGCGCAACGCCGGATGCGCCAAGCGGAGTGTTCACCAGATTTGGCCGGGCGAGTGCAGCCTGACGGTCCATCAACAGAAAAGGCGCCGTCGTGATCAAACGACGGCGTCCTAGGGAGACGACCTGACGGTCTTGCATTATCCCTGGTGTTCGCGACCTTCCACCTCGATCACGAGATCGACCTCGTCGCCGATCATGCCGAGTGCGGCCTTCATGCCGAAATCGCTGCGCTTGACTTTGGTGGTCGCGCTGAAACCGACAACGTGGCTCTTATCCCAGGGGTTTTGACCTTCCTTGTTGAACGTGACGTCCAAGGTCGTGGATTTGGTGACGCCCGCTATCGTCAGGTCTCCGACGATCTGTCCGGTATTCTCGGTTGTCTTCTTGAACTCCTTGCCGACAAACGTGATTTCGGGAAATTCAGTGGCGTTGAACCAGTCCGCACCCTGGATGTCACCGTCACGCTGCTTGTTGTTCGTCGAGATCGAGGCGACGGTGACCTTGACATCGAGGCTGCTGGCGTCCGGCTTGGAAGCGTCGAAATCGAAGCTGCCAGAGAACTCTTGCGCGACACCGATCACCTTCGTAAAGCCCAGATGATCGATGTAGAAAGCGATGCCCGAATGGACGGGATCGATGTCGAATTTCGCGGCCCAGGCGGGCGACACCGCGCCGGCGAGCGCCGTCATCGAAAGTAGCAATGCTGCAAGTCGGTATTTCATTTCCATTCTCCTCCTGATGTTAAACTGGAAAGCTCGACCCATAATCGAGAAATGCGACGGCAAAGGCCGCTGCAGCCGGCACTACAGCCAAGATGACGTGGACGAAAAGGCGCGGAAACGGCAAAGACACGCCCAACGTCCGGCAGGTCCGCTCTGAGAGTGCCGGCAGCACGACGCACAGAGCGAGAACCGCGAGTGCGATGGGGTCGGCCTTGCGCGTGATCAGCAGAACAGTATCGGCAATGGCGATCAGGCCCCCCAACGCGCCGATCGCCGAGGCGCCGCCAAAACGGTAGGCAGGCTTTACGGCGTGAATGACCATGATCCCAAAGCACCCGCCCGCAAAGAGCAGGCAGAGCTGAAACGAGGAAGACGAGGCGCCGAGAAGGGCTATCGGGGCGAAGCCGAGAGCAAGTACGGCAACGACGCCGCCGCGCTTTACGTCGTCTTCTGCGCCCGTTGCTCCGCGCAGCACCATCCCCATGACAGCCATTCCGGCGGCTGCTGCGAGCACCACTTCCCAGGACGCTATCCCCAATCGCGGCGAACCGACATAGAATGCGGCTGCGGCCGGCTGGAGAAGTGCTAGAAGGCGCAAGGCGCGTGGAGCGGCAATCTCGGCGGCGAAGCCGATCGCCGTTCCAAAGGCGATCACGTAAAACACCTTGTTGACCGCACCGACAGGCGGAAAGGTCGGCACCTTGTTATAGGCGAGCCAATACGCTGCAAGCAATGCTGCCGGCATCAGCAGATCGGTAAGCCGGGCTGGGCCGCGCCAGCGCATCAGGCTCGACGCTAAAAAGCCGACGAGCGCCATGACGAGCAGAGACGAGACCAGCGCCTCCTGTGGGGAGTTGCCAAATCCAAGCATGCAATGATTTCCGATTTTCGAATCTAGGACGGCGTGCCGTCGATATATGCGAACTGTGCGACCAGGCGCGTCTTAATCCCTGGCTCGTGCGCCTCGACAGGTCGTTGTCAAAGTAGCTATCTCCATGATCTCCCCATAACTCCGCAGCGCCTCGACAACGGTCGAGGCTTGCGACTTTAAATACCAGTTGGTTTTCACATACCAAGCGGTTTCTGGATGAACGCTAGTCTTCCAAATTTGTGATGTCAAGCTGGTTTTGTGCTGAAAGACCATCAACTTCAGCGCGGAAGAAAATTCGAACTGGCCAGACCGCTTGCCAGTCGAGTCCAGAGCGTTCGCGCCGACCGCAAGCGTCGGCGCGCGCTTCTCATGTCGTAATCTGGATGTCGTTGGTTAGGCGCTAGCCGCCCTGGCGGACGTTACCGCTCGTGAAGATCGGTACATTTCCCGCAGCACGACCCGGACCATGTCTCCAGGCGCGCCGTCCTTGAGGAAGCTCGAAATACCGCCATAGGTGAGTTCGAGAACGATGCCGCCAATGTAGAAGGGGCTCGCCGGCGGCTGCAGAACAAGATTCAGCTTGTCGATGAGGATGTTGCCCACGCCTTCCCATTGATCTCGGAATAACTTCACGTGCCGATCTCCGAGCGTGTGGTCATGCTGGGCCATTCGAAGAAGCTCTATTGCCAGCATGCCCCACCGGCGATCGTCTCCGCGGTCGTTTGCCCATGCTGCCAAGGTATCAATCAGTCCCATGGGGTCATTGCATTTTCCCAGAAGCTCAGTCAGCTGAACGACGTCGCCACCGGCGTTGCCGGCAAGGAGCTGCAGAAAGATATCTTCCTTATTGGCGAAATTCGAGTAGAACGCCCCCTTCGAGTAGCCCGCCTCTTCGGCGATGCGTTCAATCGAAGCCCCGGCATAGCCGTGGCGTGCCATGACTTCATAAGCGGACGCCAATAGCTTTTCCTTCGTGCGAGCCTGACTTTGCTCACGTGTCAGCCGTGCCATTTCAAAATTCCCGTTCGTGCGTATCCAGACACCGAGGCGTACCTCAAAACGACATGATCATACAAGAGCCGTTAGCAGACAAAGGAGTGCCCACAAAATCGGATATTCCGGACCCATCTTCTGCCAACGCCAGTTCAAGCCGTTGATCTTCACAACCGCGTAGGCAGCACCAATCAGCACAAGAGCACCGAAAACGGCCGCAACTCGGGGGTATATTGAGAACACCAGTCCGACCGTTGCGCAAGTCTCCGCAACGAGGGCGAGCCCCACGAACAGCGTCCCGGGCTTGAGGCCTGCCGCCTCGAATGTTCCTCCGGCCTTCTTATAGTGCAGTCCCTTGCCGATAAGGTGGGGAATGAACCAGACGCCGCACAGAATGCGAAGCCAGTCAATCAACACGAAGTCCATTTCTCCTCCCTGACGCCGGCCTCAGCCGCGTTCGCGAGGATCGATCGCAATTTCCCCGCTTGCATTTTCAGATACTAAACGGTATTCACAATCCAATCAGGATGTCAATATGACGAGATCTTTGGGTTTGGGAGGATAATGCCGATGGAAATGATGCGTGCTGCGCGCCTGCATGCCGTAGGTCAGGCAATGAGGATTGAAGAGGTCGAGCGGCCCAAGGCGACGGGAAGCGACGTCGTCGTTCGCGTGAAGGCCTGCGGAATGGTTCCGAATTTGGCAAATGTCCTGGCCAACTGGGAAACCTGGTATCCGCAGATGCCACTTCCCCCGCGTCCCGCGATTCATGGCCTCGATCCGAGCGGGATCGTCCACGAGGTCGGCCCTCAGGTTGTCAACCTTAAGGCGGGTGACAGGGTGTATGTGAACCCCGGGCGATTCTGCGGCGCGTGCCATCATTGTTCGTCGGGCAATCCCCAAGCCTGCGAACATTGGACCCTCGGCGGTTACTTCGGCTACAATCAAAAGAGCATCGAAATGTTCACCCGCTATCCTTACGGCGGCTTTGGTGAATTCATGCTCGCCCCGCAGGCGCAGGCCATCAAGATCCCAGATAACATGAGTTTCGTCCAAGGCTCCCGCCTGGGCTATCTCGGCACCTCTTATGCCGCCCTTAAGAAGGGCGGCCCATTGATGGGCAAGACCCTGATCATCAACGGTGCGACCGGCACGCTTGGACTGGGCGCGACCTTGTTTGCTCTGGCAATGGGCATCGCAAAAATCTATGCCGTCGCAAGGGGCGAGAAGCTGCTTGAGCGGCTGAAGGCGATTGCTCCCGACCGCATTGTCACCTTCTCGAACGTCAATGGATCGTCGGCAAGCTTCGTGAAAGAGCAGACCAATGGAAGCGGCGCCGACCTCATGCTCGATACGCTCGGCGCAAAGGCCCCACTCGAGGCCATGCTGGATGCCATGGGCGGTGTCAAAAGGGGCGGTCGCATCGTCAACATCGGCGGGACGTCCGGAGCTCTGCCTGTCGACGTCAAGTGGTGGATGGACGAGCAGATGGAACTGATTGGTTCCGTCTGGTTCACTGCCGCTGAAGGCATGGAAGTCGCTGCCATGATCGAGGCTGGTATCATCGACATGTCTGTCATGTCGCCGATGGTGTGGCCGTTGGAGAAGATCAACGATGCGATCTCCGGGGTCGGGAAGGACGAAGGCGGGTTCACATACTACGCCGTCGAACTGTGACGAAGGTGCCATCGGCTCACACTTACCGGGTCACGGTCGAGCGGCTGGAGGGCGACGCCCCTTCGGCTGCCGACGAAGCTCTCGTTTTTCGAACCACCAACCACGATGACCTGTTCAAAATCCTGTCGTTGATGCGCGAAAAGCAGTTGCTGCCTGAAGATGAGATTGCAGAATTCACCATCGGACTGAAGCTCTTCGCAGAGGTTCTCATCAGACACCGCTCCGAAATGCCCTTCAAAGAACTGTTTGCGCATTTCAGCAGCTTCATGAAGGCTCTGAAACGTTGAAGCCGCTTCTGTTGTGACTGCGGCGCAGCTCACGTGGAAGCAGGAGAGGTTGGCAGCGCGGGCCTCCTGCAATTGGCGGCAGACTTCCCGTCGAGGTGCCCGCGATCGTCAATCGGTTTGCGGGAAGGGGCGCAGGCGGTCGTGACCGCTGCGCTGGAGATTGTTGCGGGCGATAGCGATGTGGCCACCCGCGCGCCCGCTCTGATGGATGGGGAAAGCTCGGCTTGCCGGAAGCTATCGTCACTGTCGAGGGCGGTGCCATCGCCCATGGTTACCCGATCGGCAACCGGGACCATCCTTGTCAGGGGGCTCCTACACACGATGAATCAGGATAGTCTGCGCCGCGAAGTCGTCACGCTGTGCATCGGGAAGGCCAGGGCACCGCTCTCGCCCTCGAAACGTTATAGTCATTTCGAATCGGGAGTCGGCAATGTTTGAGGGTTCAAAGGAAGGACGCATTGGCGTCGGCGAGGTAGAGATTGCTTGTACGTCGGCGGGGGATGGGCCGCCGGTGCTGATGCTGCACGGATTTCCGCAGACAAAGGCGCTTTGGGCAAGAATCGCGCCGGGATTGGTCGCGCGCGGTTACCGGGTGATCTGCGCCGACCTGCGTGGCTACGGCGCCTCGAGCAAACCGCCGGCCCGACCTGATTTGGAAAACTACAGTTTCCGGACGATGGCGGCGGATCAAGTTGGTTTGATGAGGGTGCTCGGGTACGAGCGATTCCATCTCGTGGGTCACGACCGTGGCGCACGGGTGGCACACCGGCTGGCGCTGGATCATCCAGGTGCTGTCGCCAGTGTCACGCTGATGGACATCGTGCCGACGACCGTGCTGCTCAACGACCTCCGCAAGGAGGTCGCTCAAAGCTACTGGCACTGGTTCTTTCTCGCTCAACCATCGCCCTTCCCGGAACTGATGATTGCAGCCAACCCCGATCTGTTCTACGAGACCTGCCTCTATGGATGGGGTGCAGCGGGTCCGGCGGATTTCGATGTGGAACAGCTCGCCGCCTATCGGGCCTCATGGCATGACGCCGAGGCGATTGCTGGCGGCTGCAACGATTATCGCGCGGCACTAGGCGTCGATCTCGCCGACGATCTGGCGGATCAGGGGCGACGCATTTCTGCTCCCGCACTCATCCTCTACGGCGCATCTGGCGCAATGGCGAAACTCTACGATCTGCCTGCCGCGTGGGTGGATCGCTGCTCGATCATGGAAGCCAGGGCCATCTCAGGCGGGCATTTTTTCCCCGATTCCGCGCCGAATGAGGTCATCGAACAGGTGGCTGCATTTCTAAAACGTCATCCCCTGGAAAGCATTACAGCGAACTGATCGTTTGAGTCCGGGAATGCCTCCTAAGCAGTGGGGTCCCACTCGCTGCGGCGCCGGATGCGAGGGATCTCAACTCGGTGAGTTTCGCTGTTATAGCAAAGAATTGTCATCGGGTGGCCTGCAACTATTTTTCGCGCATCGCTCGGCGGAGATTCTGTGTGATAGGTTCAGCCAGATAAGAAAGCACGGTGCGAGCACCCGTCCGAATCATCGCCTCGGCCGACATGCCGGGCAGCAGCTTACGGCCCTCCAGCTTGGCCAGTTCGCTCTTATCGATCAATACGGTCGCGGCGAAATAGGGTGCCCCGGTGCGCTCCTCCACCATCCGGTCAGCCGACACGATCTCGACGACGCCGTCGAGTGGAGGAAGATTGTAGCGGGCAAAGGCCGGAAAACTGACGCGTGCGCGCTGTCCAGGGGCGATCGTCTCGACGTCCTCTGGCCTGACCATTGCCTCGACCACGAGTTGCTGTCCGAGGGGCACGACTGTCATCAGTGTATCTCCGGGTTTCACGACACCGCCGGTCGTGTGGACCTTCAGGTCCATGACGATGCTGTCGACTGGTGCAACGACGTTGGTACGGGCAAGCACGTCCTTGGCGGCACGCTCTTCCTGTGTGAGGTCAAACAACTCCGCCTCGACCTTGCTCAACTCCCCGACCGCCTCGTTCAACCGCACTGTGTTGAGGTTCAGGATTTGCATGTCAATCTCGGCCATGGCGCTTCTGGCACGAGCGATCGCCGCGACGTTGGTCGCGCGCTCCCCCTCGATCTCGCGCTGTTGCCGCCTGAGCATCAGGTTCCGCTCGCGGGTGACCAGCCCGCGCTTGAGGAGACTTTCAAGGTCTTTGGTTTCACTTTCGATCGCCTCGATCTGCTTGTCTTCGGTGATGATAAGCTCCTTCAGTCCCGTTATCTCTTCCTCGGTCTGGCGACGGCGCTGGCTGAGGATTTCCTGCTCGTCCTTTAAATTGTGGTGCTTTGCTGCGAACACGTCACGCTGTGAGGCCACCGCGTCCCTTGCGGCTTTCGCGGCGTTTGCGAGCAGCCCCGGATCAAATTCGATCTCGAACTTGCCATCCCGCTCAGCCCTCAGACGAGCGGCCAGCGCCTCACGCGTTGCTATCCGATTGTGGATCAGGTCAAGCTTCGCCGTTGCCTGTGTGTTGTCGAGCCGGACGAGGATTTCACCGGCCCTGACGATATCACCGTTGGCGGCGTTCAACTCTGCTATGATGCCGCCCTCGAGGTGCTGGATGAGCTTGCGGTCGCCGGCAACCTTGATGACGCCCGGTGCCACTGCGGCGCTTTCCAACGGGGCAATCATCGCCCAACCCCCCGCCATGCCGAAAAACAGGAACATGATCGCGAAGCCTGTGAGCGTCACACCTGTGAGACGCAGGGGAACTGGGGCGGCAGGTGGCGAAACGGGAAACGGAACGACCTTCATATCCTTCATGGCTGTTTCCGTTTCCTTGCTTAGTTCGCCACTATCGTTGGCATCTGAGTTACCTTGCGGATGCGCGAGGCGAGTTCGTTGAAGACATAGTCGCGTGGACCGAAGAGGTCTTGCTGGCCCCGGTTGAGGACGAGTATCTTGTCAACTGTCTCCATGATGTTCGGTCGGTGCGCGACCAGGATAACGGTCGTGCCAGCCGCCTTGACTGCGTTAAGAGCTGCGATCAATGCGTCCTCACCTTCGCGGTCGAGGTTAGAATTGGGCTCGTCGAGGATAATGAGTGCCGGGTCGCCGTAGAGTGCTCGCGCGAGCCCAATGCGCTGGCGCTGTCCTCCTGACAGCACCGCGCCGGATTCGCCGATCTCGGTGAGGTAGCCCTTCGGCAGTCCTTTGATGAGGTCATGAACTCCCGCCAGCTGCGCAGCCTTGACAACCTTGTCGAAGATCACTGGGCTGAGCTTGGCGAAGCGGCAGATGTTTTCGGCAACGGTGCCGGCGAAGAGCTCGATATCCTGCGGCAAGTAACCGACATAATGACCCCGGTCCTCCGCCGCCCATTGGGCAACGTCCATGCCGTCCAGCAAGGCACGTCCTGCGGATGGACGCCAGGCACCGGCCAATATTCTCACCAGACTCGTCTTGCCAGCCGCGCTGTGGCCGATCAACGCCATTGCTTCACCCGGCTCGAGTCGAAAGCTGATCCCTTTCAGGATGTGCTCGCCTCCCTGCCGGGCAAGCACAATGTTGTCGGCCTCGAACTTGCCTTTCGGTCGCGGTAGTGGCAGAACCGGCGTGGCCTCCGGGTGATTGCCGGCAACTGCGGTGAGACGCCGGTAGGCTGCACGCGCTCCCACCGTGGCCTTCCATGTGCCGATCGCCTGCTCGACCGGGGACAAAGCGCGACCCATCAGGATTGAGGCGGAGATCATGACTCCTGGTGAAGCCTCGTTGCGAAGTACGAGATAAGCCCCAAGGCCCAGAATGCCCATTTGCAGGGCCAGCCGGTGACAACGTGCGATCGCCGCGATGACGCCGCCACGGTTGGCAGCAAGCACTTGGCCTCTGTTGGCCTCGTCCTGATGCGCCTTCCAACCCTCCAGCAGTGGCTTCAACATCCCCATCGCCTGGATGACCTCGGCGTTGCGGATCGCCGCCTCGGCCTGGCCGTATGCCCGCGATTGTGCGCTTGCAGTCTCGGTCAAAGGCTTGCGTGTGAGCCATTCGTTCAGCAACGCCAACGCAAACAGGACGATCCCGCCGCCCAGCGCCAACCAACCCAGCCAAGGGTGCATGAAAAAAATAGCCGCGAAAAACAGCGGCGCCCAAGGCGCGTCAAGGATCGGGAAGATGCTGGGACTGGTGAAGAAATTCCGTACTTGATCAAGGTCGCGCAGCGGACGGGCGTTGACCTGGCCAGGCGCTGAAGCGGCATATTCTACCGATGCGGTCAGGAGAACGGGTGCCAGCCGCGCGTTCATCCAGGATCCGACGGTTGCCAGAAGACGCCCGCGCACCACCTCCAGACCCGCCATTGTCGCAAGCGCCCCTGCCGCCATCACAGAAAGCATCACCAATGTTTCCACGCTGTGGCTGGACAACACGCGGTGATAGACCTGGAGCATATAAAGCGCACCGGTCAGCATCAGCACGTTGATGCCGCCGCTGAACCAGATAAGTGGCCGGATGGCGCGTCTGGCCTCCTTCATCACGACCTGAAGAGCAGGGGCCCGTTCGTTGGCTTTCATCATTTAATCTCTGGTCCCAAGATGGTACCTCGTGCAATGGCAGAACGGGGGGCTGCGCCAGCTGCCCCCCGTTGGTCAAGTGTCAGGCGACGTCAACGAGTATGTGCTGCATCGCTGTCTGATCCGCGTCCGCGTCCTCCACCTGGAAGGCGAAGTCGAGCTCGGCTTCCGGCGTCTCGGTCACGGTCGAGGTGAAGCCGATGTCCGTGATCTTCAGCACGTCGTTGTCGGCGGCGTCGAAGTTCACCAGACCGGTGGTCGCATTGCTGCCGCCGCCAGCGCCGGTCGTCCTGTTCAGGTCGATCGCAGTGTTGTTGCCGGTGATCCCGTTGCCCGACTGCATGATCTGCGCACCCTGCAACACGTAGTCTTCGCCGGCTGCGTTGTAGTCGTTCTGCTCGATGATCACGAGGCCGTCGTTGTTGTCGAGCGTAAACTCGCCGCTATAGGCGGCCGGGACCTGACCCGTCTTGAAGATGTCGGCGTTTGACACGTAGACCGCCCGCGTGATCGTGGCGTTGTCGTCTCCGGTGCCGAGGGTGTTGTCGGCACCGTCCTTGTCGATCAGGTTAAGGATCAGCATCAGGTCCTCGCTGTTGCCGATGCCGTCGAACTTGATGGCCATGGTGCCGGCGGTCGCCGTCGGGGTGAGAGCCTCGTTCTGAATTCCGACGTTGCTGTTGAAGAACCGCAACGTGAGCAGTTCATCTTTCTGGATCGTGTCACCGGCGACACCGTTGGTGTTCTGCGTCGCAGACACCCATGTTTCATTGTTGTTACTCACCATCTCGTGAAGACCCACGGTGAACGTGGCGTCAGTGGATGTCCCCTCGCCATTGTTCGTCAGGCGGAACGGGTTGGCTCTGTTGATCGCGTTGCCCGTGAACTGCACGTAGAAGTCTTCGTCATCGGGCGTGTCCGGATCATCCGCCTGCAGCCGTTCCACCACGATCTGCGGGTGACCCGTGTTGCTCATGGGCTCCTTGGACAAGAGCTCACTGGTGTGGAGCACGTCGACGCTGAAGCCTTCGAGCGGGTCGGTCAGGTTGATGGTATAAGTGTCGGCAACCTTGTCGAAGACGAGCGTGCCGACCGCCGTGCCCGTCTGGACGCCATCCGCGGGGTCCTTGTCGTAGGTGAAGGTGAAGTTGAACGTCGCGGAGGTGAGACTCTCCGACGCGAGCGTCACGTCCGAGGTGAGGAGATTACCGCCACCGCCGCCGGTAATGGTGCCGCTCAGTCCAATCTGTACGCCGGCAAGTGCAACATTCTGGTCGACAAAGTCAGAACCGCCGCCCGCGTAGAACGCGGCCGTGCGTGCATCCGCGCCGATGTTGTACCCGAAGGCTCCGGTGGCCGACGCGTTGAGCACGTTAGCCAGAGTCTCGTGCTGGATACCTGCGGTACCGGGGTCACCGTCAAACGGCACCACGATCGTCGGCGCGTCATCCTCGAAGTTGAGGCTCTGGCCGATGTCGTGCGTGGCCGAGGCTTCATCCCCGTCACCGTCGGTGATGGTCGCCGTCAGAGTAACGAGGTTGGCAGCAGCCAGCGTAGTCGACTGGTCCGGGCCGCTGTCGGGCGTATGCACGACCGCACGCGCTTGATCGAGTGTCACATTACCGTCAGCATCTACGCTGACCGTGAACACCAGATCATTGCCGATTGCAGTGCGGCCCTCGACTATGCCGGCGTTGACCGACAGGTTGACCGCCTGACCGCTCAACGTATCAACCAGACCCGACGCACCCGCGATCACGCCCAGCTCATAGGTGATATCATCACCGTCTGCACCGGCATTCGAGGTGAAGGACGCCGAGAAACTCGCGCTGGCGTCGGTCGTGAAGTCGGTCTCGTCCACCGTGAGTTCCGGCAGGACACCGTCTGCCGTGATCGTCGGCGCGTCGTCCTCGAAGTTGAGACTCTGGCCGATGTCGTGCGTGGCCGAAGCTTCATCCCCGTCACCGTCGATGATGGTCGCCGTCAGAGTAACGAGGTTGGCAGCAGCCAGCGTAGTCGACTGGTCCGGGCCGCTGTCGGGCGTATGCACGACCGCACGCGCTTGATCGAGTGTCACATTACCGTCAGCATCCACGCTGACCGTGAACACCAGATCATTGCCGATTGCAGTGCGGCCCTCGACTATGCCGGCGTTGACCGACAGGTTGACCGCCTGGCCGCTCAACGTATCAACCAGACCCGACGCACCCGCGATCACGCCCAGCTCATAGGTGATATCATCACCGTCTGCACCGGCATTCGAGGTGAAGGACGCCGAGAAATCCGCGCTGGCGTCGGTCGTGAAGTCGGTCTCGT
This sequence comes from Rhizobium azibense, assembly GCF_004342325.1. Taxonomy (NCBI): domain Bacteria; kingdom Pseudomonadati; phylum Pseudomonadota; class Alphaproteobacteria; order Hyphomicrobiales; family Rhizobiaceae; genus Rhizobium; species Rhizobium azibense. The sequence goes on along the minus strand of NZ_SMBJ01000002.1, from coordinate 727,740 downwards.
CCACCGAGAGTTCCGGCAGGACACCGTCTGCCGCGATCGTCGGGCCGTCATCGTCGAAGTTGATGAATGAGCCGACTTCCTCGCTGTAGGCGTTGGTGTTCGTCGCCGAGAAATGGAACTCGGTGATGTCGAGGCCCTCATTCGTGTCGACCCCCGCAACCTGCAGCCGATCCATTGGGCTGCTGGTGGTGATATCGACGGTTGTGACGTTATCGAGCCCGGTGATGGTGACGACGTTGCCGCTCCCGCTCAGTCCGGTGACGGTGACACTTCCGCCTGTCGTGATATAGGTGCCATCGGTGGTGATGGTGGCAGCAAACCCTGATTGACCAGTCAACTTGAGGGTAACGATGTCAACGGGGCTTGTGGTGGTGCCGTCAAAGAACTCCGAGCCTTGATCGTTGCCCGTATTGTTAAAGGCGCTGATACTGATGTCCACTCGCGCTTCCGGATTGGAAGGCGTGATCTGGTTGATCGTGAACCCGGCCTGCGTGATGGTCTCGAGATGGCTGCCGTACTGGATTTGCGAGGCAGAACCTGCGGCGAGGTTGCCGCCGGTCACAAAATCGACCTGCAGCGTTTCGGTCGGATTGATGCTCTGGTTGTCGACCCCGAAGCCCTGTGTACTGACGTTGGCGGTGCCACCGTTCAAACCTATCACCAGAAGCTGCTTGGAAGCGTCATTGGACGAATTGATCAGGTAGAAATCGTTATTGCCGGGCGCGGCGTTCTGGCCTGAGAAATTGTTCACGCTGGTGCCCGTGACCGAGGCGAAGACCTTGCTGGTCAGATCGATGCGGTCGTCCGCGCTGGTGGCGTCGGGATGGAGCAACGGCACGTATTGGACCGTGTAGAGGTCCGCATTGGTGTTGCTGGTGTTGATCAGCGCAAACGAGAAGGCGAGCGGCCCGGCCTCATCGGGCTCGAAGTTCGGATCAGCAGTACCGATGACGCCGATCACGATGTTTGGATGAGTTGGGTCCTGGAACAGCCAGACCCAGTTGCCATCGACCGTCTGAATGCCGCTGTTCACGCCGACGGTAGGGGAAAACGGGGTACCATTGAGGTTCTGGGAGAGAACGACCGAGGTGATGGTTTCCCCTGCACTCGCCGAGGCCACCACGAAGTTGGTCTGGAAGGCGACTTCCGGTGAGGTTAGCCCGCCGGAATCGTCAAGACCCAACAGATATTGCAGCGTGGTGTTGCTAGCGTGCGGCGAACCGGACGGATCAATATCGTCGTCGGTAAGACCGGTAGTCTCGTCGATGATGATGTCTTGGGTCGTGATGTCGAGTGCCATGGAGATTCTCCCTCGGTTTAAATCGCGACAAGGGGAGGGATCCAGGCGCCAGATGCCAAGCAGCGCCCGCCCGGGTCTACCCTTGCGCATTGAACTTGCGGCTCTCGATAGACGACGATCGTCTTTGCCGATTGGGACCGCTGGTTCATTCTCAGTTAGAAGGTAATTGGTGAATGGCCGTACCTAGGGGTTGCCACAATAACAACGTCGAAGGTCAATTCCTCAGGTGCAAGAGGAAGTTGGAAAATGCAAAAGCAATCCATGAAGATATGGCCAGACCTCTCGCCCATGCGCGATTTTATTTCGCCTACACTTTCTTTATATTACGAACACATCTGCAATGCACGTAGCCACTTAGAGCTACAAAGTGGAGTGATAGTAATCACATCGCGAGAGTTTGGCTTCATTTTAGAAGGAAAACGCATCCGTTCTGATTTTCGGTAGTTAAAATAAGAAGAGGTCTTACGGTTACTATAGAATGAGGTGTTGCCTGGCAGATTATTTTTGAGAATGCCGACGTTCGGTCGATGTCTGGCCACTTAGATCTGAGTGTCTCGGAGGCAGGTTCTCTGCGCGAAGATGCGATGGCGGCGCCATCAGAAACCCGGTGGCGGATCCTCAATTGAAGTGGAAACGGCTCAGCGCCAATGGCAACTCTAGTGCCAAACGTGTTGATTCATTGAGCTAGGTTTATCACGTTCCACGACAAGGGACACTTGGTTCCTGGAAAGCGCGGCGGCGTTCATTTTAGCGCTGGCGGCGCGATCTCAACGCACTTCGATCTTGATTGTATCGGTTCGCAAAACATCTCTGCAATGTGCTTGCCCCGGTTGGTTTGACTCACTAAAAGGACTATATTTGATGATGGTCAACATCATTTGATTGCACCGCTGCCAGGAGCGCTCGCATGCGAATAACGGAAGAGAAGAAGCAGCAAAACCGAGAGGCCATTATCGCCGCTGCTTCTGAATTGTTTCGACAAGGCGGATTCGACGGAATAGGTGTGGCGCAGCTGATGGAAAGAGCAGGGCTCACCCATGGCGGCTTTTACAATCATTTCCCCTCGAAAGAGAATCTGATCGTCGAGGCCACAGCCCATGGGTTCGACACCATCGTAAGCCGGTATGTTGGCTTTAACGCGTCCACGATCCTTAATGTATATCTATCAAGGGAACACAGGGACAATCGCGGCGCCGGCTGTCTGATCGCCGCGCTGAGCGGAGACGCTGCACGCCAAACAGACGAAACAAGGGCGCCATTTGCTGAAGGTATCGAGAAGTTCATCAGGCTTCTCGAAAAGGATATTGCCTTCAAGCAGAATGATGGCCCTGGCGCCCGGGCCAAGGCTATCAGCGCACTTGCCCAAGCCCTCGGAGCGCTGGTGATGTCCCGAGCATGCCCTGATGGGGCACCATTGGCCGACGAAATACTTGAAGTTGCCCGAGACGCTTGCCGCTTGGCGATTGATCAAGTTGGTCCGGAGCAGTCAACGCAATAAGTGGACCGCCTGGTTTAGCCGCTGCAATACTTGTCCGAACGACATTTGGGGACGCGGGCGACCACCTTGCATCGTGAAGGGCCACGCGCATGGGCGTGGCCGCCATGACAGTCAGGCCCGAAGTTTGTCTGCAACGGTTGGGTAGTCGGTGTAGCCGGCGGCTCCCCCGCCATACAGTGTGGCGGGATTGAAATTTGCCAAAGGTAGACCCTTCCTGAGACGGTCGACGAGATCAGGATTGGCGATGAAGGGCCTCCCGAAAGCGATCAGATCCGCTTTGCCTTCAGCAAGGTGGCTTGTTGCGAGTTCCAGATCATAACCATTGTTGGCAATGTAGCTGTTGGTGAACCGCCGCCGAAGCTCCATGAAGTCGAATGGCGCCACGTCGCGCGCTCCGCCGGTCGCCCCTTCAACGACGTGCAGATAGGCGAGATTGAGTTCATTCAGCTTATCGACGATGTAGTAGAATTGTCCCTGCGGATCACTGCTGGAAACGCCGTTCGCCGGCGAGACTGGCGAAATCCGGATCCCGGTGCGCTGTGCGCCGACTTCGTTGACGACGGCTGCCGTGACCTCCAGCATCAGTCTCGCACGGTTTTCGATGGTTCCTCCGTATTCATCGGTGCGCAGATTTGCGCCGTCCTTCGCAAACTGGTCCAGAAGATAACCGTTTGCTCCATGGACTTCGACACCGTCGAAGCCGGCGGAAATCGCGTTCACTGCAGCACGACGAAAGTCCTCGACGATATTCCTTATCTCATCCAGCCGAAGCGCGCGCGGCTCCGACACGTCGACAAAGCTGTTGTTCACGAAGGTTTTCGTCTCGGCACGGATTGCCGAAGGGGCCACCGGCGCTTGGCCGCCGGGCTGCAGGTCGGTATGCGATATGCGTCCCACGTGCCACAGCTGCAGGAAGATATGTCCTCCCCTGGCGTGGACGGCTTCGGTCACCTTCCGCCAGCCTTCGATTTGCGCCTCGGTGTAGATGCCTGGCGTGTCCTGGTAACCCTGGCCCTGCTTGGAAATCTGGGTCGCTTCGGAAATGATCAGCCCTGCCGAGGCACGCTGCGCGTAATACTCCGCAGCAAGTTCGCCAGGGGCAAGACCCGGGCCGGCCCTGTTGCGCGTGAGTGGGGCCATTACGATCCGGTTGCTCAGCTTCAGCGCGCCAAGATCATAGGGTTCGAGCAAGGTTGGAACAGTCATGATGGACCTTCTGGATTGAGTCATTAGAGAGGTCGGCAGCGATCGCCAAACCACCATCGTCCGATACGGGCGATCGTTGCGGGTCGAAGCCTCTTACTGGCGATAGCGCTTGGCGGCATGTTCTTGCCGGCTGTTGGGAAGAATGGCCAGGCGAGCTGCCTGATAACCGTCCCACTGCGTAACATCGGGAAGCGGCGGAATGGTAACGGGTTCGCGCCGATCAAAGCCGACCAAGGCGGCGTCGACGAGTTCTTCGACTTCCATCACGCCAGTGAGCGAATTGACGTCGATGCCGGAATGCTCCCAGATTTCAGTGCGGGTGGCTGCGGGAAGAACCGCCTGGACGTAAACGCCCTTTGGAGCGAGCTCCAAGCTCAGCCCCTGCGAAAGAAACGTCACAAACGCCTTGGTTGCGCCATACACAGTCATGCCAAACTCCGGCGCGATCCCAACGACCGAAGAGATGTTGACGATCGAACCTTCACCGGCCTTTGCAAGCCGCGGCGCGATGGCACTCGCCAGTCTTGCGACAGCTGTTGCATTCAAGGCGACAAGCTGAGCGACGTCGTGAGTTTTCTGATCAACGAAGCTTCCCGGAAGATTGCCGCCGGCATTGTTGATCAGGACGCCGATCGAGTGATCATCGCGCAGTAGCGCTTCGACCGAAGCAAGATCGTCGAGATCGGTCAGGTCCGCTTGCAAAACCTCGACCGCGACGCCGGTGTCATTGCGAAGTGTTGCCGCAACGGCGTCCAGGCGCAGCTTGTTGCGAGCGACCAAGACGAGGTCATGACCGCGATGCGCGAAACGATGAGCATAAGTCGCGCCGATGCCCGTCGATGCGCCAGTAATTAGAACCTTAGGAAGTTTACTCATGGAATATCTTTCTCGTGTCGGCAAATGATCAATGATGATGGTCGTCATCATTGATACAGTGGGTCCGCGTCAGATGTCAACCAAGCGCATTCCGATTTGGCGTTATGCACGCACCTGCCGCACTTTTGGGTGTGTCTGCCGATTAGGCAGTGAGGCATTACCGCTTCAATAGTCTCGAAAGGAAGAGGCGTTCTGTCACACGCGTCTGCGAGCGACAGGGTCAGGTTGCGCGTAGTTTGCGCATCGACTTCGCAAAGCTATTTTGCCTTGATCCCGACCTTGCCCCTTGGCGCGATCGCTTTAGGTGCGGCGTCTGTTCGAAGGGATAGACGGTGTCGATGACCGGGCGGACCGCGCCTGCATCGACCAGATCGGCGAGCTTGGCAAGCTGCTCACCGCTGGGCCGCACTTTCATTCATGCTGCCGCGTGCCATCCATCGCGAATATGGCGGTAACCTTCGCGATAGACCGCTTCCGGCGTCTCGCAAAAGTCGCGCCAGACCTTTGTCGCGGCGGCAAGGTCCTTGAGTGCGCGGCCGAAGGACTCGATCGTCAGCCAGCCGTCGTAGCCGCTTGCGCGCAGCGCCCTGAACGTCTCGGCCCAGGGAATGTTGCCGCGCCCTGGTACGCCGCGGTCGTTCTCCGAAATGTGGACATGGACGATGCGGTCACTGTTTCGCGTGAAGGCGCCGATCGGATCGGCCTCCTCGATATTGCTGTGGAACGTATCGTACATGGCGCGGATGTTCGGATGCCCGACCGCATCGACATGGGCCGCGATGGCGTCCATCGTATTGAACAGGTAACATTCGAAGCGGTTCAGCGCCTCGAGCCCGATCGTGACGCCGCGCTTTGCTGCATGGTCGCCAATCGCGCGTTGCGAATAGATCGAGCGCTTGAGTTCTGCCGCGCTCGGCCCGCTTCCGGAAAATTGGCCGAGTGTCGAATGCAGCGGACCGCCCAGAATCGTTGCGCCGAGCGCATCGCTGCAGTCGATTGCCCATTTCATGTAGTCGATGCCGCGTTTGCGGGTCTTGGCATCGGGCGCGATCAGGTTCATCGAGGGATCGCCCATGGCGGAAACGGCAGTCCGTTCCAGGCCTATCCGGTCGAGCAAGCCCCCCAGCCGACGGTAGTCATCGGGCGTTCCCGAAAAGATCGGAATCTCGACGCCATCAAATCCGGTGTCCTTGATGTCGCGTAACAGTGCCTCGTGCTTGCGCCCGACACTCGTCGTCCACAGGAACATGCACATGCCGATCTTCATGTCTCCTCCCTCCGGGCTCTTTGGCCCCTGCGCCTGGTTCGACACCTGTTTGGCTCCGAAATCTGGTCATACCAAAACCGGAAATTCGGTCAAGCCAATTCTCAGCGACAATAGCTTGCAGAATTGGCGTGTATTCCGAATTTACAACGTTAAACATCGGCATAAGAAGATATGTTTCCGTTTCTCGTTCCGCCTTGCAGAGGCTGAGAATTTGCGCTAGAGCTTTCAACAGCGATAAATTGGCCAAACCAGATGCGCGCAATCTCGGGCTTGGCTGACAAGAGGGACCGCTTGCCGCCCTCAGCGGTCGAGCGAGCCGCAAACAGTCTGGGAGGAGACCTCATGCATCTTTCAACACACAACTGGATGCGGGCCGAGCCGCTTGCCGTCACGCTGAAGCGGATCAAGAAATACCGCTACCAGAGCATCGAGATATCGGGCGAGCCGACGCAGTACGATGTGAAGGACACGCGCGCGCTGCTCAAGGAACACGGCATCCGCTGCTGGGGCGCCGTCACTCTGACGCTGGGCGAGCGCAATCTTGCCGCCAAGGACGAAGGCCAGCGTGCCAGGACGGTGGATTACGTCAATAGCGTCATCACCATGGTTAGCGAACTCGAGGGCGAGATCGTCACGCTCGTGCCGGCGACCGTCGGCAAGGTCGTGCCGGATGCGACCGAAGAGGAGGAGTGGAAGTGGGTGGTCGACGCCACCCGCGAGTGCTTCACCCACGCGCAGAAGAAGGGCGTAAGGCTGGCGATCGAGCCGCTCAACCGCTTCGAGACCTATCTCATCAACCGCGCCGCCCAGGCGCTGGCGCTGGCCGATGCGGTGAGCCCGCAATGCGGTGTGTGCCTCGATACCTTCCATCTCAATATCGAGGAGGAGGACATGTACGCGGCGATCCGGCTGGCCGGCAAGCGCCTCTTCGATTTCCACGTGGCCGACAACAATCGCTTCGCCGCCGGCCTCGGCCAGCTCGACTGGCCCAAGATTATCGGCACGCTGAAGGAAAGCGGTTATGAGGGTGCGGTGACGAACGAGTTCGTCGCCCCCGTCGATCGCACGCCGGCTGCCAAGTACCCGGACATGGTGGAGCGCAACCCCGTCGATATCCCGCCGGAGCAATTGAAGTTCATCCAGGACCACGGCTCGAGCCTTCTCACCGAGACGTTCTACGACAATCAGATGCGGATCACGGCCGAGACGATCCTGCCGCTGATCAAGTGATGAACGGGAAGGCATATGCCCTGCCGGCCGGCGAGGTCGTGAGGGCGGGGGATCCGACACATGCATATCAAAACCGTAGAGGCCTGGTGGGTGAAGATCCCGATCGAGGCGAGCCGCCAACACCGTAGCGACTTCGGCCGACTGACGACCTTCGATGCCGCGATCGTGCGTATAGAGACGAATGACGGCATCGTCGGCTGGGGAGAGGGCAAGAATGCTGCCGGCAGCGCAGGCACTTACGGCACGCTGGTGCATATGCTGAACCACGAGGTGGGGCCGAAGCTCATCGGCCGCGACCCTGCCGACATCTCCGCCATATGGGAAATGCTCTACAACGGAGCCCGCCACGAGATGGCGGCGATTTCGGGTCACGCTATGCCGGAGATCGCGCGGCGTGGTCTTTCCATCGCGGCGATCAGCGCCGTCGACATGGCCCTTTGGGACATTCTCGGCAAGTCGCTCGGCGTCCCCGTCTGGAAGCTGCTGGGCGGCCGCAAGGCCGACAGGTTGCCAGCCTATGCTTCGGGCGGTTGGGAGAGCGCGGACAGGATCGGCGAGCAGCTCAAGTCCTATATCGCCACCGACGGCTTCAAGTCGGTCAAAATGCGGGTCGGCGCGATGGACGGTGCGCCGTATGTCTCGGCGTCGCGGGTGCGGGCGGCTCGCAAGGCGATCGGCCCTGACATCGACCTGATGGTCGATGCGCACGGCACCTATACGGTTGCCGAGGCGAAGCGCTTCATCCAGATGGTGGCGGATTGCGACATCGCCTGGTTCGAGGAGCCGGTGATAGCCGACGACAAGCCGGGCATGGCGGAGGTACGCGCGTCCGGAAATGTGCCGATCGCCGCCGGCGAGAGTGAGGCGACCCGCTTTGCCTTCCGCGATCTTGCCGTGCTGCGAGCTGCCGATATATTCCAGCCCGATCCGGCCTTTTGCGGCGGTATCACCGAGGCGATGCGCATCAGTTCGCTCGCCAGCGCCTTCAACCTTCGTTTCGCACCGCATCTGTGGGCCGGAGCGCCCTGTTTTTTCTCGGGCCTGCACCTGTGCGCGGCTTCCCCGGCAAGCTTCGTCATCGAATACTCGCTTGGCGCCAATCCGATGATCCATGATCTCGTCGAAGACACGGTGTCGGTGAAGGACGGCATGATAGAGATTCCCGATAAACCCGGCCTGGGCTTCACGATCAACCGGCGGGTCCTCGAGGCTCACGCGCAAAGATAGTATGATGAAAGAAAACTCCTTACTCTCCGATCTCGCAGGCTATCTATTCTCGAATTCGAGCGACAATGGCCGCACGCCTTCAGAGCGGGAGCTTGCGGAGCATTTCGGGGTCAGCCGCGGCCAGATTCGCGAGGCGCTGGCGATCCTGGAGGCCATGCGCATCGTCGAACGCCGCGCCAAGTCCGGTATCTACCTGACGACCACGGAGGCCAGCGTCGAGGCGATGGCACTGTTTGTGCGCGCCGGCGTGCCGCTTGATCCTATCCTGATCTACGAGACCGTGGAGCTTCGCAAGATCCATGAGATCAAGGCCGCCGAACTGGCCTGCCTGCGGGCGACGGAAGAGAATTACCAGCGCCTGCGCGACATCCTCGCCGCGTCCGAGGCGAAGCTTGCCGCTGGCGAGGGACTGGCACGCGAGGATCGGGATTTCCATCTGGAGATCGTCCGCGCTACCAAGAACAGCGTCTTTTATCGCGTGTGCAGCGTCTACTACGTGATGGGCGAACAGCGCCTGCCGATCTATTTCGGCGACATCGCCCGCAGCCGGCGCTCACATGAGGAACATATCCGCATCTACGAGGCGCTCGTTGCCCGCGACGGCAATCTCGCCCAGGCATTGATGAACGCGCATCTCCAGGGTGCGGAAAGCTACTGGAAGGGTCTCATCGGCGGGCCAGCGACGGCCGTCGGGTAGGCGTAACCGGCTGGGAGGTCCGATGAGCTTCATCTTTTCCACGCATCCCCTTCATCCAGCGGCTGAGGCCATGCTCAAGGCTGCGGGCGATCTGCGCGTCGCGTCCGCCGCCGATCCTCAAACCTTGCTTCGCGAAGGGCGGGGCGCTGGCATCATCATCGTGCGCGCGCCGATCCCGCCGGACTTCTTTGAGAATGCGCCGGCCCTTCGCGCTGCGATCCGCCACGGCGCCGGGCTCGATATGGTGCCAATGGATGCGGCGACCCGTGCGGGGGTGCTCGTCGCCAACGTGCCGGCCGTCAACGCGCCGACGGTCGCCGAGCACGTCTTCCTTGTGACGATGGCCCTGCTTCGGCGCTTCCGCCCAATGGACCGGGAATTGCGTCAGAAGGGCTGGGCGGCAGGGCGCAGCCAGTCGGACGGGGCTGTCGACCTTTGCGGCCGCACCATAGGCATCGTCGGCATGGGCAATGTCGGCAAGGCGATCTTCCGGATCGCGAAGTTCGGTTTCGGCGCGGAGGTGGTCGCCACGAGCCGCTCGCCTGAAAGCGTGCCGCATGGTGCGCGCTCCATGCCGCTCGACGACCTCGTCGCCATGGCCGATATCATCGTGCTCTGCTGCCCCCTGACGCCGGAGACGGCAGGCCTGCTCAATGCCAGGCGCATCGGCCGCATGAAGCCCGATGCCATTCTGGTCAACGTCTCGCGCGGCCCGGTGATCGATGACGCGGCGCTGATCCAGGCGCTGCACGATGGCCGCATCGGCGGAGCCGCGCTTGACGTCTTCGCCACGCAGCCGCTGCCGCTCGACCATCCCTATTTCGGCTTCGACAATGTCATCGTCACCCCGCATCTCGCCGGCCTAACGCAAGAGAGCATGATGCGTATGGGAACGGGCGCGGCCGGCGAAGCCATGCGCGTCTTGAAGGGCGAACTGCCAGTCAATCTGCGCAATCCCGAGGTGGTCGAACACTATCGCCGGCGTTTTCCGGCATAGCTGCGAGCCCCTTTGCGACAATCCGAAACGCCGGCGTTCCCCCGCAGTTTTTCGAGGGGCGCCGTCGGCGTCTTGCGGTGCGATCAGGTCATGTCGCGTAGCGCAGGCTCATACCGCTGTTGGCGTCGAAAAGGACGACCTTTTCCGGATTCCAGCAGAAGCGCACGGACTCGTCGATCGCCAGCTCCGTGCGGGCCGGCACGGTTGCCTGCAACAGCTCCCCGTTTCCGGTTCGCAGCGTCACGATCTTTTCGACGCCATGGTTCTCCACGTCGTGCACCCAAGCTTGTCCCGGCGCACCGCTGTCGAGAAAGAGGTCCTCGGGGCGGATGCCGAAGGTGAGCGGGCGACCGTCCGTCGCAATCGCGTACCCGTTGCCGAGCGGCAGCCGGTAGCCCTCGCTGGCCACGGCCTCGCCGCCTGAAAGCGTGCCGCCGATCAGGTTCATCGGCGGCGAGCCGACTGCGCGGGCGACAAAGGTGTTGACCGGGTTGTTGTAGATTTCATGCGGGGTGCCCGTCTGCACGAGATGGCCGTTGTTCAGCACGCCGATCTTGTCGCCCATCGACATGGCCTCGATCTGGTCGTGTGTGACGAACAGGAAGGTTGCGCCGAGGTTCATCTGCAGGTTTTTCAGCTCGGTGCGCAGCGCCTCGCGCAGTTTGGCGTCGAGCGCCGACAGCGGTTCGTCCATCAGGAAGACCCGCGGCTTTCGCACAATGGCTCGGCCGATCGAGACGCGCTGCATCTCGCCGCCCGACAGCCGGTCGGTCTTGCGGTCGAGCAGGTGCTCGATGCGCAGGGTTTTCGCGACCCGCTCGACGCGTTCCTTGATCTCTGCAGGTTCGACACGGCGGATGCGGGATTTCAGCGGAAATTCCAGGTTCTCCCGCACCGTATAGCGCGGATAAAGCGAATATTGCTGGAGCACCAGCGCCACGTCGCGCTCGGCGGCCCCCCAGTCGGCGACGTCCTGCCCGTCGATGAGGATCTGCCCTGCCGTCGGCTTTTCGAGAGCGGCGATCAGGCGCAGCGTCGTCGTCTTGCCGGCACCGGTCTGGCCAAGCAGCACGAAGAACTCGCCGTCAGCAATTTCGATGTTCAGGTTATTCAGCGCCGCGTGCTTGCCGAAGGTCTTGGTGATGCCCTTGAGTTCGATATGCGCCATCAGAGTCTGATCCCGAGCGACGAGCCGGTCGCCGTGTTGAAGAAATGGGCCTGCGCGGGGTCGATGCGTGCCCAGACGGTTTCGCCAGGACCAGACACGAATCCGCTCTTGGTGCGAGCCCTTATCATCTGGTCGCCGACCTTCAGGTCGACGATGTCGTGCGAGCCGAGCGGTTCGATGATGTGTGCCTCCACTGGCAAGAAGCCCTCGCGCGCCTCGCGCGAGATGAGTACGCCCTCTGGCCGGACGCCGAGCGTCAGCTTGCCGTTCTCGGCCTTCGCGTCCGAGAGGCGGTTGGCAAGGGCGGCGGGGAACTCGAAGCCCTTTGCTCCACCGCTGATCTGCACACTGGCATGGCCGTCCGTTTCGCTGACCGTCGCCTGCGCCATGTTCATGACAGGGCTGCCGACGAATTGCGCGACAAACATGTTCGCCGGATAGGCATAGACCTCGAACGGGCTGCCGACCTGCTGAAGAATGCCCTCGTGCATGATGACGATGCGGTCGGCGAGCGACATGGCCTCGACCTGATCGTGGGTCACGTAGATGGTGGTCGAGCCCTGCTTGAGATGCAGGCGCTTGATTTCGGCGCGCATCTCCTCGCGCAGTTTTGCGTCGAGGGCGCCAATCGGTTCGTCCATCAGCATGGCCTTTGGCCGGCGCACAAGCGCCCGGCCGATCGCCACGCGTTGCATGTCGCCGCCCGAAAGCGCTGAGGGCTTGCGGCCGAGAAACTCGCTGATGCGCAGCACACGCGCGATCTCGCCCACTGCCGTATCAATGTCGCCCTTGCTCATGCGCGTCGCGCGCAGGGGAAAGGCGATGTTTTCGTAGACCGTCATGTGCGGATAGAGTGAGAAGGACTGGAATACCATGGCGATGTCCCGGTCCGACGCCTTCATGTGCTGCACCGGCTGGCCGTTAATCAGGATGTCGCCTTCGTCGATGGTCTCCAGGCCGGCTACGGCGCGCAACGTCGTCGTCTTGCCGCAGCCGGATTGTCCGAGCAGCACGATGAATTCGTTGTCGGCGATGGCGAGATTGAGGTTCTTGATGACCTGGACGGCACCAAAATATTTCTGGATGCCGCGAAGCTCGATCTGCGTCATGAATGGCTGCCTTCGTCTCGTTGTTCCTCCCGCGGGATTTTGGTCGTCACCATGAAGGCGATCAGCCCGATGAGCGTCATCGTCATGCCGTAGCGGTGGAGAAGCAGGTTCCAAGGCTGGCAGAGGGCGATGATGCCGAAGATCATCAGGTACTGCGAACCGGGTTCGAGATATTTCTGGTTCAGGGCGCGGAAAGTCATTTGCGGATCGCTCCGAAGCTCATGCCGCGCAGGAGATGGTTCCTGAGCAGGAAGGTGAAGATGGCGACCGGCAGCAGGAACAGGACCGTGCCGGCCGCAATTACCGTCCAGTCCGGCAGGCCCGAGCCAACCTGGCTCGGAATGAAGGGAGGTGCGGTCTGCGCGCGCCGGTTCGTCATGATCAGCGCGAATGCGTATTCGTTCCAGGCGGTGATGAAGCAGAAGACAGCGGTGGCGGCGATGCCTGTCGCCGCTTCCGGGATCACGATCTTGAAGAAGGCTTCCATGCGGGTGTAGCCGTCCACGAGAGCCGCCTCCTCATATTCCTTCGGGATCTCGTCGATGAAGCCCTTCATGAGCCAGACGGAGAAGGAGAGGTTGAAGGCAGTGTAGAGTATGATGAGGCCCCAGTGCGTGTCGTTGAGACCGACGGCGCGGTACATAAGGAACATCGGGATGGCGACGACGACGGGCGGCAGCATGCGGGTCGACAGGATAAAGAAGAGAAGGTCGGCCTCTCCCTTCACCTTGAAGCGCGAGAAGCCGTAGGCCGTGAAGGTTCCCATGCTGACGGCCAGCACCGTGGAGGTGATGGCAATGATCAGCGAGTTCATGAAGCGGTTTGGATAGCCCGACGGTTGGATTTCGCCGCGGCCGGAGCGGACGATTTTCTCGCCCCCGTCGAATACCATGCGCTCCCACCAGGGGGCGTCGGCATATTCTTCAGGAGTCGGCGCGACGCGCAGTTGCGAGCGCTTGGTGAAGAGCTTCACGAAGGGCGAGATTTCCGGCTCGAAAAGCACGGTCGGCGGAATGGTGGTGGCGAGGTTGCGCGGTTTGAAGGCCGTGGAGGTGATCCAGTAGATCGGCGCCAGGAAGATCAGAGTGATGACCAGCACGGCGGCGATCGCCACCCGGTTCAGCGCGCGTTCGGAGCGGGTTTGGACGGCAGCCATCTCAGCGCTCCTTCACCTTGTTGAGATATTTGACATAGATGTTGGTGATGGCGAGCACCATGATCAGCACGATGTAGGCGAGAGCGCAGGAGCGCCCCGTCTGCCATTCCTGGAATGCCATCTTGTAGAGCCGGATCGAAATCACTTCGGTCGTCGGTTGGCTGGTCAGGATGTAGGCGAGGTCGAAGGTCTTGAAGGCTTCCATGGTCCGGAAGATGATGGCGATCATCAGGATCGGCGCCACCAGCGGCAGCGTGATGCGGAAGAAGGTGTAGAACGGACCCGCCCGGTCGATAGCTGCCGCCTCGTAGAGATGCTTCGGCACGGCAGACAGGCCGGCGAGCGACAGCAGCATCACGAAGGGCGACCACATCCAGATGTCGGTGATCGCCACGGCGTAGAGCGCCATGTCGGGGTTCGACAACCATTCAAAGGAGCCGAGGCCGAGGGTGTAGTTGATGATGCCGAAGGAAGGATCGTAGAGCAGCTTCCAGAAGAGGCCGACCACCGCCATCGACAGCATCATCGGCAGCAGGAGCAGCGTGGTGAGCAATCCCTTCAGCGGAATGTCGCGGTTGAGCAGCATTGCGGTGCCGAAGCCGACGATCACCTGCCCCGTCACAGAGACGATCACATATTTTGCAGTGATGGCGAAATTCGACCAGATGAAAATGTCGTTGAGCAGCTCGCGGTAGTTCCGCAGGCCGACGAATTTGGCCGGCGCGTTTGACGAGGCGCGGAAGTCGGTAAAGGAATAGCCGAGCGAATAGATCAGCGGAAAGATGTTGAAGACGATCAGAAAGAGGATCGTCGGGATGATGAACAGGTTGCGGATACTGATATCGCTCATTCCGCGCGATGCGGCACGCGATTTCGCGTCAAGGGATGTCATGACGACGGTTGCCAATGTGCTCCTCCTCAAAGAGCCCAGCGCTGGACGCGGTGATGGCATCCGGTTGCGCATTGCCTGGGCATGGACGAAGTGCCATGCGTCGTTTGGTTCTCTGGTGTAGAAAAACGGGAGGAAGCCAGGCAACCTCCCGTCATGTATCAAGGCTTATTGACGACCATACTTCTTGAAGGTCGTGTTCCAGTCCTTGGCAAGTGCGTCGAGCGCTTCCTTCGCCGTGCCTACGCCGGCGGTGACGAAGGGATAGATGCGCTGGTTCATCTGGATCAGCAGTTCGGCATATTCAGGCGTCGCCCAGAAGTCCTTCACCTTGAACATGGTCTCGTAGAAGGCCTTGTTATAGGGTGTCGCATTCTGGAACTCCGGCGATTCCAGCACTTTTGCGCTTGCCGTGTAGCCGCCGAGTTCGGCCCAGCGCTTCTGGGTCTCGTCCTTGATGAACCATTCCAGGAACTTCATCGCCTCTTCCTGGTTCTCCGAGTATGAAACGATCGAGATACCCTGGCCACCAAGCGCTGCGAACTGGTCGCCGCCCGGGCCGGCCGGGTTGGCGAAGAAGCCGGTGACCTTGGCGTTCGGATTGGACGCCTCGTTGACCAGCGCCGGGAAGAAGGCGAAGTAGTTCATGCTCATCGCCGCCAGATTCTCGGTGATCGCCTGGTTGTTCTCGACGAAGAAGGTCTTCGCCCAGCCGGGAGGCGTGAAGCCGTAGAGCTCGCGATACATTTCGAGCGCCTTGACGTTCTTTTCCGAATTGATGATGCCGTCGACCTTGTAGTTCTGATAGTCACCAAGTTCGCCACCATAGGAAAAGATCGCGTTTTCCACGCCCATCACGAGTCCGTCATAGGAGTTGTCGGTGTAGATGGCGATGCCGTAGCGCTTTTCGTCTGGACGATGGAAGAATTCGGCGATGTCACGCATCTCGGCCCATGTCTTGGGCGGGGCGAGGTCGTAGCCGTATTTGGCCTTGAAGGCCTCCATCTCCTTGGGGTCCTCGAACCAGTCCTTGCGGTAGGCCCAGCCGACTGCGTCGCCTTCAGCCGGGATCGACCAGTACTTTCCGGAGTTCGCGGGATATTCGGCGTAGTATTTCACCGTCGCCGGCGCCATGACTTCGTTGAGCTTGTGCTTGTTGAAGAAGTCGGTGAGGTCGACATAGTGCCCGGCTTCGGACGCAGCGCCGATCCACTGGCTGTCGCCGACGACCATGTCGTAGGCCGAGCCCTTGGCGTTGAACTCTGTAAAGGCCTTGGTCTGGAAGTCGGCCCACGGCGTGGTCTCGACAGTGACCTTCACGCCGCTTTCAGCCTCGTATTCATTCACGAGTTCCTGAAGGTAGTTTGCCGGGTCCCACTCGGCCCAGAAGATCGTCAGTTCCTGGGCTTGTGCGGCCGTTCCGCAGGCCAACATCAGCCCGACACCGGCCAAGAGACCGGTCATAGTTTTGCGCATAACGTTTCCTCCCATTTATGCACGCTTCCCGCTTCGTGCGGGCCTTCCGATCCGACTTTCCGATCCTCCTGGGTGGTGTTCGCTCTGGTGGGCCTCCCCCGACCTTTTTCCCGTCTCAGATCTCCAGCCCGAATGCTGGTTGCTAAATCTGGTAATACCAAACATAATAAGCGTCAAGACCAACTTTCGGCGATGCCTACACCCACGACGCCTCTACAAAGGCTCTAGATCGAGTGCATAATTGCGCATTTGTGGATATTGTCTTGTCGGCTCGTCTCATTGGCTGTGGCCGCTCTGGCCCGCAATGCGAAAAGATACTTCCAAAACTGGTAGAACCAGTTGCCGTTTGCGATCCGAAGGTCGTCGATGTCATGCCTCGCTCCCCGCCTCCCGTACCGCAGCCTCAACGAGCGCCTTGGCCGCCCATGCGGCAACCGACTGTGCGCTTTCCGAGGTCAGTCCCCAGATATCCTTTAGCACGATCAGCACCTCGACCCCGAAGACAAGGGAGAGCGCCTGTGCAAGGCGTGCGCGGGCCTCGGGCGACACGGTGCCCTGAAGCGGCTTCGTCACGCTCTCCAGGAGATCGACGCGGTGGCCGCGCGTGAACAGTGGCTCGTTGCCGAGCGTGCCGGCCTGGCGCTGCGCCCACTGGTCCAGCGAAAGCTTCAGTGCCGCCTTGAAGGTGGCCTCGAACTCGTCAATGCGCGGCATCGCGGTCGCCAGCAGGTCGGCAACGCGGATGCGTGCATCGGGACTGTCGGACGACCAGTCGAGTATCGGCCCCAGAGCCTCGTCCACCACGGCGTGCACGAGCGCGGCCTGGCTTGGAAAATAGCGGTAGGCGGTTGCGCGCGACACTTCGGCAGCCTCGGCGACTTCGCTTACCGACGGAGTGATGCCGGATTGCATGAGCCGCGTTGCCGTTTCGAGCATCAGTTTCCGCGTGCGGGCCCGCGGGCCACGCTCGACGGTTTTGGCGGTTTCATTCTGTTGACGTGAGACATGCATGTCTTTACGATACGCGCGTCTCACCAATTTGCAAGAGCCAATCGAATGGCTGTAAGGGCGGGATATGGCGTGGTGGGGATCCACGTCGTCGTGGAGGAGAAATGAAGAACATCTACGTCGTCGCAACGGCCGACACGAAGGGCGAGGAGCTCGATTACCTGGCCGCTTGCGTCGAGGCGGCGGGCGGTGATGTCGTGCGCGTCGATGTCGGCACCCGCCAGCCGGCGACCGCCGTCGATATCAGTGCCGAGACGGTTGCCGCCTGCCATCCGGGTGGCGTTGGAGCCGTCCTTGCCGGCGACGACCGCGGCAGGGCGGTCGAGGCGATGGGCATTGCCTTCTCGCGCTTTCTCGCCGAGCGCCAGGACATCGCCGGCGTCATCGGCATCGGCGGAGGCGGTGGCACCTCGATCGTCACCGCAGGCATGCGCAATTTGCCGCTCGGCCTGCCCAAGGTGATGGTCTCGACGCTGGCGTCGGGCGATGTCGCTCCCTATGTCGATGTTTCCGACATCGTGATGATGCCCTCGGTCACCGACATGGCGGGCCTGAACCGGCTGAGCCGGGTCATCCTGCACAATGCAGCCCAGGCCATCACGGCCATGGCCAGCCGGCCAGCTGAGGTGACGGCATCGAAACCGGCCCTCGGGCTTACGATGTTCGGGGTAACGACACCTGCAGTAACCGCAATGGTCGAGCGCCTCAAGGCGGACTACGACTGCCTGGTCTTCCACGCCACCGGCACGGGCGGGCGCACGATGGAGAAGCTTGCAGACAGCGGCCTCGTCTGCGGTGTGCTCGACATCACGACCACCGAGGTCTGCGACCTGCTTTTCGGTGGCGTCCTGCCTGCCACCTCGGACCGTTTCGGCGCAATCGCCCGCTCACGCCTGCCCTATGTCGGCTCCGTCGGCGCGCTGGACATGGTCAATTTCTGGGCGCCGGAGACGGTACCGGGGCACTATGCCGACCGGCTCTTCTACCGCCACAACCCGAACGTCACGCTGATGCGCACCACGTCCGCCGAATGTGCGCAGATCGGGCGCTGGATCGGCGAGAAGCTCAATCTCTGCCAAGGCCCCGTTCGCTTCCTCATTCCCGAAAGGGGCGTCTCGGCCCTCGATATCGAAGGTGGTGCATTCTTCGACCCGCAAGCCGACGCCGCGCTCTTTGCCGCGCTGGAGGCGACCGTGAAGCCGACGGCGGCGCGACGCATCATCCGCCTACCGCTGCATATCAATGACCCGCAATTCGCCGAAGCCGCGGTTGCGGCCTATCGCGACATCGCCAACCCTTGAGAGACAACCAATGCCAGCCATACCCCGCAAGACCATCCTCGAAAAATTCCACGGCATGATTTCAGCCGGCGTGCCAATCGTCGGTGGCGGCGCCGGCACGGGCATCTCCGCCAAGGCCGAGGAGGCGGGCGGCATCGACCTCATCATCATCTACAATTCGGGGCGCTATCGCATGGCCGGCCGCGGCTCGGCGGCCGGCCTGCTCGCCTATGGCAATGCCAACGAGATCGTGAAGGAGATGGCGCTCGAGGTGCTACCCGTCGTGAAAAACACGCCGGTGCTTGCCGGCGTCAACGGCACGGACCCCTTCGTGCTGATGCCGCGTTTTCTCGCCGACCTGAAGGAAATGGGTTTTTCCGGTGTGCAGAACTTCCCCACGATCGGCCTCTTCGACGGCCGGATGCGGCAGAGTTTCGAGGAGACGGGAATGGGCTATGGTCTGGAGGTCGAGATGATCGCCACTGCCCACGCGCTCGACCTATTGACGACGCCCTATGTCTTCAATGAGCGCGAGGCGATCGACATGACGGTTGCCGGCGCCGACATCGTCGTGGCGCATATGGGTGTGACGACCGGCGGCACAATCGGCGCCACTTCCGGCAAGTCGCTCGATGACTGCGTCGACGAGATCACGGCGATCGCCAAGGCGGCGCGCTCCGTGCGCGACGACGTCATCGTGCTTTGCCACGGCGGTGCGATCTCCATGCCGGAGGATGCGCGCTACATCCTGGAGCGTTGCCCTGGCTGCCACGGCTTTTACGGCGCAAGCTCGATGGAGCGCCTGCCGGCAGAGGCGGCCATCCGCAAGCAGACCGAAGATTTCAAGGCACTCGCCATCGGCGCGGTCGTCTGAGGAAGGACACGGAGGAGGCCCTTTCATGGCAAAAGACGGGTATTTCATCTATCCAAAGGATGTCAGCGCCTTCGGATTCGACTGGGGCAGGCTGTCGCTGACGGTGGCGCCGGAGGTCAACGGTTCCAGCCGTTTTTCCGGTGGTGTCGTCGACCTGCCGAGTGGCCAGGGACATGCCCGCCACAATCATCCGGGTGCGGAAGAGATCATCTTCGTCATCCGTGGGGAGGGCGAGCAGATGGTTGAGGACGAAAACGGCAATCCGATCACGACGAAGGTTGGGCCTGGCTGCACCGTCTATGTTCCCGAAAGCCGCTTCCATTCGACGAAAAATACCGGCGCCGGGCCCATGCAGCTCTTCGTCGTCTATTCGCCGGCGGGGCCGGAGCTTGCGCTGCGCGAGCTGCCGGACTTTCGCCTGCTGCCGCCGGGCTCCTGAAGCCGGGCCATACGTTTTGTGGGAGGAGAAGCGGTGTACACCAATGCAAGGGAAACAGGTTTCGCCATGCCGCCGTTCGATACGGCCAAGCTCGACGGGCTCATGGAGGAGGCGGGCATCGACGTCATCGTCGCTACCTCGAAGCACAACACCCAATATCTGATGGGCGGCTACAAGTTCATCTTCTTTATGGCCATGGATGCCATCGGCCATAGCCGGTACCTGCCCGTCGTCGTCTACGAAAGGGGCGCACCTGACCACGCGGCCTATCTCGGCAACCGAATGGAAGGCGGCGAGCACCAGAACAACCCATTCTGGACACCGACCGTGCACACGGCGACCTGGGGCACGATCGATGCCGCAGCACTTGCCGTCGAACATCTGAAAAAGATTGGCAAGGCGAGCACGCGCATCGGGATCGAGCCGGCATTCCTGCCGTCGGATGCCCGCGATGGGCTTGTCGCCGGGCTAAAGGGCGCCAGTTTCGTCGATGCGACGCATACGCTCGAGCGCCTGCGCGCGATCAAGACGCCGGACGAGCTTTCCAAGCTGCGAACGGCTTCCGAACTTATCACGGAAGCGATGAAGGCGACGATCGCCGGCGCCCGGGAGGGCTCGACGAAGGCGCAGATCATCGAGCAGCTCCGGCGCGAGGAGACGAACCGCGGGCTCCACTTCGAATATTGCCTGCTGACGCTCGGCTCCAGCCACAACCGCGCGGCCTCGCCGCAGGCCTGGGAGAAGGGCGAGGTCCTGTCGATCGATTCGGGCGGGAATTATCACGGTTATATTGGCGACCTCTGCCGCATGGGCGTGCTGGGCGAGCCGGATGACGAACTCGAGGATTTGCTCGCCGAGGTTGACGCGATCCAGCAAAAGGCTTTTGCAAGGGTCCGCGCTGGCGCTTTCGGCCGCGAGATGATCGAGGCGGCCGAGGCGGAACTGAAGGCATCGCCTTCTGCGGCCTTCACCGATTTCTTCTGTCACGGTATGGGCCTGATCAGCCACGAGGCGCCGTTCCTGATGACCAATCACCCGGTCACCTACGACGGCATCGATGCGGAGCGGCCGCTGGAGGCAAACATGGTACTGTCGGTGGAGACGACCATGCTTCATCCGAGGCGCGGCTTCATCAAGCTGGAGGATACGCTCGCCGTCACCGAAGGGGGCTACGAGATGTTCGGCAGCACGGGCCGAGGCTGGAACCGCGGCGGCGCGTGATTGCGAGGCCCCAGCGCAAAAAGGTCCGGCAGATGTCACCTGCCGAACCCTTTTTTTCTTGGCCGCCGTATCAGGCGTGACGGATCTCCGTGCCGAGAACCTTCAGGCATTCGCGGATGAAGGCGGCGAGTGCCGTCCAGCCCTTGGCTGATACCATCGTGCCATCAACATAAGCTTCCGTCGGCGACAGATCCACATAGGTGCCGCCGGCCAGCGTCACTTCCGGCTCGCAAGCGCCGAGCCCGCCCACCTTCCTGCCGCGCACGACGCCATCGACGGCGATCAGGATCTGGACGCCGTGGCAGATAGTGAAGATCGGCTTTTGCGTTTCATGGAAGTGGCGGACGATCGTCTGAACGCGCTTGTCGGTGCGAATGTACTCGGGCCCGCGACCGCCCGCGCAGTAGACGGCGTGGTATTCGTCGAGTTGCGCCTCGGCCTCCGAAAAGGTCTTGTTGATGACGACGTTGTGTCCGAGCTTTTCCGTATAGGTCTGGTCGCCTTCGAAGTCGTGCAGCGACGTCTTCAGTATATCGCCTGCCTTCTTATCGGGGCAGACGACGTGCACCGTGTGGCCGACGGCCTCCATGGCCTGCTGATAGACGAAGATTTCGTACTCCTCGGTGAAATCGCCGGTGAGCATCAGGATTTTCTTGCCTGGCATGGTTCTCCTCCTCGTTGTCAGGTCGGGCAGGCACGTCCTTGCCCGCCGGGTTGCTCATGTTTCGTCGAATGCTGGCAGCAGCCGGTCGCGCGAGTGTTCGATATGAATGCGCATTGCGTTCGCCGCGGCTTCGGGGTCGCGAGCCGCGAAAGCATCGAGCAGCGTCTGATGCTCGCCGAGCGCCTCCTCGGTCACGCGTCGATGGAACATCAGGCGGAAGATATGGAAATGCGTGTGCTGGAATGTCAGCATCTCGCGGATCAGTTCATTGCCGGCAAATTCCATGATGCGGTCGTGGAAGATAGCGTCCTGGCGGGCGAAGGTCGAATAGTTGGCCCGCTCGTCCCTGTTGTCACGACGCGTCATCACGCCTGCGGCCTCCGTCAGGATCGCAAGCCTTTCGTCGTTCATCGCCTGGGCTGCCTTCGCAGCGCCGGGGGGCTCAAGCAGCAAGCGGAGTTCGTAGAGTTCGTCGAAGCGCTGGTGCGTGATCTGGGGTGCGGCACGATAGCCGATGAGATGCTGCTTGACGACGAGACCCTCGCCCTCTAGCCGGCCGAGTGCTTCGCGGATCGGAGTGTGGGAGACGTTGAACTCCTTGACCAGGTTATCGACCGTGATGCGCGCACCCGGGGCGATCTTCAACGACATGAGCTGGTTGAAGATCGCTTCGTAGACGTCGCCGGCCAGGCTGTTGGCGCGCTGTATCTGGGTCGTGGCCACTGAAGGTTCGTTGGGTCTCGTCGAAATCATCTGCTGTCTTGCCTCTTGACAGGTTCAACCGCTAGCACGATGCTACGGCGAATACAATCCTATATCCTATACGATTTTATTTTAGCGGAGGGAGGAGAATATGCGCTTAACCGAAGCGGCAGCCCTTGCGCTCGCCACTCGCCTGCTGGAAGAGCACGGCGCGCCGCGTGACCACGCGGTCCTGCAGGCACGTGTCCTGGTGACGGCCGACATGAAGGGGCACCCTTCACATGGCCTGCGCCGCCTTCCGCGACTGGTCGAGCGGATCAAGCGCGGGCTCGTTGACCCTCAGATGAAGGGCACGCAGCGCTGGCGGGCGGATGCGGTGATGGAGGTGGAGGGTTCTTCGGGGTTCGGTCCTGTGGTCGCCATGGCGGCGATCGAGCGGCTGGCACCCCACATTCCCGATCTGGGCATTGGCCTCGTCGTCGTGCGCAATGCGAACCACCTGGGCATGCTCGCCCATTATGTGGAGGCCATCGCCGCGATGGGTTTCGTCGGCATCGCGCTGTCGTCGACTGAGTCGCTGGTTCATCCCTTTGGCGGCACGCGGGCCATGCTCGGCACCAATCCCGTCGCGATCGCCGTGCCGACGGCCGCCGAACCGCTCGTGCTGGATCTCGCCACCAGCCTGGTGCCGATGGGCAGGATCCATCATCACGCGGCGACCGGCAGGCCCCTTGCCGAAGGATGGGCGCGCGATGCGGAGGGCCACCCGACGACTGATCCGGTTCGTGCCAAGGCCGGCGCGATTGCGCCCTTCGGCGACGCGAAGGGCTACGGCCTCGGCATCGCCATGGAATTACTGGTGGCAGCCCTTGCCGGCTCGGCGCTCGCGCCTGATGTGCGCGGCACATTGGACAGCCATTTTCCATGCAACAAGGGCGACGTCTTCATATTGATCGAGCCCAGTCTGGCGCCCGGACTGCCAGCCCGGCTATCGGCCTATCTCGATGCCGTGCGGGCCTCACCGCCGGCAGAGGCAGGCGCGCCGGTTCTGGTGCCGGGCGATCGTGCCCGACGCCGGCGGGCAGCGGCCAGCCGCGACGGTTTCGATATCGACCAGCGCCTCTGGGAAGACCTCAACGCGCTTTCCAGCTCCCGCGTTCTGGCCTTTGAAGGACTAAGATCATGAGCCTGTTTGCCGTCTTGAGGCTGCCGCGCGAAATTCTGTTCGGCGTAGGCCAGCGCCATGCCCTGGCTGGTGTCGCCGGTAGGACCGGCCAGCGCGCGCTCGTCTGCACCGATGGTCGTTTTGCCGCGACGCCCGTCTTCGCCGAAACGATCGCCGCGCTCAAAGCCGCCGGTATCGCGGTACTGGTGTATGACCAGACGTTGCCGGACGTGCCGCGCGATACGGTCGCCGGTTGCGTGGAGGCTGCGCGCGGCTTTGGTCCCGACATGCTGATCGGCATCGGCGGTGGCAGTTGCCTCGACATGGCGAAATGCGCCTCCCTGCTGCTTGCCCATGGCGGCGGGCTCGGTGATTACTATGGTGAGTTCAAGGTGCCGGGACCCGTCCTGCCTGTCATTGCCGTGCCGACGACTGCAGGCACCGGCTCCGAGGTCACGCCCGTTGCGGTCGTCTCCGATCCAGACCGCACGCTGAAGGTCGGAATCTCGAGCCCGTATCTCATCGCCGCAGCGGCGATCTGCGACCCGGAACTTACTCTCTCCTGCCCGCCGCAACTCACGGCGATCGCGGGCGCGGATGCGCTGACGCATGCCATCGAAGCGTTCACGGCCATGCGCCACCCCGGCGATCCTGAACTCGCGCAGCAGCATGTCTTCGTCGGCAAGAGCGATCTCTCCGATCAGTTCGCCCTTCATGCCATCAGGCTCCTCGGCCGGAGCCTGGAAAAGGCCTTCGTCGACGGCTCTGACATCGATGCGCGCGCCGATGTGATGATGGGCGCGCTTGCGGCAGGCTGCGCCTTCGGCACGGCGGGCACCGCTGCGGCCCATGCGGTGCAGTATCCGGTCGGTGCCGTGACCCATACGGCGCACGGCCTCGGGGTCGCCACCATGCTGCCCTACGTGATGACCTATAATCGCCGCGTCGCCGCTGCGGAGATCGCTCTTGTCGGTAGGGCGCTCGGCCTCGACCCAGCCGGCCTGGAGGGCCAGGAGACACTTGCCGATGCGGCGATCGGCGAAGTATGCCGGCTTTTCGCCGCGATCGGCATCTCGCCGACGCTCGCCGGGCTCGGCCTGCCGGAAGACCGCCTTGGCTGGGCCGCCGAGCAGGCGCTCGGCATCGCTCGGCTGATCAAGAACAATCCGCGCTCCCTCGATGCAGCCGACATGCGTGGCCTCGTTCGCGCCGCCTATGACGGCGACCTGGCCGCTTCCGCCCTCTAACCTTGAGAAAACATCATGAACGTCAACCACAATCCTTCGCATCCCGACCACGATCGCTTCGGGTTCGGCTCGTTCTCCTACGGCCTCTATATTGGCGGCGCCTGGCGGCAGGCTGCGGGCGAGGGTCAAATTCAGGTGATCGATCCCTCGACCGAGGCACTCATTGGCGCCGTGCCCGATGCGACTGTCGCTGATGCGGCGGCGGCAGTGGAGGCTGCTGCGGGCGCGACAGAATGCTGGCGCGAGACGCCGCCGCGAAAACGTTCCGAGATCCTGCGCCGCTGTTTCGAACTTATGGTGGAACGCTCCGAAACGCTTGCCAGTCTCATTTCGCTCGAGAACGGGAAGGCCTTGCGCGACGCGCGCGGCGAGGTGGCCTATGCGGCGGAATTTTTCCGGTGGTACGCGGAGGAGGCGGTGCGCATCTCCGGCGAATTCGGCGTTGCCCCGTCCGGTGCGAACCGCATCGTCGTCGATTACCAGCCCATCGGCATCTGCGTTCTCGTCACGCCGTGGAACTTCCCGGCTGCAATGGCGACCCGTAAGATCGCGCCCGCCCTTGCCGCAGGCTGCACCGTCATCCTCAAGCCGGCGAGTGAGACGCCACTGACGGCCTATGCGCTTGCGTCCCTTTACCAGGAGGCTGGCGTGCCGCCGGGCGTTGTCAACGTGCTGACGACATCGACGCCCGGCCCCGTCACCGCCGCCATGCTTGCCGATCCGCGCGTGCGAAAACTCTCCTTCACAGGGTCGACGGGCGTCGGCCGCACGCTTTTGGCGGAAGCGGCGAAGAATGTCATCTCCTGCTCGATGGAACTCGGTGGCAACGCGCCGTTCGTCGTTTTCGACGATGCGGATCTCGACGCGGCAATCGAGGGCCTGTTGGTCGCAAAGATGCGAAATGCGGGCGAGGCATGCACGGCCGCAAATCGCATTTATGTCCAGTCCGGTGTCTACGATGTCTTCGCGGAAAGGTTTACGCAACGCATGGCCGCCCTGCGGATGGGCCCAGGTGTGGATCTGGACACGGAATGCGGTCCGATGATCACGCGCAAGGCGGTGGAGAAGATCGACCGGCTCGTTGCAGACGCCATATCGAAGGGCGCGCGCGCCCTTTGCGGCGGACAGGCACCGGCCGGACGAGGCTTCTTCTATCCGCCGACGGTGCTTGTGGATATTTCACCGGCTTCCGACATGCGTCACGAGGAGATTTTCGGTCCCGTGGCGCCGCTTTACCGTTTCGAGAGCGAGGCAGAGGTCGTCGCAGTTGCCAACGATACCGAATACGGCCTTGCAGCTTATATCTACACCCGCGACATCGGCCGTGGCATGCGCGTCGCCTCGAAGGTGGAGGCAGGCATGATCGCCCTCAATCGTGGACTGGTCTCCGATCCCGCCGCCCCCTTTGGCGGAGTGAAGCAGAGCGGCCTTGGACGGGAAGGAGGGCAGCGTCATGGTATCGCCGAGTTCATGGAAGCCAAGTACATTGCGACTAGTTTCTGACGGAGGGACCTGTGGCCGCCGATCCGTTCCGCATTCGTGACCAAGTCGCAGGTTTCGACGATATTGTCGACGATATCCGTACCCGCAGCATCGCCACTCGCCGCACCGTGGCCATGGAGGCCAACATCGCCTATGGTCGTGAGCCGGACGAGACACTCGACATCTTCCTGCCAAATGGCACCGGCTCGGGCCTGCCGATCCACATGTTCATCCATGGCGGCTATTGGCGGATGTTCTCCAAGGACGACTATTCCTGCGTCGCTGAGACCGTGACACGCGCTGGCGCGGTCGCCGCCATCGTCAATTATTCGTTGATGCCCATGGCGAGGATGGAGGTCCTGATCGATCAGGTCCTGAAAGCCAAGACCTTCCTGCTGGCGCATGCCGATCGCTTTGGTGCCACGCCCAGCAGGTTCTCCGTCAGCGGCCACTCCGCTGGCGCACATCTTGCGACCTTTCTCTTCAATCGATCGGTCGCGCCCTCGAGAGTGGTTGCTGCTTTCCTGCTTGGCGGACTATACGATCTCGCACCCTTGCAGACGTCTTTTCTGCGTGACGAGATCGCCTTGAGCGACGAGGAAGTGAAAAGGTTTTCGCCGATGCGCAACGTGCACGATCCTGCAACGCGCGTGGACATCATGACGGGCGAACTGGAAACCAGCCCTTTCAAGAATCAGGCAAATGCCTTCAGGGACGCGCTTGCCGGCCAAGGGCTTGAAGTGCGCGACTCGCGCGTTGCAGACGGGGATCACATGACCACGATACGCGATCTCGCCGTCGCTGGCACGCCCGTAGCGGCAGCCTTGCACGCCCTTATTGCCAATGATGCCAGTTAGAAACCGCAAGCGGCGTGGCTGAGGCGGGACTGCCGCTCATCCGCATTGGGAGTCCCGCCAAAGCGTTCCTGAAGACACGGGTGAAAGACACGGACCGCTTCGCTGGGGCGACACGCCTTGCAACCTGGCGGGCACGGAGGATGTCTCCTTGGAAATGTCCGACGCGCCGAGCGGCATGCTCCGGCTTCACTCGCGTGATCCACGAGCGAAGCCTATCTCAGCCGAGCTCTCAGCCGTCGTTGCCAAGGTGGCGAAATACCCGCACCCAGAAGGCGAAGTCGCCGCTTCGTTCATCGCTTCGAGCATGGATGGCGCACCATGCGACCGCTGTCTTGGCGCAATCGCCATAAATCGAGCGGGCCGTGGCCGCAGCCCGTTCGACCGGAATGTTGTCTATGAGCGCCGTTACACGGCGCCCCTGCTGCCTCGCACTCTTGTCACGCATGCCACTTGTCCCGTCACCGTCCGGCGCGGGTTGATCGAAAAGACTGTTGCCGGACGTCAATCCCCGCAGGGCCACGATCACGTGCCGTCCTTGGCGATCAGCCACAAGTGACAGCGTTGAGAGAACACCAGATCTTTTTATGTTGCAACAAAAAAAGGGCTAATGGGCTATCAATCGCCCAAAACGTGTCCTATAAGCAAATATCAACACTTATCTGCAACGTAAGCGTTCATATTTGTAACATCAAAAATCATTCACTGATCTCGACGAGGTGCCATATGAAACCCTGTATCGCAATCCTCTCGACCGATGCGGACTATTACCTGATGTTGTCCTATGTGCTTGATGCCAGTGGTTACGAAACGGTGCTGACCGACGAGCTCGATGCGGCCCTTGCACTGATAGCCGGGTCGAAGATCGTCGCCCTTCTGGTCGACTGCCAGCCAGAATCATCCCTTCTTTCCGACCTTTCCAGCCGACTTAGGGCACCTGACATTGAAAGTGACGTTCCTGTCGTGGCCCTGGTTTCAGCAGGGGTCCGCTATATTGAGATCCTGAAGGCCGAGGTCGATGAGAGCTTCATTCGCCCATTGAAACCGGAGCGGCTGCTCTCCTACCTTCATCAACGCCTGAACGAGAGCGGTGTGGCAGTCTCCCGTCCAGCCTATGCCGGGGCGAGTGATCTACGGCTCGATGCGGATGCAAGGCGGGCGCTCGCAAACGAAAAGCCTGTCGCTCTCAGCCCCATCGAATTTCGGATACTCAGCACTTTGATGAGCGCGCCTGGCCGAGTGTTCGGCCGGCCCGAACTGATCGAGGCGGTCTGGCCGCAAGCCAACTTTGTTGACCCGCGAACCGTCGACGTGCATGTCGCACGTCTGCGCCGCTCCTTGCACGATGCTCTCGGCCGTGAGGTGATCCGTACCGTTCGCGGGCAGGGATATGCGGTCGACGTCAAGGGTTGACCGTCACCGTAGCCCTTCGAACATTCATGCAATCTTAGGGAAAAATTCAGGCTGGCTTCGTTGTATGAAGCTGGGCCTCCTCCTTACGCTCGGTGTCACCTGACAGCAGTTCGGAGGACCCCATGCAGAATGAAGCGCGGCACAATGCGTCACCCCCAACGCGGCATCGCAACACGGCAAGTCTTGTACACACCTCGGCGCCGCATTTTGCGGCAGCCCATCTGAACGGGCTGATGGCGCTCTATGCCAGGCCGCTTGAAGGCCGGAAGGCCGAGATACGATCGCCGAAGGGCAAGACGAGGATCGTCACCGATTTCGTTCGATGCTCCTATCTCGGGCTCGATAACCATCCGGCGATTGCGGTCGGCGCGATGGCATCGCTCCTCGATTACCGGAGCCTTCACTGGTCCTGTGCACGAACGCGGCTGAACTTTGCCGCTCTCGGCGATCTCGAGGACGCGCTTTCGGATCTCTTCGGTGCCCGGATCATTACCTACACGACCGTGCTTGCCGCCAACATGAGCGCCTTGCCTATCATTGCCTCCGGCGTGCTGACGGAGGGTGTGAAACCCTTCATGGTCTTCGATCGCCTGGCGCATGCGACCCTTGCCTACAACAAACCGGTCGTTGCCGCAGAAACGGATGTCCGCACCATCGCCCACAACGACCTTGCCGCGCTCGAGGAGATCTGCCAGGCCCAACCCTGCGTCGCCTATATCTGCGACGGTGTCTATTCGATGGGCGGAAATGCGCCGATCGCCGAACTTCTGGATCTACAGCGGCGCTATGGCTTGTTCCTCTATATCGACGATGCGCACGGCGTTTCCATCTTCGGCGAAAAGGGTGCGGGCTTTGCCCGTTCGCAGATTCCAGACGGTCTTGGCGACAGGACGATCCTTGCAGCTTCCCTTGGAAAGGGCTTCGGCGCGTCCGGCGGCATACTGATGCTCGGCACGGCCGAGCAGGAGGAAATCTTCCGGCGCTTCGCTATTGCCCATGCCTTTTCCGCTTCGATCAATGTCGCCGCAATCGGCGCTGCCATGGCGTCTCAAACGCTTCATCGCACCGGGGAGCTGAAGCTGCGACAGGAGAGGCTGGCATCGAACATCGCGCTCTTCGACGAACTTGTTCCGACCGCCCAGTCCGGATCGCCGTTACCGATCCGCACTGTTGTCATTGGCGACGAACTGGCAGCGATCGGGGCTGCGCGGTCCGTTCTGGACACGGGAAGCTACGTCTCGGCGATATTCTTTCCGACAGTCGCCTCAGGGCGGGCCGGGCTGCGTGTCTGCCCGACCGCCGACCATTCCGTCGACGAAATAAAGGCGCTTGCTGCCGCAATCAGCAACGCTTTGGAGCGGTAGGGAAGGGAAGAGCCGGGTTTTTCGACCCGGCACGTTCTTCAGCGTATCCAGGCGTTCCAGCGCTCCAGCAATGCCGCAGCATTGGCATTGATCCAGGCGGCGTCCGGGATGACGATATGATCGCGAATATCTTCTTCGCTCGGCAGTGCTGCGCGCGCCGCCGGCGACATCGCGGCGATCGCCTTGGTGCTCGGTGGCGTGCATAACAGCTCCTCGCAGACTCGCGCCTGGGCTTCCGGACTGTTCAGCCAGAAGGCGATCAGCTTCAAGGCATTTTCCTGGTTCGGCGCGCCCTTGATGACGGTCAGACGATCGCCGACGAGAAAGGAGGCTTTATTGGACCAGCCAATGGCTCGGCCTTCGGCCTTCAACGCGTTCGCCCGTGTCAGCCAGATCTGGCCGATACTGTAGTCGCCGTTGCGAAAGCCCTGGACACTCTGGTCACCCGTCTTCCACCAGACGGAAATATCGCTGCGGATGGTCTCAAGCTTGGCAAGCGCCCGGTCAATGTCAAGAGGAAACAGCCTGTCCTTCGGCACACCGTCGGCAAGCAGGGCAGCGGCCATTACCCGCCAGGGATCATCAAAATTCGGAAAAGCCCGCCCGCCAGGAAAGCGCTTCGTGTCCCACATGTCCACCCAGGTTGCCGGTGCGCCATCCGGATATGCGTCGGATCTATAGGCCATCAGCGTTGCCGTCGAAAACAGCCGGGCCCCCGCGCCGATGCAGGCATCCTCGACCAAATCCGACCGGTTCTTGAACGCTTTGCAGAAGCCAGCAAGATCTTCCGAAGTCGTCTTGTGATTATCCGAACCCGCCTGGATTTCCCCGTCGGGGTAGAGATCCCAGGTCACATTGCCGGTTTTGACCATGGCAGTTGCCTTGGCCCGCATCTCGGCATTGGTCGCAGCCACCGAAACGACCTTGATCCCCGTGCTCTCCTCAAATGGATCGAACCAGAATTTCCGGAGTGCCGCATCATAGGCGCCGCCCGTCGTCGCAATGACGACCTGCTCTGCGGCCGCCGCAGCGCTTGGCGAAAGCAAGGCAATATGCAATGCCGCCGTCGCCAAGGCAGAAATGAAAGTGATTGACCTCTTCATGTCTTTCCTCACGTCATGAAATTCGGGCCGCCTACGTCTCCCGGCGGCCCTTCAGGAGCTCGACCGATCCCATCAACAGCAGTGAAACGGCGACCATGAGGGTCGAGACCGCGGCGACGACGGGGGTCAGGTTGAAATCGATGTCTTCGAACATCTTCCGGCTGATCGTCTTTCCTCCGGTGTCGGAGATGAAAAAGGCGACCGTTGCCTCATCGAAGGAAGCGAGGAAGGCGAAGACCGCGGCTACTGCTACGGCAGGTGCGATACTCGGCAGGACCACGCTGAAAAAAGCTCGTGTCCGTGTCGCCCCGCAGCTCAACGCCGCACGTTCGAGCGCCGGATCGAACCGCTCGAGCGCCGCGGTGACGGTAATCACGACATAGGGGATCGAAAGGACGCAATGGGCGATCAGAAAGCCGGAGAAATTGCCGGTGAGGCCGATTGGCGAGAAGACGAGGTAGAGTGCAACGCCGAAGACGACATGGGGAACGATCATCGGGGCTATCGCCAGTGCCTTCAGAGCATTCCGTCCCGGCAGATTTCCCCTCACGATCGCAAGCGATGCCAGCGTGCCTGTCACAGTGGCTGCGACCGCCGTGGCAAGCGCAATCTTGAGGCTGAAGATCGTTGCAGCCCGCCAGTCCGGATCGGCAAGGTAGTCAAGATACCATTGCAACGTCAGCCCGCGCGGCGGCAGCTCGATATAGGCCGTCTTGTTGAGCGACATCGGGATGACCAGAAGCGTGGGCATCAGCAGGAAGAACAGGACGGCGCCGACGCCAAGGCCGCCTGCCAGCCGGACGGTGGCGGTACGGAGCGGGCGATTGGAGGCTTTTGACGAAACGGAAAGATCAGGTGACACTGTGTATTCCTTTGCTGACCGAAAGTGCGCGGCGGAAGACGACGACGCAGGTGAGCGTTACCAGAAGCAAGATGGTCGAGAGCGCTGCTGCAAACGGCCAATCGAGGACGACCGTTGTTTGCTGGGCAATGAGCGTCGCCATGGTCATGGCTTCCGGTCCGCCGACGAGGGCGGGGGTGATATAAAAGCCGATCGCAAGGATGAAACACATGACGCATCCAGCAAACACGCCCGGCAACGAGAGTGGCAGCACAATGCGCATGAAGGTAGCAAACGAGCCGGCGCCAAGGCTGCGGGCGGCGCGCGCATAGTCCGGGGGAATCGAGCGCAACGCATTGGTGACGGGCAGGATCATGAACGGCATGAGCACATGCGTCATTGCCAGGATCACCGCGCCGTCGGTGTAAAGCAGCTTGAGTGGCGCAGCCGTGAGACCGCTGTCGACCAGAAAGGCGTTGACGAGGCCGCTCCGCTGCAAAAGCACGATCCAGGCATAGGACCGTACAAGCACCGAGGTCCAGAGAGGAATGAGGACTGCCGCGGCGATCACAAGCGCCGCACGGCCCCGGGCTCGGGCCATCGCCAGCGCGACCGGATAGCCAAGCGTCAGGCTCAGCACCGTGACGATGGCCGCTGTCGAGATCGTGCGCGACAGGACGCCGAGATAAAGCGGCGTCGCCAAGATGCGCCGGTATTGCACAAGACCCGGCGCGGCGTCGCCGAAGCTCATGATCACGAGCCGCCCGATCGGGTAAAGGAAGCCGATCGAAAACAGGACGATCAACGGCATCAGCAAAACGAGCGTCAGGGATGGCCCGTAGCGCCCGGCCGGTGTCGCTGCTCTGAGCAGCGGCCACCTGGTCAAGCTTCCTGATTTTGGCGCAGCCGATGTGTCCATGATCACGACTCCTGCCTTTCGAAAACATGCAGATTGTCGCGGTCCGCGATGATGTCGACCCGCGCGCCGGCGTTGAGACGAGCAGGTTTGGAAGCGGCAGGTGTCTGGACCTGTATAAGCGGCCGGCCTTCGGTGTCTGCGCGCACAAGGTGCAGAACATAGGCACCGGTAAAGACACTCGCCTCCAATGTTCCGGGAATGACGTTGACTCCGCCTTTGCCGCGTGCCGCGAGGCAAAGGCTTTCAGGACGCATGGCAAGCTGCAGCCGCGCGCCCGGACTGATCGTGCCATTGACGCTTCCGGCCTGAAGGACGACCGCCTCACTGAGCCGGACCGAATGGGAGCCATCGCGTTGGCCAACATAGGTCCCATCGGCAAAGCTCATCCGGCCGATGAAATCGGCGACGAAAGGCGTTTGCGGCTTCCCGTAGAGAGACGCGGGCGTTCCGGTCTGGACGACCTCGCCGGCCGCCATGACGGCGACGCGATCCGACATCGTGAGCGCCTCCTCCTGGTCGTGGGTAACGTAGATCACTGTCGCACCGAGGCGCTGCTGGAGTTGCTTGATCTCCAGCTGCATGGCCTCGCGCAGCTTCTTGTCGAGCGCCCCCAACGGCTCGTCCATCAGCAGCACTGGCGGCTCGAAGACGATGGCGCGGGCAAGGGCAACGCGCTGCTGCTGGCCGCCCGACAGCTGATGGGGATAGCGTCCGGCGAACGCGCCGAGCTGCACAAGCTCCAGCGTCGCGGCGACCTTGCGCTTCCGCTCGCTTGCCGGCACCTGGCGCATTTTCAGGGGAAAGGCGACATTCTCTGCAACGGTCATATGCGGGAAGAGTGCATAGCGCTGGAATACCATGCCGATGTCGCGCCGGTTCGGAGCAAGCCGCGTGACGTCGCGTCCACCGATGACGATGCGCCCTGAACTCGGCAGTTCGAAGCCGGCGATCATGGTCAGAAGCGTCGTTTTTCCCGAGCCTGATGGCCCGAGGATCGAAACGAATTCTCCAGCTTCGATCGCAAGCCTGACGTTCCGGACCGCAGGATGGGCGCCGTAGTGCTTGCGTGCGTCGTCGATGAGTATGGGGGCACCAATCAAGTCTTCTCCTCCTAGAGAAATGTGAACGTATCGGGCTCGCGCTTGCAGACATGGCTACGCCCGTCCCGCCAGTCTCATGCGCCCGGCGTTGCGATTGTTCATAATCTCGTTATGCTGTTACATTAAACGGTAATACGTCTGTAATATCTCTTTTGTTGCAACAAAAATCACGGAGTGTCAATGCTGGGAGATGAAATATGAATGAAAATACAACCGCACGTCCGTGCGCACCGGAGGTTCACCAGGGCCGGCTTAGCGATTACGTCTATGAAGCCCTTAAGGACAAGCTCACCAGGGGCGCCTATAATCCCGGCAAGAAGCTGCCGATCCGCACCGTCGCCGAAGAGTTTGGCGTCGGATCGACTCCGGCGCGCGAGGCCATCAATCGGCTTGTCTTCGAGGGTGCGTTGGTAATGGCGGGCCCAAAGACCGTCATCGTTCCCTTCCTCGATCTTGCGGGACTTTACGAGGTGACGCAGATGCGGCTTGCCCTTGAGGGGCTTGCCGCGGAAAAAGGCACGATCAATGCAACCGATGGAACGGTCGAAGCCCTTTTGAAATTACAGGAGAAAATCACCCGATCTCTCGACGAAAAACGCTATCGTGACGCGCTCCACGACAACAAGGAGTTCCACTTTACCATCTATCGTCTTTGCGGCATGCCGCATCTCCTGTCGACAATCGAGATCCTGTGGCTTCGCGTCGGATCATCCTTCCACGATCTTTACCCGGAATTTGCAGAGCAGCGTTACGGCGTCCACAACCACATGGTCGCCATCGAAGGTCTGGCCGAGCGCGACGCATCCTCCGTGCGGGCTGCCATGGAAAACGACATTCGGGATGGCTACCGGCGTCTGAGGAAAGCAGCCCTGTCGCGGGCCGGTGAAGGGTCTGCGCCGTCTGGTTGATTTTTTTTGTTGCAACTTTTCTGGCATTGTGATTTTTGTTGTAACAAAATTGCAATGTTTGGACGCATGGTGCGCTCCGGAGGAAAAAGATGCTTCATACACGTGACGTTTCCGGGGACCGGCCGCTTTCGCGCGCCCGGTCCCATCATTTTTTCAACAGGGGGCGCAAGATCTTTCCCTCGGGGGTGACGCGGGTGACGGTCGAGCGTCAACCGATCCCCCTCTACATTGCACGCGGGGACGGCGCCTACGTGCACGACGTCGACGGGAACCGGTTCCTGGATCTCAACAACAATTTCACGACGCTGATCCACGGTCATGGTTTCCTGCCGGTTGCCGACGCGGTTGCCGACCTCCTTCACCGCGGAACCTGCTTTTCCAATCCGACCGAGCACGAAATCGCCCTTGCCGAACTGCTTGGCGAGCGCATTCCGGCGATCGAACAGGTTCGCTTCGTCAACAGCGGAACCGAAGCGGTGATGTTCGCCATCAAGGCTGCCCGTGCCTTTACCGGACGGGCCGGCATTATTCGCGTCGAAGGCGCCTATCATGGAGCCTATGACTGGGCCGAAGCCGGCCAGTCGGGTTCTCCAGCCCTTTGGGGAGAGGCATCCCGCCCCGCATCCGTCGCTGCTTACCGGGGAACGCCGCCCTCCGTCGCCGAGGACGTCACCGTCGTTTGCTTCAATGACGTCGAAAGCCTCGAACGGAGAATGGAGGAGGTTGGAGGTAGGACAGCCGGCATCCTGATTGATCCCATGCCGAGCAGAGCCGGTCTGATCACGCCGCGGACGGATTTCCTGGATGCGCTTCAGTCAGCCGCGCGAAGGCATGGAGTCCTCGTCGTTGCCGACGAAGTTCTCAATCTGCGGCAATCCTATCGCGGTGCCTCGGCCCGCTACGGCCTTGCGCCGGACCTGATCGCCTGCGGCAAGATCATCGGCGGCGGGTTTCCGGTCGGAGCCATCGGCGGGAGGGCCGACGTGATGAGCGTCTTTGCCAACGACAAGGGCAGGCCGCTCCTGCCGCAGGGCGGCACATTTTCGGCAAATCCGGTGTCGATGGTGGCCGGTCGCGTCGCGATGGAAGCGATGACAGAGGCAGCCTTCGATGGCCTGGAGTGCCTCGGCGAGCAGGTTCGCTCAGGTTTGCACGACGCAATCGATCGCGCCGGCGCATCCTTCAGTGTGAGCGGTGCCGCGTCGCTGTTTCGCATCCATCCGAAGAAGGAAGCGCCCAGCGATTATCGAAGCGGCTATGCCACACCTGTCGAAAACGACGTTACCAGCGCGCTTTCCGATCATTTCCTTCACCGTGGCATCCTGTTGCCGAATGGTGCCGCCGCATGCCTGTCGACGGCGATGACGGCATACGAAGCCGATGCGATTGTCGCTACCTTCTCCGACTTCCTTTCGACCCCCGCAGCTCATGAATTCGAGGCCTCCCGATGACACGTCCCAATGAAATGCAGACCGTCGCAGAGCGTATTGCGCACAGCCTGAAGCGGCATGACGTTTCGATGATCTTTGCGCAGAGTCTGCCATCCGCCGTCATCCTTGCGGCAGAAGCCATTGGCATCCGCCAGATCGCCTATCGGCAGGAAAACATGGGCGGCACGATGGCAGATGGTTATGCCAGACGGTCAGGGAAGGTCGGTGTCGTCGCCGCCCAGAACGGTCCTGCGGCAACCCTTCTCGTTCCACCTCTCGCTGAGGCCTTGAAGGCCTCTGTGCCAATCGTGGCCCTTGTCCAGGACGTCGAGCGGGACCAGGCCGATCGCAACGCCTTCCAGGAACTCGACCAACTGGCGCTCTTCCAGTCCTGCACCAAATGGGTGAGAAAGGTGATCGTCTCCGAACGCATCGACGACTATGTCGACGCTGCCTTCACCGCCTCGGTATCGGGCCGGCCGGGGCCGGTGGCACTGCTTCTTCCCGCAGACCTGCTCCGAGAAAAGGCCGCAGTCCCGCCACTGCATCGCGCCGCAAGTCTCGGCCGATGGCCGCTTGACCGGACGCGACCGGCTGACAGCGAGATCGGCCGGGCCGCTGCGCTGATCGCAACGGCGCGGGCGCCTGTCGTGATCGCCGGAGGCGGCGTGCATGCAAGCGATGCCGCCCAGGCGCTGGCGAAGCTTCAGGAAGAAGCAAGCCTTCCAATCCTGACGACCAATATGGGCAAGGGCGCCGTCGACGAGCATCATCCATTGTCGGCAGGTGTGCTTGGCGCACTCGTCGGGCCGAGGTCTCTCGGACGCCACACGCTTCCCCTCGTTCAGGAAGCGGATGTCGTTCTTCTCGTCGGCACGAGAACGAACCAGAACGGCACCGACAGCTGGCGTCAGATCGATCCGGCCTCGACTGTCATCCATATCGACGTGGATCCTTGCGAAATTGGCCGCACCTATGAAGCCGTCCGGCTTGCCGGAGATGCGGCAGAGACAATCGATGCGCTTCGCGCGGCGCTTGGCATGTGCGATCTGTCGAAACGCCACGCCGCGCGGGCGGAACTTGTCGGGCGCATCGCCAACTGCTGGTCGATGTTTGACGCTGATCGGCAAGCGAGCCACTCCTCTGGGACGCCGATCCGGCCGGAACGGATCATGCGTGAACTGCAGTCGCAATTGACATCGAATACGACGGTTGTCGCCGACGCGAGCTACTCCTCCATGTGGGTTGCGGGACAGCTCAGATCTCTTTCGGCAGGCATGCGCTTTCTGACGCCGCGCGGTCTTGCCGGTCTCGGTTGGGGATTGCCCCTCGCCCTTGGTGCCAAGCTGGCCGAGCCGGACAAGCCGGTTGTCGTTCTCGTCGGCGATGGCGGTTTCGCTCACAGCTGGGCCGAAATCGAAACGATGGTTCGAAGCAACATTCCCGTGCTGATCATCGTTCTCAACAATGGCATTTTGGGCTTTCAGCGCGATGCAGAGATGGTGAAGTTCGGTCGGTTCACGAGTGCTTGCCATTTTGTCGATGTCGATCACAGCCAGGTCGCCACGGCATGCGGTTGCCCGGCTGTCCGGGTCAAGGACCCCGAGGCGCTTGCGCAACATATCCGCACAGGGCTTTCCGGCAAGGCACCTCTCTTGATTGAGGTGCTGACCGATCCGGAGGCACATCCGCCGCTGTCGCTGTTTGCGGCGATGGACGAGGCGGCATGAGCACCGGCGGTGAGGGCCCGGTCGCCGTCATCACTGGCGGGACCACTGGCATCGGCCTCGCGACCGCCCGGCGGTTCCTCAAGGATGGATATCGCGTCGCCGTCTTCGGGCATCGTTCCGAGACCGTCAAGGCGGCAGGCACCACCCTTGCCGAGGGCGTCGGAGCAGATCGCGTCGTCGCGTTGCAGCTCGATCTTCGTGACCCCACAGCCATTCAGGGCTTTTTCAATGATGTTCGAGGGCGCCTTGCTGCGCCCTCGGTACTTGTCTGCAGTGCCGGTGTTTCGCCGAAAGGCGCCAATGGTCCATCGCGGGTTGGTACTATGCCGCGCAAGGAATGGGACGATGTGCTCTCGATCAATCTGACTGGCGCAATGTTGTGCTGCCAAGCGGTGTTGCCCGACATGCAAGAGAACCGCTTCGGACGCATTGTCTTCGTCGGATCGGTGGCCGGAAGGACGCGGCCGCTGATTGCCGGCCCGGCCTATGCCGCCTCGAAAGCAGCCCTGGCCGGTCTGTCGCGTTCACTCGTCACCCAATATGGATCTTTCGGTATCACCGCCAATGTCGTTGCCCCTGGGCGAATCCTGACTGGAATGACGGGTCCAGTCTCGAGCGATGCCAATCGCGAGGCAATCAAGCGCATCCCGGTCAGCCGGCTAGGGACGGTCGAGGACGTCGCAGCGGCCATTGCGTTTCTCGCATCCAGCGAGGCAGGCTTCATCAATGGAGCGATACTCGACGTCAATGGTGGCGAATTTGCACCCAGTTGAGGCGAGGGCTTTTGATGGAACAGCGCGCGCTGATCTCGCAATCGCATGCTCAGCAGTATCTTTTGATTCCGACCAGATGTTCGTTCCGGCCACGCGTTCCATAGGCTTCGAGCGTGCTGCACGCCTTTCAAATGTCTCTCGCTTCTGCGGCCTGCTATCGAAACAGTTGGCGCTTGCCGGCTGAGAGCGGGTCTACCCGGCTCTTGATGCAGACGGGGCAGAGACTGCTTCAAGCCGATGCTGCGACCGTTTCGTCGCTGGCTGCGTGAGCGCGATCGGTGGTCAGCGCGATGAATGCGCTCGGGAGGAGAAATGAAATCGTCTTTGTCACGCATGAATTGACGGACGAACGCCGCCAGTTGATGCGCGAGGGGTCGATTGATGCTATCATCGACCAGGATCCGGCGCTTGAAGTACGAGCGGCCGTTGAAGCACTGGCTGCCCATTTCGGTCGCAATGACGACCCACCTGCCTGCCTTACAACGTCAATCCATATTCACATGATCGAGAACTGTTGAGCTGCTTTTCCTGATGAGACCATTCGGGCTGAGCAGACGAAAGAAAGACGGCGACATCGCCTAAAAGACACGTCTCGGTCCATCATGATACAAAACGAATACAGTTGCTTCATTACCTTATTGCAACACCAACTGCACGTATCGCGCGCAGCCGGTTCTCCCCTTGCCCATCGCCGTGATGCGCCTAGATCACCACAAGATGGAGTTGCATTCACTTTGCGCTAGCCTCACATGAGTGCCTTGCGGTTGATAAATTTTCGGAAGTGCCAATGATTTGGAACCACCGCATCACCCGTATTCTGGTCGGCCTATCACTGCTGGCGCTTGTCATCGTTCTTATGCTGCCCAGCCTGACTGGCTTTACAAGCCTCGACGGTACAGTGAACGCACGATTTGCGATCGTGAACGCTCCCATCGACGGCGAGCTTCAAGAAGCACCCCCAAAAGTTGGTGCGCACGTGTTGGCAGGCGAACCGCTCGCCTTGATACACAATGCCCGCGTGAACCGCGCAATACTGACGTCGCTGCAGGCCGACCATATGACCGCCGTCGAACATGTTACGGCGCTAAAGCGGGAACGCGACGAGCTCGTACGGCTTCGTGATCAGTTGGGTGCACGCATGGAAGTCTTTACGCGTACAACCATTGCCGACCTGGAGCGACAAGTCGAAATCCTGAACAAGCGGGTCAAGGTCTCAGAAGCGCAGGACAATGTCGCGCAGGTCGACTTTGACCGGCGACTGGCGCTCGAGGCCAAGGGTATCCTCTCCACCAAGATGGTCGAATCCGCGAAAGCCGCCTGGGAAGCGGCGGGGGGCGAACTCGAAATCAGTGGCCTGACCGTTGCGCAGCTCGAACAGAAGCTGGAAGCCGTTCGCCAGGGGGTTTTCGTTCTCGGTGACGGCCAGAACGACGTGCCCTATTCCCGCCAGCGGCAGGATGAGGTGATTGTTCGTATCAACGATCTCAATACACGCATCGCCGAGAACGAAACACGGGCCGCACAGGTGCAAAAGCAGCTGATTGAGGAGGAAAACCGGGTCCGAAGCCTCACTTCGGCAACAGTTCCATCACCTTTCGAGGGAGTCGTATGGAGCAGCAACGTCGTCAACGGCTCGAACGTCATCCTCAACAACGAGCTGATGCGCATCCTCGATTGCAGCGATCTGTTCGTCGATATCCTTGTTCCAGAGGTCGATTACCAAGCCATTTATCCTGGCCTTGCTGCAGAGGTGCGCTTGTTAGGCGCAGGCGACGTCTTCAAAGGCGTGGTGCTGTCGGTCAGAGGCAGCGCTGCGGTCGCCGAGAAGGACACGCTGGCCGCCAATCAGCCCGAAACGACCAAACGCAACGATCGAATCCGCGTGGGCCTGTCTCCCTCAACTCTCAATGCGGATTTTGCAAACTTTTGCCAGGTGGGGCGTTCTGTTCAGGTGCGCCTGCCCAAACCTAACATCCGCATATGGAACTGGGTGGAAGGCCTGTGGTTCAGTATCTCATAGCACTGGTGCCGACGTTTTTGGTTTTGGCGTTCTTTCTACTTGGGCCCTTCAACTGGTCGCGTAATCATAGCTGGACGCGCGCGATCACATGCGCAGTCGTTGGCGCCATTGCATTGCGCTACATTCTTTGGCGGTTGTTCGAGACGGTACTTCCTTATCCCAATGATGGCCCCAATTTCTACTGGGTCTGGTTTCTGTTCATCGTAGAAATTCTCGCGTTCTTTGAAGTCGTCCTCTTCCTGGTCTTGATGAGTCGATATGTCGACCGCAGTGCAGAAGCGGATAGGCTCGCGCGGGACTTCTTTAGCGGTGACGAGGATGAATTGCCGACGGTGGATGTGTTCATTCCTACCTACAACGAACCGCTCGACGTCCTGGAGAGAACGATCATAGGGGCGCTTGCGCTCGATTATCCGCAAGACAAGCTTAAGGTCTACGTGCTCGACGATCAGCGTCGTGATTGGCTTAAGGCCTACTGCAAGGAGAGGGGAGCAATCCACGTCACCCGGCCCGACAACAGCCATGCCAAAGCCGGCAACATGAACAACGGTCTGAAGGTCAGCTCCGGCGACTTCATCGCAATATTCGATGCTGACTTCGTGCCCTATCGTCACTTCCTGCGCCGAACGCTTCCCTTCTTTTCCGATGCAACCATCGGCATCGTTCAAACGCCGCAGCATTTCTTCAACACCGATCCGGTGCAGACAAATCTCGGTCTCGAAAATATCTGGCCGGACGAACAGCGACTGTTTTTTGATGAGATCGCGCCGAGCCGAGATATCTGGGACGTCAGTTTCTGCTGTGGGTCATGCTCGATCGCGCGGCGCAAGGCGATCGATGCGATTGGGGGTTTTCCGACCGAATCCATCACAGAGGACTTGTTGACCACTCTTTCCATGCTCAACAAGGGTTACAAGACCCGTTACCTGAATGAGCGCCTGTCGATGGGATTGGCCGCAGAGAATTTGACTGGCTATTTCGTACAGCGCGAGCGCTGGTGCCAGGGAGGAATTCAAACACTCTATCTTCATAACGGCCCGCTGCGCGGCCCAGGTCTCTCACTTTTTCAACGCATCATGTTCCTTCCGCTGTCGTGGTTGGTCCAGTATCTGGTGCGCTTTACGATACTGATCATCCCGATCATATATCTCTGGTTCGGCTTGCTACCGCTCTACTTCACAAACGCTGCAGACTATATCTCCAATCAGGTCCCGTTGCTGACGGCCTATTTCCTGTTGATGCTTTGGATAACACCGACGCGGTATTTGCCTATCGTATCGAGTGCCGTAGGCGCTTTTTCGACGTTCCGGATGTTGCCAACCGTCATTTCGAGTGTCGTGCGTCCCTTCGGCAAACCCTTCAGGGTAACCCCGAAGGGCAGCGGCAATGAGGCGATTGGATTTGACGGATACAGTTTTGCCTGGATAGCAGCGTTGATTTTGGCGACGGCCATCGGTCTTGTCATCAATATTGTGCCGGAGACCTCCCATGTCGAGGCGCAGTTCTCGCCGATTGCGGCTTGCTGGTCGGGCATCAACATTGTCGTTCTCGCTATCGCGTCGTTAATCTGCTTCGAGAAACCGCGACGGCTCTTCAATGCGTTCAAACTTGATGAAGCGGTTCTCGTGGACGACGTTCCCGGACGCCTGGTCAGTCTGGCGCTCGACAAGGCGGTCGTTGCCGTGCCGACGGAGACGCGCTTTGCATCTGCCGATGTCACTCTGTCGCTCGAAGGCTTTTCACCCTTCAAAACGGAACTGAGAATGGTCACTCAAAGACGAAGGAGCGTTGCCCGCCATGGCGACAAGGAGGCTTTCTACCTGCACCTCCATTTCGATCTTAGCGGGCCGGCTCGCGATAAAATGATCGTCAAGCTTTATACCGGGCGTTACTCCCAGGACGTTCGTGACATTGACAAGGTCGCTGTATCGATCAACCTGCTGCTTCGGACATTCGGTCGAACCCGGACGCTTTGAGCGGAATTTGGGCCGCACATAAACTGGGTTGGAAGCGCACAGAACTCTCCGAAGCGGCTTGGCCATCTCCAATGCATGGCCTGTTCGCCCTCATCAAAAGTCGTCCTGTTCGAAGCGGCCGTCGACCACGTACACACGTGCGCAAGCCTTTGGAAGGTGTTCCCCAGTCAGCGGCCTAGTCTAGTTGAACCGTTGCGCCTGAAAAATCGGCGCAAGGGCCTCCGGTTCGATTGCAGAATTGTGCTGATGTCCTCCCGATAGCGGATTGTCTAGGGAATTGCTGGCGAAGAAGGAATTACCCCTGCCAGTACCGTCCGCACGATCGTGTCAGCCGCCGCGTCGTAATCGACGGGCCTGATCGTCTTGGTACCAAGTGCGTCGCAGGCAAGAGGCTGGAAATCGCTATAGAACTGTGTGGTTGCCCAAAGCATGATGAACAGGTGCCGCGGATTGATCGCCGCCATGCGACCTTCACGTATCCATTGGCTGATGACGGCAGCATGCTTCTCCGTCGCCATGCGCATGTGGGCGCGATCCTTCGGGCTCAGGAAACGTGCGCCCTGAATGATTTCACTCGCAAAAAGCCGCGACTCCCTGGGGTTCTTGCGGGTATAGTCGAGCTTTGCCCTTATATAGTCCCGCAGCGCATCGGCCGGTTCGCGATCGGCGCGGATATTGGTCAGGGCCTCGTCCCAACCGGCGATCAGGCGCATCATGATCGCTGAGTAGATTTCCTCCTTGGAGGAGAAATAATAGTAGATGTTGGCCTTTGGCAGTTCGGCGAGTTCGGCAATCTCGGCGATGCGTGTCCCATCGAATCCCTTGCGAGAGAATACGTCCGTAGCCACGTCCAGAATAAGCCGGATATTGCGGGCGCGGATCTTCTCGTCAATTCTTGGTGAGGTTCGGGGCATCGTCATCTTTCGCTCGGCATCAGCTCTGCTCTTGTCGTGCAATATAAACTTGCGACTGTCATGGCAACAGCACTGTTTTTCGCTTTTCAGTAAGCAGAATCATGAGGCTAAATTGACGACTTGGTCAGATAGCGTCTACTCTGTTTCCATAAGACGACCATTCCGACAAGGAATTCGGCGCCCAGGGGAGTGACATCGATGAAACGTACGGAGCCGAGCCATGCCCTTTGACCTCCTCATCAAGAATGCCAATCTTCCCGATGATCGCATCGGCATGGACATTGCCGTTACCGGCGGCAAGATCGTTGCCGTCGAAAGCGATATCACCGGGCAGGCCGGACGTGTCATCGACGCAGGCGGAAGGCTGGTCACGCCGCCCTTCATCGATATCCATTTCCACATGGATGCCACGTTGTCACTCGGTACTCCAAGGCTCAACCAGTCGGGAACCTTGCTGGAAGGAATCCAGCTTTGGGGCGAACTGAAGCCGCTGCTCGACAAACAGGCCATCATCGAGCGCGCACTTCGCTACTGTGATCTCGCCGTCGCCCAGGGTCTGCTTGCCGTGCGTTCCCATGTGGATGTCTGCGACGACCGCCTGGTCGGTGTCGAGGCGCTGCTGGAGGTGCGGGATCTGGTGAGGGACTATCTCGACCTGCAGCTCGTGGCTTTCCCCCAGGATGGCT
Source organism: Rhizobium azibense (assembly GCF_004342325.1). Taxonomy (NCBI): domain Bacteria; kingdom Pseudomonadati; phylum Pseudomonadota; class Alphaproteobacteria; order Hyphomicrobiales; family Rhizobiaceae; genus Rhizobium; species Rhizobium azibense. The sequence goes on along the minus strand of NZ_SMBJ01000002.1, from coordinate 683,531 downwards.
TTTACCGATCGCCGACGGCCGCTGGCAATCTCGTTCGAGCCCTGGACATGGGTGTTGAGGTCGTTGGCGGCATTCCGCATTTCGAACGCACGATGGAAGACGGCCGGCTTTCGGTGAGAGCACTTTGCGAAATCGCAGCTGAGCGCGGGCTGATGGTCGACCTGCATTGCGACGAGACCGATGACCCGCTGTCCCGTCACATCGAGACCCTTGCCTTCGAGACCCAGCGCCTCGGGCTGCAGGGGCGCGTTGCCGGGTCGCATCTGACGTCCATGCATTCCATGGACAACTATTACGCCTCCAAGCTGCTGGCGCTGATTGCCGAGGCGGAAATCCACTGCGTCCCGAACCCACTCGCCAATATTGTCCTGCAGGGACGACACGACGTCTATCCGAAGCGGCGAGGGATGATGCGCGTACCGGAACTGATGGCGCTTGGCGTCAACGTTGCCTTCGGCCAGGATTCCTGCATGGATCCCTGGTATTCGTTCGGCAGTGCGGACATGCTGGAAGTGGCCCATATGGCGGTCCATACCGGCCACATGACGAGCCGCGACGCCGTGAAATCTTGCTTCCGGGCGATAACGGAGAATCCGGCGAGGGTGTTCGGTCTTGGTGGTTACGGCCTGGCACCTGGCTGCAACGCCGATTTCGTCCTTCTGGAGGCGCGCGATACGATTGAAGCCATCCGGCTGAAGGCGAACCGGCTCTCCGTCGTCCGCCGCGGCAAGGTGATCGCGGAAACGGCGCCGCGCATGGCGATGCTTTCCCTGGAAGGCCGGCCTTCGACCGTGGAGCCCTGGCGTTACGCGCCAGTCGAGGCGCGCTCCAGCTGAAGTGAGCCGAAGTGGCTCAAAAATCTCCGGCAGAGCCGCCTTCCTTCCACGCATAGATTTCCCAGAGTTCGTCGTCGGGGCCGCTGAAATATGCCCCGCGTGCGTTCCAGACATAGTCGGTCGGCTCTCCGTAGAAGCAGACGCCTTTCTGCTTAAGTTCGCCATAGGCGTCGTCGACAGCCGATGGCGAAGGCACGCGCACGGCAATACATGCCTTGTGATGGCCGGCTGCCTTGCCATTGGAAACACCAGTGTGCTTACTCAAATGGTCTATTTCCCAGCAGGCGAGCGTCAGTCCTGCGCCGTGGAATTCGGCAAAGCCTTCGGCTCGCCGGTTGATCTTGAAGCCGAGCTTCTCGACATAGAAGTCGATGCTGCGCTCAACGTCCTTGACGAGAATGCAGATGTCGGTGATCGCGTGGTCCTGGGCAAAAGCCATGATCTTTCAGCTCTTCTGATTGAGTGTGGAAAGGCGCCCGGTGACGACGCGCCGGCGCTCCGGCTGAGCGGGTTCAACAAGGACGGCGGCGCGGATTGCCTGCGCTGCCGTGTCGAAATCGGCTTGCGAACGGCAGTGAAGCACGCACAGCGGATCGCCCGCCTTGGTCAGGTCACCGACATGAACCATCCCGGTAAGTCCGACATCGTGATCGATTGAGTCACTGGCGATCTTCCGCCCGGCACCGAGGCCGACCATAGCGAGCCCCATCGAATAGGCGTCGATCCCGTGCACATGACCGTCAGCACTGGACGGCACCGGTGCGACGACGGGCGCAGTCGGGAAATATTCATCCAGGTTTTCGATCAGATCGGTGGGGCCGCCGAGCGCGGCGACCATCCGGCTGAAACGATCGAGTGCGGAACCGTCGGCGAGACGGGCCTCGAGCAGCGTTTCGGCTTCCTCTGTAGACGTCGCCAGCCCGGCCATCAACAGGATCTCGGCTGATAGAGCGATGACGAGACGCCGCAGGCGGCCCTCCTGCTTTTGCCCGCCCAGGAAGTCGATGGCTTCTCGCACCTGGAGCCGGCTGCCAATCGCATCCCCCATTACCTCGTCCATGTCGATCAGCAGAGTAACGATCGGCAACGACACGATTTCGGCGACCGAAATCAGGCTTTCTGCCAGCGCCCTGGCATCGTCAAAGGTGGGCATGAAAGCACCGGATCCGTAATTGACGCTCATTACCAGGCCTGAAACGCCGGATGCGAGCTTCTTGGACAGGATCGACGAGGTGATCAGTGGAATCGATTCTACCGTTGCTGTCACATCCCGCACGGAATAGATCGCAGCGTCGGCCGGAGCAAGCTCCCGCGTCGGCCCGATGATCGCAGAGCCCGCCGTTGCCATCGCGCAAACGAACCGGTCCGCCGGCGGAGCGATATCACAGCCGGGGATCGCCTCCATCAGGTCCACCTCGCCGCCGGTATGGCCAAGCCCGCGGGCCGAGATCATCGGCACATGGACGCCGCAAGCTGCGACAAGTGGCGCAAGGATGAGACTTACCTTCTCGTCGCCGGTGCCACCGGTCGAATGCTTGTCGATGATCGTTCGGTGCGCAATGCCGGAGCCTGACCAGTCGATGACCTTACCTGAATCGCGCATGGCAAGTGTCAGCGCGGCCGTCTCCTGCGGCGTCATGCCGTTGAGAAAGGCCGCCATGGTGAAGGCAGCGATCTGCGCTTCGGAGACCTCGCGCTTGGTGATGCCCTCGACGAAGCGGCTGATCTCGCCATCGGACAATCGCTCGCCATTGCGCTTGGCGCGAATGACCTGGGCCGGCAGGAAGAGCGACATCGATCAGCCTGCCCGCCGGTCGGGGCCGGGCCAGAGCGGCATGTCGCCCTGGTAGCGGTTGATGCCGATATTCTGGACGGTCGCCCGTCGGTACATCTCTCGGATATATGGCTCGAAACGGGCGTTTAGATTTTCGAGATAGGCGTGCTCGGCAAGATAGGCAGGTAAGAGCTCGCCAAGTTCGGCGAAGATCTCCGCCTCGTCGATTGTCAACAGCTTGCCGTCCTCGACGACGACCTCGCCATTGGCGATCACCATGCGGATGCTGGAACCGTTTTCGCAATAGACGAGGTGATGATCGAGCCGGTTCAACGGCATGTAATCATAGCCGGAAAGATCAATCATCAAGAGGTCGGCGCGTTTGCCAACCTCGAGCGAGCCTGTGACCTGGCCGAGCATTGCCGTGCGGGCGCCCTCTATCGTGGCCGAGCGCAGCACTTCGGCCGCCGTCATCCAGCGCTCGGTATCGGGTGTGGCGATTTCGTGCAGCAGGGCGGCCAAGCGCATCACGTCGAAGATGCGGGCCGTGTCGTTGCTGGAAAGCCCGTCCGTGCCGAGCCCGACATGTACGCCGGCATCGAGCAGCCGACGGATGGGCGCGATGCCGGAGCCCAGTTTCAGGTTGGAAATGGCATTGTGGGCAACGGAACAGCCTGCCTCACCCATCAGCGCAATGTCGTCCTCACTCACCCAGATCGAATGGGCGATCGTGGTATTGGGCGTGAGAATGCCGATTTCGTGCATGTAGCGGATCAGACTCCGTCCGTAGAACTTTGGCCCGGTGACCGCCTGCGTTTTCGTTTCCAGAACATGGGTGTGATATGCCACGCCTTTCGCCTGTGCCATGCCCATGCCGGCCTGCATCATCTCGGTGGAGCACCGCTGCGGCGCAGAGGCAGAGATCATGAAGCCGAGCCGGCCGGCGCGGCCATGCTGGGTTGCGAAGACCGCTTGGCAGTAGGCTATATATTCGTCCGGGGTGATCGAGGGACCTTCCACCTCGTCCTGCAGGTCCTGCGGCATCAGTTCGCGCAGATAGGGCATGGTGTCGAAGACATGCTTGTCGATTACGCAATGGGAGACATTGGCACGGATGCCGGCGTGGTCGTATGCGTCGAAAACGAGCTTCAGGCGGTTCAAATCGAAGCCGGGTGGATCGAAGAAGTCGTCGACCAGCGTCGTGACGCCAGCCTTCAGGGATTCCATTGCCGTCAGCAGGCTGCGCAGGTAGAGCAGCCGCTCGGAGATCGGTTCCTTCATTAGGATCGGGTAGGAATAGAGCATCCAGACCTCGAGCGGCATGCCGTGGTAGCGGCCCTTGAAGAAGGTCTCGCAGGAATGCAGGTGTGCGTTGACGAGGCCCGGCATCAACAGCTTGCGGCCAGCATCGATGACGCGCGCCCCCGCTGGCACGGGAAGGTTCGCCCCGATCGCCACGATGCGGTCGCCTTCGACGAGCAGGTCGCCGGAAAACGGAGTTACCCCATGAACCTTGTCCATGGACAAAATGGTGGCATTTCGGAAGAACAGGCTCATGGGTCACTCGGGTTTGAGTTGGGTTATGATCGGCTTTCGGACTTGCCGATCAAAAGCGGTAGCAGCACCAGCTCCAGGCCGACGAGCACGAGACAGGAGATGGCGAAGACGATGGTGCCGATGGCATTCAGCGACGGATCGATCGCGGCGACGAGCACCGAATATATCGCGACCGGCAGGGTCGGCTGGAAGCCCGAGACGAACCAGGCGATGATGAACTCATCGAAGGAGAAGGTGAAGGCGAGCAGCCAGGCGCCAAGAATTCCGGGCAGGGCAAAGGGCAGCACGATACGGGTGACCGCTTGCCATTGGGTTGCGCCGAGGTCCCAGGCGGCTTCCTCCAGGGAGGCCGGCATTTGCGACAGCCGCAGCTGGATAATGGCGAGCGCCGGCGCGACGATCAACACGACATGGGTCAAAAAAACGGCAAACAGCGTGCCCGAAAGGTGCAAACGCGCAAGAAGCCCGAGAAAGCCGACGCCGAGAATGAGTGGCGGGATGAGGATCGGCAGCGTCACCATGGCTAGAAACGTCGTTTTTCCGCGAAAGGTGAAACGATTGAAGGCATAGGCCGCGAGGAAGGCGATCACAGTTGCAACCGAGGCTGCGGCGGGCGAGACGATCAACGTGTTGCCCAGCGCCTTGATCAGCGTGCCATCGGTGAACAGCTTGTCGTACCATTGCAGCGTCCATCCCTGCAGCGGGAAGCCGGGAAAGCGGTTCTTCTGGAACGAGAAGAGCACGAGTACAACAAGCGGCAGGAACATGAAGGCATAGGCAAGGCCGAGCCACAGCCGGCCGAGCAGGATCCAGGGATTGGCGCGCATCAGCCGATCCTCCGCCGTGCCTTGTCAGCCAGAACGAAGCCGACGGCCAGCGTCAGCACCATGACGGCGATCAGAATGGTTGCGAGCGCCGAAGTGCGAGGCAGATTCGTAGAGCTCGAATAGTCCGACATGATCATGCCAGCATAGGTCGGCAGCTTGCCGATGATGGAGGCACCGGCACCACCGCCGAGCAGATTGCCGGAAAGCGCGTCGCCGAGCGAGACGATAACGGCAAAGCTTGCGGCGGTCATCAGCCCGAATCGTGACAAGGGTAGAATGACGCGGGTAAAGGCCTGCCAGCGGGTGGCGCCCAGTTCCCGTGCCGCCTCGATCAGCACCCGGTCGATGGCAAGGATGCTGACGTAGAGAATAACGATCAGGATCGGCGCCAGGTAATGGATGAGCCCGATGCGGGTGGCCACTTGCGTATAGATGATGTCGATGCGGTACTCGGACAGGCCTACCTGCTTGAGGATCGAGTTGATCACGCCGTTGCGCGACAGGATCGTCTGCCAGGAATAAAGGCGCAGCACATAGCTCGACCAGAAGGGCGCGATTGCAACCAGAAGCGCAAGCCTCTGCCAGCGCGCCGGCACCGCAAAAGCGATCGCAAGCGCCACCACGTAGGAGAAGACGACGGCGAAAACGGCCGTGGTGGCGGCCACCCAAAGAGACTGGACCAGGGCCAGGCCGTAGCGGGAGCGGGAGAAGAAGCTCGCGAAAATCTCCTGATAATTTCCGAGCGAGAGATCGGGAACGGCCTGGAAATTCTCGACCCGCCAGAAACCGATCCACAGAAGAAACACCAGCGGCAGAAGAAAGAGAACGGTCAGCCAGATGGCAAGGGGAGCAAGAAACCACACCTTCAACGGGCTGTCATTTGGTGTCTTCATGTATTTCGAGGATGGTGCACCGGGCACTGTCGTCATACCGTTCCCCTGATTAGTGAGGCATCAGAGGGTGCAAAATACGTGCTGACCGATTGGTTGATCTCGACCGGCAGCACCTGCTGCACGATCATCTTGACCTCGGTGCCGTCAATCAGGTCGAGCAGGTAGACATTGTGGGAGCCCCCATATTCACGCCCGCGTAAGGTGGCCTCGAGCCGATTTTCGCCGCTCGCGCCGGTCGGCGTGCTTGAGAGCCTGTCGGCCTGCACCACCACGACGACCGCGGTGCCGACCGGTGGCGGATCATCGATCGCGACGTTCACTTGGCCATGGGCGCAATGGACGAGCGCCGTTCCCGAACCGATTGCTTGAATACGCCCGGAAAAAAGATTGTTGGTTCCAACGAAGCGGGCGACGAATTCCGTCTTCGGCCGGGCATACATTTCCTCAGGTCCGTCGATCTGTTCGATCCGGCCCTTGTTCATGACCACAACCCGGTCTGCCATGGAGAAGGCCTCAATTTGATTGTGGGTGACGTAGATGAAGGCCATGCCGAGCTGCTGCTGGATGCGGCGCAGCTCACCTTGCATGCGGATTCTCAGATGCGCGTCGAGAGCCGACAGCGGCTCGTCGAGCAACAGGATTTCCGGTTCGGTGACAAGGGCACGGGCAAGTGCTACCCGTTGCTTCTGGCCGCCGGAAAGCTGGCCGATCTTGCGCCCGAGGAAGTCGGAAAGGCCGGTGAGTTCGGCCATCGCCTTCACCTTGCCAGCAACGACCGCCTTATCATGGGGCTTCAACGTCAGGCCGAAGGCGATATTTGCGGCCACGTCGAGATGCGGAAACAACGCGTAGTTCTGCCATACGAGCCGGGTGGAACGCAGGTTGACCGGCACGTCCGAGACATCGTTGCCACGGACATAGAGCTGGCCGGACGTTGCGGTCTCAAGACCGGCCATAATGCGCAGGAGGGTCGTCTTGCCGCAGCCGGAAGGACCCATGATCGCCACGAATTCCCCGCGTCCCACCTTAAGGTTGACCGAGTCCACTGCAACGAAATCGCTGAAGCGCTTGGTGATCGACAGAAGTTCGAGATCGGCGGGGGGAGGGGTCATGGGGCATCCGGGACGATATGGAGCGGCATCCCGGGATATCCGGGACGCTTGGCTTGAACGAAGGGGATCAGGCTGTCTTGAACTCGTTGAAGATATCGATCCAGGCCTGTTCGGGCTGGTTCGTCGGCAGACCACGCGGCATCGAGCGATCGATCAGCGTCTCGACCAGCATCTTGCCGGGGTTCTGCGGGTCCGGGACATAGGAGAGCAGTTTCTTTTGCTCGTCATCCCAGTAGTCGACGATCTTCATGTTCGGGCCGCGTGCTTTGAAAGCCTTCGTATAGACGAGTTTCGACTGGACCTTGGGGGAGGTCATGTACTTGACCCATTCCAATGCGAGGTCCTTGTTCTTCGAGGCCGAGCACACGCAGGCCACTTCCTGCCAGCGGATGCCGCCCTGCTTCGGGATTGTCGATGAGAAGTTGTCGTAGCCTGCAAGCTTCAGATCAATGTCGAGGTCGCCGGTCGGGGAGGCGACGATGTCACCGGCGAGCATTGCCTGCGCGATCGGTTGGTTGGAAGAGCCGAACATACCGATCTGCGGCCGTAGCTTGGTCAGGAACTCCTTGACCTTGGCAAGCTGATCGTCGCTGATCGTGTAAGGGGTCTGGTTGCCGGGATTGATGGCCAGGCTGGCGTTGCCGAGATTTGGCAGATACCAGTCGAACATGCCAATCTTACCTGCATATTTCTGATCGAGCAGCGTGTTCCAGTCGGTCGCCTCTTCTGCCGACATCTCGTCGGTATTGTAGGAAATGCCGTAGAAGGAGAAGCGTGTTGGGATGCCGTAAACCGTGCCGGCTGCCTCCCCTTTGGTCGGGGAAAAATCGCGGAACTTCGGATGATAGTTGGCAAGTTCTGCGAACCCATCGGTCTTGTAAGCATCGATGGCCTTGCTGGCCTTCAGCTTCTGGACATATTCGGCGTCGGAGATGATGGCGTCAAAAGTGCCGGGCGGGGTCTGGGCAAAGAACTGCAGCATCTGCTCGCCGCCAATATAGATTTTGAACTCCACCTTCGTCTTGTAGAGATCTTCGAACTCGCCGATGACGTCGCGCTCTTCATACCCTGGCCAGCACAGTACGCGCAGCGGCTCTGCTGCACGTGCCTGGCGCGAAAAGATCGTGAAGTTGCCGAGCGCAGTCGCCGCAGCGCCGGCGGCCGTCGTTCTCAAAAAGTTGCGTCGAGACAGAGTGGTCGTCGCCGAAGCTGAAGTCTCGCTTTCCAAGGAAGTCTTCTGCGTCATGTTGTTCCCCTGATTGACTTGTGCAATTGCAGTTAAAATAACGCAAAATTTGTGCCAATGCTTAAGTGGCGGAAAAGGCGAGGTAATTTTGTTTCCTTGAGAGAGGTCCCGTTGAGGTGGAGATCAAAAACTGACCATTTGGTCAATTTTTCTCCACTCTCGGTCAAGCTTAATATGAAGGTTGGGGCGCTAGGGCACGGGCCAGGGCGATTACACGTCCCTTGCACCGCTACCAATGCAGGGATGCCAAGGAGGCGTGAGACTGTTTAGACGCGTCATAGGGGGCATGTCACTGCGCTCTGAGGCTGCCCGCAGTGCTCGAATCCCCTGCAAAATGCTGTTCATTTTCGAAGGTTCGTGCCTCGTTGGGCTCGGGATCCAGCCTTGAAAAATCTTGCAGTTTGCGGGCATCTTTCAATTGAGAAGGATCAAGCTTGCGGCGCCCACCAAGCCGGCATGCCCGCCGAGCTGCGCCGGCACAACCGGCACGTCGCGATAGGCCGGCATCGCTCGCTCCTGAATGGTCGCCTCGATCGGTTTGCGAAGCAGATCATAGCCATAGGAAATTCCACCACCCATGACGATGATATCGGGCGAGTAGAGATGGAGCAGATTGGTGAAGCCGATGCCCAGCCAGCGTGCTTCCCTGTCAATCAGCCCAAGTGCTGTTTCGTCACCGCTTCGCGCAGCCTCGACGACATGTCGGCCCGTCACGTCGCCCTCGCGCGACAGCCTTCGCAGCGTCGAGCCGTCGCCTGGCTTTGTTAAAGCGGTGGCACGCCGGCCAAGCGCAGTACCCGACGCTACAGCCTCGAAGCAGCCCACCGCCCCGCAAAGGCATCGATCGCCCTCGCTCGTGATGGTCATATGGCCGATTTCGCCTGCGAGCCCTCGGCGTCCATGCACGATGCGGCCGTCGGAGATCACCCCGCCGCCGATGCCGGTAGACACGGTGACGAAAACCAGTGAGGCCGCGCCGCGGCCGGCCCCGAAATGCCATTCGCCGAGAGCGGCGGCGTTCGCATCGTTCTCCAGCCGCACAGGCAGGTTCAAGCGGTCCTGAAGGCGGCTCGCAAGCGGGACTTCACGCCAGCCCGCCAGGGTTGGTGGTGCGGTAAGGATGCCCGCGACCGGATCGAGCGGGCCAGGCGCTCCGATGCCGATACCAAGCGGCTTGGCGTCGGGAACTTGCGAACAGGTTTTCTGCGCGAGCATCGCGATTTGCTCGATGACCGCATCCGGTCCATCGTTGGCAAGTGTTGGCATGGAGGCGAACGCCAGCAGATTGCCACCGTCACCAACCAGTGCGGCGCGCAGCTCCGTCCCGCCCAGATCGAATGCAAGCGCAATCCTGCTCATCAGAACGGGCTTTCCAAAGCATGCAGCCAAGCAATACGACCTGGCAGATCCTCGTCGCCGAACGCCAGTGATCCGAGCACGACCGTCTCCGCCCCAGCTGCCCGCAACAGCGGAACGGTCTGTTCGCGAATGCCGCCGTCTGCAGCAAGGACAATTGCCTTTTCGCGTCCGGCACGCCTGATCATCGCCCGCGCTTCGCCCAGTCGCCCGCAGGCCTTGTCCGAAAGGCTTTGTCCCTTGACGCCGATCGACGTCCCGAGCAGCGTGAAGAAGGCGACCTCGGCGAGGAACGGTTCTGCCTCGGCGACCGGTGTTTCCAGCCGCAGAACGACGCCGGCTTCTGCCCCGAGCCGCTTTGCAAGTTTTATCGCGCGCAAACCGGCTTCGCCGGTCTCGGCATGAACACTGACGAGATCGGCGCCCGCCTCGATGAACTGGCGTGTTTGCTCCTCGACAATCTCGGCTTCGACCATCAGGTGCACATGAATGGGTTTTGCCGTCAGCTTGGCAATGCGGGCGACAAAATCGGGAAAGAACAGAAAGCCAGGCGTGAAACACGCGTCGGCAACGTCGATATGGTGAAGATCGACATAGGGCTCGATGCGGTGAAGGTCGCGCTCGACGTTGGCAAGATCTGCGGACCAGAGCGAAAATTCGCCGAGCAGTCTGTGCCGGGGCAATGCGGCGATGGCGCCACCCAAGAGAGATTTCGACGTCATGGATGAGCAAGGCTCCGATGTTTGAATTGCGTGTCGAGGAATTGCCGGATGACCGTTTGCACTGCGGCGAAATGCGCTTCGCGAGCGGCTGCCTTTGCAGGCACTTCGAGGAAGTGCGCATCTGGAAGCGTATCGGCCATCAATTGCGCGACGGCGAGAGGGTGAATGGCATCCTGCCGATTGGCGAGGACCAGAGCGGGAATAGCGAGGCTTGCCGCATCCTCTTGCGAAACGCCGGTTCCATCCGAAGCGATGTCGTCCAGTACGTCGGCAAAGGCCAACGCATCCGGGCGTTCGAAATAGCCGAGCAGGGAAGCAAGATTGTCCGGCGCCTCCAGGCGCAGGCGCTCGGCCGTTAGCGAGCTTGCAAAGATCGCCCGGCCTTCGGCAAGCGAACGGGATCGAAGCAGTGCCGCGATTTCGCGGATCGGTTCGAGGTTGTCGGGAGCGCGAGCAAACGACCAGGCCGGCCGTACCAGGATGAGGCCCATGACGCGTTCCCGATGTGTTTTTGCCAGATGCAGCGCGATGGCTGCGCCCATGGAGATGCCGCCGGCGATGAACCGGCCTATACCTTTTTCGTCTGCAGCGGCGATGATGTCGGCTGCAAACATCGCAATCGAGAAGGGGCGCCGCGTGCCGAGCGTCGAACTGCCATGCCCGCGGCACTCAGTCGTGATCCGCCGCCAGTCGAGGCCCTGAGGGAGAACCTCGGCGACCTGCGCCTCGCTGCCTCCGAGCCCGTGTTGAAAGACCAAGGCGTCGCCTGCCCCGCTCTCGTGGAGTGAAAGATCGGCGTCGTCTCGTCTGAAGGTGATGTGCGTCTTCATCGGACCAGATCCGAAAGGTACCTGGCGACGGCGGGTGCTTCCACTGCCGCAAGACCGTGCGCGACGAGCGGACCGTCGAAACCGGTCACGCGCAGACTGTTGACGAAGGCTGGGAAATTGACGATACCCTGACCCACTGTCGCAAAGCGGCCATCGGCGTGGCGATCCTTGGCATGAGCCATCGTAATGTGACCAGCCGAGACATCGACCGCCCTTTCGACGATGTCGGACACTTCGGCCGCCGTTGCCCGCTCGAAGAGATTTGCCGGATCGAGCACGATGCGCAGGCGCTTCGAACCCATCTCATTGATCAGCCGCACCGCATCAGCGGCAGACGTGACGATGTTTGCCTGTTCCGGCTCGATGCCAAGATAGATGTCGTGCCGCTCGGCAAGTTCCAGCGCCTTTTCCATTTCGGCCGCCATATCGGCCCAGGCAGTTGGAAGCGCGTTGTCCGGATGGCCCATCCATTGATCCTGGGCATTGCGGCTGCCGGTGCAGAGTGTCACCAGCGGAATCTGCAAGGCCGCTGCCGTCTCGATCACGATCGCAAGCTGTTTAAATCCCGTATCGCGCACGGTTTTTTCCGGGTGAGCCATGTTATAGGTCCCTGAAAGCGCCGCCAGCGAAACACCGGTACTTCTGGATGCCGCACCGATCGCGGCAATCGTTTCCGGCGCAACGGCATTTGGCATCGACGGCAGGCCGACACAGGCGAGATTGAACTGCGTCGTCGCAAAGCCATTTTCACGCACGGCCGAAAGCACTCGCTGAGGATCGGTACCGGGAAAGGTCTTTGCAAAGATGCCGAGCTGCATCAGACCGATCCCGTGACGGTTGCAAGTTCCACACGTTGGCCCGTTTCTACCGAGCGGGCGATGGCGACCATGGCGCGGATGGAGGCGATGCCATCGTGGATATTAGCACCTCGCATCGGCGCGCCGTGCAGTACGGTCTCGGCTAGCCCTTCCAGCTGTCTGCGGAAGAAGTGCCCATCGGCTCCCAGCGGCTTGCGCGTCGTGGCGTCCTTCTCGTGGAAGATTTCGACCTCACTCGCCCTCAGGTACCAGGGATTGAAGGTCTTGGCGATCACTGAGCCATTTTCGCCATAAAGGTGGAAGCCTTCATGCCAGTCCATGCGGACCGCGACCGTCAGATCGAGGTGTCCGAGCGCGCCGTTGGCGAATTCGGTTTCCACGAACCAGCAATAGGCGCCGGCACGCTCGAGAAGCCGGGCTCGGACCGCGACGATCACGCCACACAAAAAACGCGCGGTATCGACGAGATGCGAACCGTGCGCCAGCATGAAATACCGGCGCAGGTCAGCCTTGGGATTTCCGGCGGGTTTCCTGGCGAACTTGCTGGTGATTGGCAGTGGCTGGACCGCGTCGGTGTTTGTGTAGCGGTGGGTGGAGTCGCAGTACCAGGCTTTCAGCGCGAAAATCTCGCCGATGTCGTCACGGACAAAATCCCGTGCAGCCTCCAGTGCCGGGTCAAATCGCTTCATGTGGCCGACCTGCAGCACTTTGCCGGAGCGCTTGACGGCCTCGGCGAGCGCCTGGCCTTCCTCGATCGACACACCTGTGGGCTTTTCGCACAGAACATGCTTTCCAGCATCGAGCGCTTTGATCGACATCGGCACGTGATAGGCGTCTGATGTGGCGATGATGACGGCTTGGAGTTCCGGATCGGCAAGCATTGCGTCATAATCGGAATACATCTTGCGGGGCTCGTATGTCGCGCCCATGCGCGCAAGCAGGTCGGGTGCTGCGTCACAAATTGCATAAAGGTCGGCATTCCTGGCCTTCGCGCAGGACTGGAGATGGGCGAACTGTGCGATCGGGCCGCAGCCGAGCACGCCCACGCGCAGCCGTCGATCTTCCTTGGGGATCATGACTTCTTCCTCAGGCACCATAGCGGCGCATCGTTTCACGGTTCGTCCTGACGGCAGTCGCAGGGTCAGCGGCTGCCGTGTCCGATTCCTCTTCCAGTACCAGCCAGCCATTGAAGCCTGGCGCCGCAGCGACGATGTCGATCACGGCGGGCGTATCGCAGCCCCCATTGCCAAGCATGGCCCATTTGCCGTTCGCATCGGCATCTTTCAGATGCAGATAGCGGATGCGGTCCTGGTAGGTCCGCAGCGTATCGATCATGTCCGCATGGCCGCGCAGGAGATGGCCGGTATCCGGTACCCAGCCGACGAGGTTCTCGTCGACGAGCGAGAAGATCCGGTCATAATCGCCACGGTCGAACAGCAGCGTGTTGTGGTGCGAGCTGGGATGCAGGGCGATATCCACGCCCGATGCTTTGCCCAGTTCGCCAGCGCGATTGTAGAACTCCGCGGCGATCTCGAATTTCGCCTTGCGTGGTCCTTCAGAGACGACTGTCGCCGAGCCGATCGAAACGAGGGCGCCAGAAAAGACGGCCGCGAAATCTATCCAGCGCTGTGTGGTCCTAAGATCGCTCTCGATTTCTTCCTTGACGGTGAAGCCGCTTTTCGAGCCGATCGCCAAGGCCACGAGGGTCAGGCCATGTTTTTGAAGGCTTTCGGCGAAATCATTGGGACTGTCTGCGTAGTGGCCGATCATCGTGTCGGTAATCTCGATGCCCGCATAGCCGCCCTGGGCAATGGCTTCCAGCAGATCGTCCGGACCGCCATTCCAGTTTTTCCCGAGCATTTCCCAGGTGAACGTCTGGCAGCCAACTTTCAGGTCCCTGATACTCATGCCCTATTCCTTGATATCGTCCCGTCTCGGACCTTCGATGATATGTTGCTGTACCGGGATGATCGGCGCCATTCATGATGGGCGAGATGGTGCGTGGCCTTCCACCATGCCAGATGAGATCACCTGCCGCTGCTGCACGATGCTCATTCCAAACGCACCTGCTCGCGATCTCCTTCTCGAGGAAGAACGCGGCTCGCCAAGCGACGTTCTTGCCCGTCTCAATCAATAACCCCTGCCTCGCACGGCGGGCCGCCTGCCGCTGCTGGCCCTCTATTTCCGCATGTTTTATAAAAAATTATCGCGCGTCAAGAAATAAAATGTTCTATAGCGGCTGTCACGGCAGCGATGCCCATCGATTATGGTCGCAGTATCTGAATTGGCGGGGAGGCCAATTTATGAAAGCACATTTGGGAACCAGGCTCGGCATCGGCGTTATCGGCTGCGGCAATATCTCTATGACCTATCTACGCAACGCTGCCCTGTTTGCCGGCATCGAACTGAAGGCATGTGCAGACATCTCATCTGACATGTCGGCGCTGAGGGCGAAGGAATACGGCATCCGGGCAATGGCGGTCGATGCGCTGTTGGCCGATCCCGAAATCGACCTTGTCGTGAACCTCACGATCCCGGCCGTCCATTTCGACGTGACGATGTCGGCGCTTAGTGCGGGCAAGCACGTCTTCACCGAAAAGCCGCTTGCGACGTCGGCTGCCGAGGGTCGTAAGCTTGTGACCGAAGCCAGAAGTCGGGGTCTTTTGCTGGGTTCGGCTCCCGATACATTCCTCGGCGCCGCCGGCCGGCGTGCGCGAAGCCTGATGGATGCAGGGGCGATTGGCCGACCGGTGAGCGGCACCGCCTTCATGTTCGGCCGCGGCATGGAGCATTGGCACCCCAATCCGCAATTCTATTATCAGCCCGGTGGCGGCCCGCTCTTTGACATGGGCCCCTATTATCTGACGATGCTCGTCAATCTACTCGGCCCGGTGAAAAGCGTCATGGCGATGGCGACGAAAGGCCAAGAAGAGCGGCTGATCACCGCTGACGGCCCCTTCAAGAACACCAGCTTCAAGGTCGCGACGCCGACCAACGTGCTCTCGCTTCTTGAGTTTCAGTCGGGTGCGACGGTGAATTTCGGTGCGTCGTGGGATGTCTTTCGCCACTCCAATCATCCGATCGAATTGCACGGCACCGAAGCTTCGTTGCGCTTGCCCGATCCTGATACCTTTGGCGGAAGAGTTTCGCTCTCCGAGCGAGGTGCGGTATGGAAGGATTTCGAAAGCGAGGGCGACCCGTATGGCGCCTCAAACTGGCCCTTTAACGCTCCCGACCGCGCCAATTACCGCATGCTGGGCGTTGCCGATCTCGTCGGCGCGCTTGGCAAGGGCACGGCGCCGCGCGCCTCCGGCGACCTAGCGCTCCATGTTCTCGAGATCATGGAAGCGACCCTGGCGTCCAGCGAGAGCCGCAGCGCGGCTGCGGTTGCAGGCACAGTTGCGCGACCACCGTTGCTCGGCGAAGATGAGGCGCGTAGCCTGCTTGCTTGAGGGAAATGGATGGAACATCAAGTGGATCCCGGCGCTGCACATGTCCTGGCACTCGCTCGCGCTGCCAACCAGTTGCCATTTGAACTCGGGACCGCGAACGAGGCGCGCGCTGCCTATGACGCCGGTTGCCCGATATTGCAGGGCGATCGCGAAGCAGTTGCCGCCATCGAGAACGGGACGATACCTGGGGCGGGCGGCCCGATCCCGCTCCGGATCTATCGCGGCCGGGGCGCTCCGATCGCCAATGCGCCGGCCCTTGTCTACCTTCACGGCGGCGGCTGGGTTGTGGGCACGCTTGAATCCCATGACGAGATCTGCCGGTGGTTTGCAAATATCGGTGCCTGTATTGTATTTTGCCCCGACTATCGGTTGGCACCCGAGCACAAGTTTCCGGCTGGCTTGGAGGACTGCGTATCGACCCTTGCCCATGTGGTGGAGCAGGCAAGTTGGCTTGGTATCGATCCAGATCGGATCGCGGTCGCCGGCGATAGTGCCGGCGGCAATCTGGCCGCTGTCTTATCACTTTTGTCGCGAGATGGCGCTGCTCGGAAGATCTCGGCGCAACTTCTGTTCTATCCCAACACTGACGCAAGGCAGACAGCCGACAGCTATGTCAGGTTTTCGGAAGGATACGGTCTGACCGCCTCGACGATGCATTGGTTCCGGGATCATTACGTCCGCGATGCCACTGACATCGGCGATTGGCGCGTCTCTCCCCTTGTCGTCGAGACTGTCGCGGGTGTGCCGCCGGCCTTCATGGCGATTGCTGGCCACGATATTCTCGCAGACGAAGGGGAGGCCTATGCCCGCCGGCTTGCCGAGGCCGGTATCCCTTTAATCTTGCGGCGTTGGGACGATCAGATTCATGGCTTCGTTTCCATGGGACGGCACATTTCGGCGGCGCGGCGGGCGGTGGAAGAGGCCGTATCGGGATGGCGCAGCCTTGTCGATCACGCCGACTGACGCATCATCAATGTCCCGTCGAGTATGATTTTTCGTGCAGTGGCCCCTTCAGAATCATCGTGTTCGTCCAGGATTGAACGCAGCGCCTCGACGCTGCTGCGCGCCATGGCCGTGAAGTCCTGTGCCATTGTCGTCAATGGCGGGCAAGTGTAGCGGCTGAGGGGGTGATCGTCATGGGCGGCGATGCGGAGATCACTGTCGCTCCTGCGGCCGACGCGCAGGCCGCGCGAATGGGCGGCTGCCATCGCGCCGAAGGCGAGGCGATCGTTCGCGCAAAGAATTGTCCTGCCCGGAAGCGTACCGGCCGTGATCATCGCATCGGTCTGCTCATAACCCATATGTTCGAAATTCCAGCCGTAACTCTCAGTGTTGCCAAACACCACCGGTGAAAATCCGAGCGACTCCATCGTGGCGATATAGCTTGCCAGCCGCTCCCCGGAATTGTGATTGACATGGGGAATGTCGAAATAAGCAGGCGGCTCGCCCGATCGACAGAGATAGTCGACAATGGTCGCAACGCTCTGGACGTTGTTGTTGCCAACGAACGGCGTGTTTCCTTCGATGAACGTATCGAAGTAGACAATGGGAATGTTCTCGCGAAGTTTTTCGAAGATGCCAGGATCGGAAGCGAGACCCAAAGGTGCGACGATCGCGCCAGCGGCCTTCAATGACATTAGGGTGTTCACAGCCTCGGCTTCAAGATCCGCAAGGCCGTGGGACGAGATTACGATTGGCCAGTAACCTTCGCCACGGACGAGTAATTCCAGACGGTTGACCATTTCGGCATAGAATGGATCCGTTATGACGGGCACGAGAATGCCAATGTTGCGCGTCCTCTTGCGGTTGAGGTTGCGGGCATAGAGATTGGGGCGGTAGTCGGACGCCGACAGCGCGTCCTCGATGCGTTTGCGCGTCGCCGGCTTTACGCTGCTCGGGCGATCGAAATACCTCGAAAGCGTTGGACGAGAAACGCCGCAGGACCGTGCGAAATCGTCCATGGTTTTGATCGTCATCTTATCCCTTGGCAATTCTGGTTTCTCTGCGCCAAGAAACGTCTGCGTCCGTTGATGTCGCAAAGGCAGTCAGTGTGATGTTTTTCAAACTGCGTTTGTAGCCTGACAAGATCGCATGCGCAAAATTTTTTTGTTACAAAAAGTACAATCGGCAGCAGTAGCCGCTCCCTCTATACATAGCGAACTTCGACCCCTAGTTTGTCCAAACGACTGCGAATCCCCTGCGGCATGCCCGTATCGGTGATGATCAAATCGACCCGCGAAAGCGAGAATGCCTTCGAGGATGCGCCAATATCCCACTTGCTGGAATCCGCCACCAGGATCACGCGCCTCGCCATACGGACCAGATTGCGTTTGGTCCGTGCGATGTCTTCGGAGACATCGACGACATCGAACGAGTGATCGATTGCATGTGCGCCGAGGAACGCCTGGTGAGCAACAAGACCGCCCACGGCCTTGTCGGAATCCGAGACAATCGTGCTGACAGTGCTGGGAAAGACCCGACCGCCTATCATGTGCACGTCCAAGCCTGGCCGATACATCAGATGCTGCGCGATATTCATGGCGGTTGTGGCCACCACGACATTGTTGACCGGTGGCATTTGCATGGCGACCTGCAGCAGAGTCGAGCCGCTGTCAAAGACAACGGATTGGTTGTCGATGATCTGGCGTGCCGCCATCTGAGCGATGCGTCGTTTGGCATCGAAATTGCGGTTCATACGTTCTTCAAAGGCAGCCGCGGGCGAACTGGCCGGCAAAGCTATCGCACCGCCATGTGTCTTGATGAGCTGCTTCTTGGCATCCAGAATTTCCAGGTCGGATCGGATGGTTACTTCGGAGACGCCGAAGTTTTCCGCCAGCTGGCTGGTGCGCGCTTGGCCGGTCCGCTGAAGTTCCAGAATAATCTGATGTCGCCGTTGTTCTGCAAGCATGTGAGAGCCTCGAATTGGCTTGCGAATAGGGTGCCTTGTGCCTTGCCGATCTTTCGAAAATCGAAAGTACGGCATCGTCCATATTATTCAAAGGGCGAGAGAAAAGCCTATGTCAGCCTTTGTCAGCTTCGCAGTCGTAAACTTAAATTAAAACGAAAGAAATCGAAATATTGAGTATTCGTTTATTTTCGAGTTAGGGTCTCCCGCGAGATCGAACCTATAAAGGACGGCATTGCTATGGGCCTTGGAACCAAGATTCGCCTGTCACGGCTGTTTTCTCATCCGTCAGGGCATTTATTCGGTGGCGCCGTCGACCACTTCGTTGGCTATGGCAACGTCCGCGAGGGTGGTCTGGCGGATCTGCCGGGCGCCCTGAAGCGGGTAATGGCCGGAGAGCCGGACTATGTCAGCATTCAGCCTGGAGCTGCGCGTCACTTGTGGGCAGGCTATGCCGGCAAGGCGGCGCTGGTTATTCAAGCCGGCTGCTTTACGCCGGACGATCGAATCCGTCAGTTGATCGCGTCCCCTGAGGATGCGGTACGCTATGGTGCGGATGCTCTGGCCGTGGCCATTCCGGTGCGCGGCAATACCGAAGGCGAATACATTCGCTGGCTTACCGATACCGTCAACGCCGCTGCTCGCTTTGAAATGCCGGTCGTTGCGCATGTCTATCCGCGCGATTATTCAAACGGCGGCAAGATCGTATTCACCCCCGATGAAATCGCCTATGCCGTGCGGATCGGGTTTGAGACCGGGGTCGACGTGATCAAGGTCGGATATACCGGGGACTTCGCTTCATTCCAAGAGACTGTTGCCACGTGTCCGGTTCCCATCGTTATCGCGGGCGGTCCGAGGGCGGATAATCTGCTGGCGGCCCTGACACAGACCTCCGATGCCTTGCGCGCGGGGGCAAAGGGTGCCGTGGTGGGGCGAAACCTGTGGGGGCACGGCGACACGACGATGGCTGCACGCGCCTTCAAGCTGGTCATTCACGGTGGTATGGAGCCGCAAGAGGCGCTCGCGGCCGCGGGCGGTTGACACAGGTGACACGCAACCTTCAGGTTCTGGGCTTTGGGGCCCTGGCGATCGACGATATCATCTATGTCGACGGACCGCTGAGTGCCGGCAAAGGGAAGGTGACAAATCGAACTCAGGACCACGGCGGCAATGTCGCGACCGCCCTCGTTGCAGTCGCAAAACTGGGAGGGCGGGCTGGTTTCGTCGGCTGGTTAAGTGATCAGCCTCTCGCCGATGTCAGCGCCCGCGAGCTCGAGCGGCACGGAGTCGATATATCCTTTGCGCCGCGTCGCCCAGATGCCACGCCCATACGTTCGGTAATCACCGTCGGATCTGACGGCGACAGGTTCATTGCCTATGACGATGATGTACCGCACGGAACCTCCGAGGCTGTGACCGATGAGACGCTTGGACAAGCCCAGGTGCTGTTGGTCGACGGCTATGCCGTCCACGCCGAAATGGTTGTTGCCCGCGCCCGTAAGCTGGGCTTGGCGGTGGTGGCAGACATTGAATGGGCGATCGGGCCTGCAACCGGACGATTGATGAGCTTAGCCAATCACCTGGTATTGCCATTGAAATTTGCGCAGACTTATTCCTGCGCAACCGATCCAACATTGATCCTGCACAAGCTGTGGTCTGATGACCGGACCGCAGTCGTTCTGACCGACGGCGAACGGGGATCCTATATCAGGCAGACGGGAGATGGTGTTTTATGGCATGTCCCGGCCTATGAGGTCAAAGCGGTCGACACGACCGGCGCCGGAGATTGTTTTCACGGCGCCTATGCCTTTGCCCTTACACAGAAAAAGCAGCCTGTCGCCTGCGCGCTTTACGCAACTGCCGCAGCGGCGATCGCCGTGACCGGCCCAGGTGGCCGTATGGCGCTGCCAGATCAAAGCGCCTGTCTCGCGTGGCTGGCCAAGGATGATGCGCCCGTGCCCAGACCGATTGCGCCTCCAGGCTGAGAGTTCATTGCACCGGTGCCCTTCAATCGGAAGAGCGCTTGTGCAGATGACGGCTCGCTTCGATCTGCGGTCGCCGCGGGAGGATTGTCCGAAAGATCGGATGGCGATGATAGTAGGGAGGAAGTGCCGTGGCTGTTGTTGTACTGGACAGGATCTGCAAGACATTCGGAACGAAATTCCACGCAATCAAGGATCTTAGCCTGACGATAAATGATGGCGAGTTCCTCATCCTCGTCGGTCCTTCGGGATGCGGAAAATCGACTGCGTTGCGCATGATCGCGGGACTGGAGGAGATCAGCAGCGGAACCCTGAGCATCGGTGGGGAAAATGTCGAGGATCTCGCGCCGAAGGACCGGGATATCGCGATGGTCTTCCAGAACTATGCCCTGTATCCGCATATGACAGTGTTCGACAACATCGCTTTTTCGATGAAGCTTGCTGGCAAAAGCAAGGACGAGCGCACGAAGCGGGTCCATGAAATTGCAAAGACGCTTCAGTTGCATACCCTGCTCGACAGCAAGCCGGCGGCGCTGTCTGGCGGCCAACGCCAGCGGGTCGCCATGGGACGCGCAATGGTGCGCGAACCGGCCGCCTTTCTCATGGACGAGCCCCTTTCAAACCTTGATGCCAAGCTGCGCGTGCAAATGCGGGCCGAAATCGTCAGCCTGCAAAGACAGTTGGGTGTGACGACGATCTATGTAACGCACGATCAGACGGAAGCCTTGACCATGGGGGACCGGGTTGCGGTCTTGAAGGGCGGCGTCCTTCAGCAGGTCGACACGCCCAAGGCATTGTATAATCGCCCGGTCAATGCCTTCGTCGCGGGTTTCATCGGCTCACCGTCCATGAACCTGTTCGAGGGCCGCCTGCAGGACGGCAGGATCAATCTGCCCGCCTTTTCGATACCGGTATCGACGACCGCATTTGCGCGCTCTCCCGCTCTGACGAGGTTTAACGGCAAGACGATCATCTTCGGCATCCGTCCAGAAGACCTTTACGACAGCAGTCTGGAATCTGGATCACGCTACGAGACGATCCCAGCCGCCGTAAGATCGATCGAGGAATTGGGTTCGGAACTGATCGTTCATTTGAATATCGAAGCGGTGCGTATCGACTCCGGCGACCCCGATGCGGTCGAGGATTTGAGCGGTGCGGCAAACGCCGTAGCGAAATTCGAAGCCATCAGCTCGGTGCGGCCGGGCGCGATGATAAATCTGGCCATCGATGCGGCCAAGTTACACTTCTTCGACCCACAAACGCATTTGGCAATCTAGCATGATCGGCGATAGCGGAGCCTCAGTGGGCAGCCGCAAGACAGCATGCTTCTTCTCACCGCAAAGCTCCTCGTTCCGCCACGCCACTTGGCGTGCATAGACCGGCCCAGGGACGCACGCCGTCTTGGATGCAGCCGCAGGTCCGGATCCGTCTGTGCTGTTCGGTACCCGAGCGCTTCAACCGGCGACCAAGTGGTCGAAGCCTTTTTCAGTTGCGATGTCGACCGGCGCGGAGGAGGCCGCCATAACCCGTTTTTCGTCGATCAACGAGCCTTTCATTTGTTTTCCTTTGGGCGCGGTGCCTTTCATTTGTTTACGAAAGTAAAGAAAAAATGCGACACGAGCAATGTGCTGGTTCGAAAAAAAATGTCTCGGGGTCCCTCGCTAAAGCTAAGGTCGTTCAACGGGTTATGGGCTTTTTGTTGTTCCCTGCGGGCTGCCGACCTTTGCCGATGACAGTTCTTCATTGACAGCTAGACCCCGAAAGGACCCTACTTTGATCTCGATCGGGAGGATCGAGCAAAATCGTTTCAATGGGAGGGAAACATGAACGTCAGACGATATATCATGGCGGCCCAGTCGGCTGTGGCGGTCTGGACACTATGGGCCACCTGCGCCTTTGCTCAGACCAATCTTGAGTTCATTCAATGGTGGGAGCCCGAAATGCCCGCCGGTGCTTTGCGAAGCATCATGGACGATTTCGAAGCGGCAAACCCCGGCATCAAAGTGACGCTCGTCAGCGGCCCGTATTCCGCCACCCATGATCAGATCGTTGTCGGTGCCGCGTCGGGGACGCTCAGCGATGTCGTTGGCCTCGACGGAGCCTGGGTCAACGGCTTGGCAAAGCAGGGCGCAATCGCTTCGATGGACAGCCTGATGGCTGATGCCAAGTATGATCAAAGCCAGATCGCCGACATTATCAAGGTCAACGGCCAAAGCGTCATGTTCCCGCTTGCTTCGTTCGTCTATCCGGTTTTCGTCAACCTCGATCTGGCAAAGGCTGCCGGCATCGGCAAGACGCCGGCCAACCGGACAGAATTCGCCGATGCTGCGAAAAAGATGACCAATGCGGACAAGAACCAGTACGGGTGGGTGCTACCGCTTTCGTTGCAAAATCCCGGCGGTATCCAGAATGACGTGATGTCCTGGGTCTGGGCATCCGGAGCGTCCATGCTGAAGGATGGCAGGCCCGATCTGGAAAACCCCTCCGTGGTCGGGACACTTGAATATATCAAGTCGCTGCAGGACGCCGGCGTCATCGCGCCTGGTATTTTTGCCAAGAAGGAGCAGGACAAGGTCGAAGAATTCGTCAATGGCCGCGTGGGCATGATGATCGATTCACTCGCTCACATCAACCTCATCCGCCAGCGTAACCCCGATCTCAAGTTTGGCATCTCGGCCCTTCCAGCAGTCGACGGCTATAGCGGCAAACGCGGGTTGCCCTATGCTTCATGGGGTATCGGCATCAGCGACAAAAGCGAGCACAAGAAGGAGGCCTGGAAGCTCGTTGAATATCTGATGAGCCCCGAAGTGAACAGCCGCCTCGTATCGGTCGCCAATGCCTTCCCGGGCAATATTCACGCCAAACCCGACTTCTCGAAATCGGACCCGCTGTTTGAAGAAGCCTTCAAGATATTCCAAAGCGGGAAGCTGGCCAACGAATTCGTCGGACTGCCGGTAGCCGAAGATCTCATGCGGCAGATGAACGTCGAAGTTCAAAAGATGTTCGACGGCCAGCAAACCGCGAAGGAGGCGGCCGCCAACACGCAAAAGCAGTGGCTGGTCGAGTTCGAAAAGTAGGGTCTTTACCGGCAATCATCGGCAGCGTGATAGCATTTGTCGCGCTGCCGCTGCATCAGGAAGAATTGATGCGTTTCACGATAGGCGGAAATCACATCTCATGAGCCTCGCCACAGGGACTATCATCCGGACGCAAGCGAAAACGCGCAAGCGTGGCATGCTGTCTTACAAAACGAGAAAGAGGCTTGTTGCCTACTTCTATGTTGCTCCGGCGACGTTTCTGTTCTGCCTGCTGATGCTGTTTCCCATGATCACCGTCTTACGCTATTCTCTGATGGACGGCGCGATCACGAAAAAGGACACGGCTTTCGTCGGATTGCAGAACTATGTGACGATCTTCAAAGATCCGGTTTTCTGGCAGTCGGTCGGGCACACGCTCTACTTCACTGTGATGAGCGTCATCTTTCATCTTCTGATCGGTCTTGCCTTTGCCCTTTTGCTAAACAGCCAACGTGTCGACCCCTTGATCAGAAGCATCCTGCGGGTTCTTTACATTTTGCCGTGGCTCTTCACGGCGGTGATCATCGCCATCATCTGGCGATTGCTCCTGGATCCCAATGGAGTCATCAACAGCATCCTGATGACGTTGCACATCATCAACTTCAAGGTCGAGTGGTTCTCTTCGACGAAAACCGCGCTGCATGCTTTGACCTTTGCGAATATCTGGGCGGGATACCCGCTCTATATGGTGAGCCTTCTCGCCGGTCTTCAGGGCATACCCAAGGATCTCTACGAGGCAGCCGGCATTGATGGCGCTAACGAGTTCCAAAAATTCCGCTACATCACGATCCCGCAACTGATGCCCATCATCATCAGCATCGCCCTGCTGGACTTCATCTGGACAATGCAGGTCTTTCCCCTCGTGTGGATGACGACGGGGGGTGGTCCGATCTACTCGACCGAGGTGCTTAGCACCTACACCTATAAACTCGCATTTTCGAGTTACGAATTTTCCCGTGCCTCGGCGAGCGCAATCGTCATTTTGATGATCTCGATGGGCGCCACGTACTTCTACATCAAACATCAGAAGGCCAGGTGACCGGCAATGGCAAAGCGTTCCCTCAGTCGCACAATACTACCCACGCTGCTGACATATCTCGGACTTGCGGTTGGCCTGGTCTTCGCGGGCTTTCCGATCCTTTGGATGTTCTTCACTTCGTTGAAATCAAACACTGAGATCTTTGCCCTGCCGCCGCGGCTGCTGCCCAATGATTTCACGAACGTCGCCTATCTTTCGATCTTCAACGACCCGGCCAAGGTTCGTTTCTTCCTCAATAGCTATCTCGTCGCCGGAGTGGTAACGCTTCTGACCTTGCTGATCGCCATCCTGACGGCCTATGGCTTCAGCCGCTATTCATTTCGGTTCAAGAATACGCTGAACGTGTTCATCATCAGTACGCAGACGGTTCCGCCCATCACGCTTTTGATCCCCTATTTCGGCATGGTCGTCGCCTTCGGCATTTTCAACACCTATTTTGCGCTGATTTTGACCTACATGGTCTTCACGCTGCCTTATGCGATCCTTCTCATGACCGGCTACCTCAATACCCTGCCAAGGGAGCTCGATGAGGCGGTGCTCGTCGATGGTGGGTCAAGCTGGACGGCGCTGTGGCGCGTGATCATCCCACTGTCAGTGCCTGGCATCGTCGCGACCGCGGTCTATACATTTCTGCTGGCATGGAACGAATTTCTCTTTGCTCTGACTTTGACGAAGTCGATGGATATGCGGACTGTTCCCATTGGCATCGAGTTGCTCATGGGCCAACACGCCTTTGAATGGAACGAGATGATGGCTATGAGCGTGCTGGGATCGCTCCCGCTTTTGCTCTTGTATCTGATCGCCCAGCGCTATTTCCTCGCTGGCATGGCAGCCGGGTCGGTAAAGAGCTGAGCAGGCGCGTTTAAGTGCGGTATCGATGGCAGGTGGTAGCGCTGCCCGAAAAAATTTCGCGATCCGAACATCGTCATTAAAACCGAGTGGGCAAGCCCGAACTGATCCGCATTCGCTTGCTGTTATCAGCGTGCCGAGTTGGGCTGGCGATCAGAAACCCTTTTCCGTTGTGACCTCATCACGGGTGGCACACCGGCTAATTCCGAGTGGGATTCAAATTCATTCTTGCCCTCGACGGAGCGAGCCATCCTGGCATTGGAACAATAGCTGAGCGTTTTCAAAGCCTCTATTCCCCTCGGGCCTGCGGCCCTCGTCCTGCGACCGCCCCAGCCGCGATGGTCAGAACGAACTCGTCGAGCTCGCGTTCCAGCCGATCAGACGGCAGGCCGACGAAGCGCGCTTCCAGGCTGATGCTGATCACCCCATGCACCGCCCCGAACAAGGTGCGAGCACGAATTGCTCTATCTTCCGCAGGCATATCCGGTTGCAGTTCCGCGAGGGGCTCAGCGATCACATCCATCAAGAACAGATGTTCATCGAGATGCCATTGGGGCGTGGGACTGCTTTCTGGCGGATGGTGGTCGAACAGTGCCTTCCACAGATTGCGATGGGCAAGCGCAAACCTGAGATATCCCTGTGCCAGATTGCGCAGTCGATCTGTTGGCGTACGGTTCTTGACTTCTGTGAGAGCCAGCGATTCCTCCAGAGCTTTAAGCGTTGAGGAATTGACCTGAATAATGAGCTCGTTGAGGTCGGCAAAGACCGTATAAAGACCTCCCAACGCACAACCGGCCTCCTGCGTGACGTCGCGCGCCCGCAGGTTTGCCAGCCCTTCATCGGCTATCCTGTTGCGTGCGGCATCGATCAACCGGGCCTTCAGGTCTTCGCGTTTTTCTTCTCTTCGACTGGCCATTAACCACTCCAGTTTCATCTTTGAACATTGTTCAAGAAAAAGCTTGAACAATGTTCACGACTGTGGCAAAACTCTTTCGTGAACAACGTTCATAGATGGGAGACCTGAAATGTTCAACCTGATTGTCACATTGCTACGGGGCAGGGCGCATGACGCCGAACGTGCTCTTGCCGAGCGTAACGCCTTACCTCTGCTTAGTCAGCAAATTCGCGATGCCGCCCACGCCATCCAGTCTGCCCGCCGCGCTGTGGCGGTGGCAATTGCACAAGATGAGCAGGAAAAGAGCCACTACACCATGATCCAGTCCCGGATCAAAGATCTTGAAACACGCACTCTTGCCGCATTGGAAAAGGGCAGTGAGGCACTTGCCCGCGAAGCGGCCGCCACGATCGCCTGTCTCGAAGCCGAGCGGGATGCGTCGGAAAAGGCCCAAGCCCAGTTCACGACGGCGATTGCCAAGCTCAAGGGGGTCGTTCGTACCGCTGAAGGGCGATTGCAGGATCTGCAGCGTGGCGAGCGGCTGGCCCGAGCAACCGAACAAGCCCAGAAGCTTGATCGTGCCGCTGCCGGATCTGGTCTTGCTACACTCGATGAGGCCGAGGAGACCCTTACCCGCCTTCGCGCTCGCCAAAGCCAGAACGATACCATTGCCTCCGTGCTCAAGGAGATGGACTGCGCGCCCGGCTCTGCCGGGATCATCGAGAAGCTTGCGAATGCCGGCTGCGGTGCGCCGCTGCGCTCATCGGCTGATGATATCTTGGCAAAGCTGCGGACGCGGATCAACAACGCTGCCTAAAAATGTATGTCGAACAAAAGGACCACGAAGATGAACGACAGTTTCCAGAAGCATTCCTCCAGCTGGGTCAGCTTTTCATACATCTCCTTCGGCACGGCAGCTTTCATGCTTGCAGCCGGCCTTTACATGATGCCGCTCGACCTCTGGGGAAAAGGCTATCTCGCCATGGGCATACTGATGCTGGTGCAAACGACGGTGAACATCACCAAGACGCTGCGCGATAACGCCGAGTCGGAGAAGTTGATCCGCAAGATCGAGGACGCCAAGACAGAAAAGCTCCTCGTCAACTTCAATCGTGGCGGCGAAAGCTAAGACTTCTTAACCACACCACAGAGTTGTTGCTGTCTGAAACTATTGCGTAACAACGCTGTGGCTTTCTCTTGCGATCCAACAGGGGACCGCCATGCACGGCAATCTTATGACATCGAGGAAGTTCGCGCCGTTATTCTGGACGCAGTTTCTCTCGGCCTTCAACGACAATTTCCTGAAGCAGACGCTTATCTTCCTGATCCTTGCGCAGATGGCGGCCGAGGGAGCTTGGCTCGTGACGTTCGCCGGCGGAATTTTTATCATTCCGTTCCTGCTGCTTTCGGCGCTGGGCGGTGAGCTTGCCGACAGATATGACAAGGCGAAAATGGCCGAAATCCTCAAGCGTTGCGAGATCGCAGTCGCGGCGACCTCCGTCCTTGGTATCGCGGTGTCGTCGATCTCGATCCTTATGCTGGCTCTTTTCGGCTTCGGTGTCATCTCGTCGCTTTTCGGACCGATTAAGTACGGCATTCTTCCCGATCATCTCGAACGCAAGGACCTGCCAAAGGCGAACGCCTGGATCGAGGGCGGCACGTTCATCGCCATCTTGGCCGGAACGATCGTAGCAGCGCTTGCCTTCACGAACGGCGAGAACGTCTGGGTGTTCGGACCGATGATGATGGGGCTTTCGGTGCTTTGCTGGTTATTCGCTCGCCTGATCCCCGCCACGGGTTCAAAAGCGCCCGATCTCGTTATCGACAGAAATGTCTTCCGCTCGAGCGTCACACTTGTCAATGAGCTGCGGGAAGACGAGCGAATCTGGCGCTCGGCGCTGATGAACTGCTGGTTCTGGTTCGTGGGCGCATTCGTCATGTCGATGCTGCCCTTCATTGTGACGGAGATCCTTGGTGGTTCGGAGATCGTCGTACCTGCCTATCTCGCCGTTTTCGCGATCTCCATTGCGATCGGTTCAGCGATCGCCGGCTGGATGTCGGCAGGTCGCGTCGTCTTGCTGCCGGCGCCAGTCGGCACCGTCATCGTTGCACTCTTCGGAATAGATCTCGCTTGGAACCTGTGGGGCCTGCAATCCGCCTCTCATGCTGAGACCATATCCGCCTTCTTTGCCGGACCAAAGACGATGCGTGTGGCGGTCGACCTCGCCGGTATGGCCATTGGAGGAGCTTTCATGGCCGTGCCGACGTTTGCGGCGATGCAGGCCTGGGCAAACCAGGCCCGCCGTGCCCGCGTGATTGGAGCTGCGAACGTTTTGTCGGCGTTGTTCATCACGACCGGCCTTGCGCTGGTCGCAATCTTGCAAGCCGTCGGTGTCTCCGTTGCGATGATCATTCTCGGTCTTTCGGTCATCAATGCCGGCGTTGCCTGGATCATGTTGAAGACGCTGCCCACCAATCCGTTGCGTGATTTCATTTCCATACTGTTCCGTGCCTTCCTGCGCCTTGAGGTGGAAGGTCTGGAGAATATCAAGAAGGCTGGCCAGGCACCGATCATCGCGCTCAATCATGTGAGCTTTCTTGATGGAGCTCTGGCGCTTGCAATAACCGAGGAAGAGCCCGTTTTCGCCGTCGACTACAAGATCGCTCAGGCTTGGTGGGCTCGCCCTTTCCTGAAGATGTGCAAATTCCTTCCGCTCGATCCGACAAAGCCGATGGCGACACGTTCGCTCATCAAGCTTGTCAACGACGGCAATGCGATCGGCATCTTTCCGGAGGGTCGCCTGACAGTGACCGGGGCGCTGATGAAGGTCTATGACGGCGCAGCAATGGTTGCCGACAAGACGGGATCGATGATCGTGCCGGTCCGTATCGATGGGCTTGAGAAGAGCTACTTCTCGCGCCTTTCGGCTGGCCAGGTGCGCCGTCGCATCTTTCCCAAGGTCAAAGTGACGATCCTTGAGCCGGTCAAGCTCGACGTTCCTGACCACATCAAGGGCCGCAAGCGCCGTATTGCCGCCGGCGCTGCCCTGTACCAGGTCATGTCGATGTTGATGTTCCGCACGACGAACACCAATCTGACGGTCCTGGACCGCATCATCGAGACGGCTTTGGAAGGAGGTGGGGGAAAGCTTGCAATCGAGGATCCGATGAGCGGCCAGCTGTCCTATGCTAAGCTTCTCACCGCCGCTGCGGTTCTGGGTGCCAAGTTCAAGGCGTTGTTGCCCGATGAACAGACGCTTGGCGTCCTGCTTCCAAACGCCAACGGCACAGCTGCGACAGTTTTGGCTGTGATGTCGGCGGGCAAAGTTCCGGCGATGCTGAATTTCACCGCCGGCGCCGCCAATGTCTTGTCAGCGTGCAGGGCAGCAGAGGTCAAGCAAATCCTCTCCTCACGTGCCTTCATCGAACAGGCCAAGCTTGGTCCGGTGGTCGCCGAGCTGGAAAAAGAGATGAGGATCGTCTGGCTCGACGAACTTCGAACGACAGTTACCGTCGTCGACAAAGTTCGCGGCTTCCTCAACAGATACAAGCCGCTGATCAAGCGCAGGGCCGATGACACCGCCGTGATCCTTTTCACATCTGGTTCGGAGGGAACACCGAAGGGTGTCGTTCTCACCCACCGCAACATTCTGTCAAACGCCGCCCAGGCTGCCGCGCGCATCGACTTCCATTCCGGGGACAAAGTCTTCAATATCTTGCCGGTGTTTCATTCCTTCGGTCTGACGGCGGGAACCGTTCTGCCTTTGATCTCGGGCGTGCCGGTATATTTCTATCCTTCGCCGCTTCACTACCGCGTCGTGCCGGAACTGATCTACACTTCCAACGCGACGATCGTCTTCGGGACCGATACTTTCCTGAACGGCTATGCCCGAACTGCGCACCCCTATGACTTCCGATCGATCCGCTACATCTTTTCGGGTGCCGAGCCGGTCAAGCCATCCACCCGCGAAACCTATATGGAAAAGTTCGGCCTGCGTATCCTTGAAGGCTACGGTGTTACCGAAACGGCGCCCGTGATCTCCCTCAATACTCCAATGTTCAACCGCTCAGGCACCGTCGGCAAGATCATGCCGGGCATGCAGTGGAAGCTCGAGCCGGTTGCGGGCATCGATGAGGGTGGTCGCCTTTTCATCCGCGGCGCCAACGTCATGGCCGGCTATCTGCGCGCTGAAAACCCTGGCGTGATCGAGACGCTCCCGGATGGCTGGCATGACACCGGTGACATTGTCACCATCGACGAAGATGGCTTTGTCACCATCCGCGGCCGTGCCAAGCGCTTTGCCAAGATCGGCGGCGAGATGATTTCGCTGGCTGCCGTCGAAGCACTTGCCGGCCAGTTATGGGCCGGTGCCCTATCGGTCGTTTCATCTGTTCGGGATGCAAAGAAGGGTGAGCGACTGGTGCTGCTGACAGATGCCCCAAACGCTACTCGCGCCGAATTCGCTGCCTTTGCCAAATCCAGGGGAGCCATGGATATGATGGTTCCGGCGGAAATCAAGATCGGCAAAGTACCGGTGCTGGGTTCGGGAAAGGTGGATTTCGTTGCAGCAAGCAAGATTGTCCAAAATTTGCAGCCCCCGCAGCAGGCTGCGTAAGCGATAGGTGGTCGCCCGACTGAGCATCGACGGTGCCAGACCGAGCGCCTGCAGGCGATGTACCACCGACCGACCGTGTCGAGTGCAGCGACGTCCGGTGAGGCAGGACCTTCTTCGATTGCAGAGTTCGGCGTGCTCGCGTTCAACGCACATCACGTCGAGCATTTTGCAGGGACACGAGTTAGCGCCCCGGCCAACTTCGAAGATCGCCGCCCTGAGGCCAGGGCGGCGACAAAATGAATCGTCTCAGGCTTAGGCCGGCAGTTGGAAGATCCAGTTCGCAATCAGGACTATCGCCAGACCGCCGGCAAGCGCGACATAGGGAAGGATGCCCGCCTTCTTCGCGCCAAGGTCCTGACCTGTGAGGCCCAGATCGTCCATCGCTCCCGCAGGAAATTTGCCTCCGTCCCGCACATAATGGCGATAGGCAAAGACCGGGAGGATGACGGCTGCGAAGGCGAAGCCGACCCAAAGTGCGTTGGCATAACCCCAGACCTTCGCGCCCGCGCCCAGGAAGAGGGCATTGACGAAGGCGAGAAACGTGTTGAGGCCAATCAGCCAGCTCGGCGCCTTCCAGGGACGCTCGATGTGACCGGAATCGATGCGATGGATCCAACCGGAGTTCAGGTTGAGGAAGTTGAAGATGATGTAGCCGACATTGGAGACAGCAAGCACAAAGAAGTAGCCGCCGACATCGGATGCGATCGCCAGAAGGAAGAGGTTGAAGGCGAAGTCCGTCCACATGGCGCGGGTCGGCGCGCCGTTCTCGTTCACATGGTCGAGGTATTTCGGCAGCCAACCGTCCTTGGCGCCTTGATAGAGGGTGCGCGAGGATCCTGCCATGGCCGTCATGATAGCGAGGAAGAGTGCCATGATCATCAGGACGACGAGAAGCTGGGTGATGATGCGACCCGCGCCGATCAACCCACCGAGGGCTTCCGCTACGCCGGTACCGTCGACGATTCCAGGTGCCAGCATGCCGGCATGGCCGAGAACACCCTGGAAGGCGAAGGGCACGAGGAAGAAGAACAAGCAGCATGCAAGTCCGGAATAGAAGATCGCCTTGAAAGTATCAGTCTTCGGATTCTTCAGTTCCCGGGTGTAGCAGACGGCGGTTTCGAAGCCGTAAGTAGACCAGGCGGCGATATAGAGGCCGCCAAGGAAGAGTGTCCAGCCGCCGTTGCTCCACGTACCGTCCACGTCTGAATATGCTGCCGTTGGCGGAAGCAGGCCTGTGACGTTCGCAGCAACGATCTGACCGCTGAAGATCGGGTAGATGCCGATCAAAAGCAGCGGCACGAGCACAATGATCGCCAGCCACTTCTGCACGCTTGCGGTTTCCGAGATGCCGCGATGCTGGATGGCGAAGATGATCAGCATCAGGATGCCGCCGATGAAGAAAGTGGCGTTGATGTTGGCGGTAGCGAGGAACGGAATGCTGAAGCTTGCGAGTGACCAATTGCGGATCGCTGGCGTCAACGCCGCTACGGCATCCGTGCTCAGCAGCGCTTTGATGGCAGCGTCCGGCGCCGTACCGGCATGGGCTGCTATGTATTCTGCAACGCGCGGGCTATCTGCCGTGATCGACGCGGCATGTGCGGCAACCCAGTCGAGAACTGCTTGCGAGTCAGCTGCCGGAATCGGAAAAAACGCATTGAGAATATAACCGGCGGCGATGGCGCAACCGAGCGAAAGCACCGGCGACCAGGCAAACCAGTTGCACCAGACCGAAAGCGGCGCAATGAACTTCGAATATCGCAGCCAGGCGGTTGCGCCGTAAACGGAGGCGCCGCCGGATTTGTTGCCGAACATGCCGGCAATCTCTGCATAGGTGAAGGATTGCAGGAAGCCCATGATCATGGAAATGATCCATACGACGAAGGCGAGCTTGCCTGTCGTGCCTGCGATGCCACCAATGGAGAAAAGGACGAGCGGCGGCACGCCCGCAGCCACCCAGAATGCACCCTTCCAGTCGAGGGCACGTATAAGCTTACCTTCGGTGCCGGCCGAAATCCCGGCGTCCACTACGTCTGTCATTGCTGAAGTTCCCCATTCGATTGTTCCGGACGTCTCTTCGTGCGTCTCCCTGAACGTGCCTCTCCCGGCATTTGCAGGGCCAGCCTGGTTTTTGGCGATCCGCGCTCGCGCATGGATTCTCAGCTTTGACCCTTGATGCATAGTGAAGATATTTTCTTTTTAGTCAATATGGTTTACTTTCCAACGGCATTTTGTAAACCTGTTTTGGCGGGCGAAAGCGCGCTCCAACGCAAGAGGGTATGATGCGAGATCTCCATCGGGCGATGACCGGGGTGCGGCCGGCTTCCCCGAGCATTGTCCGCTATCCGGGCATTCCCGCGCTGCCGCAGGGCACGCAGCGCTACCGCGTCAAGGGCGGCGGCTCGGTGGTTATCCGCGTCGAGGTCGGTGATCACGTGACCGTCACCGACATGCAAGGCGGTCAGCCATGTGAGCTTTCCTTTGTCGATGAGGCTGGGCGTTTCCTGTCGGCAGGTCTCGGCGCGGCCTTCACCAATGCCGCCGAGGGACTGAAGGCCATCCTTGCGACTGGGGAAGAGAGCGCCATCCGTACCCGCGCTGCGCTTGCTCGTCGCGGCGTGGATCTTGCGGGGGCCGGCGCGCTACGTCTCTTCGGAGCGGCAGCGACGCCAGGAAGCTCCGCAGAACTTGCCATCGTCCTGAAAGGTCTCCTGGTTGTCGCTGCTCCTGCAGGCGTGATGTTGCCGCACATGCAGGATACGTCGACGCCGATCGAGATCAGGATCAGGCGGAGCCAACTCATTCGCGATTATTCTTCGGCCCTGCCCGAGCCGATGGCCGATCCGATCGAAGATATTCGCATCAAGGCGGCAACAGCCTCGGCCTACTTCGTCCGCGCTGGCCAATTCATTCAGATCATTGACGTTTTTGGGCGGCAATGCACGGATTTTCAGGCTTTCGCGGCCCGCAAGGTGGACAAGGGTCTCGACCTGGCTTTGGATTCGACCGTCACCCGCACCCTGCTCGGCCGCAGCTACCCGATGCCCGGCCTGCCGTCAAAAGCGTTCGATCGCGATTTTGAACCTCTCGTCGAGATCGTCCAGGACACCGTCGGCCGTCACGACGCCTTCGCGACCGCCTGCAACTCTCGCTACTATGACGATATGGGCTATCCTGGCCACGTCAATTGCACGGACAACTTCAACGCTGCATTGTCGCCTTACGGGATCGCCCCTCGCAAGGGCTGGGAAGCGCTCAACTATTTCTACAATACAGGCATCGATGACAAGAACCAGCTGTACCTCGACGAGCCTTGGTCGCGGCCGGGCGATTATGTGATGATGCGGGCGCTGACCGACCTCGTCTGCGTCTCCTCCTCATGTCCAGACGATATCGATGCCGCCAACGGCTGGGATCCGACGGATATACATGTCCGAACCTTTTCCAAAAAAGAGAAATTCTCACGAGCGGTAGCCTATCGCATGACACCTGACTCCGACGCTGAACTGACGCACGAAACCGCCTTCCACCCACGCTTTTCGGCACTCACGAGGGATTACGCGGAATATCGCGGCTACTGGCTTGCGAACCGCTTTTCCGCCGAAGGCCCCGTCGAAGAATATTGGGCCTGCCGCGAAAAGGCAGTCGTCATCGACCTCTCGCCGCTGCGAAAATTCGAAATCACCGGTCCAGATGCCGAGGAACTGCTGCAATATTGTCTGACGCGCGACGTGCGTAAGCTGTCATCCGGACAGGTCGTCTATTCGCCCATGTGCTACGAAAACGGTGGCATGATCGATGACGGTACGCTTTTCCGTCTTGGCGATAAAAACTTCCGTTGGATCGGCGGTGATGACGCAAGCGGCATCTGGCTGCGCGAGCAAGCGGAAAAGAAAGGCTTCAGGGCCTGGGTCCGCTCCTCAACCGACCAGATGCACAATATCGCTGTGCAGGGACCGAAGAGCCGCGACATTCTGAAGGAGATCATCTGGACGGCGCCACGCCAACCGACGATCGGAGAACTCGAGTGGTTCCGCTTCACGGTCGGGCGCATCGGGGACCTGGAAGGCGCGCCCGTCGTCGTCTCGCGCACCGGCTATACCGGCGAGCTGGGTTACGAGATCTTCTGCCATCCGAAGGACGCGCTAAAGGTGTTCGACGCGGTTTGGAAGGCTGGTGCACCGCATGGCTTGAAGCCTATGGGTCTCGAAGCGTTGGACATGGTGCGCATCGAGGCGGGGCTGATATTCGCCCATCACGAGTTCACCGACCAGACCGATCCCTTCGAGGCCGGCATTGGTTTCACCGTGCCGTTGAAGTCCAAGGCGGATGATTTCATCGGCCGCGAGGCTCTGATCCGGCGCAAGGAGCATCCGCGTCATCTGCTGGTAGGGCTCGACGTGCAGGCCAATGAAGCGGTTGGCCATGGAGATTGCATTCACATTGGCCGCGCGCAAGTGGGTGTGATCACCAGCGCTACCCGCTCGCCAATCCTCGGCAAGACCATCGCTCTCGCCCGTATCGACGTCACACACGCCTCTGTTGGAATGGCGGTGGAGATCGGCAAGCTGGACGGCCACCAGAAACGCTTGCTCGCGGTCATCGTGCCGCTGTCGCATTACGATCCTCAAAAGACGCGGCCGCGTGCTTAAGTTCAGCCCGACTTGAGCTGGCCGTTGGGGTGGCGCGGGTAGCCCCAGGGGCGTTGGCAAGCATTTCGGGGCGCAAGCACGCCAAAGCCTGACCCTGCCGTACCGGCACGTGCCGCCTCGATGCCAGCACAGCCGGCGAGCAGTTTCAAGTTCCGATTTCGGATCCGGTACTCCATCGTCCAGGCGGGCCGGCCCATCGAGCGCCGGGCCCACAACCTGGTCCATGATCGGCACGTCCTTCTCACACATGGTGGAGGGCGAAGGTCCGTGTCCGGTTAAAAAGCCGCCAAAAGGGCCGCGGTGAACCACCTCCAAGCGGTCGAAGGGCTGACTTGGAATGCTGTCAGTTGCGCAGGTACTCTTCCATCGAATCGTCGAGAGCTTCGACCCAGGGCGTATGGTGCCTCGGCGACATGTTGCCGGTCATGAGTGATCGATAGGCGTGATCACGAAAGCCCATGATATTTTCCGCCTTATGGTGTTCCCATTCCATGAAGGTTCTGTTCGTGCCTTCGATGTCGAAGCTCGGGTAGTCGGTTTCTGCGAGCAGTTCTTTCACGTAGTCTCCCTGATACCAGATCATCTGCTCGGCATCTTCAAGCGTCTCCTCGCGGGCACGCCACATGTCGAAATTCGCCTTCAGTTCGCTTTCCCGCGGCAGTTTTATGCGGCCCATCATGAGGTCGCGAGCCCACCAGGCTTGTACGTCGAACATGTTGAAGGTGTAGAACTGGTCCTGCATGCCGATGTAGAAGAGCTGTGGGTTCTTGTCGAAGACAACGCCCTTGTAGAGACCGTCTGCCCAGAGCCGGTTGGCAGTCCTCAGTCGTAATTCGTCCGGCAGAAACGGAAAGTGGTGCTGATAGCCGGTGCAGAGGATCAGCGCATCGACTTGCTTCATCGAGCCGTCGAGAAAATGCGCAGTCCTGTTTTCGAGCCGGGTCAAGAGCGGCCGCTCCTCGAAATTCTCCGGCCACTTGAAGCCCATAGGCTTCGACCGGTAACTCGTCGTCACCGATCTGGCGCCGTATTTCCAGCATTGCGAACCAATATCCTCGGCCGAATAGCTGCGGCCCACGATAAGGATGTCCTTGTCCTTGAATTCCAGCGCGTCACGGAAGTCGTGCGCATGTAAAACACGGCCGTTAAAGGTCCTGACACCCTCAAAATAGGGAACATTCGGGGTCGAGAAATGACCGGTCGCAACCACGACATAATCGAACTCCTCGTCATACATGCGGTCCTCGACGCGGTTGTGGGCCGTCACCGTGAATTTCCTCGTCTCCTCGTCGAAGCGCACCATGCGCACGGGCGTGCTGAAGCGCACCCAATGGCGGACATTCGCCTTTTCGACGCGGCCTTTGATGTAGTCCCAAAGCACCGCGCGTGGAGGATACGAGGCGATTGGCTTGCCGAAATGCTCCTCGAAGGAATAATCGGCAAATTCGAGGCATTCCTTCGGACCATTCGACCAGAGGTAACGATACATGCTGCCGTGGACCGGCTCGCCATATTCGTCAAGACCGGTGCGCCAGGTGTAATTCCAAAGCCCGCCCCAATCTGCCTGCTTTTCAAAGCAGACGATCTCCGGGATTTCAGCGCCCTTTTGCGCGGCCGATTGGAAGGCGCGCAACTGTGCCAGTCCGGAGGGACCGGCGCCGATAACGGCAACTTTTGTCATGAAAGCATTCCCCTCTTGATAATATGGCATTGCTTCGGCGCATCGCTGCGCGTTAATCCGGGAAAATGCCGGGGCTGGTGGGCGCCCCGTCATCATATTTCGAAAGCCAATTGATCGTGTCCTCGCGGTAGCGAGTGAGCCCTTTGTAATCGATGAGTTCCGGCGGCAGGGTTCTCAGCACGCGTGGCATGCGTCGCGCCCATTTCGGCACGGTGACCAGCTCGCCCATGTTCATGAGGTAGCAGCGGATAACAAAGAGGATGGCGTTCGAACGCGGCAGGCGCCACAGGCTCTGCAGCTCGACGCGCAGATGTACCTTCTCGGCAACATTCTCTGGCGTCACGGTCGTGCGATCCGGCCCCCATTTGTGGTAGTTTTCCGGGCTGGTATCAAGCCGTGGATTGATGGTCATCGTCCAGTTGAACCGGCGCGTCGGCTTGCCCTGCTGCAGGTTCAGGAGGAATTTTAATGCGCGGTCGAAGACGCCGGCCTGGTGGGCGAGAGGCACGGGCCCGTGCCACTCCATGAAATTCATGCCGATGTCGAAATCGAGCGACCAGTCGGCCTGGGTCGTCACCATCCCAGCATCCATCCAAAGATTTCCGTCGCGCTGGTCAACGATGCAGAAGTCACCCTGCGCCTGCCGCGTGATATATTCGAAGGGCTCGCAAGGCAGCGTCGAGACATCGCCGAAGGTGAAGGTGTCGTCGATGCCGAGCGGCCGGTTGACCCAGCGCCACTCGTCGCCATTCCTCGTGAGGGTGAAGTGTTCGGGATAGCCAGTTGCCTGCTCTTCCATCAGAAGCTCGAGTGTATCCCACTGCGCGCTCATCATATGGGGGAGAGCCTGATAGCGGAGCGGATCCTCCTTCAGCACCAGCATCCGGTCATGCATCTCAGCGACATAGTGCTCATCGACGTCGATCAGGTTTTCGAAGACGGTACCCGGTCTGCCGCGCACGTGCGGCTCCATGTTGACCGAATACATGTACTCGTCGCGATCGAAGGGAAACGGGAAACGGCTGACGTTCTCGGGGCTGTTCCGATAGCTGAAATCGTCGCGGAAACTTTCCTGCTTGAAGGCGATTGCCATGTCGTTCTCCTTGTTCCGCCTTTAGAGCCGCTAGAGGTCGAGATGCAGCGTCTTGCCCTCGAAGCGGGAGACGCAGATCATCACCTTGCGGCCAGCCGCTTTTTCTTCATCGTTCAGATACACGTCGTGATGCAGCAGTTTGCCATCGCAGTTGACGACCTCCGTCTCGCACTGACCGCAGGCACCACCTCGACATAGGAAGGACGCATCGACGCCTGCCGCTTCGATGGCCTCCAGCATGCTTTCGTGATGGCCAACCCTCACGGTTTTGCCGGAGCGCACCAGCTCGACGGTGAAGGGCTTGCCCGGCAACGAGGAAAGGAAGCGTTCCGAATGCAGGTTCTGCTCCGGCCAGCCGGCTTCCATCCCGGCCCTTAAGACGCCGTCGATCATCCCCGATGGGCCGCAGACATAAAGATGCGTGCCGAGCAGCTGACTGTCGAGCAGACGGTCGAGCGGCATCGTCATGCCTTCAGCGTCGCAGTAGATCTTGATCCGTTGAGAGCCGTAGCGCTCGACCAGTTCCTTCCAATAGGCACCGCGATCGCGCGTGCGCATGGCATAATGCAGCTCGAAACTGGCGCCTTCGCGGGTGAACTGTTCCATCATGGCCATAAAGGGGGTTATGCCGATACCGCCGGCGATCAGCAGATGCTTGCGGGCCCGCCAATCCGGCTGGAAAAGGTTGACCGGATAGCTGACGTTCATCTCGTCGCCTTCCTTGACCCTCTCATGCATGAAGGTGGAGCCGCCGCGCGAGCCTTCGACATGCAGCACACTGATCTCATAGGCCGCGCAATCATGCGGCGGCGACATCAGCGAATAGGCATTGCGGCGTATATGGCCAAAATCATTCATCGAGACAATGACATGGGCACCGCCTGAGAAATATGGCAAAGGCTTGCCGTCGAGCCGCTCGAAACGGAAGCGCTTGATGCGCTCTGCAACCGGCGTCACCTTCGTCACGCGGACGGGAATTTCACGACCACCGCTCAAAGGAACAACTCCTCAGGATCGGGCGCGCTGCCAGGGTCTTCCGCATCGATGTTGACGCCCTGGAAGGCACCGAGCCGTCGCGAATAGTGATCACGCACGAGGAGCGTCAGTCCGCAATGGCTGCAGGTGACGGGGCTCGCAGTCACCTCCTCAGTGATCCCTTTGCAATGCACGCACTGGACACGCCGCGCCAGCGAGCCGCGATGTTCGGTGATGATCGAGGCGGAATCCATGCCGTGATCGAGCCCCACCATCATTGCCTGTCCGATGAAACCCTCCGTCCCGGCGACATAGAGGCGAACGCCCATGTGAGCGGTTGCCAGCAATGCCTTCAGCCGCGACAAAAGGGTTGCAATCGTTGGCGCCGTCCAGAAGACATCTGTGCCCAGGCCGAGCAGCGTCGTGTCATGGCCTTTGCCCTTCGACCCGCGCGCGACATAGAGGATTTCGCTGCGTGAAAGGATCGTCAAGTCGAGGGCGGCTTTCTGGTCGATGAGCGCGAGCGCACCCTCACCCTCGAGCGCGAAGATATGCCGCTTGGCATGCGGCTCGATTGTCAAACCTTTGTAGAGCGGACGGCTCTTGATGCCTGCAACAAGCATGGCGTGCTCCCTAACCTAAAGCGGTCCGCTTCTTCTTTTGCGGATCGTCAAAGGGAAGCACATGCGCGCTTGCCGTGCACTTTACGCTCTTGCCACGCACTTCGAACTTCGTGTCATGAACAGCCTTGTCGACATCAAGCCTGGCGATTGCCATGGATTTCTTCGTTAGCGACGAATAACTCGGGCATGTGATGACGCCGACCTTTTTGCCATCGGCCCAGACCTCATCGCCAAGATCGGCCGGGCCATCGGCATCGATCAGCATACCGAAGATCTTGAAGCGCTCCTTGCCTTTGAGGCGCGCATGCTCCTCGGCACCCCGAAAGCCGGTCTTGCCGGGACTGACGGTGAAATCGAGGCCAAGTTCCCAGAGGCTGTCGCCGGGCGGCTGATCGGCAAAGGGATACATCTGGGAATTGTCATAGGGATAAAAGAGCAGATAGCTTTCGACCCGCAGCATGTCGAGCACGCTGAAGCAGCAGGGAATAATGCCCATATCCCTGCCCTCTTCGACGACCCGATCCCAGACCATGACGGCATCCTGGCCGCGCACGAAGATCTCGTAGCCACGCTCACCGGTATAGCCGGTGCGCGAGATCATCACCGGAGCGCCGAAGAGCGTCGTCTGAACGTGATGGAAATATTTGAGGTCGCGGATACCGGGCACATAATTGGCGAGATAGTCGATCGCCAAAGGTCCCTGAAGCGAGAGATCATGCAGATCGTCGTCGAAGAGCACCGCGCAATTGCGGCCGGCCGCCTGCTTGACGAC
The DNA here is from genome assembly GCF_004342325.1 of Rhizobium azibense. Taxonomy (NCBI): domain Bacteria; kingdom Pseudomonadati; phylum Pseudomonadota; class Alphaproteobacteria; order Hyphomicrobiales; family Rhizobiaceae; genus Rhizobium; species Rhizobium azibense. The sequence continues at coordinate 642,952 of NZ_SMBJ01000002.1, read as the reverse complement.
CTCCTCGTGGCCGGACCCGGAACCATGCACCAGCATCCAGGAATTCGGACCCGTGCGGTAGACAATGCAATCGTCGGTGAAATGACCGCGATCATTTAGCATCGTGGCATAGACCGAGCGACCGGGATAGATCTTCGTCATGTCGCGGGTGGTGACGTAGTCAAGCACAGCGATCGCATGGGGGCCGACCAGATGCACCTTCTTCAAGCCGGAGACGTCCATGATACCGGCCTTGGTGCGGACGGCGACGTGCTCTTCCGACATGTCCTTGTCATAGGTCCAGGCGGTTCCCATTCCGCTCCAGTCCTCAAGCTTCGATCCGAGAGCGCGATGCCGATCCGCCAAGGCGGAGAAACGCCAAGATAAAGCCATTCTCGTTCCCTTATGTTTCTTCTACGGAATATTTGTTTCCTGACTATATTCGTCTTTCGCGTCGTGGCAAGCCTGCCTGAGCAGGGATTCCCTGAAATATTCAGCGGCGGTTGCCCTTGGCGGGGTCGGCGGAGAAGACGATGCTGGCAATCGGTGGCCGGTTTCGACGCTGCCGGAAGCGGGGTGCTGTGGCATCGTTGAAAGAATTCCCCGACAGCGAGTTCACCGACGAGGCGGGGCCTTCGCTCTGTCTGGCGCGTTGAAATGGCTGATGGCGGCGGCAGAGCACCGCGACCGGCTTCACTCGTCGCTGCAAGGGCTTGCCGGGAGGGGGACTTCGCTCACATCCGAAAAAGGACCAGCGGGTCTTTCAGCGTCGACTTTCTGGTTGTTTTTTCAAAGCAACCTATCCCGTCTTGCCACGCTGGGGATAACAGATGATCGAGAGGTAGCGGCTCGGCAGCTCGACCAGCACTTCCGGCCCGTGCGGCGCATCGGCGTCAAAGAACAGGCTGTCTCCCGGCTGCATCGGAAAAAGCTGGTCGCCGTGGCGATAGACGACTTCGCCTTCCAGCATGTAGAGAAACTCCATACCCTCATGCTGAAAGGTCGGGAAGACGTCGGAATCGGCCGTCAGCGTGATGAGATAGGGTTCGACAATGACGCCGCTGGAATTGTTGTCGATATGTCCGAGCAGATTGTATTGATGTCCCGCCCGCGTGCCGCGCCGCTCGAGCTCGATGCCTTGGCCGGCTTTGACGAAGACGGCATTATGAGGCTCTTCGTAACGCCGGAAAAAGGCGGTGAGGGGCACGCCGAGGGCGCGGGAAAGCGCTTGCAACGTCGTGAGCGAAGGCGAGATATTGCCGTTTTCGATCTTCGAGAGCATGCCGAGCGAAATGCCGGTTGCGGCGGCGAGATCGGTGACCGTGATGCCGAGCTTCTTGCGATAGGCGCGAACCTCGTGGCCGATCGCCATTTCGAGATTGTTTTCCTTCGGTTCGCGGACAGCATGCGGGTCCTGAGAAAGAGCGGTCCGGTTCCCGTGCGGCTGTTCCTCTTGGCTCATTTTGTCATCGCGCTTGGCCTTCATGCATCGTCCTTTCGCGTTTCCCTCCCCGGAACCCTATCGCCGTAGTGAAATTTTCTCAATCGTGAAGAAAGTGAGTGATCAGCGCTTATGGCTGGCGCCATACTATGGAGTTTCGGTCTCGCCCACATCGTGCTCGCCGGTCCCCTATAACAGCGGTTAAGGCATGGGCGAGAGGAGAGGACTTTCACCGGTCAGCCAGCTCCGTTAAATCTGTAGATACTGGGCTTGGCGGTGGTAGGTTCGAAGACTGGCTCGCCGCCATGACCTTCTGATTTGTTCAACGGTTCCATTCATTCGCAGGCAAGCTCGAGCTTTGAATTTTATACCGGTGGAAAGGTCTTTCCGCCGGTCTCGCTCTCTTCGACATCGGCAGATAGCTCATCTCATGAGGGACACAAGAAGGGCTGAACAGATCTGACCTACGTCCTGACCCCGCGGATGCCGATGGTTTTCCTGAAGGCACTGCCTCTGATCCATTGTCCCGCAAAGGACCGTTCACCGCCAGAAGGCCGAACCGGATTACCCCCCGAGGCTCAGTTCTTGTGGAGAGCAGATTTTTTGGCTGTTGTCGGGGCCGATCTTCAATACGTCCGGTGAGTCAAACGCTATGCCGAAACATGGCACGCGGGTATCTGCCGTGTTGCCAACGGATTGTGACCGATCTCGACGACACTCTGCGAGGAGCGAGCCTCGTATTGATGTTCCGGTCATGACGCAATCGCGTTGCCTGCGAGACGTCAGCAGCATAGCTATCGTCGATGCAGGGCGTTAACGGCGCCGCGATGACGAATGCCGACAGGGATCGGTCGGGGGCCGGAGCTGTATGCGCCGGCGCAGAGTCCAGGCCAATCGCCATCGCCAGAATGGAGAATGCGAAAAGTGCAAGGCCGACGACATGATCGGATATTGCATGCCGACGGCGCTCCAGATGCTCTTCCAGATAGTTCGGTTGTTGATCTCTTTCGTCGTCGTGCATGACAAACTCGCTTGGTGGATTTCTAGACGATAGGTTCCGCAAAGTTGGTCTTCAGCTATTGGCTGCGGAACCATTTTTTGGCCTTTGAAGGCTGAATCACGGCTCGTTCATGAAGGGCTGTTGTTCTTGAACGGCAGTTGCCGGATCCGCTTGCCGGTAGCGGCGAAGACGGCGTTCAGGACGGCCGGCCCGGCGACGGCGATGGTCGGCTCGCCAACACCGCCCCAAAAGCCGCCGGAGGGCATGATGATTGTCTCGACCGCCGGCATCTGATCCATTCGCATCACCTCATAGGTGTCGAAATTCTCCTGTTCGACGCGGCCGCCTTTGATGGTGCATTCGCCATACAGGCAGGCGGAGAGACCGTAGACGAAGGACCCTTCGACCTGACGTTCGGCCTGGGCGGGATTGACGATATGACCGGGATCCGTCGCGGCGACGATGCGGTGGATCTTCAACTGTCCGTCGGTGATGGAGATCTCGGCTGCAGCGGCGACATAGCTGGCAAAACCCATGATCTGCGCCAGGCCACGGTAAACGCCTTGCGGCGCCGGCCTTTCCCAGCCGATGCGATCGGCCACGGCTTCCAGAACCGCCAGATGCTTCGGATGGTTGGCCATCAGCTTTCGGCGGAAATCGAGGGGATCGATCCCGGCCGCATGGGCAAGCTCGTCCAAGAAGCTCTCCACGTAGAAGGCATTTTGGTTGAGGTTCACGCCACGCCAGAAGCCGGGGGGTATTGGAGGATTTCGCATCGCATGGTCGATGAGGAGATTTTCGACCGTGTAGCCGAATACACCTTCGCTGCCACTGTCGTTCAGCCCCTGGAACACGATTGGATCGTGACCGTTCTCACGAAACGCCTGGGGACGGAGCGAGGAGAGGATAGACTGACCGCTGATGCGCATGTGAAGCGCCGTCAGGTTGCCGTCGGCATCAAGTGCGGCCCGCATCCTGCACTGCGTTGTAGGGTGATAGGAGCCGTGCAGCATGTCCTCCTCGCGCGACCAGATCAGCTTGACCGGTGTGCCCGGAAACTCCTTGGCGAGCATGACCGCCTGGCGCACGTAGGATTCATTAGCGCCGCGCCGGCCGAAGCCGCCGCCGAGATGCAGCTTGTAGACCTCGCATTGTCCGATCGGCAGGCCGGAGGCATCAGCCACGTTGACAAGGCTGCTTTCGCCGTTTTGGGTCGGCACCCACACCTCGCATTTGTCTGGCGTATATCGCGCCGTCGCGTTCATCGGCTCCATCGTGGCGTGGGCCTGATAGGGGAAGGAATAGGTTGCCGTGACGACCCGTGCTGCTTTCTCAAGTGCTGCAGGCGCATCGCCGATCGATGTGCCGACGAAGGCATCGTCGGCATCAAGGCCTTCGGCGAGCATTGCGGCGATCGAGGCGGTGGTGACGGCAGTGTTTGGACCATCGTTCCAGACGACCGGCAACGCGTTGAGCGCCGATTGCGCCTGCCACCACGTGTCGGCAACCACCGCCACGGTTGCCTCATCGATCTGCACGACCTTGCGCACGCCTGGCCTTGCCGTGACGGCTGCGGCATCGAAGCTTGCAAGCTTGCCACCGAATACAGGGCAGGCCTTCACCGCGGCGTTCAACATTCCAGCCAGTTGCACATCGGCGCCGTAGATCTGCTTTCCGGTGAGCTTGTCGGCGGTATCGAGCCGCGGAAGCGGCTTGCCGGCGATCTTCCAGTCCTTCGGGTCTTTGAGCGCGAGAGTGCTTGGAACCGGCATCTGTGTGGCAAGCGCCGCCACGGCGCCATAAGACGTCGTCCGTCCGGAAGCGGGATGGGTGATGATGCCGTTTTGAACCGAACATTCGGAACGCGGGACATTCCAGGTACTGGCCGCGGCTGCAATGAGCATTTCGCGTGCGGCGGCTCCGCCCTGCCTGACATATTCGTGCGAACCGCGAATCCCCTGGCTGCCCCCGGTCGAGAAACTGCCCCAGACGCGCTCGCGTCGAAGGCTCTCCCCGGGCGTCGGATACTCGGTGGTGACCTTGGACCAGTCGCATTCGAGCTCTTCCACGACGAGCTGTGCCAGCCCCGTAAGCGTGCCTTGCCCCATTTCCGAGCGTGCGATCCGGACGACGACGGTGTCGTCCGGATGGATCAGAACCCAGGCGTTGACTTCCGGCAGTATATCCAATGCCGCCTGCTCGGCATTTGCAGACAGCGGAATCTGAAAGCCTAGCGAAAATCCGCCGGCCGCCGCGGCCGTACCGATGAGAAACTTGCGACGTGATAGCGTGACCACATTCATCGTTCTACCCTCAGCCTTTCTGCGCGGCACTGCTGTTTGCAGCGGCGAGCTTGATCGCAGCCCGCACCCGGTTATAGGTGCCGCAGCGGCAGATATTGGTGATTTCGGCGTTGATATCGTCATCCGACGGATCCGGGGTCGTGTTCAGCAAGGCGGTGGCCGCCATGATCATGCCAGCCTGACAGTATCCGCATTGCGGCACGTCGAGCGAAAGCCATGCCTGCTGGACCGGATGGGAGCCATCGGCCGAAAGCCCTTCGATCGTGACGATCTCCTGGTTTGCATCGATAGCGCTGACCGGCATAGCGCAGGAGCGCGTGGCGACGCCGTCGATATGCACTGTGCATGCGCCGCACTGCGCAATGCCACAACCGAACTTCGTGCCGGTCAGGCCGGCCTGTTCTCGCAAGGCCCATAAAAGAGGCGTCTCCGGATCCACGTCGATATCGCGGGTGACGCCGTTGATGGTCAGTTGCACCATGACATGCTCCAATCTCTTGAAAGAAAGTCCCAGATGCGATGGCGGTTTTGTCCGCCATCGCATGCTTGATCAGGATGCACCGGTGGTTACCTGGTCAGCCGGCGTTGCGCTGCGCGTCCGATCTGGACTGGTCGGCCGGAGGAACCGGCTGCGATTGCGAGCTCGCGGACTGGAGCCGTGTGCAACCGGATCCTTGAGCCAGGGAAGTGCCTGCCGCCGCAAGAAGACCGACGCCGGCTGCGAATGCGATGAGAAAACTCTTCATGGATGCCTCGCTTCTGGTTGAAGTTTGAATTGCCTGAGAACGGGAGGACCCATCTCGGGCTGCTACCGGAGCTTCCGCTCCGTCTTTTCCCCGCCCGGCACATGCGCCTAGTTGGCGGCGGAAAGGCTCCTCAGATAGGCAATGATCGCCGATCGCTGCTCCTCGTCACGAACGCTGACGGTCATCGTCGTGCCGGGAACAACCTGTCGCGGATTGGCCAGAAAGGCTTGCAGCCTCTCCTCGTCCCAGACGAAGTCGGACCCACCGAGCGCCTTCGAATAGCGTGCGCCTTGGATCGTTCCCGCCAGCCGACCGAGAAGGCCGGAAAGATGCGGCCCCATCCGGTTTTCGCCGTTGTTGACACTGTGACAGGTGCCGCAGCGGGAGCGGAATAGTCTTTCTCCCTCCGGATCGACCGCCTCCTGCGCCAGACCATTGCCGGCAGCGGCGAGCGACAGCGAGAACACCAGCATTGAGCCGAGACAGATTGGTTTCATTGAAATCCTCACGTCATTGCCTCTTGCATCGTCGAGACTGCTTGGATGCAGATGAACGGGCTGCTTCGCTGCAGATTTTTTAGACACTTGCAGGCTAGGGGCGGTTTGTCGCAGAGATGTGCCAGAGGGGCAGGAGAATTGTCGCGAAATGTCTCAAGCCGACTGGACATGCTTGCATGCGCGCTTGAGGCGGGATCGAAGAACTCATGCGCCAGTTCAGGCTATTCCTCGGAAGGACCGGCATTTCCCCAGGTAACCGGATCGCCGGTTTTGACAAACTTTGATACACTTTTGGAGATGCCGGGGTTTCTCCGTCATTTTATATTGCGGTTCATGTCTTCTCTCCATGCGCGAGGCGCTCCATGCAGTCGGCACCCCATATCGTCGTCGTAGACGATCACCGGGACATCCGCGACCTTGTCGGCAAGTATCTTTCCCAGCAGGGCTATCACGTCAGCGTCGCCGAAAGCGGCGCGGCGCTGCGGCGCATCGTCGAACGCGGCGCCCCGGACCTGATCGTTCTCGATATTATGATGCCGGGCGAGGATGGTCTGTCCGTCTGTCGCCAGCTGCGTGGCACACTGGAGATACCGATCATATTCTTAACTGCGATGGCGGACGACACCGACCGCATCATCGGGCTGGAGCTCGGCGCCGACGACTATCTCACCAAGCCCTTCAACCCGCGGGAGCTTCTGGCGCGCATCAGGGCCGTGCTGCGCAGGGTCAACAGCCTGCCGCCGCAGCAGCGCGAGACGATCAAGGCGAAAACCGTGACCTTCGATCAATGGCGGCTGGATGTCGGTCGCCGGGAGCTCATCGGCGAAGACGGCGTCGGCATCGCACTCAGCACTGCGGAGTTTCGCCTGCTCAAGGCCTTCCTGGAACATCCGGGTCTCGTCCTCAGCCGTGACCAACTTCTCGATCTGACCGTCGGCCGTACCGCCGATTTCTTCGATCGCAGCATCGACAACCAGGTTAGCCGCTTGCGCAAGAAGATAGAGTTCGACCCGAAAAATCCCGCCATCATCAAGACCCATTGGGGTGGCGGTTACAGCTTTTCTGCAGAGGTGGCATCCCGATGATGCGATGGTGGAAAAGGAGTCTTGCTGCGCAGTTCATCGGCTTCTTGCTGCTTGCGCTCGTCATATCGCAAGCCCTTGCATTCCTGATCTCATGGGACGAGCGCGACAAGGCTCTGCGGGCGGCTGCCAAGGGCGAGTTCTTCAGCCGCACCGCATCGCTTGCAAGGCTGCTCGAATCCCTGCCTGTTCCTCTTCGCCAGGACGTCCTGCTTGCCAGTGGAACAGGCTACTCGCGCTTCTGGATCTCCGCCGGCGATCCGGCCGATGCGGACCATTGGCGCACGGTGGCAGTAGCACAGCTTGCAGAACCATTGCCGAACTTGCCCGACTCGCGACGGAACTCGCAGACGCAGTCGAGGCACCTGCCGGCGAAGCTCGGCTATGAACGGGGCCTCTTTGCGGCTGCAAACGCTTCCGATGACTGGACCACCCTGGCGTCTGGACCATGGTCCCTGCCGCATGCGGCCAAGTTCCTCTATTTCGATCAAACGAACGGAATGGGGCTTGCCGTACGGCTCAGCGACGGCAGCTGGTTGAATTCCGCTTATCACAAAGTGATGCCGAGCACGCTCTGGAACACGCAATCGCTATTCTCGCTCGGCATAACGGCGATCGTTCTTTCGATCATCGGTGTCTTCACTGCCAATCGCATTACCCGGCCGCTGCGGGGTCTTGCTTCGGCCGCCGAGGCTCTTGGGCGGGGCGAGACGGTGGAGAAGCTGCCCGAATCCGGGCCTGACGACATCCGCCAGACAGCAGAAGCGTTCAATCGGATGCAGTCGCGGCTGCACCGCTTCGTTGAGGATCGGATGCGCATGCTTGCGGCGATCAGCCATGACCTGCGTACGCCGCTCACATCCTTGCGTCTGCGCGCCGAATTCGTTTCGGATCCCGACGTACAGCAACGGATGCTGGCGACGATCGACGAAATCCAGACGATGACCGAGGCGACACTTGCCTTTGCACGGGGGGAGGCGACCGTCGAGGAAACCAGGACGATCGAGCTCAACGCCCTTGTCGGCAGCCTTTGCGACGACCTTGCGGAGCTCGGGCAGAGCGTCGAATTTTCCGAGGGCGCGAAGATCAACTATCGATGCCGCCCCGAAGGCCTGCGCCGCGCCATCCGCAACCTGGTCGAAAACGCGGTGCGTTACGGTGGCCAGGCCAGGGTCCATCTCTTTCACACGCCGACGACGATCGACATTGTCGTCGAGGACGACGGTCCCGGCATTCCCGAAAACGCAACCGAACAGGTGTTCGCGCCGTTCTTTCGCCTCGAGCAGTCGCGCAGCCGCGAGACTGGCGGCGTCGGCCTGGGGCTTTCGATCGCCCGAGCCATCGTCCGCCATCACGGCGGAGATATCGTTCTTTCTAAGAATCGGCCGGCGCAGAAGTTGCCGGGTCTGCGGGCGTCGGTGTCTCTGCCCAAGGTGATGTCTGGTTGAGGCCGATGGGTGAGGTAGAAGGTGCTGCCGAAGTCTTGGCCGGCCAAACACTGCATCGGATGTTGAGGTGTTGCTGGCCGCCGGCCCGCGTCGTCTTCTAGCTCGCTGATCTGCTTCTCGTCCTTGCCCTGAAAGCATGCACTTTCCCGAGATCAGTTTAAGCGTTGATATCGCCTGCTCGCAGGTCAAGCCGCTCTCGAACGGTTGCGACAAGCTGTACCTCAACCGTCCCCCATTACAACTTTCCGGGCCATCGTCGTCGGAAATGACCGTGTCTTTAAGGCAGCTGAGAACCGGTCACAGCGACGTAAATTGCATAGAGCGAGCGGGTTGCCGCGATGAACAGCCGGTTGCGTTTGGGCCCGCCGAAGGTGAGGTTCGCGACGGTTTGCGGCACGCGGATCTTGCCGATCAGCTTGCCCGTCGGATCGAAGCAATGCACGCCATCACCGGCACTCGACCAGAGGTTCCCGTTCACGTCTGTGCGGATGCCGTCTGGAATGCCGTTGTCGATGAGGCAAAAGACACGGCCGTTGGCGAGCCGTCTGCCATCGACCACATCGAAAGCGCGGATGTGACGCGGCAGGCTTTCGTCATGGCTTGCTGCCGAATCCGCCACGTAGAGCGTTGTCTCGTTGGGCGAGAAGGCAAGGCCGTTTGGCTGGATGAAATCGGTGACGACCGCCGCAAGCTCGCCGGTCGTCGGGTCGAGCCGGTAGACGTTGCGGGTCGGTTGTTCCGGCTCGGCGCGATAGCCTTCGTAGTCCGACATGATGCCGTAGGTGGGATCGGTGAACCAGATCGTGCCGTCGGACTTCACCACCACGTCGTTCGGAGAATTGAGCCGCGCGCTCCCGAAACGGTCGGCGAGCACCGTGATTGAGCCGTCGACCTCGGTGCGCGTGAGACGACGCATACCGTGTTCACAGGAGATGAGCCTTCCCTGCCTGTCGCGCGTATGGCCGTTGGTGAAGTTGGACGGTTGCCGGTAGACGGAGACGCCGCCCTCGGGTGTCCATCGCATCATGCGCTGGTTGGGAATGTCGCTCCACAGAAGCTGGTTCGCGTCGTTGAACCAGACGGGACCCTCAGCCCAGCGGCAGCCGGAATAGAGTTCGTCGAGACGGGCGCTCGTCACGATCATCTGCCGGAAGCGCGCGTCGTGGATTTCATAGATGTCGGCCTCGACCATGGAGCTCTTTCCGTTTATCGCATGCCGGGCCGGCGACCGCCGGCGAGCATGATGACGCTGATGATGATGAGGCCGGTCATGATGAGGCGGATGCCCGCGCCGAGCCCGTAAGTGTTGAGCATGGAAACGACCAGGAACATGAAAAGCGATGCGCCCCAGATGCCTGGCACGTTGGAATCTCCGCCGGCGACCGCCGTGCCGCCGATGACGACGACGGCGATCGACATCAGGAGATATTCCGAACCCATGTTGAGCGCTGCGCCGCCGGAGAAGCAGGCGAGCAGAAAACCTGCGACCGATGCGAGCACGGCGCAGAAAAGGTAGGTGACGAAGCGGGTGCCGTCGACCGGTATCCCCGCCATGCGCGCGGCCGGCATGCTCTGGCCGATCGCCGAGATCCAGCGCCCGTAGATCGTCTTCTCGAGCAGGAACCAGGCAAGGATCGAGATGAGGAATGCGACGATCGCCACGTTCGGCGCGCCGAGCGTGTTCGACGTGGTGAACTCGGCAAGCATGCTTGGAGGCTTGATGCGCAATCCCCGGTTCGTCCAGATTGCGGCGGACTGCACGATGAAGCTTATGGATAGAGTCGCGATGATCGGCGGAATGCGCAGCGCCTTGATGAGCGCGTAATTGCACAGGCCGACGACAAGGCCGATCAAGATGACGACAAGAAAGCCGGGCAGGATCATGCCGTTTTCGACATTCATGAGTTTCAGCGCTACCGTACCGGCAAGCGTCATGGTGGCCGGAACCGAGAGATCGATGTTGCCGGGACCGAGCGTGATGACGAACATCTGGCCGATCCCGACGATGACCGAGAAGGCCGCGAAGGTGAGCGCGGCTTGCGACAGGCCGAGCGTGCTGGCACCAAGCGTTACCATGATTGTCAAGAACCACACGATAAAGGCGGCAAGCCATGACCATATCCAGGGTTTGCTGAAGGGCCGCAGGAGCAGGATCATCGGCGCTTCTCCCGCTTTTCGAGACGGTTGAGCATCAGGCGAAGCGCGAGCACGATGATCAGGATCGCGCCCTGAGCCCCGATCTGCCAGTCCGGCGAGATGCGTAGGAACGAAAGGAACGAGCCGGCGAGCGTCAGCGTCAGCGCGCCGATCACGGCGCCGATAGGAGAGACGCGGCCGCCGATAAACTCGCCGCCGCCGAGGATCACGCCGGCGATCGAAAGCAGCGTGTAGCGCAGCGCGATGTTAGCATCGGCTGCGGTGGTCAGGCCGACGAGGGCGATGCCAGCGAGAACCGCGAAGAAGCCGGCAAGGCCATAGGCGGTGGCGCGCGCCCGGACAATCGACCAGCCGGCGCGCTCGACAGAGCGCTGGTTGCCGCCGATGCCGCGGATCAGCACGCCGAGCGAGGACCGCATGATGACGAGATGGGCGACGGCAGCGATGACGATGCTGGCGACGATAGCCATCGGCGCCAACGGGGGCCTGACAGTCATCAGCCAACGCACCCAGTCCGGCGCCTGCCCGCCCGGTGACGGCAACAGCAGTACGGCAAGGCCACCCCAGACGAAGCTCATGCCGAGAGTCACGACAATGGACGGCAGGTTGCGCAGATGGATGACGATGCCGAGCGCCGCATAGGTGACGATCGCCCCGGCAAGGATCAGAACGCCGGTCACGGGGGCGTCCCGCAGAAAGGTCGCGGTTACGCAGGCGATGAAGCTGACGAAGGTGCCCATCGAGAGATCGAGATCATTCACGGCCATCACGAGCATCTGGGCGATCGTCGCAAGCGCGATGGGTACGGCAAGGTTGAACAGTAGATTGAGCCCGACATAGCTCATGGCGCGCGGTTGCAGCCAGAAGACAGCCGCGAGCAGCAGCGTCAGCGACAGGGCGGGAATGGCAAGACGCATGGCGTCGGACGAGAGCCGGAACGTCATGCGGCGACACCCTCGAAGGAGGCGGCGATGATGTTCGTCTCGTTGACGGCGTCGCCGGCAAGTTCGGCCGCGATACGACCCTCGCGGAAGACGTAGACGCGGTCGCAGAGGCTGACCTCGTCCATCTCCGTCGAATACCAGATGAAAGTCCGGCCGTGCGCGGCTTCCTCGCGAATGATCGCGTAGACTTCCTGCTTGGTTCCGATGTCGACGCCGCGCATCGGATCGTCCATCAGGACAATCGGAGCACGCGTCGCAAGCGCGCGCGCAAAGAGGACCTTCTGCTGATTGCCGCCTGAAAGCGACAGGATGCGGTTGTCCATATCGGGGGTACGGATCTCGATCCGCCGCTTCCAGTCGGCGCCTTTCGTCGCCTCTTTGCCTGGGAGGATGAGGCCGCGCCGGGACAGGTCGCCGAGCGAGGCGATGGAGAAGTTGCGCAGGATGCTCCACAGCTCGAAGACGCCGTTGAGGCGGCGGTCGCCGGCGACGAAGGTGACGAGTGGATCACGCTCAGGCAGCCAGTTGCCGGCCTGGGAGGCATGCAGGGCGAGCAGGAGCTCGGTCTGCCCGTGGCCTGCCAGACCCGCCAGTCCAATGATCTCACCCTTGCGCGCCATGAAGGAAAGACCTGCTGCCTGATGGGACAGGACGAGCGGAGCGGTGGACTGTTCGCGCGCCGAGCGCTGCCCTGTCTCGTCTTTCGCAACGGTGCCCATGGCTTCCACGACGCCATGATGGTCGAAGTCGTGCGCGGGGCGTTCGGCGACAACGCGGCCATCCTTCATGACGACGATGCGGTCGGAGGTTTCGAGGATCTCGTGCAGGATATGCGAAATGAAGATGACGGACCCACCCGCGCCAACGAAGCGGCGGACATGGTCGAGCATCTGGCGAGCAAGGCTTGCATCGAGCGACGAGGTCGGTTCGTCGAGGATCACCAGCCGCGGCGGAACGCCGGCGTCGGAAAAGGCCATGGCGATCTCGACCATCTGCCGCTCGGCAATCGAAAGATCTCCCACGGTCCGAGTGCTGTCGATGCCGTGGCCGGGAAAGACAGTGTCGAGGCTCTTGCCAATGATCTGTGCGGCGCGCTTGCGCCAGCCAAAGCCACCGAGATCGCGATGCATGATGCGCGCATTCTCGACGATGGAGAGGTTAGGGCAGAGCGAAAGTTCCTGGAAGACGCAGCGCACACCGCGGGCACGTGCGACGTTGATGCCATAGCGTTCCAGCCGCTCGCCGTCGCTCGCGACGCTTCCTTCGTGCGGGGTGAGCCCGCCGTTGATCACGCTGACGATCGTCGACTTGCCGGCTCCATTGTGTCCGACGAGCCCGACGCATTCGCCCGGCATGACATGGAGCGTCACGCCGTCGAGTGCCCTGACCGCGCCGAAGCTGATCTTGGCGCCATCGACCGCGATCACGGCCTTCAAAACGTCATTCATGCTGCCCGCCACATCTGCTCGCAAAGGATGCCACGCAGCCATTCGCGGCCGCGCGGCATTGGCCGGAAAAAATTACTTCGCCGACTCGATGACCTTGACGGCATCTTCCTGCGTGTACTCGACGTTGGCAACGCCGCCGGCCTGCGTATTGGCAAGGTTCGTCTCGAGATTGTCCTGGTCGATGCGCAGGAAGGGCACGACGAGGTCCTTCTTGACCTCCTTGCCATCGAGGATCTGCTGGGCGACCCAGAAGGCCAGCGTGGAGACGCCCGGCGCAATGGACACGGACATGGTCTCGTAGCCCTTCGCGTCCTTCTGCTGCTTCCACCACTTCAGTTCGTCCTCGCGGTTGCCCATCACAATGATCGGCATTTTCCGGTCGGTCGCGGCAATCGCCTGTGCCGCGCCATAACCGTCTCCACCCTGCGTCACCACGCCGACGATGTCGGGCAGGCTTGGCAGAATGCCGGCAACAGCCTTCTGCGCCACGTCCTGCGCCCAGTCCCCGTGAACGGAGCCGACGATCTTGAATTGCGGAAACTGCTTGACGCCCTCGTGGATGCCAGCCGAGATCTCGTCGTCGACGAAGACACCGGCAAGGCCGCGGATCTCAAGCAAGTTGCCGCCGTCCGGGAGTTTCTTCGACAAATACTCCACCTGGCTGCGGCCCATTTCCTTGAAGTCGACGGCGATGCGCCAGGCGCAGGGTTCGGTCACGATGCCGTCGAAGGAAACGACGGTGATGCCGGCGTCGCAGGCTTCCTTGACCGCGCCGTTCAGCGCCGTCGGCGAGGCGGCATTCAGCACGATCGCGTCATAGCCTTGCAGGATCATGTTCTGGATCTGCGCGGCCTGTTCCGTCGCCTGGTTCTCGGCGGTGGTGAACGCGTCGGCTGCGGCAACGACGCCAGTCTTCACGGCTTCGCCCGTTACCTTTCCCCAGCTTGTCAGCATGGCCTGGCGCCAGGAGTTGCCGGCATAATTGTTGGACAGGGCGATCTTCTTTGCCGACGTCTCGGCAAAGGCGGAAACGGGCAGCGCGGCGCAAGCTATTGCGGCCGATGCCAGAAGCATCTTGCGGATTTTCATATCTCTCTCCCTCATGATCACGCCGATTAGCGGATCGCTTCACTGCCTGCCCAAAATGGGTTCGAGTGAAAATTGTTCTTGCACTGAGCATCCTCCTCTCAGTAAGGGCAGGATGCGGGAGATCGACCGGCCTGTATAGGGGCAAGGCGGCAAGTCGTTTGCGGGTTTTGCGCAACAAGCTGCGGGTTTACGCAAGACGGCGGCGCTTCCGCGGGCGCTTACTGCGAAGCGATCGCGGCAGGTTGAGGAGCCTGCTGCCGTCTCGGGGAGGAACTGACGATGCTGCATCTGGCACCCGCAGCCATGTTCGACCACTATCTCGGCATTTCCCGGCTGCTGGCGGGCCAGCTCGACTTCCGCTCGGCCATCCGTTCGGTCGCCGCCGAGGTTGCCCACATCATCCCGCACGATCATCTCGATGTCTGTGTGCTGCTTGAGGGCGGCAACTACCACACGGCCTACGAGACAGGGATCGAGACCGCCTGGGGCGACCTTGCCGGCGCGCCGGTGGTCAACAGCCCCATCCGCTCGCTGCTCTGGGGCGAGGTGGACTTTCTTCTGGCGAACGATGCTATGACGGACCCGCGTTTCCACTTCGAGGGCGCATTCAAGCGGCCGATCGTGGAACAGTCGCTGAGGAGCCGCTTGCATGTACCGATGAAGGTGCAGGGTACGATCATCGCAGCGCTTTCCTGCTCGTCGCAAAAGCCGGACGTCTATACGATGGAGGATATCGAACGCGCCCGCATCATCGCCGATCTGCTGACGCCCTATTTTTTCGCCCTGCAGGCGGCCGAGCAGGCGCAGCGATCGGCCATCGTGGAGGCGGAGGCGCGTGCGCGCGAGGAGGGGTTGCGACAAGGCGCGCTGAAACTGACCGAAGCGCTGGAGCAGGAGCGCCAGCGGATCGGCATGGACCTGCACGACCAGACGCTGGCTGACCTGACGCGGCTCGCCCGCCGGATCGATCGGCTGTCGGCCAACGCCGAGATGGCGCCAGAGGCGCTGGAGCCCATTTCCCGTTCGCTCCAGCATTGCATGCAGGACCTGCGCCAGATCATCGAGCAGGCAAAACCCTCCGTGCTCCAACTCTTCGGCCTCGCCCAAGCGATCGAGCATCATCTGGACCGATCGACCCGCGACACGGGATCGGGCATCGAATGGGGGCTCGCCGACGAGACGCATGGCGCACTGGAGCGACTGGAACCGAGTGTCAGTGTCGCGCTGTTCCGTATCGCGCAGGAGGCGATCAACAATGCGGTGCGCCATGCCGCCCCGCTGGCCGTTATGGTTCGGCTCGAGGCTGACGACGACCGGCTGTCGATCGAGATCTCCGACGACGGGACCGGGCTCGCCAAGACGCGGGGACGGATCGGCGGAGGCATCGACAACATGAAGACCCGTGCGCGGCTCATCTCGGCGCGCTTCACCACCGGGCCTGGCCACAACAACCGCGGCACTGTGGTGCGCGTCGTGCTGCCGCTCGTGCCGCACGAGCCTGCGAGCGGGTCAAACTGAGGAAGAGGCTACGATGAAGGTTCTGATCGTCGAGGACGACCCGCTGCATCGGTCCTATCTGCACGAGGCGGTCAACGCCGCCCTGCCGGAATGCGACACAGTTATCGAGGCGGAAAACGGAACCGTCGGCGAAAAGCTCGCCCGCGATCACAAATCCGCGCATATCGTCATGGACCTGCAGATGGCGAGCCGCAACGGCATCGAGGCGGCGCGCACGATCTGGAAGGAGCGGCCGGAGACCCGCATCCTGTTCTGGTCGAATTACTCGGACGAGGCCTATGTGCGCGGCGTCTCCCGCATCGTGCCGGACGGTGCCGCCTATGGCTATGTGCTCAAATCCGCCTCCGACGAGCGACTGAAGCTTGCGCTACGCTCGATCTTCATCGAGAGCCAGTGCGTCATTGACCGCGAGGTGCGGGGCCTGCAGCAGAAGAGCCTCGGCCAGACAAACGGCTTTACCGATTCCGAATACGAGATCCTGGTCGACATCGCGCTGGGCCTCACGGACCGGGCCATCGCCAGGCGTCGGGGCCTCTCGTTGCGAAGCGTCCAGAACCGCTTGCAGCAGCTCTACGACAAGCTCGACGTCTACCAGACCAACGGCGACGACCACGAAGACGGCCGCTTCAATCTCCGCGCCCGCGCCGTTGCGGTCGCTTTCCTGCGCAAACTCCTGAACTACAGCGCTCTGGAGCGGGCTGAGGCAGAGTTGCAGGAGTGGCTTGATGGATTCCATGAAAGCCCGCGCGAAGGGCATCCCCGGCGGGCTCGAACCTGAACTTGCCGCAGCTATCGATGTGTTCTTTGCCGTTACGGCCATTTGCGTTTCGAGAAGAATTCCAAGCGATCGCCGCTCCGGTCCGCCGGACGAGCGCCCATCCACAACGGCAGGCACGGCTGCTCACGCTTTTGCGATCACAGCAGCTGGGAAGCCGAAACGCCCGGTCCGGTCTCAAGCGCCTTCATCATCTCGCTGGACACGCAGATTGGAGACGACGCGCCGGTTCTGCACCTTGCACGAGCGCTCGGCGCAATCGCGGACTTCGCGGTCGTTGCCGTAGCCCTTTGCCCACATGCGCCTGGCGTCCACGCCCTTCGAGGCGAGATAGGCCATTGCCGCCTCGGCGCGCTTCTGCGACAGCGCCACCATCTTGGACGGGGAGCCGGAATCGTCGGCAAATCCCTGCAGCTTGACCAGCCAATTCGGATTCCTGTTCAGCCAAACGGCCTGGTTATCCAACGTCGCCATGGCGACGGAATCGAGCGTGGCAGAGTCCTGGCTGAAGTAGATCCGTCGGCCGGCATTGAGGATAAAATCCTCTTCGCTGCCAGCCGCGATGTTCTCGAAACCTGGCGCGGGATCGTTGGTCTGGCCGGTCATCGGCGCCACGGCAGGTTCTTCCAGGGAGGCAACTTCGCTGGTGGTGCAGGCGGCGAGCGCCACCAGCATGGCCGCGGCCACAAGGCTCCTCGTGTATCCGAGCATAGTATACATCTGGATGATATTCCTTATTGGACCGGGGCTATCTTGCCAACCTGAGCGGCGTTTTCAGCCTGGTCGGCGATATGCGGCAGAACCTGCACAGCGGTGCCGATCGGGCAACGCTGGTAAAGATCGATGGCGTCTTCATTGAACATGCGGATACAGCCGCTGGAAGCATCCTTGCCGATGCTCCCCGGCTCCAACGTGCCGTGGAAGCGATAACCGGTGTCGACGCCGTCGCGAAGCAGATACATGGCGCGGGGGCCGAGCGGATTCTTCGGTGAGCCTCCCGCCACGAATTCGGGCAATTCTGGATGGCGCTTGCGCATCTCCGGCGGCGGCGTCCAGCGCGGCCAAAGCGATTTCCGATCGATCGTGGCGCGGCCAAACCATTTGAAGCCCTCGCGGCCGACGCCGACGCCGTAGCGGATGGCTGTCTTGTTCTCCATGATGACGTAGAGAAAATGATGCCTTGTATCGACAACAACGGTGCCGATCGGCTCGCTGCTGAAATACTTGACGACCTGGCGGTGCCACCGCCTGTCGATCTTGGCGAAGTTGGTCCTTTGGAACACCACGCCATTGTCGACGGCGGTGCCGGCAAAAGAGGAAGACGCCTGCGCAAATGTCGGTTTCTGAACCGCGCCGGTGCCAAGTAAAGCCAAACCACCCAGTAACACGTCCCTGCGGGTCCACACCATCGGCAATATCCCCCTCAAAGCCAAACAGCGAAGTGCCAGTAAATCAGATTTTGAATTGGCCACAACAGAAAACTCCGCTCCTGTCCAAATGACCGAGATCGAGTTAGGGCTGCGCGTGGCCCTTTAAAATCTCCTGTAACCGATTTTCGCGGTCATCTTATTGCCCCCGATCCCTGCGCCTTGCAGGTGCTCGGACCTTCGGTAAGCAGTTTCAGTTCCAGATTTTCGGATCGGCCCGACGTCGCATTCCGATGGAGAGGGCGAGTTCGGACCGCCCTTGACGAGCGAAAGGCCAATCCCCATCTGCGGGCTAACCCGCTGGTCCGGGCCCCTCTGGCGAGAGCCTCGGCACTCTTGCGATGTCGGACCGTTTTCCGACAGCCCGTGCCGATAGGGGATTATCTTTGAATCTTTCTTTGTTGTTTTTCGAGTGGCTGGAAACGCCGCTATCGATGTGGTCGAGCTTCTTCGCCCTCGTCGTCGCCGGGGTGGTCTGGAGCTCCCTCAAGACACAGGATCAGCAGCAGCGTGCATGATCAGCACTGCTCATAGGAACACTGTCAGCTACCGAACAGGAAGGAAATAGATATGTTTTCGGATTTTATCGGCTGGATTTTTGCCGTGCTCGTCGTTGATCCGCTGCAGGCTCAGATAGTGGAACAAGTCGAGCGCGCGCGGCTTCCCATGGAGATCGCTCGTCAGTCCCAGGCCTGCCTCGCGTCCCAGAGCCCGCAGTTGATCGAACGTGCCGCGGGCGACTATGGCTGGGCTGCGGCTACTGTCGTCAACATTGCAATCGGCCGCACTGGGCCGGCGGAGCTGCTCGATAATCAAGATCCGCAATGTGCAGCCCTCCTGCGGGTTCTTGGCGGTGCCGGCGAGGATGCGTAACAGGCGGTTCGGTTTGAGATGGGTTGAATAAGTTGTTCGAACAAGACGGGCACAAACAGTCGCGCGGAGTGGCCCGCGCGCAACTGAGGGAGATGGTGGAACTCGCCCGGGCAAAAGGCGGCCTCTCCATTGGAGAGGCTTTGGAGTGCATGGGTCCGGCCGGCATTGCTTTCACGGTCCTGTTTCTGGCAATCCCGGCCCTGACGCCGATACCCGGCCCGTTCGGCATGGTGTTCGGCACGACGCTTGCTCTGGTCTCGCTCCAGATTAGCGCGGGTCGCCGGACGGTGTGGTTGCCTGCCATCGTCCGAAACCGTCACCTTTCGTTCGCGACGCTTGATCTTATCTTCCGTCACTCGGTTCCGATGATCGAAAGGGTGGAGAAAATCGTGCGCGCCGATCGGATGGCGGTGCTGACCGGGCGACATGCGCAGGCCTTGCTCGGCCTCCCCATCTTCCTGCTCGCCGTGGTGATTGCCCTGCCGATCCCCTTTGGCAACGTGCTGCCGGTGTTGTCGCTGGTGGTCCTGGCAGTTGCCATGATGGAGGGTGACGGCCTCGTCACTCTGATTGGGCTTCTGCTCTCCTCGGCGACGATCGCCATAACCGCGGTTCTGCTCAACCTGATGGGGTCAATGATCTTTGCAGCGTAGAGACGCACAGTTTGACGCCTTCAAGAGTCGTGGTCGTCCCAGCCAGCCCCTTCTTAATCTACTCTGGTGGCGGCGACGCCCGAACACGGTCTCTGCATCGTTCCGGTGCCGATAGGATGGGCGTTTTCGGAACCTGGCCTGATTGTGCTGGCGGCCATGGTGGCGACGCAGCGAACGAACCCGGCCAGTTCGCCATGAAATGTCCTCTCAAACTTGCCACCAACAAGCTTGCGCAGGTCCCTGGGCGTCCCGGCGACATCAAGAACACAGGCGCTGGCGGAGTATTGATGCCGCGTGGTCGAAATCGCCATGCAAGAATGGTTACAAAGCCGACGGTTGTGCCTAAATACTCTGACATCGTCATCGATCCCGAACTCAGATGCTGCTCTCGCTCCGCAATGTCAGAAAATCCTATTTGATCGCCGAAGGACCTCTTGAGATCCTGAAAGGCGTGGATTTCGATATCGATGCCGGCGAAAGCGTCGCGTTGACCGGCGAGTCGGGAAGCGGAAAGAGTACCCTGCTTCACCTGGTCGGCGGGCTTGACTATCCAGATGCCGGACAGATCCTGTCAGCGGGCGTGGATATTGCCGCTTTGGACGATCGGGGAAGGGCCCAGTATCGACGTTCGCAGGTCGGGTTGGTGTTTCAGCAGTTCAACCTGATTCCGTCGCTCGATGTCGCAGCCAACATTTCCTTCCATGCAAGGCTTGCTGGCCGGCACAATCCTGACTGGGAGCGGCAGCTCGTGGAAAATCTTGGCATCGAGGCGCTTCTCGCCCGATACCCAGAGCAGCTTTCCGGCGGCCAGCAGCAGAGGGTGGCGATCGGCAGAACGCTTGCTGCGCGGCCGCCCCTTGTTCTCGCCGACGAACCGACCGGCAACCTCGACGAAGCGACCGGGGACGCTGTGCTCGCCATCATGCTGTCGCTGACGAAGAGTGCAGGGGCTGCGCTTTTGATGGTAACGCATTCCTCGAGGCTGGCACAGATGCTCGACCGCAGCGTTCATCTCAGCGGCGGAAAGATCGCCTGATGCTCTGGACCGCCGCAACGGCTCTCGTTTCGCATTGGCGGCGTCGGCCCCTTCAATTTTTTACGCTTATCCTCGGCCTTTCATTAGCGACTGCGCTTTGGTCGGGTGTCCAGGCGATCAACGCAGAGGCGCGGGCGAGTTACGCGCGGGCAGCTTCTGTGCTCGAGCAGAACGAATTGACGCAACTCGTACCGAGAAACGGCAATTCCGTTCCCCTAAGCACGTATTCCAAATTGCGAAGGGCAGGCTGGAACGTCTCGCCCATTATCGAAGGCGACCATCGCTTCGGAAATGTCCGTGTGCGGCTTATCGGCAGTGATCCGTTGACGATGCCGGCGCAGGGGCGTGGCTTGAACACTGCAGAATGGAACGGCCTGGCGGCCTTGACGGGTACCCTTGTGGTTTCAAAGGCGACGGCCCTGAGGCTCCAGGGGCACACCCAGATGCAGCTCGAGGTGTCGCCAGACCTGCCGGACGGAGCCGCGTTCACCGATATCGCCGTCGCCGAGCAGCTTCTCGACAGACACGGCGAGGTAAGCCGTCTCGTCGTTTCGCCGGAACAACGGGCGAATCTGACTTCGCTCGACATTCTCGCACCCGAGGTCGCAATAAAGCCACCGGGCGACCGTCCGGATGTCGCACAGCTCACCGACAGCTTCCACCTCAACCTCACAGCGTTCGGTTTCCTGGCGTTTGCCGTCGGTCTGTTCATCGTATACGCGACGATCGGCCTGGCGTTTGAGCAGCGCAGAGCCACTTTCCGGACCTTGCGCTCTCTCGGGCTTTCCCTGTCGTCGCTGAACATCCTGCTGATGACGGAGCTTCTGACGCTGGCCTTCTTTTCAGGGCTTGTCGGCGTGGTGATCGGTTATTTCGTGGCGTCCCTGTTGCTCCCGGATGTGGCTGCAACCCTTAAGGGGCTCTATGGAGCGAGCGTCCCGGCTACACTGACGATCCGGCCGGAATGGTGGGCAACGGGGCTCGGAATAGCGGTCGGCGGAACGATCGTGTCGTCGGCCCAAAGCCTCTGGCGGGTCCGGTGCATGCCGTTGCTGGCTGCAGCCCAGCCTCGCGCCTGGGCCCGAGCGACGGCAATCGGTATCCGACTGCAGTTTTTGGGTGGGCTTGCGCTGCTGATTGCGTCGGTCACTTTGGCGAATGTCGGACACGGGCTGGTCGCAGGCTTCGCAGTGCTGGCCTGCCTCTTGCTCGGAGCGGCCCTGATGCTACCGGGCATGCTATCGGCGTGTCTTGCCGTCATGCAGAGAAACTCTTCACGCGTACTCGTCACGTGGTTCTGGGCCGATACGCGGCAACAGCTGCCTGGACTAAGCCTTGCCCTGATGGCGCTGTTGCTGGCGCTCGCCGCCAATGTCGGTGTCGGCACGATGGTCTCCAGTTTCCGCCTGACTTTCATCGGCTGGCTCGACCAGCGGCTGGCGGCAGAGCTTTACGTCACTGCGCGAGAGGAGAACGAAGCGATGCGCTTGCGGACATGGCTGTTGGACCATTCGACGTCGGTCCTTCCCATCTGGAGCATCGAGGGTGAGGTGCTCGGAGACAGGCTGCAGATTTTCGGCGCAGCTGCAGGCGACCCGACCTATCGGGACAACTGGCCACTCTTGTCAGGCACGACCAATGTCTGGGACCAGGTCGCAGCAGGGCAAGGAGCGCTCATCAACGAGCAGTTTTGGCGTCGCAAGGGGCTCGAAATTGGCGATCGCCTGGTCCTGCCCGGCAATTGGACAGTTCCCGTCGTTGGCGTCTATTCTGACTACGGCAATCCAAAAGGACAGGTCATCGTCGGCGTCGAAGCCCTGACGGCACATTACGCGGATGTCCCAAAGCTGAGGTATGGTGTGCGTGTACGGCCGGTCGAGGCTGCGGCGCTGAAGGAACGCCTGACGACTGAATTCGGTCTGCCTTCTGAAAACGTCATCGACCAGGCTTCACTGAAGCAGCAATCCCAGGCGGTCTTCGACCAGACCTTTGCCGTGACCGGAATGCTCAATCTCTTCACCCTCGGCGTTGCAGGTTTTGCGATGTTCTCCAGCCTGCTGACCTTGTCGGGCATTCGACTGCCGCAGCTTGCGCCTGTCTGGGCGATGGGGATCAGGCGACGTGATCTTGGGCTGCTCGAAGTGCTGCGCACTCTGGCGCTGTGGCTCGCGACCTTCGTTGCCGCGGTCCCCGTCGGCCTTGCGCTTTCCTGGGTGCTGCTGTCGATCGTCAATGTCGAGGCTTTCGGCTGGCGGCTGCCGTTGCAGATTTTCCCCATGGACTGGCTCGTCCTCGGGTTGGTGGCGCTGGCTGCGGCGATCCTGTCTGTCTTTATTCCGCTCCGACGGCTGGCGACGGTCGCGCCATCGGATTTGCTGAGGGTGTTTGCCAATGAACGCTAGAGGTCTACTGGCCGCCTTTGTTGCCGTAGCCACGGCAATCTCTGTTCCTGCCGCCGCCATTTCGCAAGGATTTGCCGGCCTGGGCTCGACCGCCGAGGGCTTCGCTGTTCCACGCCCCGGAATACAACTGAGCTTTCCGCAAGATCACGGCCCCCATCCCGAATTCCGCATCGAATGGTGGTACATTACCGCAAACCTGGAGAGCGAGGATCGGACGCAGTACGGCGTACAATGGACACTTTTCCGCGCCGCCCTTGCGCCGAAGACCGAGGGCGGCTGGTCGGATCCTCAAGTCTGGCTGGGCCATGCTGCGATCACCGCGAAAGATCGGCACCTCTTGGCCGAAAAACGCGCCCGCGGAGGGGTCGGCCAAGCAGGTGTCGAGGCCATACCCTTTCTAGCCTGGATCGATGATTGGGAAATGAAAGGCCTGTCCAAACCGGGCGCCGACCAGCTAGACAAGCTTAGCCTCCACGCGACCGGAAAGGATTTCGCCTATAGGCTCGAACTCTCGGCCAGCGGTCCTCTCGTGCTGCAGGGAGATCAAGGCTATTCGGTGAAGTCGGCCGAAGGGCAGGCGAGCTATTATTACTCGCAGCCGTTCTATGAGGTTTCGGGTTCTCTCGACATTGGCGGCAAGACCGTTCGGGTCAGCGGCAAGGCATGGCTTGATCGAGAATGGTCGTCGCAGCCCCTCGCCAAGGATCAAACCGGATGGGAGTGGTTTTCGCTCCACCTGGATTCCGGTGAAAAACTCATGGCGTTCCGTCTTCGCGACAGCCGCGGCGGCTACACATCGGCAAACTGGATTTCGCGTGATGGCAGGCCTGCCCCTGTGCCGCCGGGATCACTGCAGATAACGCCTTTGCGAACAGCACACGTCGGCGAGCGGGATGTCCCGGTTGCATGGCGCGTGCGGATTGCCGAGCGTGGCTTCGACGTGACGACGAGCCCCTTGAACGACAAAGCGTGGATGGCAACTACCACCCCCTATTGGGAAGGTCCAATTTCGTTCAAGGGAAGTGCTGCGGGGTATGGCTATTTGGAAATGACGGGATACTGACGATGATCGGAATTGGGCCATTTCCCCAATCCCGACGCGGCTCTCCTTGCTCCTGGCAAAACACAAGATGATTGATTTGGGGCAGCGATCCTCAGCGACGGCATGAGACTTTTAGCCTTCCGCCACTGTTCCACCGCCGGGACGCAAAGACAGGTTGCATTGCTGGACGCCCAGTAGCGACAAAAATTATCTTTTGTTAATTACAGGTCTTGCCGGCAAGCTTCTATCCTGTCGCATTGCAGGTCGAGAACCGCCGGCGATGAGTGACCACCGCGACACGACGGAACTGGACGACACTGCGGACGGGAGGATGAAAAAAGACAATCGTCCTCCACATTCGGGAGATGCAAAATGCGCTCTTTGATCGTTAAGGCGGCGCTCACCGCCATCCTCATAACTGTCCCGCTAGCAACCGCTTTCGCTGCGTCCCATCCTTCCCGCCATTCCCACGGTGCGCGCGCCGGCGAGAATGATCATCGCACTCATTGGGCTCGGAGCGAGCCTGGCGACGATGACCCACTTGTGGATCCAATGCCGATGTTCATCACAGACAGCCGGATGGACACCATACTTGCCGAGATCAGTGCCGCAGACGGCCGTATCGCCGCCGATAGCGGGCGAATGATGCTCAGTGCCGCTGAAGTTCGTGATCTCCGTTCGCAAGAAGCCGCGATCCGCAGACAAGCCATCCAGGTGGCGCTCAGCGACGGTATGATATCCAGGTTTCATTATCACGTGATAGAGCATCAGATTGCCGATCTCGACAGAGCGATATCGCGCAAGGTCCGCCACGCCTGACTTTATCATCGCGACATGAGGCCGCTCGTCCGGGCGGCTTTTGTCCTTGTTGAACTGGCAAGATCAGGTGTGGCCGGCACCGATCGTGGCTGCGCTATTTATCTCTGGTTCTGCCGAACTTCAGATCGTTGTTTCGATCTCGGTTGGGGACCGAGCGACCTGTTCGGCCCCGAGAAGCAGCGGAAAAGTCGAGGCTGAATGCCTGTGGCAGAAGCTTGAGGGATGGCGAGCAGCTCACTGCTTTACGCAGCCGGCGGCCATCTCGTAAGCCGTGGCGGCCATTGCCTGAAAGGCTGCACTGGCGACCATTCGCGTCGCGGTTTGAGACATTCCTCGTGACAGAAAGAGGTTGCAACAATATACAGTCAATATCGATGAAGAAGGACATGTGATATCCCCATGAAAGACTGGCGACCCGACCTCAGCCGCAGCAACAGCCCCCGCTACATGGCCATCGCCGACCTTATCGAGATGGATATGCGCAGCGGTCATCTGGCCATCGGTGATCGTCTGCCGCCGCAGCGCGAGTTGGCAAAGCACCTGGGAATCGATTTCACCACCGTCGCGCGTGGTTATGCCGAGGCGCAGAAGCGCGGACTGGTGGATTCGCACGTTGGCCGCGGCACGTTCGTCACCGGTGGGGCCGACAAGGAGCGGCGGGGCTTTGCGTCAGACACCGCCCCCGATCCGCGCCGGTCGTCTGCGATCGACCTTTCGATGAACATGCCGCCGGAGCCCAACGATCCGGAATTGATCGAGCGGATGCGCGAGGGCATCTCGGCGGTGGCCTCCAGCCTTATCCCGCTTCTGCGCT
Organism: Rhizobium azibense; assembly: GCF_004342325.1. Classification (NCBI taxonomy): domain Bacteria; kingdom Pseudomonadati; phylum Pseudomonadota; class Alphaproteobacteria; order Hyphomicrobiales; family Rhizobiaceae; genus Rhizobium; species Rhizobium azibense. The sequence continues at coordinate 617,459 of NZ_SMBJ01000002.1, read as the reverse complement.
ATCAAGGATTTGGCGGCTCGGGCATGGACAAGGAGGCCGCCGCCACCTGGCTCGGCCGTCGCGGCCTTGTCCCTTCGCAGGAGCGCATCTTCGTGACACCCGGCGCTCACCCGGCGCTGCTTTCGATTTGCGGCCTGCTGGCAAGGCCCTCCGAAACCATCCTGTCAGAAAGCATCACCTATCCCGGCATCCGCTCGATTGCAGCGCAGTTGCGTCTCAATCTCTCGGGTTTGCCGATGGACGCTCAAGGCATCTTGCCGGACGCCTTTGGCGAAGCCTGCGAGCGATTGAAGCCCAAGGGAATCTATCTCAACCCGACCCTGCAGAACCCGCTTACCCTGACGATCCCAGAGCAGCGGCGCCAAGAGATCTGCACGGTGGCGCGCAAATATCACGTCCCGATCATCGAGGATGACGCCTATGGCTTCATTCCGCTGGATGCACCGCCGCCGTTTGCCGCAATGGCCCCGGACCTCACCTGGCATATCGGCGGCTTGGCAAAGTGCATCGGCGCCGGGCTCCGGCTAGCCTATGTCGTTGCACCAGATACCAAGGCGATCTGGCCGTTTGTCAGCGCCATGCGTGCCAATAATGTCATGGCCTCTCCGCTCACCATGGCCCTTGCCACGCGGTGGATCGAAGATGGCACGGCCGATACGATCCTGCGGTTCATCCGCAAGGAGGCAGCGGCACGCCAGGAAATGGTCGCAGCCATTCTTGCGCCTGGTAGCTATCGTGGCGATCCGATCAGCTTCAATATCTGGCTGCCGCTGACGAACGGCTGGACGCGGTCGATCTTCGGCAGCCACATGCGCGCCTCCGGCATTGGCGTCGTCGCCAGCGATGCATTTACGGTCGAAGGTCAGGTGCAGGAGGCGGTGCGCGTCTGCCTTGGAGGCCCCATCGACCGCAAAAGGCTGCGGAGCGCTCTCGAATTCATGGGCCACGCACTCGAAGGCTCACCTGAACTGGCGGCGTCCTTCTTCTAGTTTGGCGCGCCCTGTCAATGATCCGGAATGAGAGTTCTGCGGCAATATGCCATATCGCATCAAACCAAGATATGAACCTATATTGAATGCATACAACTCCACGGATGAATGCATGCATTTGCGCGTGCATGGACGAGGATCGACCTTCATGCAAACCGAGTGGCCACCAATTCCGCCGACGGCAACAGGGCTCAAGGGACGATGCCCGCGCTGCGGCCAGGGGCATATGTTCAACGGCTTCCTGAAGATCAGGCCCGAATGCGAGGTCTGCGGCCTCGACTACAACTTCGCAGATCCGGCGGATGGTCCCGCATTCTTCGTCATCTGCTTTGCTTGCGTGCCAAGTGTGCTGCTCGGCGTGTGGCTCGAGGTCCAGTACAGCGCGCCCTTGTGGGTCCACCTGCTGGTCACCGGTCCCTTTATGCTGGCGACATGCATCCCGCCCCTGCGGCCGCTGAAGGGATGGTTGGTGGCCAGCCAATATTTCTACAAGGCGGAAGAGGGCAAGCTCGCGCGTATCTCTCCTGCGTCGAAAGAGGTTTAAGTCCTGCTGCCGACGCAAACCGGCTCAAGCTATCGGCACCGGGCAACGCCGACTTCGGATCCTCGACGAGGCCAGTTGAATCAACGCACGCATTTCATAAAACAGCCGAGCTCATTCGGATCGCTGCCCGCAGTTCGAACAGGCTCGTGGCGAGCGAGGAGCGTCAGCTGCTTCGCCGATCTTCAAATACCGGCGTTGGCGCCGTGTCTCAGCGTGAGCTATCCATAAGGCGCTCGTGTTGACTCCGTCTTTCACTCAGCTCAAAAGAACACTTACCTACAGAGGGAGAAAACTGATGGCTGACGAGAACAATACGGGCTCCACTACCGAAGTCGCAGGGACGGATGCAGCCGAAAAGATGCCGGCGACTAAAAAGCCGCGCGCACCGCGGGGCCAGAAGGCATCTGCCGGAGCAACCGTGGCTGCATCACCTGCCAAGACGGCACAGCTGCCGGGTGGTCGCAGGAAGAGTGGTGATCAGGCCGGGCAGGCAAAGCTGGCGCCCCAGGAAACGCAAATCACTGGCAAGAGCGCGAGCAAGGATCCAATCAAGGATATCGGTAGAAAGCGGACGCCAAAGCAAACCGTGCAGACAGCCAAGGCGCCGTTAGCGGCTTTTGATGAGTTTGCAGAGCTTACTCAGCTTGAAGAAGAGAATAAAAGGCTTCGAAAAACCCTCGCAGATAAGCTTCGCGCGGAAAATACCGATCTGCGCAAGCGGCTCGGGCTCGTCTGATCGACAAGCATGGGGCTCGGCCGGGAGATCGACAGTAGAGATCCGGCCAGCCTCAGTCGGGGGCCGGATCTAAAGCTGCGGCAACGCCCTGCTGCGGATTGCTCGAGGTTGAAGCACTATGAAAACACCATGGAAATTCCTTGCTCAGTTGGCTTCGCGAAGGCGGCCGATAGAAACACCAGAGAGCTCCGTTGGAGATGATGCCGATAGGGTGGCAGGCGAAAGCGGCATACGACAGACCTCGGCTCTTTCGTCAAACTCAACGGAAGTATCCGGTGGTGCTGACCACGATGACAATCCCGCCGTTGATCCACTGGCAAGGCCGACTTCAGCTGAACCCGACAGCGATCTTAATGGCCCTCCGTCAGTCTCGCGGCCAAGGGATGGTGAAGGGGTCCAGAGCCCTGCTCCTCATGAAACTAGCCGATCCCTTGGCGACACGTCGATGCAGGAAGGCCGGCCAAGTGGAAAGTCTCCACGAACACCGCGGACAAAGCGGCTGGGCCGCACGAAGACGCCCCGCGCCGACTTGGTTTCGAAGAGCACTGCTGTCGCAAGGAGCGACCAGGGCGCGCAATCCTCCTCCCGTCGAGATGGTTTCTTCGATGAGGTGGCAAGCCTGGACGAGGAGATCAGGCAACTGAGAAGCCAGTTGGCGCACAAGCTGCGTTTACAGAATGTTCAGCTTGAGAAAATGCTTGAACGATTCGATGGATCGTGAGCCTGCAAATCTCGGTCGGTTGCCCGGACAAAATTGATACGCTGTCGCGATGGCCTACTCACGGCGCTCTCCACTGGCGGGCGGCGCTGGAGAGTGCCATCCTTCACGCAACGGCATCGCAATCATCTCGCGGTCGGTCGTTGCTCGTTGATGATCGCTCCAATGCAGGCTGCGAGGGCGAGCGCTACGGCCGCAAAAGATGCCCATGCCTCCGGCGCTCCCATGCTCATAAGTGTCAGGCCGCTCAAGGAACACCAGAGAAGGGGGATAGGAAGGAGCAGCGGCAAGAACTTGCTGCGGGCAAGAAGCAGGAAGCCCAACGTTCCGATCGATGTCGGATCGGGCGCGACGCCAAAGATTTCGGACGAGGTCCAGGCCCGTCCCTGCAGCGGCGCAAGCAGCGGCTGCCCGGCGAGCGCGAAGGCGAGAAGCGCATATCCCGTCCACGCGGCGGGTCCGCGCCGGCAAAAGACAAGGCCGTCAATCAGCGTGCCGATGACGAAGAGCAGCAGTGCCTCACCGGCAAATGCGGGTGCAAGGTAAGCGGCGGCCCAGTTTATTGTCGCGTAGCGGTTCCATAGAAAAGACCATCCGACAAAGGCCCAAAGGATAGCAAATACGAGCGCGACGAAGCGTCTAGAGGCAGGAGACCGTCGCACGATAAGGGCAACCATGACAAGGCCGCAAACCAGTGTGAGCGCCTGTAGTGGACAGACCATCGCATTGTGCAACTCGAACATCCGCCAGTAGACGCGTGGCGAAAAGAGCAGAAAATCCTCAAGGCTGTAGGTCCACCATTCCGACATCAAAGTTCCTGCACATGGGCCGCCATGCGCTCGCGAGTGACAGCGTTGGGCAACAAGCCCGCCGCTGCCGCGACGTTCTCACGCACATGGTCAACACGTGTCGTGGCTGGGATCGCGACGGTGACGGCCGGGTGGGAGAGAATGAACTTCAGCAGGAACTGAGCCCAACTCGATGCACCAATTTCGGCTGCCCATGCGGGCATCGGTTCGCCGTCGAGCCGGCTCGTCAGCGCGCCTTGCCGGAAGGGCCGGTTGATGATCACAGCAATTCCACGTTCGGCCGCCAGCGGCAGGATCCGCTCTTCCGCCTCGCGATCGATGATATTATAGGTAAGTTGTACAAAATCGACGGCCTCATGCCGCATGATCTGTTCAAGAAGATCATGACGGCGCCCTTCGGAGGTCGTAATCCCGACATAGCGCACCAAGCCAGCTGCCTTCATTGCGAACAGCGTTTGCAGATGCGCCTCCCAGGCAAGCAGGTTGTGAACCTGAATGAGGTCGAAGCGCGGCACATTCCAGAAACGGCGGGATCGCTCGATCTGGTTTGGACCGTCGGCCCCCGAGGACGTCCAGACCTTCTCCGCCGAAAACAGCCCCGGCGGCTGACCGAGCTTTTGCAGGCCATAGCCGACGACGGGCTGCGATGATCCGTACATGGGCGAGGAGTCGATCATGCGCCCGCCGGCCTCGAAGAAGGCTGCCATGACCTGCGCGCATTCGTCCCTGAGCGTCGGATCGTCTCCGACATTGAAGGTGATCCAGGTCCCAAGTCCGACGGCCGGAATCGCCTCGCCCGTCGAAGGAATACGGCGGGTGACCGGCCGCTGGTCCTGGGCATGTGCCAAGAGCGGCGGCACATTCAGTGCGGCCATCACACCCAAGGAGGCCTGCACCAGCATTCGACGTGTCGTCAGCATCCGCTCTCCGTGATATCGGTGGCAACTGGCGAACCCATGAGGCGATGGCCGATCACGATCGTCTCGGGCTTCCACCGGGATTTTAGAACGTTGCCGAGGGTCTGCAAAGCGTCGGCCGCAGCCGCCGGCACCGAGAGCTGGGCAAGGCTTCAGCCGGGGTCGCATTGCCGGGCATGGGCCGAAGGTTCGCCGAACTGGCCCCTTCGTGGAAGGCAGGCGCGCAGGTCATCGGGTGTCGCCGTATCTGGTGATCGCTTGAAAAATCCGGCGAAATCCTTGATTGTCCGAATATGGGCCTGCCGCGCCTGTCGCCGAGCCCACGGATACGCATGTCTTCGATCATCCGCTCGGGGTCGTCCTCTCCTGCCTCAAGGCAGCCTCCTGTCTGAGGTTAAACACCCCGATCGCCAGCCAGGACCGCACATCTGCAAATTCACGTCGTTCAAATCATTGCTGCACCTTCACCACGGGCGCCAGTGCCGCGCGAGCGGCTTCGTCCATGGGTCGACTGAAGACGGTTCTCGGCCAGATTGCGGACAAAGCGGATTTTGCCTGCGCCTGGCGGCGCTTCGGACCGCAAGTGAAGGCCGTCCACCTTCAGCTGTTCAAACGGCCCGGACATGGTCCCCACCGGACTGGGGCCGGCAGTGACTCCTTTTGCCTCGTTGGAACGTCCTTGCTGCGGCCGTCTTCGAGCGGCCGGATCAGAACATTGCTAGGACTGGATCATGGATGTGAACGGAAAGCGAATCGTGGTCGTCGGCGGAAGTCGCGGCCTGGGGTTGGGGCTGGTCGAGACCTTCGTGGCACGCGCGGCGGGGGTTACCGTGGTGGCCCGCAACGCAACGGCTTTGCAGGAGGTGGGCGAGCGGCTGGCCGTCGCCACGATATCGGCCGACGCGACCGACGCCGGCGTGGCGAAGCAGATCATGGCCGACACCCGGCCCGACATTGCGATCGTGAATGTCGGGGCGAAACCGCCCATGGATCGGATCGACCGGATCGGCTGGGGGGCCTTCGCAACCAACTGGAACGTGGACGTCAAGGCCGCGCTGCACTGGGCCCAGGCCGCCCTGACGTTGCCAATGGCGCCGGGCGGACTGGTCATCTTCGTCTCCAGTGGAGCTGCCGTGCAGGGTTCACCGCTGTCGGGTGGCTATGCCGGAGCGAAGAGGGCCCAGTGGTTCATCGCCAAATATGCCGAGGCACTATCCACGCAGCTCGAACTGGATCTGCGGTTCCGGGTCATCATTCCCCGGCAGATGTTCGCCGGAACCGGCGTCGGCGACACCGGCATTGCCGCCTACGCCGCGGCGTCGGGGCGGACATTCGCTGAACAGGCCGCCACCTGGCCGGACATGACACCGCGGGCCTTTGGCGATATGGTTGCCGACCTGATCGGCAAGACGGGGCTGGCCGAGGCCATGTTCTATGCTGTGCGTGGGGATACCGGCGTGACGGTCATCGAATGACGGATGAAGTGACCATCGGGGCCGAGGCGGGAGACGACGCCCGGCGCGCGGCTCTGGCAGCCGAGGCGGATGCGCTTCGCCCCGAACTGCACCGCTATGCCGCCCGTCTGGTGGGTTCGGTGATCGACGGCGAGGATGTGGTTCAGGACGCCTTTGCCCGCGCCTTCACGCGGATCGGCGCGGTTTCGCCGGGAACGCCGCTGCGACCCTGGCTGTTCCGCATCGTCCACAATCGCGCCATCGACGCGCTGCGCCAACGCCGCACCCGCCGGTCAGAACCGCTGGAAACGGCCTTCGCCCTGGCCGACGCCGGCACGGTCGATCCGGAAGACGCCGTGATGCGTCAGGAAGCGGTGCGGTTTGCAGTGGCGCGCTTTGCCGAATTGCCCGTGCCGCAGCGCAGCACCGTGATCCTCAAGGATGTACTGGACGAGTCGCTTGCAGATATCGCGGCGCTGCTGGAGCTGAGCGTCGATGCCGTCAAGGCCCATCTGGCACGCGGCCGCGCGAGGCTGCGGTCCATGTCTGAAACACAGTCCGAGGTTCCTCGCCCGGCGAGTGCTGAGGCCTTGAACTTCGCGGCATTGTTCAACGCCCAAGACTGGGCCGCGCTGCGCCGACTGCTGGCCGAGGACGTCCGGCTTCGCCAGGCGCGACGGCCGGAGATCTCTGGCGCCGCGCAAGTCGGCCGGTTTTTCACTTACTATGCAGAATATCCGCGCGTCGGGGTCGAACCGGCTCGGCTGGAGGGTCGGGAGATACTGCTGGTGTCGGACGAACCGGCGAGCGTTCCTGCGTACTTCATGCTGCTCGAATGGCGGGATGGCCGGATCATCATGATCCGCGACCATCGCTATGCGACCTATGTCATGGACGGAGCAGTCGTGACGCACGCCGCGCGACCAGCTGAACCATAGGCCGTGGCGGCGTTGAAAGGCTGCGGGCCGACACATTTTGGGGACCTTTCGGTGCCGCGCGAGCTGATATCGAAAGTGTTCCAAGATCGTCCTGCCTCCTCCGGATGGGCCACCGGGGCCATCCAGTTTGGGCCTGCAGGCGACGATGACCGCGGCCAGGTAGCGCTTTGAAGTCAACCGACGAATGCCCGTTCGACGACATAAGTGGCCGGCGCGTGGTTGCTACCTTCGACGAGGCCGAAGGATTCAAGAACCGTCTTGCTGTCCTTCAGCATCTGCATCGAGCCGCAGATCATGGCGCGGTCCTGCGTCGGATCGAAGAGCGGCAACCCGGTTTCGCTAAAGAAGGCTCCGCTGCGGATGAGATCGGTGACGCGGCCCATACGCGGGAAGGCTTCGCGTGTCGTCGTCGTGTGGAGGCGTAGTTTTTCGCTTGCTGTTTCGCCAACCAGCGGATCGTGCTTAAGTCCGTCTACCAGTTCGGTGATGTAGGTGAGCTCGGCGACTTCTCGGCAGGTCTGCACGAGGATCACTTCCTCGAATTTCTCATAGATTTCCGGATCGCGGATAAGGCTCGCGAATGGCGCCACGCCGGTTCCGGTCGAAAAGAGGTAGAGCCGCTTGCCCGGCAGCAGGGCATCGAGCACCAGCGTGCCGGTCGGTTTCTTGCGCATCAGCACCGTGTCCCCGGGAACGATCTTCTGCAGGTGTTCGGTGAACGGCCCGCCCCGCACCTTGATCGAAAGGAATTCGATCTCCTCGTCCCACGAGGGGCTGGCCATCGAATATGCGCGAAACACCGGCTTTGGCGCATTCGGCAGGCCGATCATGACGAATTCGCCGGAGCGGAAGCGAAAGCTTGCGGGCCTGGTGATGCGGAAATGGAACAGCCGGTCGGTGTAGTGCTTTACTGCCGTCACGGTCTGCGCAAAGACGTCTGCCGGGGCTGGAGACTTCGGCCAATCGGCGTCGTGCGTCTCTCCTGCACCGGTTTTGCCGCTCGATTGCGTGGTCATCCCCGTTTTCCCGTTCCATCGGCGATAATTTGTTTGTGTACGAATGAAATGGAAATCCCAAACCGCGCTTTTGTCAATAAAGGATTTGGGCTCGACAGAAATTTCCGGCAAAGTTAGCATTCGTGTGCAAATTGGATCGCCGAACTGTGCCGCAGATAAATTTCGCCCGGATCCGGCGTGCAACAAACAGGGGAAGGGGACGAATATGGCTGATGTAGCGGGCGGAAACGAAAAGGCTGGCAGGCTGGTCATCAAGAATATCGGCCTGATTCTTTCCGGTAAAATCGAGCAGCCGATCCTCGACGGCGACTGCATCGTTTGCGACGACGGAATTATCACCGCCGTAGGTTATGAGAAGGACATCGACACGGAAGGCGCCAAGACGGTCGTCGACGCCAGGGCGACGACGGTCGCCCCGGGGCTCATCGACAGCCACGTGCATCCGGTAATCGGCGACTATACACCGCGCCAGCAGCAGCTGAACTGGATCGACTCGACGCTCAACGGCGGCGTGACGACGATGATCTCGGCTGGCGAAGTGCATGCACCCGGCCGTCCGCGCGACATCGTCGGCCTCAAAGCGCATGCGATTGCCTCGCAGCGGTTCTACGAAAATTTCCGCCCCTCGGGGGTCAAGGTCCATGCCGGTGCGCCAGTCATCGAGACGGGCATGGTCGAGCAGGATTTCAAGGATCTGGCGGAGGCCGGCGTCAAGCTGCTTGGCGAGGTCGGTCTTGGCGGCGTCAAGGACGCGGCCAATGCCAAGCAGATGGTGGCCTGGGCGCGCAAATACGGCATCCAGAGCACAATCCACACCGGTGGCCCTTCGATTCCCGGCTCGGGCCTGATCGACAAGGATGTGGTGCTGGAGGCGGACACCGATGTGGTCGGCCATCTGAACGGCGGGCATACGGCGCTGCCGGATGACCAGATCGTCTGCATCTGCGAGCGCTGCATGCGGGGTCTTGAGATCGTCCACAACGGCAACGAGCGTGCAGCGCTGCTGACGGTCAACACGGCGCGTGAACTCAAGAAGCTCGATCAGGTCATCCTCGGCACCGATGGACCGGCAGGTTCTGGCGTTCAGCCGCTCGGCATCCTGCGCATGGTGTCGCTGGTCGCTAGCCTTTCCGACACGCCGGCGGAGGTGGCCTTCTGTTTTGCCACCGGCAATACGGCCCGCCAGCGCAATCTCGACTGCGGCATCATCGAGCCCGGCAGGACGGCCGACTTCGTCATCATGGACCGGGCCCAGCATGCGCCAGGCGCGACCCTCCTAGAGTCCGTGAAGCTCGGCAACCTGCCCGGGATCGGCATGACAGTCATCGACGGCGTGATCCGGACGCAACGAAGCCGCAACACGCCGCCGGCCACGGCGGTACCGGAGATCGTCTTCGGCCGCTATGCCCAGTATGGGGGCTGACGCAGCACCCGTCCGGCTTTGAGGCGCGCTAAGCTTGCCGTAGCGCTTTGACCTGCCGACTGGATCATGAAAAGTGACCAAACATCGATATTGTCGCGTCGCCAGGCATGCGTGCATCTTGTCCATAACCGGCGCTTGAGCCCGGGCGCTCTCCCATACCAGCTTCTCCGCACGTCGCGATCAGACCAGGCTTCGCAAGCGTCGGGGCCTTGGGGAGGAAAGGTGGGGCGCACGTCCCGCACCACACCTTAACCTTTTAGAATCCTTCACATGATTGAACCAACCATCGTGATCTAGCGCAGTCCGTCCTTGCCTTCGATCTCGTCCACCTTCAGGCCGCCGATGCGGGCAAAAGGCCTTCCGCTGTCTGTTACGGCAACGGCGACCATGATCTCGTCGGCGCGCGGAGAATCATTGAGGCTTACCTCCATGCCGTCGAAGTGTGAGCGGACGAAGGCTGCATCCTTGTGGCCGAGGGGTATGTCGAGAGCCTGGCCGGGCCCGCCACGCTTCTTCGAAGACGGGACCAGGGCGGCGCCTTTCTCCACGGCGGCGCGAAGCGGCTTGCCCATGGCAGGATGCAGCAAGGCGGCGGCATGTTCCAGCTCGCCGTTCTCGCCGACCATGGCTGCCTTGCCGTAGCTCTGCGCCTCGGAGGGCTCAATGCCCAGTGCCGCAACGCATTTTTCCCCCAGCAGGCCGCCGAGTTCGGCGCCGATATCGATCAGCGGCGTCAGGTCTTCGACATAGCGTCCGGCAAAGGGGTTGCGGATAACCGCGACCGCGGCCGCCTTGCGGGTCGGCGGCGAAACCGTCCGTCCCATTTCAGAATGGGTTTCCTCGAGAAAAACGGCGAGTTTGCGGATTTCGGCTTTCATCTCAGTCCATCCTCTCCCTTGATATCTTCTGCTTTCAGTCCGCCGAGGCGGGCGTGAATGCGTCCGCCGGTGGTCATGACCAGCGCGAGCACGATCTCGTTTGCGCGCGGTGCGTCGGCAAGGCCGACCTCCATCGCGTCGAAATGACTGCGCACATAGGACGCGTTGATATGGGTTACCGGAACGTCCAGGCGCGCGCCGGCGGCGCCGACTTTCTTCGTCGACGGCACGATCGCCTTGGCGTTGCCCAATGCCTCGCGCATGGCATAGCCGCCCGGCACATGCCACAGGGCGCCATGCTCCAGTTCGCCGGCCTGACCGACAATCGCGCCCTTGCCATAGCCCTCGATCGCACCCGCCTCGCCACCGAGCGCTTCTATCAGCCGCCTCGCCATGTCGAGGCCGAGAGGCTCCAGATCCTTCATGAAGCCCTGAATATCCTCGTGATAGGCGCCCGCGAACGGATTTTCGATAACCGCAAGAACGGCGCCGCACTTCAGCGGCTTTGCAGGTGGCGTGCCGCCTTCATGGCGAATTTCCTCCACCGCTGTAAGGATTTTCCTGATCTTTGGTTCGGCCATGGTTGACGTGCTCCGTTGCGTTGATTGTGATTCCGGTGGAGTCCTGATCGCACGCCATTGCCAGGCGCCCCTGATCCTGAAGAAAAAGGGCGGCTCTTTCGATGAAACCGAGCGCTATGAAACGTTCAGCTTCCGCGACCCCGCGTGACAGGGCTTCCTCGACCTCGTTGGATGCCAGCCTGCCGCAATTGCGCACTACGAGCCTTGTTCCGAGGTCGCTGTCGTCGCGGACATCGACGGCGCGGACGCGTTCGATTGCCGGATGGCCGGGGAGATCGACGGCATTGGCGATGAGCGTCGCGGCGGCATCGGCCTCTGCCGCGGTGCGGGCGATGACAGTGACGGATTCGGCAATGCCGAGCGAAAGGCTGCGGCCCCCCCTGCCGCTGGTGGCGATACCGCGGCTCTGCGAGGCCGCCTTCAGCTCGAAATGGCCAAGCGAAACATTGTCTAGTCGCGCGATGCGGACGCGGAAGGAGGCGTCGCCGTGGAGATGCACCGCGATGTCGCCGCCATTGTTGACGTAGATCCGGGCCGGTCTTTCGACCGGTGAAAAAGCGGCAACCATTGACTCGAGAGTCTCCTCCGCGACGGCGCCGGCAACGGCTGCCATCGGGGTGATGAAGCGGTATCGCGAAAGCGGCTTCACTGCCGCGACCATCCGTCTGGCGACGCTTCCGCGCGGATCGGACATGTCCGGATCCGCTTCGGCGCGAAGCAGCGGCAGTTCCGACATCAGCTCCTCGAGCACCGTTTCGAACCTCGCCCTTGCGACGTCGAAGGCACGGGCGCGCATTTCTGCCGCGTCGCAGCGCAGGCGAGGACCGTCATCGGCGCCGATGACGAGGTCGATCGGGCCGTGCTGCAGATGCAGCCTGCCACCCGATCCGTCCTGATCCGGCAAGTAACTCGCCTGAGGACCCAACCTCGTCACTCCGTCGCTATCCGTGTCATGCCTGCCACTTGAAGTTCTGGCTTTCGGTTGGCCAGGGAGCGTCCTGGCGCTTCGCGACCTTGCGTTCTGCCACCTTCAGCGCCTCCTCAATCGGTACGACCGCTTCCATGTGGCCGCCGAGCCTACGGTAGTCGTCAAGCCGCATGGTGAATTCGATCGGCGCAACGAGTGCGGGGGTCGGCACGTAGCCGAAGGAATTGGCCGGCATCTGCGTCACGTCTGCCATTACGGTAATGCCGCCCCCGGGCCAGACATAAGCCGGCGCGCCGCCGCACGATACGTAGGTCAGCGCCTCCTTGACCGAGCGGGTGAGTTGCACCGGATTGCGCGTGACCCCTGCGCGCAGGCTGCCTCCGGCGCCGCCCATGAACAGCACCGAGCAGACGGCCGGCTCGCAATTTTCGGCGATCTGCTCGACCGACAAGCGGATATCCTCCGGCAGGCTCGTCTGGAGCGCGGGCACGAGGTTTTCATCGAGAATGTAATAGCCGTATTGCTCGCCTGTGGTCGAGACCATCAGAAGGCGCAGGCCGGGATAGGCGGTCTTGGGGTCGAACGCGCCGAGGATCGATAACGGATCGGATATGTTGGTGCCGCCCCAGCCGGTGCCCGGCTCTGCCACCTGGAAATATCGACCCGGGGTTGAACGGCGGCCCTTGATCCTGATGCCGGTTGCCGGGACGTTCAGCACGCGGCCCGCCTGGTGTTCGGAAAGAACTCCTGTGATGTGGTCGTCGACCACCACGACCTCGTCCACGTGCTGGGCCCATTGCTTGGCAAACATGCCGATGGTCGCCGAGCCGCAGCCGACACGCATTCGCTGTTCCTCGACACCGTTGATGATCGGTGCCGTACCCGCCTTGACGACGATTTCCGCGCCGCCGTCGATCGTCATTTCCACGGCCTCGCCATTGCAGAGCCGCATCAGTGCGTCGCAGGTGAGGCGGCCCTCCTTCTTGGTCCCGCCGGTCAGATGATGGACGCCGCCGAGGGAGAGCATCTGCGAGCCATATTCGCCGGTCGTGACATGGCCAACCGGCTCGCCTTCAACGCGCACGGCAGAGGTTTCAGGGCCGAGATAGCGGTCGGTGTCGATCTTCACCTTGGCGCCGCAATAGCTGAAGATGCCCTCGGTCACGACCGTCACCATGTCGATGCCGCGTTCCTGCTGCGAGACGATGAAAGGGGCGGGCTTGTAGTCCGGGTAGGTGGTGCCGGCGCCGACGGCGGTGACGAAGGAGCGCTTCGCCTGAACGAGATCGCCGTCCCACTCCTTGTTTTCGGCGCCCGGCAGGAAGGAAACGAGCTGGCCGCCATTGTCCTTCCGGCTCTCGATGATCGTCAGGGGATCGACGCGAACGAGGTCGCCGCCGACATTGGCGTAGCGGTCGCAGGCGCCGGATCTGCCCTCTGAAATGTAGCACATCACGGGGCAGGCATCGCAGCGGATCTTGCCGTCTATGGTGCTTTCGATCGTTTGTTTGACCATTGGGGCTTCCCGTCAGTTCTTCATCATCACGGCGCGGATCGCCGCCATCACCTTCGCCGGCGTCGCTGGCAGGTGGTGGAGGCGCACGCCCGCAGCATCGCGGATTGCGTTGAGGATCGCCGGCGCGGTCGGGATCAGCACATGCTCCCCGAGCCCCTTGGCGCCATAGGGCCCATGGCCGTCCTCGACCTCTACGATCAGGGTCTCGACGGGCGGAATGTCGCCGAAGGTCGGGATGAGGTAATCGTGCAGGTTCTCGGTTCGTCCGGGAACGAATTCCTCCATCAGCGCAAACCCTACACCCTGAGCGATGCCGCCCTGGATCTGCCCCTCGATCAGCAGCGGGTTGATCGCCTTGCCGACGTCATGGGCTGCGGTGAACTTCCGCAGCTTGACGGTGCCGAGCGCCATGTCGACACTGAGTTCGACGAGTTGGGCGGCATAGCCGAAGACCGCGTAGGGATGGCCCTGGCCGTTCTCGTCGAGCGGTCTTGTCGGCGGATCGTAACTTTCCTCGGCCATGAGGACATAGCCGTCCGTGTTGGCAGGCAGGGATTCTCCAAGATGAACCGTGCGGCGCACCTCGCCGTCGACGAGGCGCACGACGCCGTCGCCGATCTTAATCTCGGCATCGTCGGAGACATTGCCGAGCCGCAGGATCTGCTTTCTCAGCGCTTCGCCACAAAGCCTGGCGGCATTGCCGGAAACATAGGTCTGGCGGGAGGCGGAGGTTTTGCCGGCATCGGGCGTCAGGTCGGTATCCGGGCCGACGAGCCTGCACGCAGAGACGGGCACGCCGAGCGCGGTTGCGAAAATCTGGGCGATGACGGTGTTCGAACCCTGGCCGATATCGGTTGCGCCCTGGTGCAGGACGACGGTGCCATCGGCGCAAATGCCGGCCTTGATGATCGAGGGGTTGGGCAGCGAGGTGTTGCCGCAGCCGTACCAGCCGGACGCGATGCCGGTGCCCCAGCGCAGCGGGCTGCCGGAGCGCGCAGCTTCGGCGTTGAGAGCCTTTGCTTGCGCGCAGGCGCGATCCCAGGCCGGTCGCAGCGCCTCCAGACAGGCGCTGATGCCCACGCCCTTGTCGAAGATCTGGCCCGTTACCGTCGGCTGGCCGTTGTCGAGCGCGTTTAGCCGACGCAGTTCCAGGCGGTCCATGCCAAGCTTCAGCGCCAGTTCGTCGAGCATGGACTCCTGTGCCACTGCCGCCTGCGGCACGCCGAATCCGCGGAAGGCGCCGGATGGCGGACAGTGCGTGTGAATCGCTCTGCTCCGCGCGCGATAGTTCTCGATGAAGTAGGGGCCGGAGGCGTGTACCGGCACGCGATTGGCGACCGTCGGCCCCCAGGAGGCATAGGCGCCGGTGTTGAAATCGCCGTTGAACTCAAGGGCAGTGATCTTTCCGTCTTGCGTCGCACCGATGCGGATCGTGATCTCGCTTGGGTGGCGCTTTGTGGTGGACTGCATGGATTCGGTGCGCGAATAGGCCAGGCGCACCGGCCGGTTGGTGAGCCAGGCGGCAAGACCGATATAGGGCTGTATGGAAAGATCAAGCTTGGAGCCGAAGCCACCGCCGCAGGCTGAAGGCACCACGCGCACGTCCTCGGGCGACAGCCCCATGATCTCGGCCATGCTGTCGCGGTCCATGAAGGGTGCCTGCGTGCAGCCATAGATTTCCAGCCGATTGCCGGTGCGCATAGCATAGCCGGCTTCTGGCTCGATATAGGCGTGCTCGACGAAACCGGTTGAAAAATCACCCTCGACGACGATGTCGGCGGCGGCGAATCCGGCTTCGACATCTCCGCGCTGGACGAAACCGCCGCACATCACGTTACCCGCGCGGTTCCCGTGGAGGACGGCTGCGTCGGTTAAAAGCGCTTCTGCGACAGTCATTGCCGGCTTGCGCTCTTCCCAGGCAATCGGGAAACGATCGAGGTCGAGTGCGGCAATCGCATTCGCCTCACCGACGACGGCCGCGACCGCCTCGCCCCGGAAGCGCGCGACACCCTCGGCAAAGACCGGCTGGTCGGCATAGGGCGGGATGACGCCGAAGCAGTTCTTGCCGGGAATGTCCTTGGCCGTCAGCACCAGCTCGACGCCGGGATGGGCCGCGCGCCAGGCCTTAAGATCGCCAAAGGCGAAAGCCACATGCGCATAAGGCGAGCGGATGACGCGAAGTGCCAGCGCATCATCGGGCGCAACGTCATCGCCGAAGGCCTCGCGACCCGTGACCTTTGCAAGCCCGTCGATGCGGGCAATGGCCGCGCCGACGCCGCCCTCGGTTAGCGTCTTGGGTCTTTCGAGCCCGCCGCCGGCATCGAGGATCGCGTCGATGATCTTGCGGTAACCTGTGCATCGGCACAGCACGCCGCCGAGCGCATCTTGAACGGCGGTCTCGTCCAGCGGCGTACGGGAACGCAGCAGCGCGGTTGCCGTAACGATCACGCCCGGCGTGCAGATGCCGCACTGGGCGGCGCCGTGCCGCTGGAAGGCTTCGGCGAGACCTTTTGCAACCGCGTCGGTGTCCACAAGCCCGCGCAGCGTCTCGACCGCGCGGCCATTGGCCTGCGCTGATGCTGTGGTGCATGAGCAGACGGGCTCGCCGTCGAGAAGTATGGTGCAGGCGCCGCAGTCGCCGGCGTTGCAGCCGACCTTGACGTCCTTGCAGCCGAATTCCTCGCGCAGCGTGTCGCAAAGCCGGCGCGCTGGATGCACATGGGCAGCGACAGCTTCGCCGTCGAGGGTGAAATTAACGGCAAAGGCATCCGCTGCGATCTTGGCTTCAGCGATCTGGTTCATGCCGCACGCTCCCCGGCTGTCGCAAGCGCTGCGCGCAAGGCGCGGCGGATCAGCTCTGCTGCGGCTTCGAGCCGATAGGCGCGATCGGCGCGCACGTCGTCGATCGGCGAAAGGAGGCAAAGGTGGCGAAGTTCCACGACAGACGCCAGGATCTCGCCGTTCATCGGCTGGCCCGCAAGCTCGCTCTCCAATGCCTCTATGCGGCGGGCGACCGCAGAGCAGGCACCGACAGCGATTCTCGCCTGCGCGACGCGGCCCGAGCCGTCGGCTTCGAGCAGAACGGCAACCATGGCGATGGAGATCACCAAATATCTGCGGGCACCGAGCTTCAGGAAGGCGGAAGCGGCATCCCGGTGCGGCACGAGGATCGCAGTCACCAGTTCGCCAGGGCGCAAAACAGTCCTGCGAACGCCCGTTATGAAGGCAGACAATGGAACAGTGCGGCGCCCCTCGCATGAGGCAATTTCGACCTCGGCGTCGAGTGTCAAAAGCGGTGGCACGCCGTCGGCGGCCGGCGAAGCGTTGCAGATATTGCCGGCGATCGTACCAGCGTTTTGAACCTGCAGCGCACCCACTTCGCGCGCAGCAGCCTGCAGGCCATGGAAGAGCGGGGGAAGGTTTGTGCGTGCCACATCGCTCCAGGTGGTGGCCGCACCGAGGCGCCAGCCGTCGCCTTGCCTTCGGATCGTGCGAAGCTCGTCAATACGGGAAATATCGATCAGGTCGCGCGTCGCCGGGCGATCGCGAAGGGCAGGGTAATAATCGGTGCCGCCGGCCAGTACGTCATGCGGGCCGGATGCGAGAATCGCGACGGCCTCCTCGCAGCTCCGCGGAGTGTAATAGCGCATCTCTGTTCCCAATTTTTATTTGTATACGAATAAGTATCGGATGACATCCCCACGCTGTCAAGCGCGCTTTTGAGGTGGTGCCCGCGAGCTTGGCGGGACGAATATGGGCGTTACTACAATGATTTACGCCCTCAGTTGCAGCGGACTTTCAGATGGGGCTTTCCTTTGTCACCACGTTGTCGCATAAAGTCTAAACGGGCAATTCGGCGAAGCGCGGAAGATCAGGTGCCGACGAGACGGTCAATCGCATCGAACCTTGTCCGTAGTTCATTTGTATACAGGCAAAATTCAAGAGAAAATGCGAGAAGACCGAGCCGTGGCGGAGAAGAGCGAGAAGAAAGCAGCGTCGATTGCACAAGAGGCGCCGCGCGACTACGTGCTGCACGAACAGATCGGTTTTTTTCTCCGCCAGGCGAACCAGCGCCACGTGGCGATCTTCGCGAGCCTTATCAACGACAAGCTGACGACGACGCAATGGGCGGCGCTGACCAAGCTCAAGGAAATCCAGCCTTGCTCGCAAAACAGGCTTGGCCGGGAAACGGCGATGGACGCGGCGACCATCAAGGGAGTTGTCGACAGGCTGGTCAAGCGTGGCTTCGTCAGCACCCTGCCGGACAGCAACGACGCGCGCCGGCTCGTCCTGTCGCTGACCGGAGACGGGCTCGAAGCGATCTCGCACAATGTCGTCGCAGCACTTACGGTTTCGGAAAAGACGCTGAGCCCGCTTACGGCGGGCGAGCGGCTGATGCTGCTCGAGCTGTTGCGCAAGATCTGCTGAGGTCATGCGATCCCGACATATCTGTCGAGCAGATGCGGGTTACCGCGAAGTTCATCGACCGGAACCGTCGCCTGAACACGGCCGTTTTCCACGAAGGACACGCGATCGGCGACCGACAGCACGGCATCGACGCGCTGCTCGACCAGCAGGATCGCCTTGCCCTGGTCGCGCAGTCTGAGGACCACATCGCGGATGGCGGCGATCATCGAGGGCATCAACCCCTCGGTCGGCTCGTCAAGCATGATCACAGACGGATCGATGCAAAGGGCGCGTGCGGTGGCCAGCATCTGCTGCTCGCCACCAGAAAGCGTTCCGGAGACCTGGTTGAGCCGCTCGCGCAAGCGGGGAAAAAGGGTCAGTGCCTGTTCGAGAATATCGCGCGAGGTGTTACGCGTCATCAGCCCGATCTCCAGATTATCCCGCACGGTAAGCTCCGAAAACAGCCGCCGGCCCTGCGGCACGTAACCGATGCCGTGCCTTGGCACTTCATGCGCGGGAAGGGCGGTCAGTTCCGTTCCGGCAAGGCTGATGCTGCCGGAACGCGCCGGCAGGAGGCCCATGATCGCCTTCAGAGCGGTCGTCTTGCCAGCGCCATTGCGGCCGAGCAGGCAGAGCACCTCGCCGGCACCGACCGATATCGAGAAATCCTTCAGCGTCTGGCTGGTGCCGTGAAAGACGTTCAGCCCGGTAACAGTCAGCATGGGTCAGGATCCCAGATAGGCCGCCTGCACGGCGGGATTGGCACGGATGACTTCCGGGGTGCCGCTGGCGAGGATCTCGCCGGCGTTGAACACGGTGATCGTATCGGCAAGCTGCATGACGACGGGCATGTTGTGCTCGATCAGGAGGATCGTCGCAGTTTCGGCGATCTCGCGGACGAGGGCGCAGAAATTTTCGATCTCGCCGTCGGAGAGTCCTTGGGTAGGCTCGTCGAGTATCAGCAGTTTCGGCTCGAGGGCAAGGCCCATGGCGACCTCCAGGAGCCGTTGATGGCCGTAGGAAAGTTCGCCGGCCCTGGCGGCTGCACGATCCTGCAGTCCGACGCGCCGCAGCGCGAAATCGACCCGCTCGGCAATCTGTTCGCTGTGTAGCCGCCCGAACGGCTCTTTCGCGCGGCTGAGTGCGCTCTGGGCGGAGAGCGCGACGTTTTCGTAAGCACTGAGTTTCGAGTAGACGCTGGTGATCTGAAACGTATAGGCAATACCCTGGCGCACGCGCTTGAAGGCAGGCTCGCGCGTGATGTCGCGGCCGAGGAATTCAACACTGCCTTTGCTCGGGGCAATGCGGCCGGAGAGCAGCGAGACGAAGGTCGTCTTGCCGGCGCCGTTCGGACCGATGATCGCGCGGATCTCGCCGGCTTCCAGCTCGAAATCGACATTCTGGACCGCTTTCAGCCCACCGAAATTGCGACACAGGCCCCTGGTACTGAGTAGCGTCACGGCAGCCATGATACCCACCTTTCGCGGATGGTCCCGACAATGCCCTTCGGGAAGAACAGCACGAGTGCGATGAGCGCCAGACCGGTTATCAGCAGGTAGGCGGCGGTGTATTCGCTGGCGATATCGATCATGTAGAACATGGCGAAGGTGCCGAGCAGCGGTCCGAGAACCGTGCCTGCGCCGCCGAGCAGGGTGAAGAGCAGCGCGTCGATCGAATATTGGATCGAGGCGAAGGACGAGCCGACATAGGCAAACAGTAGTGCATAGGCCGAGCCTGCCATCGCAGAGAGCGTGCCGGAGATCACCAGCGCCTTCAGCTTGATCCGGAAGGTGTCGTAGCCGAGCATCAGCGTGCGCGGCTCGTTTTCGCGGATCGCGACCAGTGTGCGGCCGGTCGTTCCGCGAACAATGGCGAAGATGACGACGGTCGTCAGCGTCAGCAGCGCCAGCGCGATATTGTAACGGACGGTCGGATCGGTGAGATCGAAGTTTGCGCCGAAAAGCTCGAAGCGGCGGGCTGCTTGCGGCATCACCAGACCCTCGTCGCCGCGGGTATAGGTGGTAAAATAAAGGCTTGCGAGATAGGAGACCTGCGCAAACATCATGGTTACGATCATGAAGGCGACGCCGCTTGTTCTCAACGAGATCAGCCCGATCAGCAGCGATGCTAGGAAGCCCGAGCCAGTGCCGGCAACAAATGCCGCCGGTACGCTCCATCCCAGGTGATAGGCCGTGAGCCCCGCACCGTAGAGCCCGGCAGCGAAGAACAGCGCATGACCGAGGCTGAGCAGCCCCGCATAGCCGAAGAGCAGGTTATAGCCCATGGCAAAGACTGCGAGCACCATTATGCGGGTGATCGCCAGGTGGTGGTAAGCCGGCAGGACGAACTGCAGAACGAACAGCGACATGATGACGAGGAGGTGGAGCCCGGCGGCCTTGGTGAAGCTCGGTGCGGTCATCGTGCCCTCGCTCCGAAAAGGCCCTGGGGTTTGAAGACGAGAACGAGCGCGACCAGCAGCGTCGAGATCATCTTGGCGAGCGTCGGTGAGAAGAAGACGGAGATGATGCCGTCACTGAGGCCGATGATCAGCGCGGCGATGACCGTACCGCGTAGGCTCCCGAGGCCGCCGATGATGACGACGATGAAGGAAAGCAGCAGAGGATCGAGTCCCATCAGGTAATGTGCCTGCCTGATCGGCACGATCAGCACCGCCGCGATCGCCGCGAGCATGGCGCCGGCGGCGAAGACATAGCCGTAGACCTTGCCGATCGGGATCCCGAAGGCTTGCGCCGTTTCGCGATCGAACTGGGTCGCCCGCATGATGAGGCCAAGCCGCGTTTTCGTAAGGATGTACCAGCAGAGGCCGAGCAGCGCGATCGCGGCGGCTATGACAAAGAGATTGTAGCCGGAATAGCCGAACCACGGAAACTGGACGCGGAAGAAGAAGGGCGCCTCGACCGGGTGGGCATCCGGGCCGTAGGCGATCAGCACCGTCTGCTGAATGACATAGAGCATGCCGATGGTGGCCACGATGGTCGCTTCCGGATCATATTCCAGGCGCTTCAGGATCAGCCGCTCGCAGGCATAGGCGATTGCGCCCACCAAAAGCGGACTGATAACCAGCGCCAGAAAGAAACCCGCAGCCGGATTGGACGACAACAGCGATGCAGTCCACCAGGCAATGACTGCACCCAGCATGTAGAATTCGCCATGCGCGACGTTGACGATGCGCATGACGCCGAAAACCAGGCTCAAGCCGAGAGCCGTCAGCGTCAGCACCGCCGCCTGTAGCAGGCCTTCGAGTGTTGCCAGCAGCAAAAAAGGGCCGAGATCCACGACAATATCCTCTGCAAAGGGTTATGCCAGAGCCTCGCTCAGGAGTGCACAAATCCCGCACCCCGCGCAACGCCGCACGTATGGCCCTCCCGGTCGCGTTGCGGCCGGACCGGACCGAGCACAATCGGCCGCGACGGGATTGCTTTCAAGCTGCCGCGGCGCTTCAGCCTTTGGAGGCTAGAGGGACATTGTCGTGTAGTCGGCACTAACCTCGTAAAGACCGTCCTCGATCGCCGTCCTGTGGACGACTTCAAGGCGCCCGCCGGTCACCTTGGAAATGTTCTGGTGACCGTAGCACTGGTGGTTCTTGCCGTTGAAGATCTTGTCACCCTGCGGATGTTCGCGGCCCTCATCGAACTTCTGGATCGCCTCCATAGCCTCGATGAAGCCCTGCTTGTCCTTAGGCGTCTGGCCCTCATAGCCGCTGGCTTCCATCGCCTGCTTGATGGCAAAGAGCGACTCCCAGCAGCCGAACATGTGGGAATAGGTCGAGATGTCCTTTTGATCCGAGGTGCTGGCGCCATTGGCATCCACGCCAACCATCTCGCGGTAGAATTTGTCGTACTCTGTCTGGTCCTTCTGGGCGTAGCGCGGGTTGCCTTCCCAGAAATAAGTGTCTTCCAGGAATTCGAGCTGCGGCGTCGCAAGGTCAACCGCCTCAAGGCTGTCGATGAAGCCGAAGATCTGCGGCCGGCTGGAGCCGAAGAATTGACCGAGCTCCTTGACGAAGGTGAGCACAGCCGGGCCGACCATGACGTGGTAGAGCACTTCGGTATCGGAGGAGATCTGCGGCAGATAGCGGGTGAAGGAGGATTCAGTCGGAGGGATGGCGATGAGCCCCGCGACCTGGCCGCCCTGCGCCTTGATCGCCTCGGAGAAATAATCGCGGTGATCGTGGCCGAAGGCAAAGTCAGGGAAGATCATTGTGACCTTCTTGCCGAGATTCTTGGAAATCCACGGCGCCATTGCGATGACCTGCGAACGTACATCGGTAATGCCCGGCTGGAAGACATAGCGATTGAGCTTGCCGGAGGCCACGTGATGGCCCTCCGAGACGACGACGTAGGGCAGCTTCAGTTCGCCGGCGCGCGGCGCAGATCCGATGACCACATGCGAAAAGAGCGTGCCGTAGGCCACGTCGACCTTGTGCTGCGTCGCGAATTTCTCAACGACTTCGGCGCCGCGCTTGGGATCGGTGCCGTCATCCTCGACGATGACCTCGACCGGCCGACCGTTGATGCCGCCGCCGTCATTGATGACCTTCACGGCGGCAGCCGTCACGCGCTCGTACCAGCGCCCGTAGGAGGCGCCGATGCCGGTACGGTGGAGCTGGAGGCCGATCTTCACCGGCTCCGACGTGGCCGCCTGACTGTAGCGGACGAAGCCGGGCATCGCCTGCAGGGCCAGGCCCGTACCGGCGGCAGCACCCATTCCCTGCAAGACCGAACGTCTGGAAATGCCCTTTTGGGGCTTTATAATGCTGTTGGACATTGTTGGTTCCCCTGTGCTGAAAGCGGACGTCTGCCGTCTGTTTATACCGTGTCAGATCGTTCGTTTGCCAACAAATCACGAGAAAATGTAATTGACAAGGGTCAGGCATCTGCGATCCCTCGTGGAGGTTGAACAGCTCGTTCGCATCGCTGACTTCGAGCTCTCGACGATCGTTATGCCCGCCTCGCGCATGGCTGCAACTTGGCGCTCGCCCGAGCCGCAAATGCCAATACCCCGCAAGCCGACAACATGACGCTGGGCTTGCCAGCCCTACAGGCGGTATCGAGCAAGCGGGAATCAGTCGCAAGCTTGGACAACACGGCCTTGCGGGATGCCGCGTTCGGCAAAGAAAACCGCCATGCCCGCGCCGTGTCTCGCAGTCGTCCTGGAAGAAGGCGAAATGGTTGCCGATCACCTGCGCGCAAGCTCTTGCGGATCACGATTTGCTCCTCCTGTCATGCGTGCCCGCGTGGATTGTCGCGCAGTCAAGGGAGGCAATGATCCGGCCAGGGGCCCTGCTCGCCATAAAGCGCTGCTCATGGCAGGCGCCACCGTCGTGGTTGCTGGCAAAGGACGAATGACGCGCAGGCTGCAGTTGCTCGGCGAGAACCACGCTTTGGCGTGGCGCCGCTAGCTCTTCGAGCTTGGAAACGACCTCATCGCCACCGCTACGGCAAGATTGCCGCCGAGGCAGATACCATCTTAAAGTCGATGACGAGGTTCGGCATGGACATTCGCCTTTAATTTGTGTTCGTATGCAAATGATAATCTGCGAGGGCAGGGATGACGATCAGCGTTCGTTGGTACACTGGATCTGCCGCGCGCGGGGGCAATGCGTCCATCCTTGCGGTCTTGCAAAAAAGCGCGGCTCTTGCCGCCGGCAGTGTGGCCATGGCTGTCTCAATTGCTTGCCCCGCTTTTGCCCATGGCAGCGAACGCGGTTTCGTCATGCTGCTGCCGACCGGCTATTACCGAACGGGCGGGGCGCTGGCGGTCACTGCCTCCTTCGTGACGCTCGCCATCCTGCCCGCGGCCTGGGCCAAAGCGCTCATGCGCGCTGAACTGACCTGCGCGCGGCTGCCTCGCATACCTCGCAATGCCGCCAGTCTCTTCAGTTTCTTGCTGTTCGCGATCCTTATTGCCGCTGGCCTTTTCGCCACGCCGGATCCGCTGGAAAACCTCCTGCCGCTGACGGTCTGGACAGTCCTGTGGGTCGGGTTCACGCTTCTGCAGGCGTTTTTCGGCAATCTGTGGCCATGGCTCAATCCCTGGACGGGGCTGCTTGCGGTGCTGAGGAGCATGACGGGCAGCCATCTGGCACGAACGGCGCTCGTCACCTTGCCCAAGACCGCAGGCTACCTGCCGGCATCTCTGATGTTCCTATTGATTGCCTGGTACGAACTCGTTTCCCTGGCGCCTGACAATCCGCCGGAACTGGCGGTCGCGGCTGCAATCTATTTCCTTTTCAATCTCGTTGCGATCATCGTTTTCGGGCAAGGCGAATGGATGCGGCGAGGAGAGGCGCTGTCGGTCTTCTTCCACTTTGTCGGTAGGGTCGCTCCGTTCTCGGGGCGACGAAGACAAGGCCGCCGTTGGCTCGTGCTCACATGGCCTGGCCGGCGCTCTGTCACCGGGCGTCCGCTCTCCGTCAGCGCCACGCTATTCGTGCTTCTGACGCTTGCCACTGTCTCTTTCGACGGATTTTCGAAGACCTTCACATGGCTCGGATTGATTGGCGTCAACCCGCTCGAATTTCCCGGCCGCAGCGCGGTGATGACGGTCAATACCTTCGGGCTTCTGGCCGCATTTGCCGCGCTTGCCTTCGTCTTCTATCTCACCGTCTATCTGGGAAACCGCGCTGCAGCTGAGGCCCGTCCGGCGGCGCTTGCGGCTTCGGCCGGGCTGTTCGTCGTCTCCATCATTCCAATCTCGATCGCCTTTCACGCTGCCCATTACCTGACGGTGCTGCTTGTTAATGGCCAGTATTTTGCCGCCGCGATATCCGATCCCTTTTCGCTCGGATGGAATTTGTTCGGGACGGCGCATCTGCATCCGACGACATCCTTTCTCACCAATCTGGAAAGGGTTTCGATCCTCTGGACCGTCCAAACCGTCATCGTGGTGGCGGGACATATCGCCGGCATCATGCTCGCCCACATGGTCGCAATCGAGCATTTCGGCACGACCAAGCGCGCCGTCTGCAGCCAACTTCTTCTCGCAGCAGGGATGGTCATTTATACCGTCTTCGGCTTATGGCTGCTGTCAACGCCAGTGGCAGGATAGAAATGACAGTGTACCGTCTCCATCGGCCTTGTTGAACGCCGGCCGGGCGTCGTCGTCGGCGAAGTCCAAGGTGAACATCTCCAACAACACCAGACAATCCTCGGGCGTCAAACCGTTGCGGAATTGGCCGTATGACGACCGCGAGCTTCACGACCTCGGTATCGACCGCAGCTAAATTTGCTCCGTCGCCCGGGCTGCTGTGGTCCCGCTAACGGCCGCTTGTCGCTCCAATCATTGATGTCTGAAGCGCCTGTCTCTTCAAGAGCGGGCGCTTTGTCTTGCGGTTCGGGCAAGGCACGGGCGATTAAGAGCCTCCCGCTTTTCGCATGGCGCATGGCTGGTCTGCAAGGAAATGCCTAGGAACTAATCAGCGCCTGAGGTATTTCTCCCCTTGTCGAAGCGATGTACCTCCTCCCATGTCGCTTCGAGGAAAAGGCGCCCTTATCCTCCTCCCGAGGGCGTGTCATGAGAACAGCGGCACTCCTCCCGTTCAAGCTGCTGTTCGGTTATTCTTAGAAAGCCTGCCGCACCTCCTCCCGCGGCAGGCTTTTTTGTTTTGGAGGGGCTCATTGAGGAAGGACAAGCCGCGGCGGCTGGTGATATGCCTCGAGATAAAGCGATGTCCATCAGGCTTTGCCCGACGAACGGACTACCACCGGCACCGGCAACTATGCGCTGGAAGCGCGCTTTCAACAGAAGTCGCCAGGAACCGCTCCATCGGCCGTTAGGCAGCTCATTGGGGTGCGGCGATACGGATAGGACGTGGTCCGAGCGGAGCGCCGGTCGCGCGGTCGACGGTGGCGGGATCGATCTTCGTCCCGGTCTTCGCGTCGAAGAACGGGTCACCTCGCCTCCGCCGCGATCATTGCGCCCCACACGGCGATCGCAAACAGAACCGGCAGAAAGTCGCGTCCGGATTTCGTCAGCACATACTCGTCCCGTGGCGGATGATCAAAATGGCGGCGTTTTTCCAGCAACCCCTCCTCGGTCAGTGATGTGAGCCGCCCGTCAGCATCGTCGGCGCGATACCGAGGCTCTTGCAGGTTGGTCGCCATTCCGCTGGATTCGAACGCACCGGTCACCAAGCGCGGCACCTC
Organism: Rhizobium azibense; assembly: GCF_004342325.1. Lineage (NCBI taxonomy): Bacteria > Pseudomonadati > Pseudomonadota > Alphaproteobacteria > Hyphomicrobiales > Rhizobiaceae > Rhizobium > Rhizobium azibense. The sequence goes on along the minus strand of NZ_SMBJ01000002.1, from coordinate 591,437 downwards.
CGCACTCCAACGGGGCTGACGACGCACAATGCTGCCTCAGGTCTCTTGCTGCACCTCCCGATGTGCCAAGGGTCGCGGAACAAACAGACAGGCGGGAACGATCATGACTGCAGCCACCAGCATGACCAAGAAGGTGGAATGCAGGGCATGCTGAAGGACGAGCCGGAGTTCTTCTGCACCAGTGACGGCCGCCCCCGTGCCATTCAAGAGAGCCCGCAGCTGCTCCGGCGTGATAGCCTGGCCGCTGGCGCTGTGCGCCAGTCCATATGTCAATACTGCACCGAGTACGGCTGCACCAAGCGTGCTGCCAAGATTGCGCGAAAAGACGTTCGAGGCGGTCGCACTGCCGCGTTCAGACCAGTTCACGCTTTCCTGCGTAAGGATCAAGGCACAGATGTTGAGCAATCCCATACCGAAACCCATCACTAACGATCCGGCGCCAGCCAGGACAGCCGAACTCGAGGGCGTCAGCATAACCAGCAGGCACGTGCCCGCCGGAATGCAGAGGCTGCCGGCGATCATGATCGGTCGCAATCCGAAACGGGCAAATTGGCGGGATGCGATCGTTGCACCGCAGGGCCAACCCAGGAGCAACATGGTCAATGCGAAACCCGCCACAAGGGGCGAGCGGTCGAGAACCGTCTGCACATACATCGGAAGAAAGGTCGTCAGGCCCATGATTGACATACTTGCAAAAAACACAGCCAGGTTTGCGAACGCTATCGGCCGTTTCAGCCAGAGATCAGGAGCGACCATGGGCGCTTCGGCACGGCGTTCCTGCCAGATGAAAACAGCCAAAGTGACGATAAAGACGATGAGGGCAGCGACGGCCTGACCGGAAACGGCATCTTCCATTTCGGTCAAGGCAATCATCAGCGAGGAAATCGAAATGGCGAACAGTACAGCGCCGAGCACATCGACAGAGACTATTCGGCTTGGCTTCTCCTCGTGCAAAAACAGCATGAAACCCAATGCGGCGAGCAGTCCGACCGGCACATTGATCCAGAATACCCAGGCCCATGGAAGATTGTGGATGATCAGGCTGCCGAGGAGTGGACCGACGACGGCCGACAGAGCCCAAACGCTTGCGAGGTAGCCTTGGACCTTGCCGCGTTGGTTTCCGGGGAAAAGATCGGCAACGATGGTCATGGCGACAGGCTGAATCGATCCTGCACCGATACCCTGGAGCAGCCGAAAGGCAATCATCGACGGCATTGACCATGCAAAGCCGGCAAGCACGGATGCGAACAGGAACAATCCGATACCCAGGAGGATCATCGGCTTGCGGCCATAAATATCCGCGAGCTTTCCGAAGACGACGGTTGTCGCCGTCTGCGTCAGCAGGAATGACGAGAAAACCCAGGAATAGAGGTTGATCTGTCCCAGTTGGGCGGCAATTTGCGGCATCGCCGTCGAAACGATGGTCGCTTCAATGGCAATCATCGCCATGCTTGCCATGATCGCGACCACAACGAGCCCGCGATGGGAAGTTTTTTCAGACATAGATGGCTCTTCAGAAAAGGGGCGGTGAGGGGGGCGGCGATGACGGGCTATTGCATGAGGAGCTAACTATTCCTCAGGTCTCTTGCGTCAAGCGACGATTTGACTGCCATCGACCCAGCCTGGCTGATCCGACATCTCATTGTCAGCCGCAGGACGAGGATCCGGGCCGATCCCCTGGTGGCGTTCAACACTGAGCACCGGGCGCGAGATGTTGAAGATAAATCGTGATGGAATCAGATTTTCTGACCAGATCTATCCATCTGTTCCGTCCTTCGCGTTACCGCTCAATTACTCGCGGTGGATTGGATCAATCCAGCGGATCTCTTCAGGCTTTTCGACCGGTTCGATATCAAGGTTGACGACCACCGGTTCCTGACCAGAACGGACGACGACGCATTCCAAGGTCTCGTCGCGACTGGCGTTGATTTCTTGATGGGGAACGAATGGCGGCACGTAGATGAAATCGCCAGGACCAGCTTCGGCCGTGTATTGAAGCTTTTCGCCCCAACGCATGCGGGCCTTGCCCTTGACCACGTAGATGATGCTTTCGAGATCGCCATGATGGTGGGCGCCGGTCTTGGCATTGGCGTGGATCGTTACCGTGCCGGCCCAGATCTTTTCCGCTCCGGCACGCGCCTTGCTGATGGCGGTGGCGCGGTTCATTCCAGGTGTTTGAGCCGTGTTCGGGTCGAGCGAATTGCCGGCAATGACCTTGACGCCATTCTCGCGCCAATGATCCTGCACAGGACGGTGATGTTCGTCGTGGTCGTCTCGATTGTGGTCGTGGGTCACTCTGTTCTCGATTCTTGTCTGCTTGGGGCTCTGGTTTGCTCGGATCAGGCGGCCGACGCGCATGCGCTGAGGCTGTGAACCGCGTCAACGATATCGACGGGCGTGCGGACCGGCCGGCCGGGATTGACATCGGCAGTGTCAACATGCCCCCTGGTCCCATGTGCAGGTGCCGGTCACTTCGCCAATCGGCAATCGCTGGCGATCGAGGGCTCTTTCGGTGGTTCGTCTAGTGTAGAGGATACCGAAGCAATGACCAAGTTGTTGTCAGGATCGATCGCCCTGCCGATCGATCCGCCGATCGTCACCCTCGCCTTGCGACGACCTCGATCCAGACATCACTCGCCGGCAAATTTCCTCGCCCGCATCCGCTCGTGCTGCTTCATCGGGAGCTTGAAGCAGGGGACTGCCGCTCCTATCTCAATTGCGGGAGCACAAGAGGAGCGAAAGAATGGCCCCGTCATCGGTTAAACCGTCCTGTTTTGACATCGAGATATTGCCGCCGCTACACCGTGGTCCGTCTCAAAGCTCCTTTGTCTGTGTGTGTTGCCAGCGCAGCCGCCGAAGCCAGCTTATGGACCCTGATGGCTGCGGAATCTGCGACGATTGCTTAAGCCCTGGCTTTGTTCCTGAAGTCCCTTCAGCAGTTCACGGCACGCCGTTCGTTGAGATGGGCGCGCAATTGCGTGTAAGAGGAACGAGAACAACCAAAAGATGACGGACATATCAACGGAAAACTAATAGTTGACGACCCGGCGTAGGTCAGCTATATGACTGATTGTCGAATTTTGCTTGCTAGCTTGGTTATCGCGCGATTGGCACCGCGCCTGAACGAACTTCCTTTCAAAAATCGCTATCTCGTCCGCATCGCGTTGGCGCTGCGGTTTTTCAATATTGCTATGAAAGGGTTCATCATGACCACTGGCACAGTTAAATGGTTCAATTCCACCAAGGGCTTCGGCTTCATTCAGCCGGACAACGGCGGCGCTGACGCCTTCGTTCACATCTCTGCCGTCGAGCGTGCCGGAATGCGCGATCTCGTCGAGGGCCAGAAGATTGGCTTTGATCTCGAGCGCGACAACAAGTCGGGCAAGATGTCGGCCTGCAACCTGCAGAACGCTTAAATCGATATCTGCTTTCCTTTGACCACGGATGTACTGGCACTGTCGGAAGCAGATCATCAATTCGGGGCCAGGCGATCTGCCTGGCCCTTTTTGCTTTCGCTCGTTCCTCGAGCCTGCCTATCGGAGCCAAGATGACAGAGACCTACAGCAAATCTCGCCAACAGGCGGAGATCGCCTTCGGTAATATCCAGACGCAGTTCTTCGCAAAGAACAAGGCGGCCGAAGAGCTCGAATCGGTTGCCCAGTCCCGGGAAGCGAAGACCTTACGGCTTCGGGAGGCGCGCCTTGCAAGGGAGCTCGATGACCGCGCGTCGTCAACGTCCGCCCTGCTGGTAAAACGCGCCAAGGCCAGCTGACCGCGATCTCACCCGCTCTGGATGAAGATATTCACAACGCCAGAAATAATGAGCGTTCAAAGTGGCGCGCCGCGACTGCGGGCGCAACAGACGGGGGCGTGCTGACAGTTCACTCACACCAAAGGAAGCCTCAATGGCACCGGATACGAAGGAACTTCAGTCGATCAATACGGCCTGGCAAATTGCCATCCAGGAAATTCTGCGCATGGTGATCAGGGACATGTATCACGGTAGCGGCGAGGCTTCATTCAAGACACATCTCAAGCGTATCGAAGCGGCAGCCGTGGACAGCATTTATACGGATCTGAGGCTGCGTGGGACAGATGAGTGGACGGAAGTCCTGGTCAAGGAAAGGGCGAGTAATTTCGTCACGACCCTGCTGACCTCGTTTACATATGACCGGGCATGACAACAGCTTGCTGGCATTTTTCAGCCAGCGCTGACGTGAGCAGTCGGGGCACAAACGAGCCAACGACCTCATCGTCGGCCGCGCGCGGTCGTTGAGCTTCTTCTGGAGCTGACAGCAGCGATCGTCGATCAGGCGGGTGTTAAAGTGGAAGTCACGACATTGCGATCGCATCCATACCCACGGCCACAGCCCTTCCGCTCTGGCGTTTAAGACATTGGGCAATGTCGGCACCTGCCTTCATCGCCAGCATGGGTTACCGGGATTTGTACTTTGCGTCGAGATCATCCATGGCTTTGACATTACCGGCAGACCGACCGTTTTCATCAAAGGTATGGGAAAGAAATGCATCAGCGATCGACTTTGCAAGCTCGGTTCCGATGACGCGCGCTCCCATGGTGATGATCTGCGCATTATTAGAAAGGGCTGCGCGCTCGGCAGAATAGGTGTCGTGGGTCAGGGCAGCGCGGATGCCCGGAACCTTGTTGGCCGATATGCAGACGCCGATGCCGGTGCCGCAAACGAGGATCGCTTTGTTGTAGGTCCCATCAATGACAGCCGAGGCGACGCGGTCCGAGATATTGGCGTAGAAAGGGTCGGCGCCGGCGTTCGTGCGCGAGACTTCGTGCACTTCGAAGCGGTCTTTTAGATGCTCAGCCAGAATTTTGGCGAGGCCTTCGCCGACGCTGTCTCCTGCAATGGCAAGCTTCATATTTTTTCTCCTTAGGGTTTGGCGGCGCATTTTGCCAGGATGTCGAGGTAACCTTCGACATCCCAGGCGGAGCGGCCGATGAAGAGCCCGTCTATATGGGGGCGCGCGATCAGTTCTTCGCAGTTTTGTGGGTTGACTGACCCGCCATAAAGGCAGGGGATCTTGCGGCCGAGCACCGCTTCGGCAACGGCGATTATTTCAGACTGGCGGGCATCTGCGTAATCCGCAGTCGCCGGAATACCCTTCTCGCCGATCGCCCAGACGGGCTCGTAGGCCAGCAGGATCTCGGCGCCTTTCTGGCCGTTCGAAAGCTTCGAAAGTGCGCCACACACCTGGGCTGCCAGGATGTCGACAGCCTTGCCGCTTTCACGGTCGAAGAGCGTCTCGCCAATGCAGATCAACGGAATGAGGCCGTGGCGAATGGCCGCTTCGGCCTTCAGGCCAACTGTCTCGTCGGTCTCTCCAAAGTGCTCGCGCCGCTCGGAATGACCGAGTTCGACGAGATCGAGATCGCAGTCTTTCAGCATCACCGGCGAGACTTCGCCCGTCCACGCTCCGTGGTCGGCCCAATGCATGTTCTGCGCGCCGACCTTCACGGACGTCTTGGCAAGCATTGCCTTGACCTCGCGTACCGCCGTGAAGGACGGAATCACGAAGCGCTGGATGCGCGGGTCGCGCGCGCCATCGGCGGCTTCGAGTGCGCGCGCGAAATGCTGCGCTTGCGCAAGCGTCTTGTTCATCTTCCAGCTGGTGCCAATCCAGAAGCGCGGTTTTTCGGTCATGCCGGATCCTGCGTTGATGCGATGGTGAGCGTAATGCCCGCCTGCTCGAATTCCTCCAGGAAGGCAGCATCCGGTGCGATGTCGGTTATAACAGCGTCGAAATCGGTGAGATCCGCCATGACATGCAGCGCGGTATGGCCAATGCGCTGGTGATTGACCAGGAGGCATGCCCTGGCCGAGGAAGCGATCATCGCCCGCTTGGCGCGCACGACGTTGTCGTCCATGTGATAGGCAAGCCTGCCGCTGACGGCCGGCGTCGAGATGAAGGCGATGTCAGCCCTCAGTCGCGCCAGAGCCTCTTCGGTGACGACGCCGAGATAGGCGTTGAACTTCGCCGAATAGCTGCCGCCGAGCGCGATCAGCGTGATGCCGCTTTCGCCTTTCAGCCGCTCCATGATCGCTGCGTTGTTGGTAATCAAGGTCAGCGGACGCTTCTGCAGCAACATTTCCCCAAGCACGGCCGCCATCGAGCCATCGTTTACCATCACGGTCATTCCCGGCTCGACCAGATCGAGCGCAGTCCGTGCCATTGCAAGCTTGGCCTTGCTACCCTGGCGCGCGCGAATGCGGAAGTCGCTTTCGAACTGCATTCCTGCATCAATGGTCGCGCCCCCCCGAACCTTGCGCAGGACACCCGCCTGCTCGAGATCGTCGAGATCGCGATGGATCGTCATCTTCGACACCGCGAAGCGATCGGCAAGCTCATCAAGATCGACGGTCTTGTTTTCGACGAGCAGGTTCACGATCAACTGCTGCCGCTCTTCCCGCCTCATCCCGGTCTCCACCGTTGTCTGAAAACAAAATAACGATCTCGCCGTGATAATCAACCTTTATTGTTGTTATTTTGAGATAAAATCCGTGAGAGGCTAACTTAGCAATGCCTGCGCGGTTCGCTCGTCCGTTATAAGCCCGAAGAGACGACGGCTGTTCAAAATTGCGCGGATGGCTGGCAATTTCGACTGTCCACCCGCCAGCGCGACGAGCCGTTCGTTCGAACTCTTGGGGAAAGATGCAGAGAGCGTGCGCGCTGTTAGCGTCGTCTCAAGGATGTGGCCATCGGCGTCAAAAAAGTGCCCGAGGATTTCGCCGACACCGCCTGCGGCGGCAATCTCCTCCATTTCACCGGGCTCAACCACACCGGACAAAACAAGCTGCGCCTCTGCATCGACAGTACCCAGACCAACGAGTTTCAGATCGGCATTGTTGGCCAGATCGAAGACCTCCTTGACGGCACGCTGCGCCTTCAGCACTTCGCGGTCCTCGCCGGTATTGGCAAAGAAGGGAACAGGCATGACATAGGCATGGGTGCCAGTCTTTTCGGCGATGCGGTGCATCACGTCATAGGGATTAGCCCCGTAGTTTCGTGTCAGGCCGCCAAGCAACGAAACGAAGCGCAGGCCCTTTGCGCTCACCCTCGGCATATACTGGACGGCAGCCGAAAGCGTGCGGCCGTGACCAAGGCCGATGACCCTATTGTCGCCGCGCTCGATCTCGCGCTTGAGATAGCCGGCGCCCGCATGGCCGAGCGCGCGAAGCGGCAGGCCTTCCTCGCCGAGATCGGGTGCGACCTCGCAATACTGAAGGCGGAAGCGTTCCGAAAGCCGCATCTCCAGCTCGACGCATTCGACGATATCCCCATCGATGGTGACTTTGACTACGCCATCTGCAACCGCTCTCGCAATCAGGCGATGCGCCTTTACCGATGGCACGCCGAGGCGCCGGGCGACGTCGGACTGCGTCAGTCCACCCGCATAGTGAAGCCAGGCTGCACGCACAGCCAGCGTTTCATCGGCGTCCGTCATCACGGTTTCCTTTCGAATGTCACGGGCGGCATTCCGCCATTCCGGTGCTGCCTTTTAAGGACGCCCGCCTTAGATGTTCAAGTCGGCTACTCCAGTGTCGATATGTGGTGCCCAGAAGGCGACGCTTTCGGCTATCTGGGGGATGACCTGGCGATCGTTGGGCTCGCGTTCCTTGAAGGAGAGCTCCAGGCAGATTTCATTGTCTTTCGCCCCACCTTCGGCCAGTGCCTGGAGCAGAGGCGCGGGCTGCACGCGGCCCTTGGCGTTGAATTCTGCAGTAAAGGGCCGGTGTCCGCCCTTGTCCATCAGGCTCTGCTTGATGTGGATGATCGGCGATACCGGCGGGATGGCGCGTGCCCAGGCATAGGGATCGTAGTCGTCGGGGTTGGCGGAGGTGATGTCGCCATGATCGATATCGGCCATCATCCACATTGGGATGGCCAATCCGGCGACTGTCAGCCGCTTGTGCAGTGACAGGGATGCGGCGATCGTCTCGCCGAATTCGCGACCGATGCTCATCGGCTCCCAGAAGATGTAGGAAAGGCCTGCGGCGCGTGCGTGGTCGGCGATCTCGGCCCAGCAGTCGATCGCGATCTTGACCAGTTCCTCGCGTCTGGCCGGATCGTCGAAGTCCTTGTAGGTAAAGATTGCAAACTGTGTTCCCACGGAGTGACCGCCGAGATCAGCGGTGATGTCGGCAAAAGTCTTGAACCAGTCGATGTAATAGCGGCGCACATCCGCATCTGGGTGTCCGAAGTGGTTCAGGCGGCCATATGGCCCCGTCATTGCTGACGTGATCCGCACACCCGTGCGCCTCAGCGCGGCGTTCATCGTGCGCGCCAGGCGGCGGATCACGGGCGCCTGCCAGCTCGGATTGATGAATTCGTGGGTCAGCTGGAGATCGCGGATCCTCAGGTCTCGCGCAACCGTGTCGATGAGGTCGTCGGGGTCGGCGAAGCGATTTACAAGTGGATTGGTATTGAGCGAAAGGGTCAGCGGCATGGCAATATCCTCAAGCTGCGGCAAGGCGAATTGAAGCAAACCACTCGCCAAAGGCTGCAATTTCCGCTTCGCTCAGATGCAGATAATGCTTGGTGCGGCGGTAGAGGATGTCCTCGGCCGTGGCGGCCCATTCCGTCGCAACGAGATAACGGGCCTCGGCCTCATAAAGCTGCCCGCCGAAATGCCGCCCGAGCCCTTGGATGCAAGTGGCACCCGCAATCACGTTCCTCGTGCGAGCGCCATAGAGACGGCCGTAGTGATGCACGAGCTTGCGCGGCATCCATGGATAGGCATCGCGCAGGCTGTTGGCGAAGGTCTCGTAGTCGGTATTCGGAATCTCGCCACCGGGCAGCGGCGCCTTCTCAGTCCAGTCTGCGCCCATGTGCGGAAAAACATGCTTGAGACGTTGCATGCCCCGCTCGGCAAGCTCACGGAATGTGGTGATCTTACCACCGAAGACGTTGAGAAGGGGAGCACCCCCCGTCTCGTCAAGGTCGAAGACATAGTCGCGGGTAACGGCGGACGGATTGCCCTTGCCGTCGTCGAAAAGTGGACGAACGCCTGAGAAGCTGTGCAGCACATCCTCCCGGCGCAGCTTTTCCTTGAAGTAGCGATTGACGGCCTTCAGCAGATAATCGATTTCCGCCTCGTCGGCGGACACATCCTCGGCGCGGCCCTCATAGGCGATATCGGTCGTCCCGATCAGCGCCTTGTCGCCCTCATAGGGGTTGATGAAAATGACGCGCTTGTCGTGATTCTGGATCAAATAGGCATTGGAGCCGGCCCAGAACTTCGGCACGATGATGTGGCTACCCTTCACGAGGCGCACGTTGCGGCTGGAATTCGAGCCGGTGACGCGATTGATGATATCCATCACCCAGGGGCCGGCGCAGTTGACAAGACATTTTGCGCGGAAGGTTCGTGTCTCTCCCGTGAGGCTGTTTTTCGTCGTAACGATCCAGCTGCCGCTCTCACGACGCGCCGAGACTGCTGCCGATCGAGTGAGAATCGTCGCGCCTTTTTCGGCCGCGCTGACCGCGTTCAGGACTACCAGGCGGGCGTCGTCGACCCAGCAATCGGAATACTCGAAGCCGCGTGTGTACTGGTCGAGGATCGCGGTTCCTTCCGGATCGCGCAGCAGATCGAGCGTACGTGTCCCCGGCAGCTTCTTGCGGCCGCCAAGGTGATCGTAAAGGAACAGGCCGAGCCGCACGAGCCATGCCGGACGATCCTGCGGGCTGTGTGGCAGGACGAAGCGCATCGGCCATATGATATGCGGGGCGGCATTGAGCAAGACTTCACGCTCGATCAGCGCCTCGCGCACCAGGCGGAATTCGTAATATTCGAGATACCGCAGACCGCCATGCACCAGTTTGCCCGAGCGAGACGAGGTTCCCTGTGCCAAATCATCCTTATCGCACAGCGCGACTTTCAAGCCGCGGCCCGCAGCATCGCGTGCGATACCCGCGCCATTGATGCCTCCGCCGATGACGAAGAGATCCAGGAGTTCGGGTTCAGTCATGTCATGCTCCTTCGATGCCTGCTGCATCAGAACTTGATTTACCTGCCAATCGGCGACGTCGTTTCGGCTCGGGCGAGCTTGCCCCAGGCCGGTGCCATTGCCTGGCGCACATCGGTGTAGGCGCAAAATAGCCGGTCGAGCCTGGCAGCCTCCTTCGCATCCGGAGCCTCCTCCTCGCCGAGAAGCGGCGTCACCCAGTCGGCAATGCATTCGTCCATGCCGGAATAGACGCCGACGGCCACGGCGGCCATCATCGCCGCGCCGGCGGCCCCGGTCTCATCGCGGCGCGACTGGCGGATCGGCGCGTTAATGGCGGCCGAGAGTGAACGGCGAAGGGCGAGCGAGCGCGTTGCGCCGCCCGTGACGCGCAGCTCTTCTGGCATAGCGCCCATTGCCGCGTAGCAATCGCGGGTGGCAAGCGCCAACCCTTCGACCACGCCGCGCAAGAGGTCGGGAAAGCCGTGGCGCGTGGAAAGGCCGGTGAAGCCTGCGCGCGCATCGGCATTGACGAAGGGTCCACGTTCCCCAGCTTCGGAGATATAGGGATGGTAAAGCACCGAACCCGGCCGGCTTTCGGCAAACCAGCCGTCGATGCGTGCAATCAGGTCTGCATGCGAAGCAGGTTGGCCCGCCTCTGCCATCAGATAGGCGGCGAGCTTGAGGATCCAGTCGATGTTGATCGTAGCGCCCATATTGGTCTGGACCTGTGTGACGATGCCGGGGACGGGCAGGGCAATCACATAGCCCGTTCCCTCAGGATTGAGCTGAACGTCAGCAACAGCCTTGGCACGCATGTGCACGCCCGTCGAACCGATCGTCGAGCAGGCGGCGTTGCGGGCGTCGCTGCGCACGCCTGCACCGAGCGCCGTCATCGCCATGTCGACATATCCAAGGCACACCGGCGTACCGGCAAGAAGTCCGCAGGACCTCGCCGCCTCGCACGTCAGCGGGTGACTGATCTCGGTGCCGTCGATGATTTCCGGCAGAAGCGCCCGTCTGTGGTTCAGGCCGAGCGCATCGATCACCACCGCATCATATTGCCGCGTCCTGAAGTTGCCAAAGGTAAAGCTCGCTTCCGACGGATCGGTCGCCCTCACGGTTGTCAGGTTGAGATACAGCCAGTCCTTGCAGTGCAGCGCCGTCTCCGCTTTATCGAGAAGGTCCGGTGTGATGCGATCCATATGCGCGAGTTGCGCGCCCTGCTGGCAAGTGTTGAGGCCGGTGCCTGTTGCCTCGAAGCGGGCACGATCCTCAGTTTTACCGGCAAGCGACGTGACGGTCGGTGCGGCGCGCGCATCGAGCCATAGCCAGGCATCAGCGACCGGCGTATTGCCGCGGCCGACAAGCCAGGTGCCGTCGCCCTGGCCGGTGACTGCGACGGCTGCGGTGCGTAACGCGAGATCGGGGACTTTTTCTCCGAGGCCCCGTAGCGCGCTGACGCAATCGAGCCAGGTCTGAGTGAGCGACTGCGTTGCGGAGCCGTCGTCGCCGGTCGTGTACTTGTTGCGCACGGAGGCCGTGGCGATTTGCCGTCCCGACAGAGCAAAGGCAACCGCCTTGATGACGGAGGTACCTGCATCTATCCCGATGATGATCTTCTCAGTCGATGTCATCGCAGGGCCATCTCGCCACCATTGTGAACCGCTCGCCGGGTACTTCGCGCATCCAAATTCATCTGAGGTTCTCCCAATCGCCGGGTCCGTTGGGATCCGGCTGCCGACTAGTTCGCTCCTTCTGTGGCCTGCGGCAAGTGCTCTGCCTTTTGCAAATCCTGGTGAAAGGAGCCGAACGTCCGACAGGCTTCGCTGCGAATATAACATAAAGATACCATATGATAGTAAGATTTTGCTGGCAATGAAATTTTTTTCAGATAGAATAAATTGCATGACAATGTAGGAGACTGCTTGCGAAATGATCGGTCGCAACGCCTGTCGTCGCCAGTTCCCGCTGCGGTGAATGTCACCTAGTCACAATCCATACAGTAACTTATGAATCTCTGCAGGGGAGCAAGCGGAGGGCAGAGTTTGTGCGGTTGCGTCCAGTCAGTTTGCACTGCAGCGTGAGAAATTCACCGTAAAATCACCCGCTTTTGCTAAAGTTGAGATCAAGTTGTCGTTGACATGAGTTAAAAAATATAACACTCTTTGCGACGTAAATAACATATTTCTATCACGGAAGCGCGCTTCCGGATCGATAGTTGCAGGTCAGGCGGTTGGAGGAGACAGTCGCCGGTCTTGTTGAGGAGGCTTCCAAATGAGGATTTCTGCCGTTTGCGGTCCTGCCGGTGATCGGCCGATTTGCCCTGGTGCGGCACAAGCGGACCGGTCTGCGCTTGCTGCCGCGCTCGCCCTTCTTGCTTCGCCGTTCAAGTCAAAGGCCTTCCGGACATGAGCACACAGCCTGATCATTCAGCACCAAGGTCGAGCAGTGGTAATTTCAAGCTGATTGCAAGCAGCGTGCTTGCCGTCGTCGTTGTCGGGGCGATTGGGCTCGATACCACGGTCGTCAAGATCGGCTCCGCCGACGATGTCCGCCAACAGGCATTTTCTGCGGAGACTTTTGGCGCAGAGCAGTTCCCGAAGATTAAGGCGAATGTCGAGGATCGGGCTGTTGCGGCCGCCGAGCTTGCCGCCGCAATCGCCGCCGACAAGAAGGCAGCCGCCGAAAAATACGGGACTGCGACGAGCACTGGACCGGTGATCCCTGTTGCACTGACAGGTGTGTTCGGCGCCCGCAAGGCGAACACGAGCGAAATGAAAGTCGACGGGTTGCCTCCCGAGACGGTGGTCCGTGTCCAGACCGGTCCTGCGGTCAACGGCACGGACCTCCGTGACGCCACCGGCACCATCGAATTCGGGCAGTTTACCAACCAGATACAATATCAGGATGCCGGTTCGGCCATCAACAACGAGATGAAGAAGGCGGTCTTTGCAGGCCTTGCTCCTGAATTGCTGAACGGAAAGGCGGCGACCGTGGTGGGCGTCTTCAAGCTGATCAACCCGAAGAACTGGCTCGTCACGCCGGTGAAGGTCGAGGTCAAATGAGCCAGCCGCCATGCAACTCCGCAAGCCGGGGCCAGGTTGTCCTTGCCGCTCGCAATATCGCCAAGTCCTATGGAAATGTTCACGCCCTGAAAGGCGTGAACTTCGACATCCATCGCGGCCAGGTCACGACCTTGTTCGGAGAGAACGGCGCGGGCAAGTCGACGTTGATGAAAATCCTTTCGGGGGTCGTGCAGCCTAGCTCCGGCGAGATCATCCTCGACGGCTCGCCTATCAGCTTTGCATCGTCGACCCATGCGCGCGGGTGCGGGATTTCTATCATTCATCAGGAGCTTAGCCTGGCACCCAATCTCAGCGTCCGTGACAACATCTTCATGGGTCGAGAGATCATCAATGGTGGCGTTGTCGACTTCGCCGAGGAAGAGCGCCAGACACGTGCGCTGATGGAAGAACTCGAGGAAGACATCGATCCGCTGACGCCCATCGAGGATCTGCGCCTCGGCCAGCAGCAGATCGTCGAGATCGCGCGCGCCCTTTCGGTCAATTCGCGTATCCTCATCATGGATGAACCGACCTCGGCGCTAAGCGCCACCGAAGTCGAAGTGCTTTTCAAAGTCATCCACGACCTAACCAGCCGGGGCGTTTCGATCGTCTACATCTCGCATCACCTGGAAGAGGCGCTGCAGATTACCCACCACGCCGTTGTCCTTCGCGACGGGACCATGACGGCCTATGCTGAGCGCAAGGATATCGACCTCGAATGGATCGTCCGCAACATGGTCGGCGAGAACTTCGACCTCGGCAATCCACCGCAAGGCCATCAGTTCGGCGCAGTCGCACTTTCCATTGAAACCCTGAGCGTTCCCGGTCCTTCCGGCGCTGCCTACAATGCGGTTGACCGTCTATCGATGCAGGTGCGCACTGGCGAGGTCGTCTGCATATACGGGCTGATGGGGGCCGGGCGGACGGAACTGCTTGAATGCATCGCCGGTCGGCTGCGTTCGAGCGGCGGCAAGATCCTGCTCGAGGGCCAGGACGTCGGCGGGCTCAGCATCGCCGGGCGCATCGCCAGCGGTCTCGTCCTTGTACCCGAAGATCGCCAGCGCGATGGCCTGGTCCAGACGATGACGGTCGGATCCAATCTGTCGCTTGCAAGCATCGGCGCCTTTACGAAGGGGGTGTTCACCTCCCGCCAACGGGAACGCGATCTCGTCGACGATGCTATCCGCCGGGTGCATGTAAAGACCGATGGCGGCGCGGCGGCGATCGGCTCGCTGTCCGGCGGCAATCAGCAGAAGGTTGTGATCGGCAAGATGCTGGCAACCCAACCGAAGGTGATCCTGCTCGACGAGCCAAGCCGCGGGATCGATATCGGCGCCAAGGCCGAAGTGTTCAAGCTGCTCGCGGAGCGCGCCAGGCAGGGACTGGCGGTCATCTATTCGACGTCCGAAGTCAATGAGTGCCTGAGCATCGCCCACCGCATCATCGTCATGCACCGCGGCAGGATATCGGCCGAGTTTGGCTCGGAGGTCACCAAGGAAAAGATCATGGCCGCCTCCGGCGAAGCTGTGGTCGCGCACTAGCCTGGAACTATGGAGCACTGAGTATGTCAGTCACAAACATCGCCGAGAAAAAGTCAGTATCCTCCGGGCCGTCGCGCAATACCAACGTGGTGCGTCTCATCCTGGAAGGCCGGGCATTCTTTGCGCTGATCGTCATCATCACAGTCTTCTCGTTCCTGTCGCCCTATTATTTCACGCTGAACAACTTCCTGATCATGGCCTCGCACGTGGCGATCTTTGGCATTTTGGCAATCGGCATGCTGCTGGTGATCCTGAACGGCGGCATCGACCTGTCGGTGGGCTCGACGCTGGGGCTTGCAGGCTGCATCGCCGGCTTCATGATGCAAGGCGTCACCCTCAGCTATTTTGGTGTCATCCTCTATCCGCCGGTCTGGGCCGTCGTCGTCATCACATGTGCGCTTGGTGCGTTGGTGGGTGCCGTCAACGGCGTGCTGATCGCTTACCTCAAGGTGCCGGCCTTCGTCGCTTCGCTGGGTGTGCTCTATGTCGCGCGCGGTATTGCGCTTCTGATGACCAATGGACTGACCTACAACAATCTCGGCGGCCGGCCGGAGCTCGGCAATACCGGGTTCGATTGGCTCGGCTTCAACCGGCTCGGAGGTATTCCGATCGGCGTGATCGTGCTTGCGGTTCTGGCAATCATCTGCGGCATCGTGCTGAGCCGCACGGCCTTCGGCCGTTGGCTCTATGCCTCGGGTGGTAACGAACGTGCGGCCGACCTTTCGGGTGTTCCGGTCAAGCGCGTCAAGATCGTCGTCTATGTGCTGTCAGGTGCCTGTGCCGCGATCGCCGGCCTGGTGCTGTCGTCGCAACTGACCTCCGCCGGTCCAACTGCCGGCACCACGTACGAACTGACGGCTATCGCAGCCGTCGTCATCGGTGGTGCGGCGCTGACGGGCGGCCGCGGTACGGTTCGCGGCACCATGCTCGGGGCCTTCGTCATAGGCTTCCTTTCGGACGGCCTCGTCATCATCGGCGTCTCGGCCTACTGGCAGACCGTCTTCACCGGGGCGGTGATCGTTCTTGCCGTCCTCATGAACAGCATCCAATACGGCCGCCGGGTCAAATCGTCTTGATGGCCGCGACTGAACTTATCCGCGACGGCAGGCTGAATTCCATGAAGGCCGATTGGGGAAAGCACCGCCGGTCTCCGGCAATAACTGAGCTCACTAATGGGAGAGAGACTATGTTTAAAAAAGGCATGCGCATTCTTCTCGCCGCCGCCACTGTGGCACCGCTTCTTGCAAGCTCGGCTTGGGCGGCTGGGATGATGACGATCATCGTCAACGACCCGTCGAACCCTTACTGGTTGACCGAAGGCAACGTTGCCAAAGCCGCCGCCGAAAAGCTTGGCTATACCGCCTCCGTCAGCGCACACAAGGGAGATACCAACACAGAAAGCAACCTGATCGATACGGCCATTACCAACAAGTCCGTTGCGATTATCCTCGATCCGGCGAATGCTGACGGCTCCGTCGGTGCGGTGAAGAAGGCCGTTGCCGCAGGCATTCCGGTCATTCTCGTCAATGCGGAAATCAACCAGGAAGGCCTTGCGAAGGCCCAGCTCGTTTCCAACAACGCCCAAGGTGCTGCACTTGGTGCCCAGCAATGGGTCGAAGCTATCGGCGACAAGGGCAACTATGCCGAACTGTTCGGCGCACCGTCCGACAACAATGCCGCGACCCGCTCAAACGGCTACGAGACTGTGCTTTCGCAATATCCGGACCTGAAGAAGGCTGCCAAGGAAGTCGCCAACTGGGATCGTACTCAGGGCCATAACAAGATGCAGTCCATGCTGCAGGCAAACCCTGACATCGTCGGCGTCATCTCTGGCAACGACGAAATGGCGCTGGGCGCAATCGCCGCTCTCAAGGAAGCCGGCAAGCTCGCCAACATCAAGGTCGGCGGCTTTGACGGCTCTCCGGATGCTGTTGCAGCCATCAAGGCGGGCGAACTCCAATACACCGTCCTGCAGCCGGTTGCTGTATTTTCCGAAGAAGCGGTGAAGCAGGCAGACAGCATCATCAAGACCGGCAACACCGGTGCCAAGAGCGAAAAACAGCTCTTCGATTGCCTGCTGATCACCAAGGACAATGTGGACAAGTACACGGGTCCGTTCGTCCTGTCGCAGTAATCGTCGAAGGGGCGCTCGAAAAGGCGCCCCAATTCAGTGCCGGCGGCACAGGCCGCTCAGCGTTCTCATGCCGGAACTCGGGGCCGGAACCGCCGGGCCGCAACCGCCATGTCGCCTCTTTTGCCTTGGGGCGGCAATCACTGTACGAAGCTGGAATCCAAAGTTCAGCGACAAGGGTGACTTGTGACACAAAAGACGAGCCAGGGCGACGATCTGTTGGACCAGCTTACGAGCGACAGCCGCCAGACGCGCCAGATCGCTCGCCGGCGCATGATTGCCGAGGCCGTAATGAATGAAGGCTCCATGCGGATAGAAGACCTCACCGACCGTTTCGGGATCAGCCTGATGACTGCTCATCGTGACGTGGACGAACTTGTCAGCCGCGGTCTCTTCAGGAAGACACGGGGCATCGTCACTGCGGCTGCCACCAATCTCATCGAATCAAGCGAGGTCTATCGCGCGAACCGCCAATCGGCGGAGAAGAAGCTGATCGCCGAAGCGGCGATGCAGTTCGTTGAGCCGGGCCAGGCCATTTTTTTCGATGATTCGACCACGGTCCTACAGATGGCGGCGCATCTGCCGTCGAAAGTGCCGGTCACGGCAATCACCAATTCGCTGACGCTCATGAATGCGCTGAAGGGCATGCGCGACGTGACGCTGCTTGCGCTCGGCGGACAGTATTACAACTGGTGTAACGCCTTCATGGGTCGCATGACCATCAACGAGATCAGGGGTCTCAGGGCCGATGTCGCGTTCATCTCCATGTCGGCGATCAGCGACGGCACCGTGCTGCACCAATCGCCGGAGACGGTCGACACCAAGCGTGCGATGTTCGACTGTTCCGTCAAGCGCATCCTGCTTGCCGATCACACGAAGTTCGAGCAGCGGGCGCTTCACAGTTTCGCGGCACTGGACGAGTTCGACGTCGTCATCGTCGACGAAAAGACGCAGCCGGTGCACATCGACCGCATGCGGTCGCGAGATATCAACGTCGTCATCGCCAAGGGCGCCGGAGGGCGCTCGTGAGCGGACAAGGCCGTTGCTGGTAGCGAGGTAGAAGCGAATGCCGAGTCTGCTCGGGATCGATAGTGGCCTGACGGTCACCAAGGCTGTCATCTTCGATATCGACGGAACGCCGCTCGCAGTCGCCCGGCGCCGCGTCACGCAGTTTATCCCAAAGGCCCGCCATATCGAGCGGGACATGGACGAATTGTGGAGCGCGACGGCAGACGCGGTTCGGGAGGCGATCACCCTCAGCAATCGGCCGGCAAGCGACATCCAGGGCATCGCCGCAACGGCCCACGGGGATGGCATCTACCTGCTCGACCATGATCGGATACCTTTGGGCCGGGCCATCCTGTCTCTGGATAGCCGGGCCGTCACCATCGTCGATCAATGGATGGAAGCCAATGTCGCCGACCAAGCCATCGAGCTCACCGGGCAGATCCCGCATGTCTCCGCACCATCGACACTCCTTGCCTGGATCCGGGATATGGAACCCGACCGGTTCAAACGCATTGGTCATTTCCTGAGCTGCAAGGACTGGCTGCGATATTGCCTGACCGGCATCCTCGGTACGGACCGCACCGAGGCAAGTACCTCCTTTACCGACGTAAAGACGCAGGAATACAGCCACGAGGCGCTGAGGCTTTTTGGGCTGCAGGGGCTTGTCCATGCTCTGCCGCCGGCCGCTCGTTCTGATCAGATCGTCGGGCGGGTGACACGTGAGGCGGCGCATTTGACCGGCCTTGCAAAGGGAACGCCGGTCGTTGCCGGGCTGCATGACGTCACGGCCTCGGCGCTCGGAGCGGGCGGCTATGCCAAGGGCGTCGTCGCCGTCATTGCCGGAACCTATTCGATCAATGAGACGCTATCGTCGGTGCCGCGGGTCGACCGGCGTTGGTTCTGCCGCAATGGCATTGCGCCCGGCATCTGGAACAACATGTCGATCTCGCCGGCATCGACGGCGAACTACGACTGGTTTCTCGACAAGCTGTGCGCCGGCGAGCGGACGAAGGGCGAGGCGCAAGGCAGGTCCATTCACGCTTTGCTCGCGTCGGAAATCGACGCGGCTTTTGATCGGCCATCGACGGCGCTCTTCCATCCTTACCTGTTCGGTTCGCCTTATGGTGCTTCGGCAAGTGCCGGCTTCTTCGGTCTCGGCGGCTGGCACGATCGAGGCGACATGCTGCGGGCCGTGCTTGAAGGTATCGCTTTCAATCATCGCATTCATGTCGACGCACTCGGCGACGGCTTTGCATTGAAAGAGGCAAGGCTTGCCGGTGGTGTCTCGCGCAACCCGCTGGTCGTCCAGATGTTTGCCGATGTGCTCGGTTTACCGGTGACCGTGACCGAAACGGATGAGGCTGCCGCCTGGGGTGCTGCTCTTTGCGCCGGATCGGGCGCCGGCGTTTATGCTGATCCGCAAAGCGATCCCAGCGATTTTACCCGCTTGGCGAAGACCTGCCGGCCCGATGCGGCACGCAGCGCGGACTACGACAAACGCTACCGGGTCTTCCGCCAGATCGCCGAGGCCATGATGCCCCTTTGGCCGAAAATTGCCGGCCTTGCGGCGGAGCAATCGGTACGAGACAGACCTCCGGCACAGATGTAGTGCCATTTAGGACGACAAGATCATGACACCCGACATGCAGCAGCGCTTCTCGAACCTTGGAGAGGGCGATATTGACGTTTTGATCATCGGAGCGGGCATCAACGGTGCCGGACTGTTTCGCGACCTTTCGGCCCAGGGCGTCAATTGCATGATCGTCGACAAGGCCGATTTCGGCTCCGGGACGAGTGCTGCGCCATCGCGGCTTATTCACGGCGGGCTCAAATATCTCGAGACGGGCGAGTTCGGCTTGGTCGCCCAGTCGACGTTGGAGCGCAATTTGCTGCTGAAGAACGCTCCCCATTGTGTCGAGCCGGTGCCTACTTTCATACCGGTCTTTTCCTGGACACGGGGTATTTGGGCGGCGCTGCGCACGCTGTTTGGCTCCAGGACCGCGCCGCGCAGCCGGGGGGCTATTCTCGTCAAGATCGGGCTTAGGCTCTATGATTTCTTTGGATCACGCGACCAGGTCATGCCGCGCCATCGGCTGATCCTGAAAAAGAAGGCGCGCAAGGAAATGCCGCATCTCACTCCGGCAATCGTGGCCGGCGGAATTTATTACGACGCCAAGATCAGCAGGCCCGAGCGGCTCGTGTGCGAATTGGTCATGGATGGGCTGGAGGCAAATGCGAGGTGCCTTGCCGCCAATTTCACGACGCTTACGGCAGTCTCCGGCGGGCGCTTGACATTCAGGCGGCCGGATGGCGGCGAGTTTGCAATCTCTCCCAAACTGGTTGTGAACGCCGCCGGTCCCTGGATCGATCAGGTCAATGGAGCACTCGGCGCTCCCTCTCGCTTGATCGGCGGTACCAAGGGTTCCCACGTTCTCATGGATCATCCCGAGCTGGTTCGCAGCCTGAACGGCCACATGATCTATTTCGAGGCTGACGATGGGCGCATCTGCCTCGTCTACAGCTATCTCGGGATGGCGCTCGTCGGTTCCACCGATATCCCTGCCGACGACCCGGACAATGTCCGTTGTGAGGAACCGGAGACCGAATACTTCCTCGATAGCCTCCGCTCGCTGCTGCCGACGCTTCGCTTCGATCGTGATCAGATCGTCTACAGTTATAGCGGCATCCGCCCGCTGCCGGCCTCGAACGCGACCGCCCCGGGGCTGATCAGTCGCGATCATTCCGCCCCGGCGAAGGAGCCGGAAGAAGGTAGACCTTTTCCGATCATCTCGCTGGTCGGCGGAAAGTGGACCACGTTCCGCGGCTTTGCCGAGGAAGTCGCCGATGCGCTTCTCGCGCGCCTGCAGCATGGTCGCAAGCAATCGACCCGCTACATGCCGATCGGAGGTGGAAAGGCCTTCCCAACGGATGTGCAGCAACGAAGCGTCTGGATCAGGGATATCGCGGCGCGGACAGGCGCATCTTTTGAGCGCGTGGAGGAGCTGCTTGGCCGCTACGGAACGACGGCTGCGGCCGTTCTTTTTTTCTCGTCGGCATATTCGGATGAACAGCGGCTGACGGGCGCGGAGCACTACAGCGTCAAGGAAATCGACTGGATTGCTCGAAACGAACTCGTTGTACACCTTTCAGATATCGTCCTTCGGCGCACGACGCTTGCTATCGAAGGCCGCTTGCAGCTCGAAGGATTGCGGGAAATCGCCGGCATCGCCGGGGCTGCGCTCGGCTGGAACGGCGAACGCATTGCAAGTGAAATCGACGACGTCGTCGACCAGCTTGAAAGATTTCACGGCCAGACGTTGGCAAGCAGGATGCCTGCCGCCGGGCCCAAGCAGGCACAGCGCCCCGCGTCAGTATAGGCTGCGGCTCAAGAAAAGACCGGATCGAGCGAACCGGATTTGTAGCGCTTGGCCATTTCCGACACAGGAAGTGGCGAAATCCGGCTTGCCATTCCGGCCGCGCCGAACTGTTCGAAGCGCTCCTTGCAGAGCTTGCTGAGCGCAGCCATCGCCGGCTTAAGATACTTGCGCGGGTCGAATTCGCTCGGATCCTCATGCAGCACTCGTCGGATCTGGCCGGTCATCGCCATCCTGCCATCGGTATCGATGTTCACCTTGCGCACGCCATTCTTGATGCCGCGCTGGATTTCCTCGACCGGCACGCCCCATGTCGGCTTCATCTGGCCGCCGTACTTGTTGATGATCTCCTGCAGCTCGATCGGAACTGACGACGAGCCGTGCATGACGAGATGCGTATTCGGCAGTTTGCGGTGGATCTCTTCGATGACGCTCATCGCCAGCACGGATCCGTCCGGCTGGCGGGTGAATTTGTAGGCACCATGCGATGTTCCCATGGCGATCGCCAGTGCGTCGACCTTGGTTTCTCTCACGAAGTTGACGGCCTCGTCGGGGTTTGTCAGCAGCTGGTCATGCGACAGCTTGCCTTCAGCGCCATGGCCGTCTTCGGCCTCGCCCATGCCGGTTTCCAGCGAGCCGAGCACGCCAAGTTCGCCCTCGACCGAGATGCCGCCGAGATGCGCCATGTCCGTCACCGTCCTGGTGACGCCGACATTGTAGGCCCAGTCAGCGGGCGTCTTGGCATCCGCCTTCAGCGAACCGTCCATCATCACCGAGGTAAAGCCTGCCTGGATCGCCGTCATGCAGCTCGACGGATCGTTGCCGTGATCGAGATGTACGCAGACCGGAATATGCGGATAGATCTCGACGACGGCATCCATCATGTGCTTCAGCATGATGTCGTTGGCGTAGGCGCGCGCTCCGCGCGACGCCTGCATGATAACCGGTGCATGAGTCGCGTCCGCCGCCTCCATGATGGCGAGTGCCTGCTCCATGTTGTTGATGTTGAAAGCGGGAACGCCGTAGCCCTCCTCCGCAGCATGATCGAGCAGCTGCCTCAGCGTGATGCGTGCCATCTAAGATTTTCCCCATATCGATGGTCGTACGGAACGCCATCTGTCGAAAGTAGACCCGGGCGCGCCGGCTGTTGGCGCGCCCGATCGGTAAAGGGCAGAATGACATAGGAGGAGGAATGTAACAAGCGGTAACAACAATATCACAAACAGTATGATATTTGGGGCATATTTGCATGCGCTCGAATGTCAGCAGCAGTGACCAGCAGGCGGTCGTCCTAAAAGTGCTTGCCCGGTTCTTCGTCCAGCGAAGAATTGGCGGGCAGAAAGACGGCCGCGCTCTCTCACTGAAACTGCAGCCGTTGGTCGTCGAGCCAACGCGTGCAGGCGAGGGAGTGACAAATCCTGGCTGCGCCAGTAATCTCACGCCAAAGTAGTTGGGAATCCCGCGGCAACAACAGACACAACCCGATAACGAGGAACCATGAAGCGAACCTGTCTTGCGGCTACCTTGGTGGTGGCGTGGAGCCTGACATCGGCGATGACCTTCGCGGCAGATGAGGCTCTATCGGAAATCAAAAAGTCTGGCGTGATCAAGATCGGCACGACGGGTGACTACAAGCCCTTCAGCTACAAGGCTGCTGACGGCACCCTCACTGGTGCCGACATCGCCATGGCCAAGGATCTTGCCGCCGATCTCGGCGTCAAGCCGAGCTTCGTTATCACGACCTGGAAAACCATGCTGGACGATTTCAAGGCCGGCAAGTTCGACATGGCACTCGGCGGCATTACCGTAAACGCCGCGCGTGACGAAGTGGGCGACTTTTCGGTGCCCAACGTGACCGATGGCAAGCGACCGATTGCCCGCTGCGAGGACAAGGAGAAATACACCACGCTTGATGCGATCGACCGGCCTTCCGTACGGGTGATCGTCAACCCGGGCGGGACCAACGACAAATTCGCCCACGAGCACTTTGACGAGGCGACGATCGAGGTGTTTCCCGACAACAAGATAATTTTTGACCAGATTGCGTCGGGCAGGGCCGATGTCATGGTCACCGACGGCGTGGAGGTCGACCTGCAGTCCAAGCTGCATGACAGCGTCTTGTGCCCGGTTGCCGTCAAAGAGCCGTTCACGCATTTCCAGAATGCCTATCTGCTGCGCGAAGATCCTGCCTTGAAGGCGGCGGTGGACGCATTCATGCGCAAGCAACTGGAAAGCGGTGGCTGGAAAGCCAAGCTCGACGCGGCAATGCAGTAGGGTTTTCTGCTGCATAACGGCGGATGCGGGCACGTGGCGCTGCATCGGTGACGACATCTATCGGCTGGCCCCGCATGGCTAGATTGCCTGACGCAGCCTGGGGCTGGACGGTTTGTGCAATCGTCTCGACGTCGATGGTGCTGGCGGCTTGGTGCTTGTAACAATAGGTGACCTGGAGCTGTCGCATCAATGCGTAGTGGGTTGATTTCGTTGGCTTCCTATGGAAAATTTTCGTCACTGCATCATCTTCGACATAAGATGCTCTTATCGAAAGCTCTGCGATGGATCGACTTTTTGCTAGGTTCGCCAATGCGACCGCAAGGGCGGCTGGAAGTCCAATAGCCTTTATCCTCTGTGTGACTGTCGTGCTTGTGTGGGCTGTGTCAGGGCCGTTTTTCCAGTTTTCCGAGACGTGGCAATTGGTGATCAATACCGGCACAACCATCGTCACCTTCCTGATGGTGTTCGTGATTCAGAACACTCAAAATAGAGATGGTGCTGCGCTTCAGACGAAGCTCGATGAACTCATCCGCTCATCGGATGCCGGTGATGAATTCATGGGCATCGAGAAGCTGACTGACAAGGAGCTCGAAGCCCTGCATGCCAAATGCGAAAGAGCGGCAAAGCAGTCACAAGCCATGCTGGACAAAACGCGTGCCGAGAGAAAGATGCGCAAGGGGCGGGCGAAATGAGCGGCTGCGTTCGCGCCGCCTGAAAGGCCTGCGAAGACTTTCCAAGGCACGTTTCATCTGCCGGGATCATCGCAAGCGCTCAGCGGAACCAGCAGGCCCAACTTGATGTCCCTCAGCACGACATTGGTGTGCATGCGCCGGATCTGCGGGTTTTCTTTCATGATCAGCGCCGCGATGTCGTCATAATGTTCGACGTCGCGGGCCGTGACTATGGTGATCAAGTCCACCGCTCCGGTAACATAGTAGATTTGTTGGATATGATCCTGCTTTTCCGCCCAAAGGCGGAACTTCGCTAGCGCATCGTAGTTGTCACGCTCGATCTCCAATCCGGCGATGAACACCATCGGTGTGCCTGTCGCCTTGCGATCGACGACGGCTACTTCTGCCTTGATGATGCCGTCCTCTCGCAGGCGTTTCAGGCGCCGCTGCACCGCAGAAGTCGAAAGCCCCACCTTTTCAGCGATAGTTTCCGCTGTCAGCTGACAATTGCGCTGAATGATGTCGAGAATGTCGCGGTCAAAGCCGTCCAATCTTTCCATGCTGCTCCTCCGCCACGTCGGCAAAATTACCCGGCGACACCGGCGTTCTGTCTTATTTAAAGCGCAAGAAATGAATTTTTGCATATTATAGGCAAAACAATCATTATTTGCGCGCAAAAACCGCAGCTGTCCGCGATATTCTGCGAACATTATCTGAACCGGTACAGCGCATGACAAAACCGTCCTTTCAGGCACTTCGTGTGGTTGACCTCCACAAGAGCTTTGGCCTGCATGAAGTCCTCAAGGGCATCTCGACAACGGCCTCTAAAGGCGACGTGATTTCGATCATAGGTTCGTCTGGCTCTGGCAAGAGCACATTTCTGCGCTGCATCAATTTGCTCGAGATGCCCGATCGGGGCCGCATTGTCCTGAACGGCGAGGAAATCGCCTTGAAACGCAGCCGCAGCGGGCGGATGCAGCCGGTAAACTGGCGGCAGATCGAGCGGTTGCGCACCGGTCTTGGCATGGTTTTCCAGAACTTCAATCTCTGGGCACATCGAACAGTGCTCGAGAACGTCATCGAAGCACCGGTCCAGGTGATGGGACTTAATCGCCACGAGGCCATCGAGAAGGCGGACGCCCTCCTCAACAAGGTTGGCCTCTTTGAAAAGCGCGATGCTTATCCCGCCTTTCTTTCTGGCGGCCAGCAGCAACGGGCCGCCATTGCTCGGGCGCTTTGTGTCGATCCGGCCGTCTTGCTGTTCGATGAGCCGACCTCGGCACTCGACCCCGAGCTGGTGGGAGAAGTGCTCAAGGTGATCCGCGAGCTCGCGGAGGAGGGCCGTACCATGCTGATTGTCACCCATGAGATGCGCTTTGCCCGCGATGTCTCGAGCCACGTTCTCTTCCTGCATCAGGGCCTGATCGAGGAGGAGGGACCGCCTAGACAGATCTTCGACGCCCCACTCAGTGCCCGTTGCCGGGAATTCACCGGAATGCTCGCCCATCATTGATCCGCGGATCGGCCAAAGATATCCCCAAAGAGGAGAATTCAACGAATGAAACTGCTCCCTCTGCTTCTTGCCGGCGCCGCGTTTGCCGTTTCTGCCATCACGGCTCAGGCTGAAGTCCGTTTCGGCGTCATGAACGAATCGTATCCCCCTTTTTTCGCCAAGGATGCCTCCGGTGAGTGGCAGGGCTGGGAAATCGACCTGATGAACGCCGTGTGTGAGCAGATGAAGGAGAAATGCTCAGTTGTCGAGGTCTCCTGGGATGGGCTCATTCCGGCGCTGCAGAGCAAGAAGTTCGACGTCATCTGGTCGTCGATGTCAAACACTGAAGAGCGCTCGAAGGTCATCGACTTCACCGACAAATATTACAACACGCCGAGCACCTTGATCGGGCCAAAGGACCAGAAGCCGGGCGCTGCGGCCGGCGACGTGAAGGACAAGACAATCGGCATTCAGGTCTCGACCATCCAATCGGAATATTACAAGAAGTATTTCGCCGATGTCGCTGACGAGAAGACCTATCAGACCCTGGACGAGGCATTCCAGGACCTTGCAGCCGGCCGCATCGAGTATGTGTTCGGAGATTCGCTTGCTCTCGATGCATTCCTGAAGAGCGATGCGGGCAAGGATTGCTGCGCCAAGATGGGTGACGTCGCGAACGACCAAAAAATTCTCGGAGCCGGCGTTGCCGGCGGTCTGCGAAAGGAAGATCTTCAGCTCAAGGCAAAGCTGAACGCGGCGATCGCAGCCGTGCGCGCCAGTGGCAAGTACGGTGAGATAACCAAGGAATATTTCGCGCTGGATATCTACGGTACGAACTGACCGGATCGCCGACCACCCGGACGATGGCAACTGAACCACTTGGCATTTTGGACCTGCTATCCCCCTATCCGCCCGGATGGGGTGGAACCCTGCTTGTCGGTGCCGCCTCCACGATTGCCATCTCCGCCGGCGCCTTTCTTATCGGCATCCTGCTTGGGACGGCAGGCGCCCTTGGCAAGCTCTCCGGCAACAGGCTGCTTGGTCTGCTGCTCAATGTCTATACGACAGCTATCCGCGCCATTCCGGAACTGATTTTGATCGTCGGGCTCTATTATGCGGGAATGGACGGCCTTAACGCGCTTTTGGCCGGGCTCAATCTGCCCGCGATCGAAGTGAACGGCTTCGTCGTCGCCGTCGCCGTGCTCGGCTTCGTGCAGGGTGCCTACATGACGGAAGTGCTTCGAGGCGCAATTCTTGCCATCCCCGTTGGGCAGATCGACGCCGCGAAAGCCTTCGGCATGGGACCGATGCTGCGTTTGCGCCGAGTCATTCTGCCGGCATTATTACCAAATGCCCTGCCGGGCCTTGCCAATCTGTGGATGTCGGTCACCAAGGACAGCGCGCTGGTTGCCGTCGTCGGCTATCAGGAACTGGCGCTCGCCACTCGCCTGGCCGGCGCAAGCACCAAACATTATTTCATCTTCTTCCTCGCATCTGCCCTTCTCTATCTCGCCCTCACGCTCGTCTCCAATATCGTCTTCGACCTGATCGAGCGCCATGTGCGGCGCGGACAGCCGAAACTTGGCTAGGAAGCACACGGCATGACGTTTTCGTGGATAGCCTCTTACTGGTCTCTGCTATCGGCAGGCGCCGTGCAGACGTTGCTGCTTTTGGTGATCTCGGTCATCTTCGGGTTCGTCCTCGCAATCGGCCTTGCCTTCGCGCAGGTGAGCGGCGGCACGATGGCACGATGTCTCGCTCGCGGCTACTGCACCTTCTTCCGCGGCACGCCGCTGCTCATCCAGCTCTGGCTCTTCTATTACGGCATCGGTTCCCTGCTGCCGTTGATCCCAGGCCTGCGGCAGAGCCTGTTCTGGCCCATCCTGCGTGAGGGCTTCTTCTTCGCAGCCGTGAGCTTTACGCTAAACTATGCTGCCTACGAGGCAGAAGTGCTGCGCGGTGCGCTGCTCGCGGTGCCGAAGGGAGAGTTGGAAGCGGGCCGAGCCTTCGGCATGCGACCCTTCACGCTAATGCGGCGCATATGGCTGCCCCGGGCGATCCGCATCGCATTGCCGACAATCGCCGGCGAAATCGTCATGCAACTCAAAGCGACACCGCTCGCGTTCACCGTTACGGTGATGGATCTCTACGCTGTGGCGAGCAAGGTGCGTCAGGACACGCTGCTCGTTTATGAGCCGCTCATCGTCGTTACCATCTTCTATCTCATTCTCACGGCAATCATCGCTTTCGCCTTCCGCCTTCTCGAGGCGCAGGTGCCATCGCGACGCTGACGTCAAGAGGAAAAACGAACGGTCATGGTTCCACCCCTTGCGGACCGTTGGCCGTGCTGGCGGAAATGAATGCCAAAAGACCATCGGCCACAGACGCTTCCGGTTTTCGATCGGCTCGAAACCGCAGACGACATCATCGCCCACTGCGGCCAGGCTTGCGGGCTTGTACCGGATCATTACCCTTACGGAGACCTATCCATGAGCAGACTGTGCATTCTCGACGGCGGCATGAGCCGCGAACTCCTGCGCTTCGGTGCCGAACTCAAGCAGCCGGAATGGTCGGCACTTGCGCTCGTCAATTCGCCAGACATTGTCCGAAAGGTCCACGAGGAGTTCATCGCCGCCGGCTCGGACGTTGTCACCACCAACAGCTATGCTCTGGTGCCTTTCCACATCGGCGAGGAACGATTTCACAAGGAAGGGCCGGCGTTGATCGCGCTCTCAGGCCTATTGGCACGCAAAGCCGCCAATGCTGTCAAGGGACGGAAAGTTCGGGTTGCGGGTTCGCTGCCGCCAATCTTCGGCTCCTATGAACCGCAGAACTTTGATCCTTTGCGGGTCCAGGACTATCTCACGGTGCTAGTTGAACACCTCAGTCCCTTTGTGGACGTGTGGCTCGGGGAAACTCTCAGCCTGATCGCCGAGGGCGAAGCTGTGCGTACAGCAGTTGCTGCAAACGGAAAGCCGTTCTGGATCTCGTTCACGCTGGCCGATGACGAGGCACAGGTAAGAGGAGGTGAGCCGAAGCTGCGTTCTGGCGAGCGGGTCGAGGATGCGGCGAATTGGGCAGCCTCGTCTGGCGCGCAGGCGCTCATGTTCAACTGCAGCAAGCCGGAAGTCATGCGGGCGGCGGTCGAAACAGCATCTCGTGCATTCAAGAGCACAGGCTCCACGTTGGAGATAGGTGTCTATGCCAATGCCTTCGAAGGCGAACAGGATGATCATGCCGCCAATGAAGGCCTCCATACGACCCGCAACGACCTGAACGATGATAGCTATTCGCGCTTTGCCTGCTCTTGGGCAGAGGCCGGTGCAACAATCATCGGTGGCTGCTGCGGCATCGGTGCCAGACATATCCATCGCCTTAAGCAAACCCTGCGCGGTGAAGCGGTATGAGCGACGCGTGAAAGTCGCGGTGGTGTCGCCGCTTTCGAGCTTGACGCAGGTGAAGACGGGGCAGAGTTCGATCTCTGCCCCGCGCTTTGTCGGAGGTTTGCCGTGGCCCATGGGTTTGATCGATGGAGAGAGCTGAAAGGCAAAGGAGCCCCCACGTGATCAGGCCGATCCAGGCAAGGGCGCACTCGGTTGAAAAGAAGGCGGCGGGCCCTCGTGTCTGCCCACCGCCCTCCGCCTCCGAGCGTCCGCCGCCACGCGCTCAAGAGTAAGGCTAAATCTATCTCACCGCGGCACCTGATTGTATCAATGCCGACAAACAAACGCAGAGTGTCATCCAACGGTCACACAGCAATTATGTGTTGTGGTGACCTTTACGCAAATGTCATTGAAGTTGCTGCGGTCGTAGCCGCCGTTGCTGTGGACAAGCTGTGGATGAGCAGTGGATGACGCAGTCAGATAGCGCATGACATGGTCGGCAAATCCAATCCCATGTTGCCTATCCGTTCCGAATCTCTTCATGTTGTCGGTGCCTGCTGTCGACCTCCGCCGCAAACGTCGTCGACCCGCATGCTACGGGCGCTCCTTCGTGGAGCGCCCTTTTTCTTTCCGGCAAGATCACCCCAAGCTGCTGGTGAGCCGGAACCCGGCAGTTTTCATCGTGAACATCGCAGGCCCGGTATCCATGCCGGGGAACGCGAGAGCGACCTTGGGCCGGTTGCCCTTCCGGTCCTGACAAGCCGTCCCTTGCTTTGGATAGCTACATGCGTGTACTCCGAGCTTGTCGTTACGACCACGAAAGGGGATTGCGTGGACATGTGCGGATAACGAAAGCACGACAAGGCGGCTACCGTCTCCCAATCGCAAAGGTGATCAATTGAAGGATTTCAGACCCCGCGCAAAGCGCACTCTTCAGTCGATAGCGGCTTCAATTGGGCATCTTTACCTGCACGAAGGAACTGACGAGGAGGCTTTCATACGATTCAGCAGGCAGCACCGAAGTTAGTCGGCGGAGATTCCACGATTGTCGAGAACTTTGAGTGTCGGATACCGATAAGAACGACCAATCTTTCCGCCGCAGGTAACGGCGCGTCATATACCGGTATCCGACCTGTGCAGGAACTTGCCATCTGACGCGTCACCCTCTACCCCTTGCATCAAGACGAGTATGCCAGTTCCCGGCAATGGGATCGTCCCGGGCTTGGCGGTGCATTGAACCGGGACCTCCC
The DNA here is from genome assembly GCF_004342325.1 of Rhizobium azibense. Classification (NCBI taxonomy): domain Bacteria; kingdom Pseudomonadati; phylum Pseudomonadota; class Alphaproteobacteria; order Hyphomicrobiales; family Rhizobiaceae; genus Rhizobium; species Rhizobium azibense. The sequence continues at coordinate 561,271 of NZ_SMBJ01000002.1, read as the reverse complement.
GAAGACGGTTGAATGGGCGAAAATCAAGGCTGGGTCTTCTGTGTAATTCAAAAATTAGAGCTACAAATATGGATGTGAAGAACTGCCACAATTTCCATGATTTCCGCCAATTGGCCAAGCGGCGCCTCCCTGGGCCGATCTTCAATTATATCGACGGCGCGGCTGACGACGAAGTCACCTATCGTCGCAATACGACATCCTTCGGCGACTGCGATCTGGTGCCCAGCGTATTGCGCGGCGTCAGCGATGTAGACATGTCGGTGACGATCATGGGCCAAAAACTAGCAATGCCGGTCTATTGCTCGCCCACGGCGCTGCAGCGGCTGTTTCATCATCAAGGCGAGAGGGCGATGGCTGCAGCAGCAGGCAAATACGGCACCATGTTCGGGGTGTCGTCACTGGGAACCATCAGTTTGGAAGAAGCTCGTCAAATCAGCGACGGGCCGCAAGCCTATCAGTTCTACTTCCACAAGGATCGTGGCCTGAACCGGGAAATGATGGCACGCTCCAAGCAGGCCGGCGTAAACGTGATGATGCTGACTGTCGACAGCATCACCGGCGGAAATCGCGAACGCGACAAGCGCACGGGCTTTTCGATTCCGTTCAAGCTGAACCTCGCAGGCCTTACCCAGTTTGCAGTCAGACCGGCTTGGGCAATCAGCTATCTTATGCATGAACGCTTCCGCCTGCCGCAACTCGACAGCCACGTCGACATGAGTGGCGGCGCCATGTCGATCAGCCGCTATTTCACCGAAATGCTCGATCCTGCGATGTCATGGGCCGATGTCGCCGAAATGGTGCAGCACTGGGACGGACAGTTCTGCTTGAAAGGCATCATGTCGGTTCAGGACGCGCAGCGAGCAGCAGAGATTGGATGTACCGGCATCGTGATCTCCAACCATGGCGGCCGCCAGCTCGACGGCTCGCGCAGCGCATTCGACCAACTCGCCGAAATCGTCGATGCGGTTGGCCACAAGATCGATGTGATGATGGATGGCGGCGTTCAGCGTGGCACCCATGTGCTCAAAGCATTGTCATTGGGCGCGAAAGCCGTCGGTCTAGGTCGATACTACCTGTTTCCGCTCGCGGCCGCAGGGCAAGCGGGCGTCGAGCGCGCACTGGATTTGATGCGTGCCGAAATCGCCCGAGATATGAAACTCATGGGATGCACTTCCGTTGATCAGCTCACAAGACAGAACCTGCGCTTCCGTCAAAACGCCCCGCATCCGGCCGTGAACCGATAGATCGGAAATTACCGAGAGTGGGAAGTGTGCGTAGAGGCTGGCGAGCGGAGCTATGCTATTGGTCTCACCAACGAAACGGCGAGATTGTAACCTACTTCATTTTGTGCGCAGCATCGGCTGAAGCCTTCTTGAGGAGGGAGAGGAGAAAATGGCGAAGCTTGTGTTCGCTTTGAACCAGTCCCTGGATGGATATGTGGACCACACGGAATTTGCGCCCGATCCGGCGCTCTTTCGTCATTTCATCGACGACGTGCGAGGTCTTGCCGGCAGCGTGTACGGTCGCTGTATGTACGAGGTGATGCGTTATTGGGACGAGGACCATTCCGAGTGGGACGAGGAGCAACGCGACTATGCAGCGGCGTGGCGGAGTCAACCGAAATGGGTCGTCTCGCGCTCGCTGAAGTCCGTCGGCCCGAATGCCACTCTCATCGTGGATGACATCGAGGCGGCGATACGCGGACTGAGGGCCAAACTGGATGGGGAGATTGAAGTTTCCGGACCTGAGCTAGCGCGAAGTCTGACCGATCTTGGGCTGGTTGATGAATATCGACTGTACCTCCATCCCGTCGTGCTAGGTCATGGCAAGCCGTTCTTCGCCGGCCCGCGTCCGCCGCTGCGCCTCGTGGCGAGCGATCGAATTGGCGGGGACGTGATCAGGTTGACATACGTTCCTGCATAGTCGCCGACTAACCCGGCGCACCGCCAGGAGTGACAACTCAAAGCCGTTCGGCATTTACCTTGTTGGCACAAGGTACCGGGCGGTGGAACAAGTTCCCGATCCGGCCATTTGTTGTCCATGAAAACAGCCCTGCCGATGTCGCTGCTTGCTCTGGTCTTCATCGCTGGTGGCGTTTGCGCGCAGGAACTCCGGCGCGAAGCCATCGATGGCGCTTCGATTGCCGCAATCATTGCAGAAAGACCGGCCATGGCGCCCGCCGATCGAGATCCAGCGGTTATCCGTCTTCAGGTCCTGCTCGACCGCGCGGGTTCGTCTCCAGGTGTGATCGACGGCTTTTACGGCGAAAATGTCAGCAAAGCCGTGGCCGGGTTCGAGATGATGAACGGGCTTGTTGTCGATGGGAAGCTGGATCCCGAGGTGATCGCCCGCTTGGAAGCCAATTCTCCCATCGTTGAGAGTTACGTCATCTCGGCAGAGGATGCCACGGGCCTCGTCGACAAGATCCCTGAAGACTACGACGAGAAGGCGAAGATGCAAAGCCTTGGATACACGAGCGTGGCCGAAAAGCTTTCCGAACGGTTCCACATGGACGTCGGCCTTATGCAAGTGCTCAATCCGTCTTCGCGGTTCGCTCCTGGTGACACGGTCTGGGTCGTGACGCCTGGTCCTGCGAAAGAAGGAAAGGTCGAAAGGATCGAGGCGAGCAAGAAGACAGGGCAGATCCTGGCCTATGCCGAGAACAAATCGCTGCTGGCAGTCTATCCTGCTACCATCGGAAGCCAAGACAATCCGGCCCCCTCGGGCAAGCATAAGGTGAAAGGCGTCGCGAGGATGCCAGTGTACAGATATGACCCAAGACGCAACTTCAAGCAGGGGAAGAATAACAAGGTTTTAACGATACCAAAGGGGCCGAACGGTCCGGTCGGCAGCGTCTGGATCGACCTGACTGAGCCGACTTATGGAATACATGGGACGCCTGAACCGACGCTTATCGACAAGGTTGGATCGCACGGTTGCGTGCGTCTGACGAACTGGGATGCCGAAGAGCTGGCCGGCATGGTCAGGCCAGGCGTCGTGGTGGAGTTCATCAATCAAGCCCCCGGCGCTCCTAGGTGAGCCGTATGGCATTTCGGCCGGGACATCTCACTTTTTCTGTCATTTGTTCAGGGTTGCTCGCGGGTGCCGGGCGCCGCCTCACGCTGATCAGCATCTTCGAGGTCGGTTGCAACCACGAACGCGTCGGTATGTTCGCGTGCGGCTTCTCTCAGGGCTTCCAGCCTTGGAATGTCGTCGCCTTCGATCTCACCGGCCTGCTCTTCGATCTCTCCCGTCGCCTGGATTGAGTGGTCTGCCTGACGGACTTCAGGTCGTCCTTCTCTCTCCCGAATGGTATGGGCTCGTCTCCGCACTTCGTCTTCCTGCAGGAGACGGCGATCATTCGTCTGGAAGGGAGCGTGTTTTTGTTCTCCTGCCATGTCATTACCTCCAATACCGAGTTCTGGTGGAGACGGACGATCTGCCGAGCAGGTAGCCAAGGCCGAAAGCTGCCGCTCCAATACCGAGAACGAGCGAGCCTGCGGCCTGGGGATGGTCACTCACGCCGATTGCGACAGCGTTGGCCTCTCGCTTGATTGCCGAGGCCGTGTCGGATGCGACTTTGCGCATGCCCTCCGGTTTTTCAACTGGCGATCCGGTGAAGCCGGCTTCGAGTTCTTTTGCCATTGAGTTTTCCTTTCGTAGAGAGAGAAACTGGCGGAGAGGGGTGTCGGTTCCTCAGTATTTTTTACCAGGCGCTACGGATCGGGCCGAGGTGATTCGGATAAGAAGTTCCTGATCGTCCAATGAGGCGATGGCACGATGCGGTGATCGCCGGATGTCGTTGCAAGGATCGAGGGCACATGCGCCAAGCGCATAGCTGCGGTGACGGATTGTAGCTGTTTTGAAACGATTGAATCGCCTATATCCGGTTCATCGAACGACGCCAGAGCCGAGGACCGGTTGCTGACGTCAGAAAGCCTCGGGAAAGGTGATTATCATGAACGTCGCACGCTCTTTCAACAACTGGCGCAAGTATCGTCAGACGGTTTCCGAACTTGGCCGGATGTCCAGCCGAGAATTGCAGGATCTCGGCATCAACCGCGCCGATATCCGAAGCATCGCCCGGGCATCGATCGTCCGTTAAGGCTACAAACTCGCTGACGTTGACGCCCGCTCATGCGGGCGTTTTCGTGTCGACCTTTACCTATTCGCTCCGCCTTTTGCCCTGGATGCATGCGTTTCCTGCATGGCTGAAGTCCATAAAGCCTGGCAACGTCGAGGGATCGACGGACGATCGTCGGCGGCACTCCACTACCCAGTCGCTGTTCGGCTACTTCAAGAACGCCTGCCGCACCTCCCGGCAGGTTTTCGTCGTTTCGGGGATCTGCTTGAGCATCCGTAAGGCCTGCGCGTGAATTATAATTCATGCGATGAATTATATTGACAGTCACGACGCATTGCGTTTAGCTGCACTTACCGGATTTCGAGGAGGATATCCGGTCGTCACTGCCATCCGCGCCGGTTGGCGCATTTCGGGCTTTTTGGGAGGGGCTTTGGCCCCGAGGAGGAAACTTGCGCACTTTTTTCAGCACGACCGCGATGGCGGTCCTTGGGTCAACGCTCTTTGCCGGTTCGGCGGCCGCCGAAACGGAAAACCCGTTCCGCTGCAAGCCTGGCGAAAAATACGTCATGAACGTCATGGTGTCGGGCGTGGAATACTGGTTCCCTGTTTATGAGATGTTCAAGCAGGCCGGCCAGCAACTCGGCTGTGAGACGGAATATACCGGCACCCCCGAATATGACGTCAACAAGCAAATCGCCACCTTCGACCAGGCGTTGGCACAGAACCCGGCCGGCATTCTCGTTCATCCGATGAACTCAGATCCCTTCATCGAGCCAATCAATCGCGCGATCGATCAAGGTACGGCGGTCGTCACGTTTGCGGCCGACTCGCCGCTTTCCAAACGCGTCTCCTTCATCACCTCGGACAATACCCGCGAAGGCACCTATGCCGCCGACGCGATCGCCGAGAAGATGGGCGGCAAGGGTGAATATGCGGTTCTCGAAAATCCGGGCCAGGACAACCACGACAAGCGTATCGCTGCCTTCATAGCCCGCATGGAAGAGAAGTGGCCAGACATGAAGCTCGTGGGCCGCGCTGCTTCAAACCAGGATCCGACCAAGGCCTACCAGGGACTTTCCAGCCTTATCCAGGCCAATCCGAACCTCGGCGCGGTCTTCATGCCCGAAGCCAACTCGGCAATCGGCGCGGCGCAAGCTAACAAGGAAAGCGGCGGCAAGGTCCTCGTCATGTGCGCAGACGTCAACGCCAACATCCTCGACATGATCAAGGCTGGTGAAGTCTTCGGCTCGATCAATCCGAACCAGGGCATGCAGGGCTATATGGGCTTCATGCTGCTGTGGTTTGCCGAGCATCCGGAACTGATCGACCCGATGAACGACGCCAAGCGCTCCGGGTTCAACCCAATGAGCATCCCGGTCGTCGATAACGGCCTGTCTATTGTGACGGCGAAAAATGCCGACGATTTCTACTGGGACAAGTACCTGAAGCGGCGCGGCACAAAGGGCATCGAGGAATAAGCTTTGAGGATCGCCATCCGCACCCTTGAGTGCGGATGGTCGTTGCGGAGGGGAGGAAGACAATGGCAGAGCCGGTGCTCACCATTCATGGCGTGACCAAGCATTTTGGGGCGTTGAAGGCGTTGACCGAGGTCGATTTCACGCTGGAGCGCGGCGAAGTCCATGCGCTCTGCGGCGAAAACGGCGCCGGCAAATCGACGCTGATGAACATTATCGCCGGCGTGCTGCAGCCGACCGAAGGCCAAATCCGCCTGGACGGCAAGCTCGTGCGCATATCCTCGCCTGCCGCCGCCCAATCGCTCGGCATCGGGCTCGTGCATCAGGAAATCGCCCTCTGCCCGGATGCGACCGTGGCCGAAAATATGTTTATGGCGGCGACCAACCGCCGCCGTGCACCCTTCATGAACTATCGCACGCTGGAGCGCGATGCACAGGCCGTAATGCATCGTCTCGCTGCAATCGACGTCCGCCGCAAGGTCGCAGACCTGCCGATTTCCAGCCAGCAACTCGTCGAGATCGCCAAGGCTCTGACGCTCGACTGCCGCGTGCTGATCCTGGACGAGCCTACCGCGGCGCTGACAGACACGGAGGCGCGGCAGCTCTTTGCAATCATTCGCGACCTTAAGCAGAACGGCATTTCGATCATCTATATCAGCCACCGCATGGCCGAGATTTTCAGCCTTTGCGACCGGGTTACCGTGTTCCGCGACGGCCGCTACGTATGTACCGACCACATCGCCGACATCACCCCGGACGACGTGGTGCGCCGCATGGTGGGACGCGAGATCACGCAGCTCTATCCGGACAAGCTCGGTGCGGACGACGCGTGCGGGGAGGCGATCCTCGAGATCGACAATATTGGTGACGGCGAGCGGTTCCATGATGTGAGCTTCGCGCTGCGCAAAGGCGAGATCCTCGGGATCGGCGGCCTTATCGGCTCCGGCCGTACGGAAATCGCCGAAGGCATCTGCGGGCTCAAGTCGCGCACGGCGGGCACGGTGCGCCTGCATGGCAAGGCGCAGTCGATCCGCGCCTATTGCGATGCCGTTAAGGCGGGGATCGTGTATCTCTCCGAAGACCGCAAGGGCTCGGGCGTCTTTTTGGAAATGTCCATCGCAAAGAACATATCCGTGCTGGACCTTACGTCTTTGACCAATCCGATCGGCCTGTTGAATCGTCGTGCGGAAGCCGCACTGGCAGAGAATTTCGCGCGACGGCTTGCGGTGCGCATGGGCGACATTGAGGCGCCGGTCAAATCGCTGTCAGGTGGCAACCAGCAGAAGGTTGCACTCGCCAAGCAGCTTGCGGTGAAGCCGAAGGTCATCCTGATGGACGAGCCAACGCGCGGCATCGATGTCGGCGCGAAAACCGAAATCCACCGCCTGCTACGCGAGCTCGCGCGGTCGGGCATCGGCATCATCGTTATCTCTTCGGAAATGCCGGAGCTCCTCGGGCTATGTGACCGCGTGCTTGTCGTTCGGGAGGGACGCATCGCCGGCGAGCTTGGTGGAGACGAGATGACGGAGGAGGCCGTGATTCGCCTCGCTTCGGGTGTGGGCACGGCAAAGGCGGCCAGCCATGCCGCGTGAGGACAATCTGGGAGAGACGGGAATGGCAATCGACACGTTGGCGACAGGGGCGCCGAAGGCGGCGTCCATCAAGCGCATCGGCACAATGCGCGAGGCAGGGCTGATCGCGATCATCCTCGCGCTCTGCGTGATCATGAGTTTTGCTTCGCCGCACTTCCTGACGTTTGGCAATTTCCGCGCCATGTTGATGAGCTTCTCCGTTGAAGGCATCGTCGTCGTGGGCATGACGATCCTGCTCATCGTCGGCGGCATCGACCTGGCGGTAGGCTCGGTGGTCTGCTTCGCGATGGTGCTCTCGGGCTCTCTCTTCCTCGCCGGACTCGACCCTTGGACCGCATCGCTCATCGGCATCCTCGCGAGCAGCGCGATCGGTGGCATAATGGGTTTCTTTGTGACGGTCGTGGGTCTCAACCACTTCATCACCTCGCTTGCGGCAATGGTGATCGTGCGCGGCCTTTGCCTCATCATCACAAAGGGCACACCGCTCTCGCTCTTCACGCTGCCTGCAAGCTTCAAGGCGGTGGGGCAGGGTACGTTTTACGGCGTACCCTACGTCATCTTGATCTTCGTCGCCGTCGTCATCCTGTTCGATTTTCTGCTGCGCCGGGCCACAGCCTTCCGCAAAGTCTTCTATACAGGCAGCAACGAGAAGGCCGCGCTCTATTCCGGCATCAAGACCCATCAGGTGAAATTCTGGGTGACGGTGCTGTGCTCCACGCTCGCCGGTGTCGCAGGTGTCATCTACATGTCTCGCTTCGGCGCGGCGACCCCGACCTTCGGCGTTGGCATGGAACTCAACATCATCGCTGCGGCGGTGATCGGCGGCGCCTCGCTCAACGGCGGCTCAGGCACGATATTCGGCGCCATCCTCGGCATCGCGCTTCTCTCTGTCGTGACCAGCTCTCTAATCCTGCTCGATGTTTCAGTCTATTGGCAGGATATGATCAAGGGGTGCATTCTGCTCGCTGCCGTTTCCATCGACCATTTCCTGCACAAGCAGAAGGCTGCCTGACATGCCAATTGTGAAATTGAAACCCAAGACGACGATGCCGCGCGAGGAGATTGTCATCGCCCGCCAGATGCACCAGGCGCTCGTCCTTCACTTCATGGAGGGCCTGACGCAGGCACAGATCGCCGGCCAACTCGGCATCTCGCAAGCCACCGTCAACCGACTCATCAAGCGCGGCCGTCAGCTCGGCCTCGTCGAGATCAAGATCAAGTCCCCGGTCGAGCCCTTGGTCGACATGGAGGAACGGCTTCTTGCACTCGGCGGCATCAGCCGCGCGATCGTGGTCCCGACCGTCTCCGAAAATCCGCAGACCGCCCTCCAGGCGGTCGGAGAGGCGGCGGCCCGCCTGCTGATGGAGGAGATCGGCGATGGCGACACAATCTGCATCACTGGCGGTAAAGGGGTGAGCGCCGTCGTCGCCGGTCTGCAGCCGCCGCGCCGTTTCGATGTCGAGGTCATTCCGGCAACTGGCTGCGTACAGGGCAAGCACTACACCGACGTCAACCATGTCTCGACCCTTATGGCCGACCGGCTCGGGGGCCGCTCCTATCAGATCCACGCGCCTCTTTTTGCCGACGATGCCGAGCAGCGCGCGATGCTGATCAACATGCGCTCTGTCGCCGACGTCTTCAAACGTGCGCGTGAGGCGAAGGTGGCGGTCGTCGGCATCGGCTCGATCCTGACGGACGACTCCAGCTATTACGACCTGCATCCTTCTTCTAGCACTGATCGGGTGGCGATCGAGCGCTCGGGCGCAAGGTGCGAATTGCTTGCCCACCTGCTTGATGACCGGGGCCGGGTTTGCGACTACAGCCTCAATCGTTCGCTGGTGTCGCTGACGCTGGCTGAATTCGCCTCGATCCCGATGAAGATCGGCGTCGCCAGCGGCCCCAACAAGGCTGGCCCGATCCTCAGCGTCCTGCGCGGCAACCATCTCGACACGCTCGTCACCGACGAGGCGACCGGGGCACGCCTTCTTGAAATCGCCTCCGAAGAGGGAGTTTCTGCATGAGCGGCGAACAACTGATCCGGGAGATCGGGCGCTCCGGCGTCACTGCGTCTGCTGTTGGGCTCGGAACCTGGGCGATTGGTGGCTGGATGTGGGGGGGAACCGACGAGGCGCAATCCATCGCCGCCATCCAGGCCTCGCTCGAAGCGGGCGTGACCCTCATCGACACGGCGCCCGCCTACGGGCTCGGCCGCTCGGAGGAAATCGTCGGCAAGGCGCTTGCCGGCCGGCGTGACAAGGCAGTGATCGCCACGAAATGTGGCCTTGTCTGGCACACGCAGAAGGGCAGTCACTTCTTCGATCAGGACGGTCAGCCGGTTCACCGCTATCTCGGCGGGGAATCGATCGTCCATGAAGTCGAGGACAGCCTTCGCCGGCTCGGCACGGATTATATCGACCTCTACATCACCCATTGGCAGGACGCGACGACGCCGGTGGAGGAGACGGTCGCGGCGTTGGAAAAACTGCAGCGAGCCGGCAAGATCCGCGCCATCGGCGCCAGCAATGTCAATCGATCCACGCTTGAGCAGTACATAGCCACTGGCTCGCTTGACGCCATCCAGGAGCGGTACAGCATGATCGATCGAGAGATCGAGACGGACCTCTTGCCGCTCAGCGTAGCAAAAGGCGTATCGACGCTCAGCTATTCCTCTTTGGCCCTCGGGCTGCTTTCGGGCAGCATCGGGCCAGATCGGATATTCTCCGGCGACGATCAGCGTAGGGACCATCCGCGTTTTTCCGTCGCCAACCGGCAGAAGGCCCATGATTTCTCCGAGGCGATCCGACCTGTTGCGCAGCGTCACGATGCAAGCATCGCCCAGACGGTGATCGCCTGGACACTGGCCCAGCCCGGTGTGACCTTCGCCCTTTGCGGCGCGCGCAATCCGGCACAGGCACTCGACAATGCCCGGGCCGGCACGCTTCGGCTTTCACCCGAAGATCTCGCGGCCATCGACGCGGCCTTGTCGGCAAAGCTGGCCAACATGGACGGATAACGGATTATCATGATGAACCGCGAACAGACATTGGACGGGCTTCGCCGAAGCCCGAAGGTGGACGTGTGCGTCCTTGGCGGCGGCATCAACGGTCTCAGCGTGTTCCGCGAGCTGGCGCTGCAGGGCGTCAACGTGCTCATCGTGGAAAAGGGCGACTATTGCTCAGGGGCCAGCGCCGCACTCTCGCGCATGGTGCATGGCGGTCTGCGCTACCTGGAAAACGGCGAGTTCAACCTCGTGCAGGAATCGCTCGCCGAGCGCGACCGATTGCTGCGCAATGCGCCGCACTATGTCGCCCCACTGCCGACCATGGTGCCGATCTTCGATATCTTTTCGGGGCTCGCAAACGGCATCGTGCGCTTTGTGGGGCTCACCCGCCGGCCGAGCCGCCGCGGCGCCGTTGCCATCAAGGCCGGCCTGAGCATCTACGATTTCCTGACGCGCAAGCGCGCCCTGATGCCGCGCCATCAGTTTCGCGGTCGCAGAAACACGCTTTCGAAATGGCCGGCGCTCAACCCGGCCATCCGCAACTCCGCCACCTATTACGATGCGTGGGTTAGTCACCCCGAGCGCATCGGTATCGAGCTCCTGCATGATGGTCTCTTGGCCGGCCCGGGCGCCAGCGCCTTGAACCATGCGACGATCGAACATGTACGGACTGGGGAATTTCTGCTGCACTGTGGGATCTCGGGCGAAGCCCTGGCAATCAGGCCGTCACTCGTCGTCAATGCGACCGGCGGCTGGATTGACATCGCCAATGGCGCCCTTTTTCCTGAGGCGGCTCGTCCCGCACCGTTGATCGGCGGCACGAAGGGCTCGCACCTCATCATCGACAATGCGGGCCTTCGCGACATGCTCGACGGCCACATGATTTACTACGAGAATGAGGACGGGCGCATCTGCATCCTCTTTCCTTATCTCGGCAAGGTGCTTGTCGGCTCGACGGATATCCGCGTGGACGACCCGGGACAGGTGCGCTGCGAGGCCGACGAGCGGGACTATATCCTGCAATCGCTCGCCTTCGTGTTGCCGGGTGTGCGCATCCGCCAGGAAGAGATCGTCTTCCAGTTCGCAGGCGTGCGCCCGCTGCCGGCAAGCAGTGACAGCTTTACCGGCCGCATCCCGCGTGACCATTATTGCACCGTTCTCGAAAGCCGCGACGGCGGGCCGCCGGTGTTGTGCATGATCGGCGGCAAGTGGACGACCTTCCGCTCCTTCGGCGAGCTCGCCGCCGATATGGCGTTGGAACGGCTCGACCGGAGCCGCCGCCTCGATACGGCCGAGCGCACTTTCGGCGGCGGACGCGGGTTTCCGATAGATCGTCGCGGCTGGATTGGCGACCTCTCGGGTTCGACGGGCCTTTCGCTCGAACGAGCCGCAACGCTCTTTGAGCGCTATGGCACCGATGCAAAGGACGTTGCCCAATTCATCGCCGCGGGAGCGGATACCCTCTTGCCTCATGCCGGCTACAGCGCCCGCGAACTGCTGTATCTCATCCGCACGGAGGCGGTCGAGTATCTGGACGACCTGCTCCTCCGGCGAACGACACTTGCCATCACCGGTGAGCTTTGCCTCGACATGACCGAGGTCGCGCTCGACCTCCTGGCCGAGGAGAAAGGCTGGCCGGCGCAGCGCAAGGACGAAGAGCGTACCCGTTTTCTCACCCTCATGCGCGAGCGCCACGGCGTCGCGGAGGCAACCCTTTCGGCAAGGAACAAACAAAGGAGTGAACCATGCGAGACAACCGCAAGATCCGGATGAACCGGCTGTTCGGCAACGGCCGCTGCCTGGACGTGGCGATCGATCACGGCGTGTGCAACGAACCGTCCTTCCTCGATGGACTGGAGAACATGCCGGCGATCGTGAAGGCGCTGGTCGATGCGAAGCCGGATGCGATCCAGATGAACTACGGCCAAGCCGACCTGCTGCAGGACGTTGCCGGCAAGGAGAAGCCGGCGCTCGTCATGCGCATCGATATGGGCAACCCCTATAACCGGATCCGCCATCGCCACATGTGGGCGGTGTTGCAGAACGAGGCGGAGCCGCTGATCGGCGCGTTGCAGATGGATGCCGCCTGCGTGGTGGTCAACCTGTTCATGCTGCCGGACGAGCCGGATCTCTTGCGCCAGTGCGTGCACAACATTTCTCGCGTGCGGGCAGACTGCGAAAAATACGGCATGCCGCTGATGATCGAGCCGCTCGTCATGCAGCCGGTCACCGAACGCGGCGGCTACATGGTCGATGGCGATGCCGACAAGATCGTCACGCTGACGCGGCTTGCCCGTGAGATGGGCGCAGACATCGTCAAGGCGGATCCGACGATGAATACGGACGATTTTCACCGCGTGGTCGAGGCGGCGCGCTGCCCGGTCCTGGTGCGCGGCGGCGGCAAGGAAGACCTGCGCGCCGTGTTCGCCAAGTCCGCCGCCTTGATGCGGCAAGGGGCGGTGGGGATGGTCTATGGGCGCAACATCTATCAACATGCCAACCCGAGCGCCGTGGTGCGCGGGCTCATGGCGATCGTGCACGAGGATGCGAGCAGCGAGGACGCCTTGGCGCTCTATCAGCAGGGGTGAAGGCGTAAGCGAACCTGGGAGGGTTGCGAATGGGAGACTATCTTTTGGGGATCGACGCCGGCAACACCGTCATCAAGGCGGTGATCTTCGACCGGACGGGCCAGGAACTGGCGCATGGCGCGCAGGAAGGCCACAGCAGCATGCCATATCCCGGCCATGTCGAGCGCGATCTCGACGAACTCTGGGCCAATGCCAAGCGCGTCATCCGCACCTGCCTCGACAAGGCGGGCATCGCCGCGACCGATATCGCCGCAATCGGTTGTGCCGGCCATGGCAACGGGCTTTATGCGCTCGACAGGAACGGCGAACCGCTCCTCGGCATCCAGTCGCTCGACACGCGGGCGACAAGCCTCGTCGAAGAATGGGCGACCGAAGGCGTAGGCGACCGGACCTATGAGATCGGCCGCCAACGCCCCTGGCCCTCGCAGACGCCAACGCTTCTTGCCTGGCTGAAGCGCCACAGGCCGGAGCTCTTCGAACGTATCGGCACGGTGTTCTTCTCCAAGGATTTCGTCGTCAACCGTCTGACGGGCCGTCGTGTCAGCGAGGTCTCGGACATGTCGGGCGCCGGCCTCCTCGATCTCGCCGCCCGCCGTTACGACCGTGCATTGATGGCTGCCTATGGGCTGGCCGACTGCATGAACCTCTTGCCGCCGCTCATCGAAAGCGCTGACATCGCTGGCACCGTGACGGAAGAGGTCGCAGCGCAGACCGGGCTTGCAGCCGGCACGCCAGTCATCGGCGGGTTGTTCGACGTCATCGCCTCAGCGCTCGGTTCGGGCGTCTCGCGCACCGGCAGTGCCTCGATCATCGCAGGCACGTGGAGCATCAACCAGGTGATCATCGATCGCCCCGCCCTCGACGGCCCGGTCTTCATGTCCTCGACCTTCGACCGCAGCCGCTACATGGCGATGGAAAACAGCGCGACCTCGGCCGCCAATCTCGAATGGCTGGTGCGCGAGTTCTTCGTGGGGGAATATCAGGATGGCCTATCGCCCTTCGACGGCTGCTGCGCTTTGGCGGCTGCGATCGAGCCGGCGCCCGACGATCCACTCTATCACCCCTATCTTTACGGTGCCCAGCAGGACGGACATGCGCGGGCGGGCTTTTATGGAGTTGCTGGCTGGCATGGCAAGGGGCACCTGGTTCGCGCCCTACTGGAAGGCGTCGCCTTCGGACATCGCCAGCACATCGAGACGATCCGCAAGGCGGGCGCCATCTTCGACGAGGCCGTCCTGTCGGGCGGCGGATCGCGCAGCCGCCTGTGGCCGCAGGTATTCGCCGACGTGCTGGATATGCCGGTTTCTGTCGCTGTCTCCAGGGAAACGGGCGCATTGGGCGCGGCGATTGCGGCAGGAACGGGCGTCGGCCTCTTTGCCAATTTCACGGAAGGGGCGAATGCCATGGTGCGGGTGGAACGGCACTACAGGCCGAACGATGCGCTGACGGCGCATTACAACAGGCGCTATGGGCTTTACAGGGACATTGCAGAAGCGATGACCCCACTCTGGCGGCGGCTTTCGGCAACCAAAGGCCAGGTGGCGGGAGCTGCGGCATGACCATGCATAGCACCGAAATGCCGGTGGACGAAGGCAGCTACGATTTCATCGTCGTCGGTGCCGGCTCGGCCGGATGCGTCCTGGCAAACCGCCTGTCGGCTGACCCGAAGAACCGGGTCCTGCTGCTCGAAGCCGGCGGCTCGGATCGCTACCACTGGGTTCATGTGCCGATAGGCTATCTCTATTGCATGGGCAACCCGCGCACCGACTGGATGATGAAGACGGCCGCGGAAGCCGGCCTCAACGGCCGCGCACTGAACTATCCGCGCGGCAAGCTGCTCGGGGGCTGCTCGTCGATCAACGGCATGATCTATATGCGCGGGCAAGCCGCAGACTACGACGGTTGGCGGCAGGCCGGCAATGTCGGGTGGGGCTGGGACGACGTCCTGCCCTATTTCTTGAAGTCAGAAGACAATTATCGTGGCAAGTCCGCGACGCACGGGGCCGGTGGTGAATGGCGCGTCGAGCGCCAGCGCCTCTCCTGGCCGATTCTTGACGCCTTTCGCGACGCGGCGGAAGAACTCGGCATTCCCAAGACCGGCGACTTCAACGGCGGTGACAACGAAGGCTCGGGTTATTTCGAGGTCAACCAACGCGGCGGCCTACGCTGGAACACAACAAAAGCCTTCTTGCGGCCGGCGATGAAACGCACGAATCTGCGCCTGCTCACAGGGGCCGAAACCGAGCGACTTGAATTCGACGGAAAGACAGTCACCGGCGTGCGCTTCCGGCATCGCGGCCGCCACTGCGTCGCTCGCGCATCCCGAGAAGTCGTGCTGTCGGCTGGCGCGATCAACTCTCCGAAGATCCTGGAATTGTCGGGCGTCGGCCGGCCGCAGGTGCTCTGCGCCAACGCCATTCCCGTCCATCACGACCTTCCGGGTGTAGGAGAGAACCTTCAGGACCATCTTCAGATCCGCACGGTCTTCAAGATTGAAGGCGCGCGCACACTGAACCAGCTCTATCACAGTCTCTTCAGCCGCGCCGGCATGGGCTTGCGATATGCCATCAGCCGGTCCGGTCCACTCTCCATGGCGCCGAGCCAGCTCGGTATCTTTGCCAAGAGTGATCCGGCCGTCGCGACGGCCGATCTCGAGTACCATGTCCAACCGCTTAGCACCGATCGGCTCGGCGAGCCGCTGCATCGCTATCCAGCCGTAACGGTGTCGGTCTGCAACCTGCGGCCCGAAAGCCGCGGCACGGTGCATGTGACGACGCGCGACGCGGCGCTGCCGCCGGAAATCCGCCCGAATTATCTTTCCACTGCCGGCGACCGGATTTTGGCGGCACGGTCCATCCGCCACGCGCGCAACCTTATGAAAGCGAAGGCGCTTGCGCGCTTCCGGCCGCAGGAAATGCTTCCCGGTGGGGAACACGACAGCGACGAGGATTTGATCCGCAGGGCAGGCGACATCGCGACGACCATCTTTCACCCGGTCGGCACGTGCAAGATGGGGCATGACACTTTGGCAGTGGTGGATCCGACGCTGAAGGTGCGCGGGATCGACAGGTTGCGCATCGCCGACGCTTCTGTCATGCCGACGATTGTCTCCGGCAACACGAACTCGCCAGTGATTATGATCGCGGAGAAGGCATCGGAAACCATTCTGAAGCAGCTTTGAGTCTCGAAGACGTGCTTGAGATGGCGCTTGGTGATCTCGCTTATCACCGGTGAGGTCACCGCGCTCGGTCCGCAGATCCAGGTGCCGGACGCTCGTCCGGCACCTGCCCCACAATGGTGAGATCGGGCTTAAGCGGCTGCCTCGGCCTCGATCTGATGCATATTGCCCTGACGAGGAGCCGTCTCGTCTGTGATTTCGATGCGGTGGGGCTTCATCTCCTCGGGGATTTCGCGTTTCAGATCGATCGTCAGCAGACCGTCGACAAGCTTAGCCGCCGTGACCTTGACATAGTCGGCAAGCTCGAAGCGTCGCTCGAACGCTTGGCTTGGAATGCCGCGGTGCAGGTACTGCTTCTCGTCTTCGTCAGCCTTCTCACTCGTCACGATCAGCATGTTCTGCTCGTGCGTTATGGTCAGCTCTTTTTCCGAGAATCCGGCCACCGCCATGACGATGCGATAGTCGTCCTCGCCGGACTTCACGATATCGTATGGAGGCCAGTTTTCGGCCGGCGCCATACGGTTCGCAGCCTCAAGCGCGTTCAGCATTCGGTCGAAGCCGACGCTTGACCGGAAGAGCGGAGAGAAATCAAACGTGCTTCTCATAGCCATATCCTCCTTCGAAGCAACATGGATACAAGGAAGCGCCAAGTCCACGACGTTCTTGACGCCTGCTTGACTCAGCCGGCCCCATCATTGGGCGACCGGGCTCTATGAATCTAATTCAAAGACGGTGGCATACAAGAGGAGGTGTGATTAATGTGTCGCAGAATTTATGGCGAGCTAGCTTGGTCGAAATCGAGCTGGCGGATATGACCTTGCCGCGCTGGCGGACCTCTTTTCCTTCGAGGTTCAGAGCCTGATCAGCCACCATGACTGATTACCGAACCCGCTCGTCGATGAGCTTAAACCCGAGAGTTGCCTCGTGCTTTTCTGGCCGCAGACCCGATGTCATGCACGCCGCAAGCTGCCCTGCCGGCGGTGATCCTGCAATCGCCAATGCGATGGCTCCGCGTTTTTCAAAAAGCGCCTGAAATACCGACTATGAGCGACTCTTTCATTGTGGAATATCGTCAACGCTGCACTTTCCGGTCGTTGTCGCACCACAAGAGGACATTGCCCGAAAGAGGGTCCGGCATTGCATTGCAAACGGCCACCTCTTATCTTTTGGCCATCAACCAGATAATCGCGCAGCGCGCGGCTTGCGTCATGATGACGTCGATAATCCGCGACTTAAGGGTCTGGCGAGATTTTCGCCCCTGTGCTGCCAGGGTACTCGATTGAATAAGACAAGCATTGCTGCGGCGCCTGCGGCCATGAAGCCGCGCGAGCGCGGTGAGGTCGTCGCTCGGGGCAACAACTGGAAGCCGCAGCCCTGCCTTCTCACGCGCAGTTAACTGGAACTCGGGCCTGAGATTGACCACAATGATAAGGAAAGAAGGAGATGCAGGTGATCGTCAGAGACAACAATGTCCACCAGCATCTTCGCAGGTGGAAAAAGAAGATGAACCTCGGCTATCGCCATATACCGATCGTCGTCCGTAGATGATCTTGGCCCCGGCGGCATATGGAGCCGGCAGCCCGCACCGTGAAAGGTCGAAGATGGAAGAACTGCGCAGCATAACAATCTCCAACGAGCGGCTGGACGATTGCCGCGATGTTGTCGAGCCTGATCTGCAGGATCTGATCCGCACCACCATTGCTTCCGGCTTCTCGGCCGAGGAGGTCCTGATTGCGATCAGCGAACTGGTGGCGGAAGATTTCGCCGCAGTCGTCAAAACGCCGTGTGTCCACTGACACGCCGGCGAGGAACTGATCATGAGCATTTCGCAGCAAGCGGACTTGTTTGGCCAAGCGCAGCCGCGACTGCCTGAGGGCTTTGGCTACCAACCAGCCGTCGTTCCGGAGACGATCCAGTCGGATCTGCTTCGCGAGATAAGGGAGTTGCCGTTAAAACCCTTTGATTTTCATGGGTTTGAGGGCAAGCGAAGGATCATTTCCTATGGCTGGAAGTATGACTTCGATACCGAACGGGTGAGGCGTATTGGCGAGGTCCCGTCGTTCCTTTTGCCCGTGCGCTCCCTTGCGGCAGCTTCCGCCGCTATCGAACCCGATCAATTGCAACAGGCGCTGATCACCGAATATGCGCCGGGCGCGCCGATCGGTTGGCATAGAGACAAAAAGGTGTTCGGCAGGGTCATCGGTGTCTCATTGCTGTCGCCATGTACTTTCAGGCTGCGGCGCCGCGCCGGCTCGAACTGGGAGCGTGTCTCGGTGATCGCCGAGCCGGGTTCTGTCTATCTGCTGTCGGGTGCCGCCCGGAGCGAATGGGAGCATTCCATCCCGCCTGTCGAGCAGCTTCGCTATTCCGTTACCTTCCGGGAGATCGGCTGACGAAATCGTGCAGGTTGCCGGTACGGTCGATGTTCTGGTTGGCCTTGCAATCTTGAACAGTCGCAGACGACTCCCAATATCAATTCGTCAGGATCATTGGTGGCATGAAAGGAGGAAAAGATGCCGCTCAACGATGTTCCATGGACTCGGCCGGTAAGGATCCGGCTGCAATGCGGTTTGGAGCGGACATTTACAGGCGCTTACGACGCGTTGGATTTTCTCGAGAACGAATGGCCACTGCGCCACGGAGAGCGCCATGAACGGGCCGTGAAGACATGCCGGGGTGCGCTCAACGGCACTATTGCCGCTGTGATCGCGCGCGAAGCATTTCTGGCCGCCTGTCACGAAGCGGGCATGCCTGCCGTCATGGTTCCGTTGAACAGAAAGCCGGCCATCCATCCGGTTCGGCCAGCACGTGTAGCCGTTGTCTAGGACATGGGCCAGCCTCGTCTTTGAAGAGGCGAGGCCTCCCGTGGCCCGATGATGAGCGCTATCATGGAACTTCCAGCTGCCAATCGGCATTCCGCTGTCGGACGCTGTTTTCGGGACCAACCATGGCCAATGACAAACTATCGACCTATCGGTCGAAGCGCGATTTTCAAAGGACGGCTGAGCCAAGCGGCGAAAAGCGCATTGCCGGCAGCAATCGTCCTCGTTTCGTCATCCAGAAGCACGACGCAACCCGTCTTCACTACGATCTGAGGCTTGAGCTCGATGGGGTTTTCAAGTCCTGGGCGGTCACCAAAGGCCCGTCTCTCGACCCTCATGACAAGCGGCTGGCGGTCGAGGTGGAGGACCATCCACTGGATTATGGCGATTTCGAAGGCACGATCCCGAAAGGCCAGTATGGCGGCGGTACTGTCATGCTGTGGGACCGCGGCTATTGGAAACCTGAAGGAAAGAAGAGCCCGAAGCAAGCTCTGGCAAAGGGCGACTTCAAATTCACCCTGGACGGCAAACGCCTGCATGGCGGCTTCGTGCTGGTGCGCATGGGTAACGATCGCGAACGTGGTAAGCGAACCAACTGGCTGCTGATCAAGCACCATGACGCGTTTTCGGTCGAGGACAATGGCGCGGCTATCCTGGAGGAGAATGACACCTCGGTCGCCTCCGGCCGAACAATGGAGATGATCGCAGCTGGCAAGGGGCGCAAGCCAAAACCATTCATGGTCGCAGGAGGCGACGTCCAGGCTGATGCAGTCTGGGACAGCCATCGAGGGCTGGCCGCCGAAGAGCGAAAATCAGATGTACGGGCCGGCAAGGGGTCCGTCACGCCTGTCGACCTGCCTGATTTCATCGCGCCACAGCTCTGTCAGACCCTGGAGCGCCCCCCCGTGGGCAAGGGCTGGATCCACGAAATCAAGTTCGACGGTTATCGGATCCAGATGCGGGTGCTGGACGGCGAGGCGACATTGAAGACCCGCAAGGGCCTCGACTGGACGGACAAGTATCGCGAAATAGGCAAGGCGGCATCTTCTCTGCCCGATTCGATTATCGATGGTGAGATCTGCGCCCTTGACGCGAATGGGGCGCCCGATTTCGCCGCTCTCCAAGCGGCGCTTTCGCAAGGCAGAACAGGCGATCTCGTCTATTTCGCATTCGATCTTCTCTATGACGGCGGTGAGGATTTGCGATCTCTTTCGGTTGTGGATCGAAAGGCGCGGTTGCAGAGCCTGCTGACTGAGGCAGGAGACAGTTCCCGCATCCGGTTTGTCGAGCATTTCGAAACGGACGGCGACGCGGTCCTCAGGTCCGCCTGCAAGCTGTCGCTGGAAGGCATCATCTCGAAACAGGTGGACGCTCCGTACCAATCCGGCCGGACCGAAACCTGGGCCAAATCCAAATGTAGGGCCGGCCATGAGGTCGTTCTGGGGGCTTATGCCAAGGCGAATGGCAAGTTCAAATCCTTGCTGGTCGGCGTCTACCACGGCGACCATTTCGTCTATGTCGGCCGTGTCGGTACCGGATACGGCGCCAAGCAACTGGAAACGCTGCTTCCGAAGTTGAAGGCGCTCGAGACGACGAAATCGCCCTTTACTGGCATCGGCGCGCCGAAGAAGGCGGCGGAGGTCACTTGGCTGAAGCCCGAGCTGGTGGCGGAAATCGAATTCGCAGGCTGGACTGCCGACGGTCTTGTCCGCCAGGCTGCCTTTAAGGGGCTGCGCGACGACAAACCGGCCAAGGAAATCGAAGCCGAACGGCCGGCCAAGCCATCAAAAGCCGAGGTGCCTCGGCCGGCGTTGGCTCCGGAGTCGAGGTCGACGCGGCGCAAGGGCGTCAAGGCCGATGTGATGGGCGTGCTGATTTCCAACCCGGACAAGCCGCTATGGCCGGATGGAGATGACGGGGGCCCCATCACAAAGGAAGAGCTGGCCCGCTATTACGAAGCCGTCGGCTCCTGGATGATCGACCATCTCAAGGGACGGCCCTGCTCCATTATCCGCGCACCCGACGGGATCGGCGGCGAGCAGTTTTTCCAGCGACATGCCATGCCGGGCACCTCGAGCCTCCTCGAACTGGTCAAGGTCTTCGGTGACAAGAAGCCTTATCTGCAGATCGACCGGATCGAGGGTTTGGCCGCCGTCGCTCAGATTGGTGCTGTCGAACTGCATCCTTGGAATTGCGAGCCGCATCAGCCGGAAGTGCCGGGGCGGCTCGTCTTCGACCTCGATCCTGGTCCTAACGTCCCCTTTTCCACAGTCGTTTCAGCAGCCCGAGACATGCGCGACAGGCTTGAGGAACTCGGCTTGATCAGTTTCTGTAAGACAACTGGCGGCAAGGGCCTTCATGTGGTCACTCCGCTTGCCATCAACAAACGCAAGCCGCTCTCTTGGCCGGAGGCGAAAGGGTTTGCACATGCCGTGTGCCAGCAGATGGCGCGCGACAATCCCGAGCTCTACCTGATCAAGATGACCAAGAGCTTGAGGAACGGCCGGATATTCCTCGACTATCTGCGCAATGACCGCATGGCGACGGCTGTTGCACCATTGTCACCACGAGCCCGGCCGGGCGCCACCGTATCGATGCCGCTGACATGGACGCAGGTTAAATCCGACCTCGATCCGAAGCGATTCACGGTCAGGACCGTGCCGGTTCTTCTAGCAAAGACATCGGCTTGGCAGGGCTATTGTGATGGTCAGCGGCCCCTGGAGCAGGCGATAAAACGTTTGGGCAAGACAAGAGCCGCCGCTTGAGCGGCATCTGGTCACTCTGCCGAAGATCGCATAGACGGCATGCTTGAGTTGCCGTCATGTTAAAGCGCACGACGGCTGGCTTACGCCATAGCAGATGCATGCTGGCGCGCCGTGCAAGCCAATATTCCAGCTCGCGCTCGAGAAGGGACTTTTCCACATCACTGACATGCCCAAGCCGGTCATCTCGGCGCCGACGGTGGCAGGTCAATCCATCACATCGAAAACGGCCGCGTTGTCCTGAACCTCCCGAAGCCCCTTGTAGGAAGCGTGGCGCAGATAGCGGTCATCTGTCCAGCCGCGAAACTCGATTTCGGCGATCAGTGTCGGCTGCACGAAGACGAAGCGCTTGCCTTTAAGCGGAACCACCGGCTTGTCCGTTTTCAGCTGATCGAGGGTCTTTTTCAAATCCTCGGCACCGCTCCTGGTGAAACCGGTCCCGACCGAGCCGACATAAACCCATTGGAAGCCCTTCTTGCCGGCCAATAGAAGACTGCCAATGCCGCCGCGGGCCGATCCCGATTGTTCGTAGCCGACAATCATGAAGCTCTCACTCTGGACGCACTTGATCTTCAGCCAGTCGCCGGTCCGGCCGCTGCGGTAGGGCCGATTGCGATGCTTTGCTATGATCCCTTCCAGGCCGACCTGGCATGCGTGCGCAAGGAGATCGTCGGCCGGCAGTTCTATCGCTTTTGAAAGGCGGATCGTCCCATTGCCGCTTTGTGGTACCAGGTCCTCAAGAAGCTGCCGGCGCACGGAAAGCTCGGTGCGGGTTAGATCGTGTCCGTCGAGGTAGAGAAGATCGAAGGCGTAGAGGACGGACTCGCTTGAGATCCGTTTGCCGCCCCGACCTCCGAGCGAACGCTGCAAGGCGCCGAAGTCCGACCGGCCCTCGGCGTCGAGAACAACGGCCTCGCCATCGAGAATGGCCGTCGTCACCCCAAGGCGCTTTGCCGCCGCGGCGATCGAGGGAAATCGCAGGGTCCAGTCATGGCCGCCGCGGGTAACGATGCTTACGCTCTCTTGTTCGATATGGATCGCGAGCCGGTAACCATCCCACTTCACTTCGTAAAGCCAATCGGGTCCCAGCGGAACAGTTGTCTTCAGCAGCGCCAGACAGGGTTCCACGCGCTGCGGCATCGGATCGAAAGGCAGGTTCGGCTGCTCAGGGTCGCGTTTGCGGATCGGACGCGACTGGAGAGTCGAATGCGACACGTCGAGCAATGGCAACGAGGACCGGCGGGGGCTCCTCATGAGGCTAATGCCTCCCTGAGCGATTTTCCGCTTCGACCGACTTTCTCAAGGCATCCATGATATTGATGACGTTGTTGGGCGCCGGCTCTTCCTTGTTCTTGCCTTTCGCCTTTGTCCTGGCGGGCGCCTTCATCAACTTCTTCTTCGCCTCGATGATGTCGAGGAGCCTGTTCTGGACAGGGTCGGAGGCCATCTTCGGGTTCCAGTGTTGTGTCTGCTTTTTGATGAGTTGCTGGACAAGGGGCATCAATTCATTGTCGGCCGTCTCGTCGTCAATCCTTTCGAAATAGGGTTGGGGGTCGCGCACCTCATCCCCATAACGCAATGTCCAGAGCACGATGCCCTTGCCGCGCGGCTCAAGCATGACAGCGCGTTCCCGCCGGGAGATCACAAGTCTGGAAATACCGACCATGTTCTCGGCCGCCATGGCATCGCGAATGACAGAGAACGCTTCCTGCCCGACAGGATCGTCGGGAGACAGGTAGTAAGGCGTATCGAGCCAGATCCAGTCAACGCTATCGCGCGGCGTGAATACCTCGATGTCTATCGTTTTTGTACTTTCGAGTGCAACATTTTCGAGCTCCTCGTCTTCGAGGATGACATAGTCGTGCTCGCCTGTTTGGTAACCTTTGACTTCGTCTTCGTCGTTTACCTCTTTGCCAGTGACGGCATCGACATAGTGGCTCACGACACGATTTTGGGTTTGCCGGTTCAGCGTATGGAAGCGCACCTTTTCATTTTCCGACGTAGCCGGCATCATCTGTACCGGGCAGGTAACCAGCGAAAGCTTCAGATAGCCTTTCCAGTGGGGGCGGAGAGCCATGGTGTTCCTCTTCAATCAGCCAGCGCGGCGCTGGTGGCCGCCACCAGTGCTGGGAGCTTTGGATGCGGCGGCCGGATTGGCTTTTTGTCGGCCTTTACCGGCGTTGGCGTTGGCCGCGGTGCGTTTGCTCTTGGCGGGAGTGGACATTCCGGCACTTTCACGTAGGGCCTGCAGAAGATCGCTCGGTCTGGATGCTGTGGGTGCCTTCTTCTTCGGCAGCGTTCGGCCCTCCATCTTTGCTTTGACGAGCTCGGCCACCGCCTCCTCGTAGCGGTCGTCGAACCGTTTCGGGTCGAACTCGCCCTTCTTGGTGTTGATGATGTGCTTTGCCAGCTCCAGCATCTCGCCTTCAATCTTCAGGTCGGGCATTTCCTCGAACGCTTTTTCCGATGAACGCACCTCGTAGTCGTAATTCAACGTCGATCCAATCAGACCCTTGCCGTGTGGTCGGATAAGGAGAGTGCGAAGGCGCCGGAACAGGACGGTGCGCGCGATCGCGGCGACTTTGGCCCTCTTCATGCCGTCGCGCAGGAGCTTGTAGGCGTCGCTGCCTGTCTTGTCGGGCGCGAGATAATACGGTTTGTCGAAATAGACGTCGTCGACCTCGGTGCAAGGAACGAATGCCTCGACCTTGAGAGTCTTGTCGCTATCTGGAACGGCCGCCGCGACCTCTTCGGGTTCGAGGACAACAAAACGCCCATCCTCGATCTCGAAACCCTTCACCTGCGCCTCGCGCTCCACCGGGTCGCCGGTTTCGCTATCCACGAATTCGCGGCGGACGCGATTGCCCGTCTTGCGGTTCAAGGTATTGAAGGCGATCCGCTCGGAGGACGAGGCAGCCGTGTAAAGCGCCACTGGAAACGCAACTTCACCGAACTTGATGTAGCCCTTCCAATTCGCTCGCGGGGTAACCATTTACGCGGACTCCTGACTCCAATCATCGCGAATCAACTGAATCACTGATCGATTGTTCCGATTCGAATTGAATCGAATTTCAATGACTTAGCCTTGCGCCGCCGCTCGTTTTCCGAACCGGTGCCATGGTCTTGATTCGATGCCTCTTTTTGTCCCGGCGTGCAGTCGAACTGACGGATGAACGCCATGACCAAGCCCGAACCAGTCGGCGCAGGCAGCGACGAACGCTATGTCCGCCGCAATGAAATGGCGTAGTTCAGGAAAGCCACGGCGTCGCCGGCTCGTCCTGCCGATCGCCACCGAACGGCGAAAATCAAAGCGAAGCCTGGGGCTTGCGCCGGGGCGATTGGAAGGTCAAGCACTGACCAGGCTTGCGGACGGGAGGGATGTCATTGAATGTGGCTTCGACCGCTTCCCAGATCATCACGGATTGCCCACCATCATACGGCTAATTGCATCCGGCTCCAGTGCTGAGAACGAAATTTCAAGCGAGAAATTCGCCAGCGGTCAAGGAAAGATGGCTATTTCGTGTTATAGGACGCAATCGGTGAGGTGATGCAAAGCTCTGGGAGGGAGTACAAATGGTGGAAGCCGTCTCCAACAGCCGACTAACTGGCGGTTGCCGTTGCGGTGCCGTTCGATATGAAACGGATCGACCTGTTCATGCCGCGGTCTGCCACTGCGAGGACTGTCGCCGGTCCTCTGGTGCGCCGATGGTCGGCTGGATGGGGGTAGAGGCCGGCGGCTTCCGAATTACCAAAGGCGAACCTCGCGTCTGGTCATCCAACGGCCAAGCGCACCGACATTTCTGCGCAACATGCGGGACAGGCCTTAGCTATGTGAACGAAACCCTTATTCCCGGAATCGTTGACGTGCAAATTGCCACCCTCGACGACCCAACGATGGTTGCCCCTGACATTCAGGTGCAGGTTGCCGAGCGCTTGCCTTGGTCCACGCACATCCACGCGCTTCCAATGTTCGACCGCTATCCGGATTGACGCGGGCGAAGGAAGAACCCGCGCAACCATGCCAAATCAAAGCTGCGAAAGAGGCCAATAATGGTCTTCTGATCTCGGTTCTCCGGATGAAGGTTCCAATGACGGGAGGAGGCCATCGGATTCGTGCAAAGGCGGCGACATCACATGCGGCAGAACCGCCCTCTCGACCCATTTTGCCCATTGAAGGCTCCTGAATAGGTGCGGATGCTTGCCGCTCAAGCGGGACAGCATCACCCTGGAGGCAGCTGCGAATCGACGGCGAGTTCGGCGGCGCCACCCCGTGTGAAGTCGTGGATAGACAGAGACAAACAGCCAAATCACGTCTCGTTCAAAAAATGTTGCGATGCAATATGCTGCGAGACTCTTCTTTTGATCTCTTCCTGCCCTTTATTGTGCAACTGCGAACAGGTCGCTTCTGCAACCCGCCGGATGAGAGACATCCTCACAGTCTGACGTCCGGCCAGAAAGAGGATCCGATAGATGGGTGATTTCCTGAAAGGTATCTCCAGTTTTCGTGGCGCCGTATTTCCGAATCATTCGGCGCTTTACCGCAAGCTGGCGCGCGAAGGCCAGCAGCCACATGCCCTGATGATATCTTGTGCCGACAGCCGCGTGATGCCGGAAACGATAACCCAATCCGGGCCTGGCGATCTCTTCGTCTGCCGCAATGCCGGCAATATCGTTCCCCCCTTTTCGACCCTCAATGGCGGCGTTTCTTCCGCAATCGAATATGCCATCCTGGCGCTCGGCGTCAGCGACATTGTTGTCTGCGGTCACTCCGATTGCGGGGCGATGAAAGGGTTGTGCCACCCGCAGATGCTGGATCCGATGCCGAATGTCGCGGCCTGGCTGCGGCACAGCCATGCGGCTTATTCGATTGTTTGCCAAGCTTATCCCGACGATCTCTCCGAAACCGATCGCGTGCGCGCAGTGGCAATGGAAAACGTCGTCGTGCAGCTCGACCATTTAAAGACCCATCCGTCGGTGGCTGCGAAACTTGCGACCAACGAGATCACGCTGCACGGATGGTTCTTCGACATCGGAACAGGCGAGGTCCAAGTCTATGACGGGACTTTGGCGACCTTTACCGATGTGCGGGATGGCGAGCCGCTGCCGGTCGCCATCACAGGACGAGACCACCCGCATGTCATGCCGCGGGTTGCCGCAACCCTTGCCGGGGAGTAGTGCCATGATAAACAACGGCTCTGCATTTTCGCGCGACCTCGCTTCGTCTCTGGTGGTTTTTCTTGTCGCCATTCCGCTTTGCCTGGGAATTGCGATCGCCTCCGGGGTACCAGCGGCCATGGGGCTTATCTCCGGTATCATTGGAGGCCTCGTCGTCGGCCTGCTGGCAGGCTCGCCTCTTCAGGTCTCCGGGCCTGCCGCCGGTCTTGCTGTCATCGTCTTCGGCTTCGTCGAACAGTATGGCGTTGCCATGCTCGGTCCCGTGCTCATCGTTGTCGGTTTCCTGCAGATCATGGCGGGTTTCCTCAGGATCGGCTCCTGGTTCAGAGCGATTTCGCCGGCCGTTGTTCATGGCATGTTGGCCGGCATCGGCATTTTGATCATCCTCGGGCAGGTCCATGTGCTCATGGATGCCAAGCCTGCCGCAGGCGGCATCGAGAATGTCACCGCGATAAACGAGAGTGTCGGTAGACTGTGGGGTGCCAGCGTGACCAACGAGGCCGTAGCGCTGCTGGTCGGTCTTATCGCTCTGCTCGCCATGGTCTGCTGGGAACAGTTCCGGCCCAAATGGCTGGCGCTGGTTCCGGGGGCGCTTGTCGGGGTTGCTGCCGCCACGGTCTTGACGACAACACTTGAACTGCCGATCGCCCGTGTGGAAGTGCCTGTTTCGCTGGCAGAGAGCATATCGCTACCGAAGACCGAGGATTTTGCCCGGCTCGTGCAACCGGGCATTATCTTGACGACCCTGATGATTGCCATCATTGCCAGCGCCGAAACGCTTCTTTCGGCCGCAGCAGTCGACCGCATGCATGACGGGCAACGCACGCGTTTCAACAAGGAACTGTTCGCCCAAGGCGTCGGTAACGGGCTTTGCGGATTGCTCGGGGCATTGCCTATCACCGGTGTCATCGTCCGTTCATCGGCCAATATACAGGCTGGGGCTCGCACGCGGACCTCGGCAGTGCTGCATGGCGTATGGATCCTGGGCCTGGTTGCACTTTTGCCGGGCTTGCTGGAAATGGTACCGTTGACGGCGCTCGCCGCCGTGCTGCTCGTCACCGGCTGGCGGCTGATCAGCCTTCACCATGTACGCCACCTGTTCGAACACCATGGCCTCTTGCCGGTTGGAATCTGGGCCGTCACGGTGGCCATGGTCGTCCTGCAGGACCTGCTGGTCGGGGTGGCGCTCGGCCTTGCGCTGTCGATCCTCGAAATTCTACCCTATCTGCGGCGAAAGCTCGCAATCAGGCATTCCGAGGTCGACGATGAAATTCATGTCCGGCTGGGCGGAGCGGTTACCTGCAAGGACGTGCCGGCGCTGCTGAGCACGCTCGAAGCGCTGCCCGAAGGCCGCAAAGTCAATATCATCGGCAAACACCTGATTTACATGGATCATACCAGCGCGGAGACCATCAGCGAATGGCTCAGGCGCGAGACGAAATCGGGCAGAACCGTGGCGATTCATCCTCCTCAGGCGGCGCGTCATCCCCGCCTGAAGCCGCTGTTTGCGCGTTTCTCTGCCGAAGCGGCCTGACGTTTGCGGGAGGGCAGTTCTTCCCTTGCCCTCCCGTCTGACGCCCGTTTCACCGAAACGGCAGCCTGAAACAAACCTGCCAACATGGCGGGAACTGGAGAACGCTCCATATAAGGGCGCGACAGTTGCATTTACGGAAATGGCTTCAGCAATTGATGAATTGCCGCAGAAATGAGCCCCGTCGATTTCGGATGGGACGGAGCTCAATGACACGGAGGAATGTCCATGAAACCGCGAATTTCTGTCTTGACGCTGGGTGTCGCTGATCTTGACCGGTCGCTTGTGTTTTATCGGGACGGCCTGAAACTGCCTACTCAAGGCATCGTCGGCCGTGAGTTCGAGCATGGCGCCGTGGCGTTCTTTGAGCTTTCGAGCGGCTTAAAGCTTGCGATCTGGGATCGGGATGACCTGGCTCACGATAGCGGTCTGGCGAAAGCGCAGGCGAGCAGCGCTTCGTTTTCGATCGGCCACAACGTCTCGCATCGACACGAAGTTGACGAGGTCATGGAACAAGCCCGGCTTGCGGGAGCAGACATCGTAAAGCCCGCTGAGGAGACGTTCTACGGTGGATACGCTGGATATTTTACTGATCCGGACGGCCACCTTTGGGAAGTTGTGTGGAATCCGGCCAATCTGCCACCGCAGGATTGAGTTGATTTGATGTCCGCTACGGCGAACGGAACGGATGACACATCCTGCCCAAAGCGCGGATGCATCTAGCCCCTCACTTTGCTTGCCGCGCTGGGCGATGCTGCCTTCAAATTCGTGACGCCGATCTCAGCCCTGTGGGATACTCGGTCCTAGCAGGCCGAGGATCGCAGGAAAAGGCCGGTCGCCTCAGGTGCCGTCTGCCTCTCGACTTTCCGTTAGCCCGGAGAAAGGGCAATTTATGAATCAGATCGATAAGGGCATGCAACTGACAAATCTAATCATCGCTCGATTCTGCCCTATCTAGGCTGCTGGCGCCTTTGCCGCATCGGCTAGACGGCGCTTCAATGAATGAGCGTGAAGTGGAGCTGGACATGCAAATCCCAATCCAACTCGAAATCTCCCGTCGGGATTTACTGATCTCGTCTGCCGCGACCGTCGCGGTCACCGGCGTGGCAGCCGGAGCAGCGGCACAATCTGCGGAGAACACAATGAACTACACGACGAAAATGTCCTTCACCGTCAATGGCGAGAGGCGTACGCTCAACCTCGACAATAGAACGACGCTCCTCGATGCGCTGCGCGAGCACCTCCATCTGACAGGGTCGAAGAAGGGATGCGACCACGGCCAGTGCGGCGCGTGCACCGTCATGGTCGACGGTCGTCGCGTCATCTCGTGTTTGACGCTTGCCGTCATGCATGACGGCGAGCAGATCACGACGATCGAAGGTCTCGGAGAGCCAGGCGACCTCCACCCGATGCAGGCTGCCTTCGTCAAGCACGACGGTTTCCAGTGCGGCTATTGCACCCCTGGACAGATCTGTTCCTCCGTGGCGGTGCTCGAGGAGATCAAGGCAAACATCCCGAGCCATGTCACCGGTGACCTAACCGCACAGGCGTCAGTCACCCCAGCCGAAATCCGCGAGCGCATGAGCGGCAATATCTGTCGTTGCGGCGCCTATTCCAACATTGTCGACGCCATCGTCGAAGTCGCGGGGACAAAAGCATGAGAGCCTTCACCTATGAACGTGCCTCCTCCGTGGAGGCCGCGGTCGGGGCGGCCGCATCCAATCCGCAGGCAAAGTTCATCGCAGGCGGCACCAACCTTCTCGACCTCATGAAGCTCGAAATCGAAACGCCGACGCATCTGATCGACGTGAACGGCCTCGGATTGGACAAGATTGAACCGACTTCGGAGGGCGGACTGCGCATCGGCGCCCTTGTCCGCAACACGGACCTTGCGGCACACGAGACCGTTCGTCGAGATTACGGGCTCCTGACCCGAGCGCTCGTCGCGGGCGCTTCCGGTCAACTCCGCAACAGGGCGACGACGGCGGGAAACCTTTTGCAGCGCACGCGCTGTCCGTACTTCTACGACCCGAACCAGCCGTGCAACAAGCGCCAGCCAGGCAGCGGCTGTTCGGCCATTGGCGGCTTCACCCGCCAGCACGCCGTCGTCGGCACGAGCGACGCCTGCATCGCCACCCATCCGAGCGACATGGCGATCGCCATGCGAGCGCTGGATGCCGTGGTCGAAACGGTAAAGGTCGACGGCAGCATGCGTTTGATCCCCATCGCCGATTTCCACCGCCTGCCTGGTAACACCCCGCATATCGAGACGGTTCTCGAACGCGGCGAGTTCATCACAGGGGTCATCCTCCCACCGCCGATCGGCGGTCGTCACGTCTACAGGAAGGTCCGCGATCGCGCCTCCTACGCCTTCGCACTCGTTTCGGTGGGCGCGGTTATCCAACCCGACGGGACCGGTCGCGTCGCCGTCGGTGGCGTCGCCCACAAGCCTTGGCGCGTCGAGGCGGCCGAAGCCCAGCTGCCGAAAGGAGCCCGCGCCGTCGCCGGTTTCCTTCTCGCCGACGCCCGTCCTACCGAACAGAACCGTTTCAAGGTCGACCTGGTCGCGCGCACGCTCGCAGCGGTCATCTCTCAAGCCAGGGGGTAAGCAATGCAGTTCGACACGCCAGCAACGATGAACCCGATCGACCAGCTCAAGGTCGTCGGCCAGCCAATCCACCGCATCGACGGCCAGCTCAAGACGACCGGCCGGGCGACCTACGCCTACGAGTGGCATGATCCAAATATGCCGTATGCCTACGGCTATCCCTTGGGTGCGGCTATCGCCAAGGGCCGCATCAAATCCATGAATGTCTCTGCCGCGAAAAAGGCCTTAGGCGTCATCGCCGTCGTGACCGCCCTTGAAGTCGGTGAACGGAAGAAGGGCAAGTTCAACACCGCCAAGCTCTTCGGAGGTGACGAAATCCAGCATTACCACCAGGCGATCGCCGTTGTCGTGGCCGAAACCTTCGAACAAGCCCGCGCCGCCGCAGCGCTGGTCGAGGTCGACTATGCCGAAGAAGAGGGCGTCTTCGACCTCACAGAAGCGAAGGAGGCGGCGGTGAGGCCGGACGAGTCCCAGCAGCCGGACTCAGCTGCCGGCGACTTCGATGCGGCTTTCAGGACGGCTCCGATCACGCTCGACGAAACCTACACGACGCCGGACCAGTCCCACGCGATGATGGAGCCGCATGCCTCCATTGCAGCCTGGGATGGCGACGAGCTGAGCGTCTGGACCTCGAGCCAGATGATAGACTGGTGGCGATCAGACCTGGCGACCACCCTCGACGTGGAAAAGGAGAAAATTCATCTGATCTCGCCATTCATCGGCGGCGGGTTCGGAGGAAAGCTGTTTCTGCGTGCCGATGCCGTCCTTGCCGCCTTTGGAGCAAAGGCTGCCAAACGACCTGTTAAAGTGGCACTGCCGCGTCCGTTCATGGTGAACAACACGACCCACCGCCCGGCGACCATCCAGCGTATCCGCATCGGCGCGGAGCGCAACGGCAAGATTATCGCGATCGGCCATGAAAGCTGGTCAGGCGATCTTGAAGGCGGTCAGCTCGAAACGGCCGTCAACCAGACCAGGTTGCTCTACGCCGGCGCCAACCGCATGACGGCGATGCGTTTGGCGAGGCTCGACCTTCCCGAGGGCAACGCCATGCGTGCTCCGGGCGAAGCGCCCGGTATGATGGCGCTGGAGATCGCCATCGACGAGATGGCCGAGAAGCTCGGTCTCGATCCCGTGCAGTTCAGGCTTATCAATGACACCCAGGTCGATCCCGAAAAGCCCGAGCGGCGGTTCTCACATCGCGATCTAGCCGGATGTCTGAAGCTCGGCTCCGAGCGCTTCGGGTGGGCTGCGCGAGGAAGGCCGGGGTCGAAGCGCGAGGGCAACTGGCTGATCGGCTTTGGCGTTGCTGCTGCATTTCGCAACAACCTGCTGCTTCCTTCCGCAGCGCGCGTGCGCCTTGCCCGGGAAGGGATCGTTACCGTCGAAACTGACATGACCGATATCGGAACGGGCAGTTACACCATCATCGCGCAGACTGCGGCCGAGATGATGGGCGTCACCGTCGACAAGGTCGCGGTCCGGCTTGGCGATTCCCGCTTTCCGGTGTCCGCCGGCTCCGGCGGGCAGTTCGGCGGCAACTGTTCGACTTCGGGTGTCTACGCTGCCTGTGTGAAGCTGAGGGAAGCCATAGCCCAGAAACTTGGTTTCAATTCCGACGACGTCGTCTTCGAAGACGGCGAGGTCCGTTCCGGCAACCGCTCGGTGCCGCTGTCGGAGGCAGCGGGCGTCGAGGGATTGGTTGGCGAAGATACGATCGAGTGGGGCAAGCTTTCCGAAACGTACCAGCAATCGACTTTCGGCGCGCATTTCGTCGAGGTGGGGGTGGATGTCGCCACGGGAGAAACGCGCATCAGACGGATGCTGGCAGTGTGCGCGGCGGGACGCATTCTCAATCCGATTACCGCGCGTAGCCAGGTGATCGGTGCGATGACCATGGGAGCGGGCGGGGCTCTTTCCGAAGAACTGGCCGTCGACACGCGTCGTGGCTTCTTCGTCAATCACGACCTTGCCGGCTACGAGGTGCCGGTGCATGCCGACATACCCCATCAGGATGTGATTTTCCTGGACGAGACGGATGTGATGTCGTCACCGATGAAGGCCAAGGGCATCGCCGAGCTCGGGCTTTGCGGCGTCTCCGCCGCAATCGCCAATGCGGTCTATAACGCGACCGGCGTCAGGGTGAGGCACTATCCGATCACGCTCGACAAATTGATCGGCGGCCTTCCAGACGCTGCTTAGCGCAGGCGCTGGTCACGATTGCAACCCCGCCGGGCAACAGCCATCGGCGGCGTTTCGACGCCTTGGCCGCGACCATCGCGGTGAGCATTGCACGACCCTATTCGGCCGCTGCCTCCTGAGAACATCAAGTCTGTAATGGCATCGCCCGAACGATTGAGCCCGAACGATTGAGGTGGATGTGAAGCGTGGCGCCCCGAACCGTCATGCGACACGGGCAGCGTTGACGAGTTGGCCCTCAAGCGTCATTGCGTCGTCAGGACGGAAACAAAATCGCTCCGGTCGGCCGGCTGAATGTCCGACCGCGAATTTGGCCCAGGGGTGGCCGCGAACGGGGCGCCAATCGGGCCCCCTCAGTTCGCCGCCGCTTTGCCGACCCGATTTCCGGCACTCTGGGTGGCATCCACGGTATTGGCAGCATCACGCCCGACGCCGCGGATAGTGTTCCCGCAAGAGGAAAGGGCGAGAACAACGCAGCAGGCGGCGGCAATTCTTGTCATCAGAAACATTGCATCGATCCTCGGAGTTTAAGGCTGTTTGCGATTTCGCGACGCCTTTTGTTGGTCGACATCCTTGGTACTGTCGGAGAGAAATATATCGGTGTGCCGGCGGGCAGCTTCGCGAAGCGCGTTCATCCTCGCAAGCTCGTCTGCCTTGGCACCGGCTACGCCCTGGCCGATTTTCGGAGCCTGGCTCCGGTACTCAATGCCTTTGCCCTCTTGCCGGCGTTCCTTCTGCCCGGCACGCAGGCATAAAGGCCGTCCTCCGTTTTCATTGACACCCTCCCATCGGGCACCTTTTGTTCCGCTGATCATGATGATCTCCTTCCATGAGAGGAGAACTGCCGGGGAGGGCGTGTGTTCCCTGGCGGCGAGAAGAAGTACGGTGCCTGGAGGTCGTTACTGTGGTCATATCAATTCCCGTTCTTGCACGACCAGTTCCTTGACCGAGACGATCAGCGAGCCTTGGTTCACGATTTCGAAAATGTTCGATGGCCTCGGTCGCAGGGATCAGTTTTGCCTCGAGTGCGGCTGAGCTTCGATTTTTGATGATCTCTCCGCTTTCGGCGATGATACCCCGGATCGCCATGCAGGTCTTGCCACAAGCGGCTGGAACTTAAAGCGCACCGTGGTGTTCGGCGGTCATGGATAGGACATGAGATCCGAAACCGATGAAAAACATCATCCTCGTGATGGTGGCCCTTTCGGGACCCCGCGCTCTCGGCATTTGCCCAGACAGCCCCGCTCCCTCGTCGAAGGCAAACACGCCTGCTGTCGTGACCGGGGACAAAAAACCCGGCCGCCCCACTCGAAGGGGCCAACAGCTTTACCGAAGCCCAGGCCAAGGAGCGCATGGAGAATGCAGGTTACACCGATGTCAAGGGCCTAAAGCTCGATGACAAGGGGGTCTGGACGGCGTCGGCCGCCAAGGACGGCAAATCGGTATCGATCGCACTCGACTACCAAGGAAACGTGATCGCCAAATAAGGGAGAGAACAATGAGAACCGTAACTGGACTATTCGATGACTATTTTGACGCGCGCTCGGCCGTGGATGAATTGGAATCGGCTGGCATTCCCTCGGATGATATCAGCCTCATCTCGAACAATGGCGAAAAGGACAAAACCTCTGGCGCAGCCGTAGGTGCGGCGACTGGCGCCGGTATCGGCGCGGCGTTGGGTGGCACCGGCGGACTGCTTGCAGGGTTGGGCCTGATGGCCATTCCAGGCGTCGGGCCTGTCGTCGCAGCGGGTTGGCTGGTCGCGACGGCGGCTGGCGCCGCTGCCGGTGCATTGGCTGGCGGAGCTGCGGGCGGCTTGATCGGAGCCCTCACCAGCTCGGGCGTATCCGAAGAGGATGCTCACCTTTATGCAGAGGGCGTACGTCGGGGTGGGACGCTCGTAAGTGCAAGAGTGGACGAGGGTAGGGTCGGCGAAGTCGAAGCCATCCTGCGCCGCTCCAGTTGGGTGGATCCTGCCGAACGCCGCCGCGCCTATATGGAGGAGGGCTGGACGCGATTCGACGACAGCCTCGATCCCTATAGCCCCGAGCAGATCGAACAGGAACGGAACCGATATCGTGCCTCACTCTAGTGAGCGGGATTGAGGGTACGAATTTTTGAGAAGATTCTGCTCATGATGTCGTGCGACCTGGGACCCTTTTCCGCAAGCTGCGACAAGACGACTGGCGATCGAGCTCGGCTCAAGACCAGGCCTTGTGATGCGTCAGTCGTTGCAACGAGCACATGTGGCACGTGGATCGATGTTACCCGGTCACATGCGGGCTCCCATGGGTGCGCCGCCTTCAGGTGGCAACCTGTGCCAGAAGCGATTGAGTAAGACGGCTGACCGATGGAGGGGCAATGCCTTCGCATTTGATCCGCGAGACCAATTATGACGCGGCGACGCGCACTCTCTCGGTCTGGTTGGTCACCAGCGAGAACCGCTACGACTACGAGGATGTTCCTCCCGAGACATATGAGGCGTTTAGACGGGCCTTTTCGAAGGGACGGTTCTTCAACGCCCATATCCGAAATCGTTTCACATATCGAATTTTCAAGGAGGAGTGAGGTTTTAGCTCCGAGGGTGACGCTGCAGGGTGTGACGACAAGGGTCCGAGCCAATGGTAACTGGACGCCCGTATATGGCAGGTGTTGTCAGCGAGCGTCGGATTGTTGGGCCTAGCGGCCATTTGCACGGCCGACCGTGCCGATCGCAAAATGCAAATTCGTGCCAAACGTGCTGCTCGTTCTCGAAAAACACCTAATGACCAGCAAAGCTCGGATCGGCAGGGGACATTTCCTCATCGGTACATTGCGCACAGGAGTGAGAGCTGCGATTGAGCCCAATTGCGGGCGATCTCTTGAGTTTCTGTCAGTCCGGACAAGAGGGCGCCAATTTCGCCGCTGATTTCAAGATTCGTATCTCTTATCCGGCATTCAACAGTATCAAGCGTTATCGTGGCCACAACTTGACTGTCGAGGGGTGGCGTCTGGAAAAGCGCCTCTGGCTCAGCCTCGCAGGTCAGCAATGCCCGTGCGGTGACCGAGGAGACACCGTTCGAAACGGAACAGAAATCGACCGATTCCACCTGAAACCGGGCTGTTTGATTTGGGCCGACTGGAATCTGTTCGCACAGCTGCAAGGAGGCAATTGACCTGGCAATCCGTGGCCACTCCGGGCTGTCGAGGGCTGATCGGCAGTCTGCTGAGACTGGAGCATAAGACGAAAACGAGATTGCTATTGCAAGGCAGCAAGCTTTGGATCGTCTGGAGTATCGTCCCCTCATTGACCATCCTCATTGGGCCGGAAGGTCGATTTTACGCTACTTGGGTGCAGTCAACAAAGGGTTCCGTTCGATGACCGGACAACAAAAATTGAGGACTGGGCTTCGAAGGCCTGCGGCTTAAGGAGAACGGGGCCAGGCCGCCTCTCCGCCAGCCCATCTGGAATGGCTTGGGACGACGCGGCAGCGATTGGCCCCATGGTCTGTGGTCAACGGTGGATTTTGCCCTTTCGGTCAGAAAGATAAGGTCTTGGAACACGACGGTTTTCGCTTTAACGATAGGTTTCGAACGAGGCACTTCCATGACGAAAGTTTTCAATCCACCGTCGGTCCGCCGACCCTTCGGAAACTATAATCACGGCCTCCTGGTGCCCCCGGGAGCTTCGTTGCTGGTGACATCCGGCCAACTCGGGATCTGCCTTGACGAGACGGTGCCCGGGACTGTGACAGGGCAGGCCGAGATGTGCTTTGAAGCGATTAGGGCTATACTCGAAGAGGCAGAAATGAGCTTTGCCGATGTCATCCGTATTTCGGGATTCGTGACGCGGCGCGAGGATTTCCCAGCTTATATGGCCGTCCGCGACCGCTTTACCGCGGACGTGAAGCCCACGTCGACGCTGATCATCGTCAGTGGCTTCACCCGGCCGGAATTTCTGGTCGAGGTCGAAGTGACGGCTGCTAAAGTTTTCTAGAATCGCTCCATTGCCGTCTTCACCTTGCCAAGGAATGCAGCGCGCGTTTCCGCCGTGCAGTTGTTCATGTCGTAGTGGGCGAGGAAAGTCACAGGCTTCAGCGGGTTTATCTGGGCGCGTAGCACCCGCTTGACGATCTTCTTCGGCGGATTGCCGGCGACGAAGGCGCGAAAAGGCGTGGCGCCGTAAGTCAGGACGGCTGCCAGTTTTTGGATGTGCCGCAGCCGCGATTGCACCTGTCCGTCAACCAGCTCGAAAGATACACCCGGCAGCCACACGCGGTCGAAATATCCCTTGAGGATCGCCGGGAAACCGAAATTCCAAACGGGTGTGACGATGACGAGCCCTTCCGCCTGCTTGAGGCGATCGACATAGGTTTTCACCAGCGCGATATTCTCCGGATATTCGTGATAGACGAGGCGATCGCCACAGGAGAGCACCGGATCGAAGCTTTCCGCATAAAGATCGCAGCCATCGACGCTGTGTCCGGCCGTTGCGAGACTTTCGAGCGTCTGTCGGTAAAGCGCTGCACCGTAACTTGATTTAACCGGATGGGAATGAAGGACGAGAACCCTCATGAAGGCTCCATGATGCTGGCAAGACCCGGGAACAGATAGTTCTTGCCTGCCGAGAAGTCGAAATTGGGGTTCTCCCAGGCAATCATCTTGCCGGGATTGAGCAGGCCCTTTGGGTCCGTTTCATGCTTGAAAGCAAGCT
Organism: Rhizobium azibense; assembly: GCF_004342325.1. NCBI lineage: Bacteria > Pseudomonadati > Pseudomonadota > Alphaproteobacteria > Hyphomicrobiales > Rhizobiaceae > Rhizobium > Rhizobium azibense. The sequence goes on along the minus strand of NZ_SMBJ01000002.1, from coordinate 523,563 downwards.
GGATCTTGTCAGTCCGCTTCATGCCGCCCTCCTCCAGCGTATAGCGGTGCGGATTGAAGATCGGGCATCCATGATCCTGATGGATCTGAATGATTTCCTCGAGCCGCTCTTCGCTCGTGTAGCGCACCAGCGGCAGGCCGGAGCACTGGATCTGGCCGTCGAACCTGATGAATTCGAGATGCCCCGGCACTTCATCGCCGAAGATTTCGACCATCTTGCGGACCTTCTCGACATGGTCCGGTCCCGGATACTGGACCTGAAGATAGGTGAAGTTCGGGTCGATCTTCAGCGCACGGAGCGTCGTGTGATTCCAGGCAAGCTCGTAGGCATGCGGAAGACCCCGCATGCTCTCCACCTTGTCGGAACGGAAAATGATCTCGCCGTTCTGCGATGCCGCAAAGGCAAGGAACGCATCCATGGAATGCGGGGCAATCATCAAGACGACGAGTGACTGATCCTTGCGGATGTAGGGCCTGTGGCGGGTGAAATAGTCATGCGGGATCGGGGCGGCAATGGGCGCGATTTCCTTGACCAGGATGCCGTTGCACCGCGCGAGCTTATCGGAGAAGCGGACGGCCGTCATGAAATCGTCGTAACCGACCAGCACGTCCACCCAGTCGTAGGCCGGCGCGAGGGGCATTTCGATCTCGGTGATGATGCCGTTCGTACCATAGGCGTGGCTCACCTTCTGCAGGTCCCAGCCCGTCAGGTCGAGTACCCGCGGTTCTGCTTCCATGGTAACGACGCGCAGCCGCAGGATATTACCGAGGTCGCGCAGTCCACCCCAGGTGATCGAGCCGACGCCGCCGGAGCCGCCAGCAATGAAGCCGCCGATCGTTGCGGTCTGGGCCGTCGACGGGTGGAAGCGCAGTTCCTGGCCGGAATGGGCCTTCGTCTGCTTGTCCAGTTGCGCGATGACGATGCCCGGCTCGCAGATGACGCGCCCAGGATGGATTTCCTTGATCTTGTCCATGGCCGCAAGATTGAGCACGATGCCGCCGGAAAGCGGCATTGCCTGGCCGTAATTGCCGGTGCCGGCGCCGCGCGGCGTTACGGGTACGCCGTGTGCAAAGGCGACCTTCAGCACCTGGATTACTTCGGCTTCGTTTTTCGGCGTAACGACGAGATCAGCGGTCACGTTGTCGAGCTGGGCCTTCAGGATCGGCGAGTACCAGTAGAAATCGCGGCTCTTTTGACGCACGAGCGCAGGATTGTCCTCGATGGCTATGCCTGCAAGCTGCTCTTTGATCTTTTCGTAATCCGGCATGTCAGGCTCCAACGACACTATCGAGTTCACGGTAATCCGGCAGGCTGCGGTCGATCACCTTGCCGCGCCGAAGCACGACGCGGTCAGACTGCGGACGGGAGAGAAATTCGCTCCAGCGCCGGGCGCTGAAGAGGACGAGGTCGGCCGGGCTTCCGGGGGCGATCCGGCCGATATCCGGGCGGCCGACGATCGACGCTGGTGACGTGGTGATGATTCGAGCGGCCGTATCCAGAGGATGATCGAGATGCATGATGCGTACCGCCTCGCGGAAAACCTCGACCGGATCAAGATCGCCATAGGCGTAGAACGGGTCGCGGGTATTGTCGGACGCGACGGCGGTCTCGATTCCGGCTTTGGCAAGCTCCTTGAAGAGCGTCACCCCACGCCATCGTGGCGTGCGGTTCGGATGGCGGTCCTGGAGATACATGTTGCACATCGGAAGCGAGATGATCGACAGGCCGGCCCTTGCGACCAGTTCGACAGTTCGCTGGGCAAGACCGTCGTCCTGTCGGGCGAGCGAGCAGCAGTGGCCTGCCGTGACCTTGCCCTGAAAGCCGTTGCGGATCACCGAGGCGGCGATTGCTTTTAGCGTTTCAGCGCCCGGATCGTCCGTTTCGTCTACATGCAGGTCGACGTCGAGCCCATTGTCTGCGGCGGCACGAAAAAGCCTGTCCAACTGCCAGGCGAGGTCTGGTCCCATCTTCGTGACCCCGCCGAGCAGGCCGCCTTGATTGCGAACGACCGTCACGAGATCGGCGAAATAGGCCGCATCGGTCATCAGTTCCATGGGAAAGAGCGCGACAGCTTGCAGTGCAATCCTGTCCTTCCAGGCCTCCCGCACCTCGTCGAAGACGTCGAAGGAAATCCTGTGCTGCGGATCGATAGAATCGAGATGCGTGCGGATGAGGCTGGTGCCGTGGGCGTAGGCGGAGCGTAGCGAGAATTCCATTCGCATTCTGACGTCTGTGGCGGACCAATGCGCCTCCCGATCGGCGCGCACCGCCTCCAACGCTCCCATGAAGGTGCCGTCGAGGTTGGCGTTGCGGGACCAGATATGTCCCTTGTCGAGATGCGTATGAGCGTCCACGAAGCATGGCCAGGCCATGCCGCCCCTAAGATCGGACCTTGCATAGTCGGCCGATGCTTCGCCTGGTGGCAGAAGGGCTGAAACCAGACCGTCCGTGACGACGATGTCGGCTCGGACGAGACCCTCTTCGGCCGGTGCGGCGTAGCCGCTGACGGCTGCCGCCGGAAGCGTGGCATTGCTCAGCACGAATCGGCCGGCATTCGGAGGTGAGATGAAGGAATAGGTCATCAGTTTTCCCGTTTCAGGCTGCTTTCATGCCAGCGATGCAGGCTGAGCCACGAGATGAAGGACGTGACGGCAAAGATTGCGACGCCGAGCAGCGACAGCATCAGCAACGCCGCGAAGAGTCGGGGTATGTTCAGCCGATACTGGGCCTCGAGCAGGCGAAAGGCCAGGCCGGAACCGGCGCCGGCTGAGCCGGCGGCGAATTCCGCCACAACAGCGGCAATCAGCGCAAGCCCGCCACCGATCCTCAGCCCTGTCATGAAATAGGGCTGGGCTGCAGGCAGCTTGAGATAGAGCAGCGTCTGCCAACGCGTGGCACCGTAAAGTTCGAAGAGATTGATCAGATTGTGATCGACGCTTTTCAGGCCCTGGACCATGTTGGAAAGGATTGGAAAGAAGGCAACGAGGAAAGCGCAGATGAGGAGCGCCACCTGCGTCGATGGTGCGTAAATGAGGATGAGAGGCGATATAGCTACAATCGGTGTTACCTGCAGGATCACTGCAAGCGGGTAGAAGGCGATCTCGATCCACCGGGATTGAACGAGGAAGATCGCAAAACCAACGCCGCCGAACAGTGCCAGCATCAGCGACATGAAGGTGATCTTGGTCGTGACCCAAAGAGCGGGGGCGAGCGTGCCCCAATCCGTGGCAAAGGCATTGGCCACGGCGATTGGTCCGGGCAGAATATAGGGCGGAACACCGGAGAGCTTAACATAGAGCCCCCAAATCAGGACAACGACGGCTATGACGGCGAAGGGTACGGAGATGCGAAGCGCCAAATCACGCCGCTTGGGGTTAGGCCGATTGGGGATCGACGGCGCGAAGGCGTCGGCTGTGTCCATCTTCAACGATCTTCCTTTGCAGCGTTGATTGCCCCGATCAGCGAATGGGAGACCGTTTCGCAGGCGCGCCGGTATTCTTCCGAGGTGCGATAATGCGCGTCGCGCTCGCGGCTCGTCACAAGCGAAAGATCTGCGTGAACCCGGCCGGGGCGCGCCTTCATGACAACGATGCGGCTAGACAGATAGGCCGATTCGAAGACGGAGTGGGTGACGAAGATCACGGTGATGCCCGTCTCCTTCCAGAGCCGCAATACATCGTCGTTCAGCTTCTGTCGGGTGATTTCGTCGAGTGCCGCGAAGGGTTCGTCCATCAAAAGTAGTTTCGGCTTGGTTACGAGCGCACGGGCGATCGAGACGCGCATCTTCATGCCGCCAGAAAGCTCGCGCGGATAGGCGCCGGCGAAATCCTGCAAGCCGACGGTCGCGAGCGCGCTCATGATCTGATCGCTGGCCGCGGCCTTTGAAATGCCGCGCAGCTTCAGCGGCAGATGGACATTGCCGAAGACGTTCTTCCACGGCATCAGCGTCGGCTCCTGGAAGACGAATCCGATATCGCCTTCGGGAAGTCCCTTTGCGTTGATGCGCGAACTTGGCCGGTCGATGCTGCCGGACGTGATATCACCAAGGCCGGCGATGATGCGAAGCGCAGTCGACTTGCCGCAACCCGACGGGCCGAGCAGGCTGATGAACTCGCCAGTCTCGACCGTGAGCGACATGCCGGAAAGCGCGACCGTCCCGCTGGAGAAAACCTTCGAAACGGATTGCATGGCGACCAGCGGCCGTTTGCGTTTTTCAGCCAGCGGCGCCGTCTGGACTTCGGCTAGGGGCATTGCGGGTCTCTTTGTTTGAAGAGGATGCAGCTTGACGCTGGGGCGCGGCAAGCTCTTCACACAGCCCTGTGGCTTACTTTTTCAGCGACATGCCGGTGCCCTTGCAGACGAACTTGGTCGTAAAGGCCTTGGTATAATCCGTGTCTGCCTTGAAGATCTTGATCGCCACCATTTCGTCGAAGAACTTCTTGTAGTGCGCGCCAGTGATGCAGCCGATGCCCTTGTCCATGGCGTCGCCGGATTCAACGATGCCGAATTCCTTCATCTTGGCAATCGAATAGGCGATCTGACCATCCGTCATTTCCGGATTGTCCTTCTTGATCAGTTCATTCGCCTTGCTGTTGTCACTGTAGAGGTAATTGTACCAACCTTCGATCGAGGCATCGACGAAGCGCTGGACGACGTCCGGTTTCGTGTCGATCATCATCTGGGTCGTCGTGATCATCGTGGAGTATGGGGTATAGCCGTTGTCGGCGAGCAGGAACACCTTCGGCTCCCAGCCGGTCTGCTTCTGGATTTCGTAGGGTTCGGACGTCAGGTAGCCCTGCTGGGCAGACCCCTTGTCGGCGATGAACGGTCCAGGATTGAAGTTGTAGGGTTTGTACTGTTCGTCCTTGAAGCCTTTGTAATTGGATTTCATCCACTCGAAGTAGGTCAGGTAACCGTCCTTGCCGAGGAAGAGCGTCTTCAGCTTGGCCAGATCCTCGAAGGTGTCGATGCCGGCATCAGGATGCGCAATCAGCACCTGCGGGTCTTTCTGGAAGATGGCTGCCACATCCACCAAAGGAATGCCTTGCTCGACGGCGGTGATTTCGCCCTGTGAACCGCCCATGTAGAAGTCGATCTTGCCGGATATCAGCAGCGCGCTGTTTGCTGCATTCGGCCCGCCCTGAACGATGGTGACGTCGAGACCATACTTCTCGTAGGTGCCGTCGGCGAGCGCCTGGTAGAAGCCGCCATGCTCAGCCTGCGCCAGCCAGTTGGTGCCATAGCTTACCTTGTCGAGTGCGTGGCCCGGCACGGCCGTGGCAATCGCGGTCCCGAGACCAAGCAATGCGGTGAGTGCAATCTTTTTCAGTGCATTGGACATGTTCGGCTTTCCCCTATGGTGGCAGGGATTGCCCCTGCCGGCATCCCATTTTCTTTATTTGAGCGATTGCGTTGCTCTTTGAAAAGCATCAAAATTCGTGCGCAACGATGCCTTTTTGGCATCTCAAACGGTGCGCGTTCCGAATTTGGGCTGCGTGCTTAAATTTGATGCACCGAGGGCGCGCGATGCTGCATTCCAGGAAGCTTCTCTACATCAACGAAATTGCGCGGTCGGGCTCTATCCGCAAGGCAGCGGCGCGGTTGAACGTCGCTTCCTCTGCCATCAATCGGCAGATCCTGGCGCTGGAAGCGGAAATGGGCGCTCCGCTCTTCGAGCGCCTGCCGCGCGGCCTCAGGCTGACTGCGGCGGGCGAACTGTGCATAGAACACATTCGTGAGGTTCTGAAGAATTACGATCGTTTGGAGGGCCGCATCCGCAGTCTGAGGATGCAGCAGGCGGGCAAGGTGCGTCTGGTAACGACGGTCGGGCTTGCCGCCGGGCCCCTGGCGGAAATCATCAGCCGATTTCAGTTGGAGCATCCGCGTGTTTTCTTCCAGATCAGGAATGATGCCGGCACGATGACGGTCAATCCCGTGCTGTCGGGTGAGGTGGATATCGGCCTCGGCTTCAATATTCCGGCGACACCTGGAATACGCACTCTCGGAACTTTCGATATCCCGATCGGCGTCGTCCTGCCACCTGGCCATCGGCTTATCGGTCCCGGCCCGATCAACCTGACAGACGTGGTGCAGGAACGACTGGTGCTGGCCCAACAGGGCACCAGCCTGCGCGAAGTGATCAATCTTGCCCTCGCGCGGCTCGATGTTCATGTCGAGCCGGTGCTCGAGACTAATGCTTCGGAGATGCTGAAGAAGCTGGTGAAATGCGGGGCGGGGTTATCGATGCTCAATCCGCTCGACGTGATCACCGAGTGCCGAAAGGGGGAACTGGTTTTCCGTCCGGTTGCCGAGCCGCATGCGCGCCAGCAGCCGATGAAGTTGTTTGCCCGTGTGCGTGCGCCGCTGGACGCTGCAACCAGCCTGTTCGTGGAATACCTGCTGGCAGAGCTTGCCGGTCTTGTAAAGGAACTTCAGGTCAAGGGTCACATCACGCCCGACAAGCCGGCAGCCGGTTGACCTTACTTCGTGAAGAGATTTGAAAGAGGATAGTGCTTCAGATCATAGAGCATCTCGATGAAGCCCTTTACTTGATGGCGGCAGATGGCTGCGCCCTTTTCCGCCGTGCCGCGCGAGGCGTCGCCGACGACGCCGTTGGGATTGAGATCATGCGCAATCCACGCCAAAGAATGTGGCGGCAGAGGCTGAATATATTTCGACCGTTCCCGCATCCATTCGGCTTTCGAGGCAAAGTTCTGCGCCTTGTCCATGCGCACTAGGTCCGGCCGGAAATGCAGCATCAGGGAGGTCTCCACCTCGCCGCCGTGAATACCATATTTTGCTTCGTGTTCGCTGATCATGCCTTCCGGATTTCCGAACCGCCCCCACTGCGTCGACAGCACGGCCATCTGGTGACGGACGCGCAGTTCGCGCGCGACGATGCTCATGATGTCGACATTGCCGCCATGCGAATTGACGATCACCATTTTGCGGATGCCAGCTTCCGCGACCTTTGCACCAATCGCTGTCCAGACCTGGATCAAGAGTTCGGCACCAAGCGAAAGCGTACCAGGGCCATAGATATGTTCATTCGCCTTGCCGATTTCCTGTGTCGGCAGGACCAGTATGTCAAGGTCTTCGGGCCGCTCCTTGCGCAACACCGCAAGCATTCCGTTTGCGATTGCGACATCGGTGGCGATTGGCAGATGCGGCCCATGCTGTTCTGTCGACGCGATCGGCAGGATGGCTATCGTCGTGTCGCAAGATAGCGCCGCGAAATCAGAGGTATTGAGCTCGTTCCAGTAAAATGGCATCGCCATTGCCGCATCCCTTCCTTGGCCTTCCCCTATTGAGTAGGGAACCTGCGTGCATGCGAAAAGCATCAATTTGCGCCAATGCCGATGCCTTTTTGCGAGAGGTGCCAGGAGTAGGGTCTAAGCTTGTCCAGGTGGAACTCGGAATAATTTTTTGGACACCGGTTCTCGACCACAATCCGGAGCGAAAATGCGGTCCCGAAACGCGCGCCTTCAGCCAACGGCCGGTTGTGCCGCAACGCAGGTTCATCAGTGGAACTCTCGTTACACCCGAATGTTCAAAAGCCGCTTCGCGTTATGCTAGCGTTCGAAAGGCTCGCCGAGCGATGCGACGCCATTCAGCTTAAGCAGGCGGCGGTCTGCCGAAATGATGCCCAGCACGATAATCGTGACGAGATAGGGCAGGCTCGCCAGCAGTTGTGATGGGACGTCCAGTCCGGCCGCCTGGGCTGCGAGCCCCGTCAGTGACACGGCTCCAAAGAGGCACGCGCCTAGAAAGATCCGACCCGTGAGCCACGTCCCGAAGACCACGAGGGCGATTGCGATCCAGCCACGACCGGCGATCATCCCATCGGCCCAAAGCGGTGTGTAGACGACTGAGGCGTAGGCGCCGGCAAACCCTGCCATCGTTCCGCCGAAGGCGATAGCGGCGAAGCGGACGGCGATGACTGAATATCCGACAGCATGGGCGGCTTTGGGATTTTCGCCGATCGCCCGGACGACAAGACCGGCCTTCGTATAGGCAAACATCGCCCAGATGGCGAATGTTGCGGCAAGGGAAAGCCAGACGACGGCATCTTGGATGAAAAGGTGGCCGATCACTGGAATATCGGAAAGCCAGGGAAAGGCGAACTTTGGAAGCCCCCTGACCGTAAGGCTTTCATAAGTCTTGCCGAAGAGCGCCGAGAGGCCCTGGCCGAGAATGCCGATCGCAAGGCCTGTCGCTACCTGGTTTGCACGAAGTCCGACCGCGACGACGGCAAATACGATTGAAAGTGCGGCGCTGCCGAGACCGGCGGCGACGAAACCCAAAAGATGGCTCCCACCATGATAGACGATGATGAAGGCCAGCACCGCACCGAACGCCATCAAACCCTCGGCGCCGAGGTTGAGAACCCCGGCTCGCTCGACCACCAGCTCGCCGAGAGCTGCAAGCAGGAACGGTGTCGCAGCCGCGAGCATGCCGGCAAGGATGAATTCGATGGCGTTCATGGCTGGCTCCGGTAGACGGAAAGGCGCCATTCGAGACGGTACCGCACGAAGGCGACGGCGATGAGATAGGCGACGAGGAGACTGCCTTGAAATACGCGGACCGCGGCAATCGGCAAGTTTGCCGACACCATGGCATTGTCCCCCCCGATGTAGAGCGCCGCCATGAACAGTGCAGAGCCCATGATCCCGATTGGATGCAGTCCGCCGAGATAGGCGACGATAATAGCCGCATAGCCATAACCCGTCGAAATCGAGCGCTGCAACTGGCCGAGGGGACCGGCAACCTCGGCTGCGCCAGCAAGCCCTGCGGCGCAGCCGCCAATGAGAAGGGAAAGCCAGATCGCCCGGCCTTCATTGAAACCGGCGTAGCCGGCGGCACGCGGCGCGAGGCCGACGACCTGGAGCCTATAGCCGGCGAAGCTCTTCTGCATGAAGATCCACGCCGCCATCGATAAGACGATCGTCAGGAGCAGGGAAACGTTGATGCGGGTGCCGGAGATCAAGATCGGCACCATCGCGTCATACTGGAACATCACAGACTGAGGAAAGTTAAACCCGTTGGGATCCTTCCAGGGACCAAGCAGCAGGTAGTTGAGCAATTGCGCGGCAACGAGGCTCAGCATCAGGGAAACGAGGATCTCGTTCGCATTGAGCCTGACGCGCCACAAGGCCGTTAGCGATGCCCATGAAGCACCACCGAGTGCGCCAAGGACCAGCATCAGTGGCCAAATCCATTGACCCGTCGCCTGCGGCAACCATACGGGGATGGCCGAGGCGAAGATCGCACCCAGAATGAACTGGCCCTCCGCACCGATGTTGAAGACCTTGGCGCGAAAGCCGATCGCCAGGCCCTGCGCGATGAGGAGAAGGGGGCCCGTCTTCAGCATGACTTCCGACAACGACGCCCAGGAGAGGAAGGGTTCGAGGAGCATCGCGTAGAAGACGGCGATCGGATCACGGCCCATCAACACGTAGAGTCCGAGATTGAAAATGGTAGCCACCCCCAGCGCAACGGCAGGCGCAAGCAAGGTGGCGGTCAGCGAGGCGCGCTCCCGACGGACAAGGGTGGGAAGGATAGCTGCAAATAAAGCCCTCATGCCGAAGCCTTCTCCTGCGAAGAATGCGCACCGATCATATATCGGCCGATGTCCTCCGGCCGCGTGTCCCGCGTAACGAGAGCCGGGCTCAGCACGCCGTGGTGCAACACCTGAATGAAATCGCAGAGTTCGAAAAGCTCTTCGAGTTCCTCTGAAATGATGAGGATCGCCATGCCTTCGTTACGCAGCCCGACAAGCCGCCTGCGGATGGCCGATGCTGCGCCGATATCGACGCCCCATGTCGGCTGTGCAATGAAAAGCAGTTTGGGAGACAGCATGATCTCTCGGCCGACGATGAATTTCTGCAGATTGCCGCCAGAAAGAGAGCCGGCTTCGACCCCTGGGCCGGGCGTGCGGACATCGTACTGGCGAATGCACTCATTGGTGAATGTCATCGCCTTCGGCTCGTCGACGAGACCGTAACGGAGAAGGTTGAGCGGATGAGCGGTCAGCAGGCTGTTTTGGGTAAGTGACATTTCGGGTACGGCGCCACGCCCAAGCCGGTCTTCGGGAACGAAGGCAAATCCAAGCTGTCGGCGAGCAGCCGCATTGAGCGTGCTCACGTCCTTTCCCATCATGTAGATCCGCTCACACTGTTCTCCTGGCAGGACCACTTCGCCGGAAATGAGCGAAGCAAGCTCGCTCTGCCCGTTGCCGGAAATTCCGGCTATGCCAAGGATTTCGCCCGAACGAACCGTGAGGCTTAAAGTGGAGAGCGGCATGGCAAAGGGGTCATCCGGCCGATAGTCGAGGCCAATGATCTCAAGCCGCTTTTCCCCGCCAGAAATGGGCAACGCCGGCAGGGGCTCCGGCATGTCGCGGCCGATCATCATACGGGCCAGGTCATGAGCATCGTGTTTTCGCGGATCCACATGCCCGGTAACGCACCCGCCGCGCAGAATGGTCGCCCTGTCGCAGATCGCGCGGATTTCCTCCAGTTTATGCGAGATGAAGAGAATGGAGACGCCACCGTCGCGCAGGCGACGCAATGTCTCGAAGAGTCTCTCCACTGATTGCGGCGGCAGGACAGAGGTCGGCTCGTCGAGGATCAGCAGTTTCGGGTTTGTCAGCAGACAGCGGATGATCTCCACCCGCTGCCGCTCGCCGACGGAAAGCGTGTGCACATGGGCAAGCGGATCGACTTCGAGCCCGAAGTCGCGCCCGAGCTTGCCGATGGCATCAGCAAGTTCGGCTTTCCGGCCCGGAACGACCAGTTGCGTGTTCTCCACCACCGTCAGGGTCTCGAACAGCGAGAAGTGCTGAAAGACCATTCCGATGCCCTTGCGCCTCGCCTGCGCAGGGGATGCGAGGCTCAAAGGTTCTCCTTCCCAGATAACGGCTCCGCTGTCCGGTTGTTCGACGCCATAGATCACCTTCATCAGTGTCGATTTACCCGCCCCGTTTTCTCCGAGGACTGCATGGATCGACTTGGGGGCCACGTCCAGGTCTATGGCTTGATTGGCCCGGTTCTGGCCGTAGCTCTTGGAAATGCCGCGCAGCGACAGGAGCGGAACAGTCATGGCTCACTTCGGCAGAGGCGTCGTGACACCCTTGACGTGCCAATTCATGGCGACGACCTCGCCATCGGTGAGCGTTGCACCAGACGGTGCCGCATCGCTGCCATCGGCCTTGGTGATCGGCCCTGTGAAGGGCGTGAAGCTGCCGCTGGCGATCTTCGCCTCGATCTCCTTGATCTTCGTCATGGCGTCGGCCGGGATATCCGGATTCCAGTCTGCAACCTCGACGACCTTTTCAGCGACGCCGAGGAAGGCATTGCCGCCTTTGAACGTGCCGGCGATATGAGCGTCCACCGAGGCCTTGAAGAACGGCGACCAGTCGGTGGCGACACAGCCGAGATAGGTCTTGGCCGCGTACTTCTTCATCGACGAGTTGAGGTTGAACGCGTAAACGCCAGCTTCCTCGCAAGCCGAGATGACCGACGGCGTGTCCTGCGCATTGGAAAAGATCACATCGCACTTCTGCGCCATCAGCGCCTTTGCGGCTTCCTGCTCCTTGGCCGGATCGAACCACGAGTTCACCCACACGACCGACACTTCGATATCCGGTTTCACCGACTGAGCACCGAGCGTAAAGGCGTTGATGGACGTGATCAGTTCGGGAATGGCAAAGGCGGACACCGAGCCTAGCTTGCCGGTCTTGGAGAGCGCAGCTGCTGCCATGCCAAGCAGATAGGTTCCCTGAAAATATTTGGCTGCGAAGGGCGAAAAGTTCGGTGCTACCTGGAAACCGGAGGCATGCAGCACGGTGACCGCCGGATTCCGGCGGGCAATCTGCAGGGCACCGTTCTGATAGCCGAAGGAGCCGGCGATCAGGAATTTGTTTCCGTCGGCAACCGTCTTGTTCATGATGCGGTCGGCATCCGGACCCTCCGGAATGTTCTCGATGACCGTGACCTTTACTTTGTCGCCGTACGCGGCCTTGACGGGTTCGAGACCGGCGGCAAGGGCGTGTCCCCAGCCAACGTCGCCGACCGGCGAGGGGATCACGAGGGAAATGCCGAGCGGCTCGTCGGCTGCCATGGAAGTGCGGCCGCCAAGCGCGCCTGCGAGGCCGGAGGCGGCAACAGCCTTCATCAATGTTCTGCGGGTGAGGTTTTTCAGCATGTTCAGTTCCCTTATTTTCCTTTTTTAGAATTCCACAGTTGCGAGTGCAGCCTCGGCTTCGGAAAACAGCGCCAGTTCATCGAGCCCGATGAACTCGCCCTTGGCCCAGACGATGCGTCCGTTGATCATTGTCATGTCGGTCGGCATTCCGACGCCTACTTTGGCAATCAGGCTCAGCGGGTCATGCCGCGTGCCGATGTAATCCATGCGCCGGGTGTCAATTGCAAACAGGTCGGCGGCCATGCCCGGAGCAAGCCGGCCGATATCCCGGCGGCCGAGGAGGGCTGCCCCGCCGGTTGTCGCATAGCCGAGAAAATCGACCGGAGGCGGGACGGGATGCGCGCGTGTCGAGGCTGTCAAACACTGCAGCATGTAGGCGGAGTGCAAGCAATGCATCAGGTTTGAATTGTCGTTCGAGGCGGCTCCATCGCAGCCGAGTCCGACACGGAGACCGAAGGCCGACATGGCGGGAATATCGGTGACCTCGGCGCCGACCAGATAGACCGGCTCGGGGCAGTGGGAGACACCGGTGCCGCTTGCCGCCATCATGCGCAGTTCGTCATGGGTGAGTTCCCAGCAATGGGCATAAAAGGTATCGGGACCGGCAAATCCGAGTTCTTCGCAGTAATCGACCGTCCTCATGCCGTGTCGAGCCTCGATGACGGGGCTTTCGCCTTCGCCGACATGGGTATGGAGCTGCACGCTGCGGTCGCGGGCCAGCGCTGCTGCCTCGACGAATGTCTCTCTATAGCAGTTGACCGGCTGGCAAGGCGCGACCACGACCTGCCGCATGCTGAAGGGGTTTGCATCGTGGTAAGTGTCGATCAGGCGCGCGCAGTCGGCGATGAATTCGTCCGTCGTCTCCAGCATGGCGTCCGGGATGGTCGAACCTTCGGATTTCGGCAGCGTGTTGCCACCGCGGCCCGCATGAAAGCGCATGCCCAGCAGCTCGGCTGCCTCGAACTGACGGTCGATCAGTTGCTTGCCAGCTCGGCGCGGGAAGCAGTACTGGTGGTCGAAGGCCGTCGTGCAGCCGTGCTTGATCATCTCCGCCATGGCGGTGACGGAGGCATGATAAAAGCAGTCCTCGGTCAGGTGCGAGAAGATTGGATAGATGCGATCAAGCCATTCGATGACCGAAAGCTTCGTCCAGTCGAGCTCCGCCCGGTTGCGCACAAAGCATTGGAAGAAGTGGTGGTGGGTATTGACGAGCCCCGGATAGACGAACCAGCCGGTCGCGTCCTGAGTGATGGTCCCGGCCGGCAGCCCTCCTTTGCGGAGATTTTCGCCGATTGCAACGATCGAAGGACCGTTCGTCAGCAGGTCCACGTTCCGGCACACACGCAGCCCCTCGCCATCGTTGGCGATGACGGCAGCACAATTCGTCAGGAGATGACCGCCCAAGTCACACCTCGTCCGGTTGAACGCAGGGGTCGGGCTTTAATTCGTGCAGCCTGTGGATGCCAGGCATCTCGATAAAATTGTCGAGGCTGCGGATTGCACGCGACCAGAGCCTGATGGTGGGATAGGGGTCGAGCGAGATGCCGCCATCCGGGGCGAGCGCCACGTAGGGAAAGCACGCGATATCGGCAATTGTCGGGTGGTTCGACGCCAGGAACCGAAATCCTCGCAAGCCCCGCTCGACAAGCTTCGCTTCCAGTTCGCGAAGCGCGGCGATCCCGTGTGCTTGAAGCGAGGCGATGTCTCCCGGCCGCAGAAGCATTTCATGAAGGCGCGCACCTCCGAGGTTGGCGGTCAGCCGGTGTGAGAAGGAAAGCCACTGCTGGACGCACGCCGTTTCTTCCGGCGTGCCGCTGCCTAGCCACCTTGGCGCCGCCTTGGCGGCGAGGTAGGTCAGTATGGCGGCGGATTCAGTCAGGATCAGATCGCCATCTTCGAAGATCGGGATCGAGCCCGCCGGATTGATCGCCATGAGCTCGATGCTGCGATGCTCGGCGCCGGGATGAAAGTCGACCGGCCGGATTTCCAGCTTCACGCCGGCCAATGCCGCCATCAGGCGAACTTTGTAGCAACTGGGCGAGAGAACGTAATCATAGAGCTTCATTGCGCCACCAATTGTGCCCCATAGGTGTAGTGGTGGCGTTTCAGCCAGCGCCTGTAAGCGATCGATGTCAGGTCGGCTCTGGTGGGGATTTCCATTCCGGGATCGAGGGGCAGGAGCCTGGGGATCTGATTTTCGAGAATGGACCGGTCCTGAAGGAAGATCGTCTGCTGAAAGTGAATCAGATCGGTCATCGGCGTGGCATCGTCGAAGAGCGCCATCCATGGCCAGACGTCACACAGGTCTTCAGCAAGGGGCTGGACGAAAAGAGCGATGACATCCCATTCACCGGGGCGAGGCGGACAGGTCTTGTAAAGGACGGAGCAAGTCGGCGCCGGCACGCGGTACATGTATTCGGTCGTGATGCCGCCGCTTGCCGACTTGGCAGCCTGCGGTTGGTAGAATTTGATCTGCGTGGCCCAGACCTCGTCTTCTTCTTCGCGGATTTCGACCTTGTAGTCGTGAACTTCGGTGTGGGGCTCGGCGCCCAAAATGTCGGTATGAACAAAGGGAAAATGCGCTATGTCGAGAAAGTTCTCCACCGCGCGAAGCGGCGAGCAGCGCACGCGAGCGACACCGACATCGACAAAGCGGCGGCCGGCCTGATCGGCCTCAGGAATTGAAAAAAGATCCTTTCGAGGTTTGCCGACAGAGGACCATATATGGCCGTATCGGAGACAAACCGGGAGAAAGCGCCCGTCGCTGGATTTCACGTTGATGTTTCCGTGGCCATCAAGTGCCACTTCGATAGGCTCTCCCATCAGGGCGGTTTTGCGCCCCTCCATGTCAAGCTGGCTGAAGAGGCCGACGGGATACCACTCGTTGATCATCGCGTCTTGCCTCATGACGCTTTCCCTTTTGCCTGAAGCGCCTCGGCCATCCGCCGCAAAGTTTCAGATGCCCGTGAGGCGGCGATGCGCGCGGCCAGGCTGCTATCTTTGTCAAGCAGGACATGAATCAATGTCTGGCCGGCGTCTTGGGGAACGAGCAACAGCCGGATTGTCTGGCCGTTGTGCGCATGCCAGACAAGGCCATTGGGGCCAGCCTTTCCGTTCGCTGCAGCCTCGACCAACTGCGTGCGGGCATCTGCCACCAGGGACCGCAATGGAACCAGACCTTCAAGCCGCGGGGGCCCGGCCACAGGTTGCCCGGCGCCAACCCAGATGACGCCGTCAGACTCTTCGACCCGTTGCGTCTCCAAGCGGATCGTTTCGGGCGGAGTGAGGCCTGGATGGGCCGGGATGCGCAGACAGGTTCCAGTCCGGGTGTAACTCCAGCCGTGATAGATGCACGAAAGTGCCTCGCCACGCACGAAACCGTGAGACAAGCGCATGCCGCGATGCGGACACCGGTCGGCCGATGCTGCCACGCGCCCCGACCGACTTCGCCAAAGAGCAATCTGCCCGGCTGGCGTCCGTGCTGGAACAACGGTTCCCTCGGGCAAATCCGCGGAAAGGGCGACTGGCGTCCAGGAACCCGTCGTGTCAGACAGCATCACTCGGCTTTCTATGTAATATCAATCACTTGGTTGGTAAAGTCGGGGCAAGGCGTCCAATTTTGCCAATCAAGCGCGGCCACGTTTGCATAATTTTTTCGCATTGGCAATATTGATTAAATATAAGGCACATGATGCGCAGGTCAGCCCGTTCCCCTGTCGATTGGTGTGCGGTGGATTGTCTCGACCCAAACATCGATGGGACCGAGCAAACATGCGATCTCCATCATGTCGATCAACTCCACGGGCCCGGCAATGTCGACCTCGAGCCGCTCGGAACTGGTATGGGCGATCGCCTGGGCAAGCCCGAGCTTAGCGGCATGGCGTCGGACCCAAGGAAGGAAGGAGACGGCGTCAAGTTCGCCGAGGATCGTCATTCTTTCCCGAAAGTGATTTCGACATTGGTCGGTCATGAAGGGCCCTAAGGTTGGTCTTGGAGAGAGCATAGCGCCCAAGTGGACTTATGAAAGGCTCCACCGCCGCCGATCGTACTCGATCTCGGCGACAATGATCGCCTCTTCTGCTCAGGATTGCGTGGAGCGCTATCCATCCGCATAGCGTCAAGAGCCGGTTCCATCGACCGGCCGAGCAGTGGGAAAGCCGGCAGCACGAACACAGAGCAACACGGGATATACAGCCAAGGGGCGCGCGCACCGTCCTTGCCTGGAAACAGCGGGCTCCTGACGACGCTGTCACCGCGTTCTGCTCTTGCGTCACGCAAGGCCGCGCAGCCTATTTGTCACACGATCCGTTCCACTCATCAGTCGCACAAAGAAACGGCGGCGCTTCACAGTTCGTTCTCCTGGCCGGGATCCAGCAGATCAACAAGCCGCGCAATTCTTCCCGTCGGCATCGGACGGCCTTCATCGGCCAGAGCTTCCTCTGCATTCACCCAGGCCCAGGCCTCTGCCAGTTCCTTTGCCGAAGCACCAGTCGCCAAAATATCTGCAAGCAAGACCTCGTCCACCGGACCGATTATGGCCCTTACCTCTCCTGACGATAAAGTCATTTCAATCACCTCCCTCGTTTGGCACTCCATCTGCGGCTATGCGAGTGACTGCCGCTGCCGGTCGTCGTTAGGATACCCACCAAAATCCAACAGCGGCAAAGTGGTCATTGGCTGTTGATCGTGATGCGCTTGGCAGACCATCGCAACTTCGTCCAGGCGATTTCGGAGCGAAACCGGACCTGACTATCGGGCAATCGCCCTCGACACCGCAAGACATCATCATCGAACAACCTGTTCATCTTGCGATGAAGCGCAAGGACTGGATGCTGGTCTATGGCTTGCGTAGCCCGTCGAAGCTTGACTGTTGCTGTGGCCACAGGGAGTGAGATCACGTCCCTCACCTAAGCCTCCATGTTGGCCGAGCCGAAAAGACCGGCGCGGCCTTTGCCAAGTTCGATCACGCCACCTGTTTTTCGCCTTCGATCTGCAGCGGCTCAGTCGCCTCTTCGGCCCGCTTTGGCTCATTCGTTCCGATAGCAATGCGTCGCGGCTTCATCTCTTCGGGGATCTCGCGTTTCAGCTCGACCGATAGAAGGCCGTTCTTCAGGCTCGCCCCAAGCACCTTAACATGGTCGGCAAGCTCGAAACGTCGTTCGAACGACCGGCCGGCGATACCGTGATGCAGATATTGCATATCCTCCTTATCGGGCTTGGCACCGGCAACGACGAGCACATTTCGCTCGTGTGTGAGCGACAGGTCTTCCTCGGCGAAGCCTGCAACTGCCATGGTTATGCGGTAATCGTCCTCGCCTAGCTTGACGATGTCATAGGGCGGCCAGGTATCGACGGCTTGAAACCGCTGCGCATTGTTGAGGAGATTGAAGACGCGGTCGAAGCCGATGCTGGACCGGTAAAGGGGGGCGAAGTCGAAT
Source organism: Rhizobium azibense (assembly GCF_004342325.1). Lineage (NCBI taxonomy): Bacteria > Pseudomonadati > Pseudomonadota > Alphaproteobacteria > Hyphomicrobiales > Rhizobiaceae > Rhizobium > Rhizobium azibense. The sequence continues at coordinate 505,921 of NZ_SMBJ01000002.1, read as the reverse complement.
TCGTTTCTCATAGCCATATCCTCCGTAAAGCAACATGGAATGGAGACGCATGGAAACTTGCGCCTCCAGCAGTCAGCTCCGTACGGGCAGCTGACGGAACTGATTTGGTTGAGGAATTTTCAGGTTCAAGAGCGGTCAGACAAAAATTAGCACTCACGGCTCACGAGTGCTAAAAATTGCAGCTACAGTTCTTGAAATGCAGTCTCCCGCATGGCATTTTTTTAAAGTGGTCGCTGTAAAAGCACCGGCGTCGTTCCAACGCTAGTGTTGGAGTTGATGATGAGGAAGGACCGCGCACGAACAACGTCTTCTTCAATATTCGGGCAAGCAGCCGAGAGAGGTCTGCTCCATTTGCTGCGCCATCATGTCGAATTTTCCGATCCCAGTGATGTACGGAGGCCAGTGCGGCTCTGTCGTCACGATAAGCGCGCAAACCGTGCTTTCTGGGCCTCAGGCCGCTTCACCGATCGACGAAAGGCGGCGCTGCGTAGGCTTCCGGACGGTCGGCAGCCTTCAAGCCATGATGATCTGATGTCTGCGGTCAAATTACTCGACAAAGACACGGAACCGAAGAGCGCGTGCACACGATCCTTCCACACGTTTCCTGTCAGATTGAACGGGGGATCAATTTGCGGGGCGAAGTCGCTGCAACAACAACTCAGACGAGAAAGGAGATAGATTCCGGTCACGCTTGCTGCTGCCACTGACAAACGCCGCGCGATTGCGGGCGTGGTTTTTGCCGTCGAATCTTTGCTCATATGAGGAGGTTTTGTCGATGAAGATCGCTCAGATAGCACCACTTGCAGAACGCGTTCCGCCGAAGCTCTACGGAGGAACCGAACGGATCGTCTCATACCTGACAGAGGAGCTCGTCCGGCAAGGCCATGACGTCACCTTGTTTGCCAGCGGCGATTCCCTCACGTCTGCCAAACTTGTTTCCTGTTCGGACGTGGCCCTACGTCTCCATCCAAGTATGAAGGACCCATTGCCGTACCAGGTCGTGATGCTGGAGGAGATACGCCGGCGAGCTCTGGACTTCGATGTGTTGCATTTCCACATTGATTTCTTGCATTTTCCGGTCATCCGGGAATTTGCCGATCGGACTGTGACAACGCTCCATGGAAGACTGGACCTGCCGGACCTGAAGCCCCTCTACAGAATGTTTTCTGACATTCCGCTTGTATCGATCTCAAACGATCAACGCCTGCCGATGCCTGCCGTTGATTGGGCAGGGACTGTCTATCATGGATTGCAGATCGATATCCTTCCATTCACCGAACGTCCACGCGGTGGATATCTCGCTTTCCTGGGGCGGATTTCACCTGAAAAGCGTCCTGACATCGCAATTGAGATTGCATCCCGCGTGGGCATGCCGCTCAAGATCGCCGCAAAGGTGGATGCCGCCGACTACGTCTACTGGGACAGCATCATCAAGCCGATGGTCGAGATGCATGCGAATGTGGAGTTCGTTGGCGAAATCAACGAGCATCAGAAGGCCAGCTTCCTGGGTAATGCCAGTGCTCTTCTTTTCCCAATTGACTGGCCGGAGCCCTTTGGACTGGTTATGATCGAAGCCATGGCCTGCGGGACGCCGGTGCTGGCCTTCCGTCGCGGGTCGGTACGTGAGATTATCGAAGATGGTATTTCGGGGATTGCCGTCGATAGCGTTGCGGAAGCCATTGAAAATATCGACTGGCTCTTGAGGCTTGATCGTCGGCAGGTCCGCGCAGCATTCGAGCGCAGCTTCACTGCAGAACGCATGGCCCGAGATTACCTGGCAATCTATCGGCGGTTGCCAGGTGTGCGCTTGAAAGCGCCGCGACTACGCCGTCCTGTCAAGGGGACACCCGAACTGCAGGTTATCGCATAAGGAGGATCCTTAATGCCGGTGCATGGCCAGGAGTTGGGTTCGCCCGCTGTCAGAAGCGGGGGGCCGCCCGTCCAGTTTTTCATTCCCGCGGCTGCGTCTTTGCACGAAAGGCGGCCGCGCACGCTCAAGCATGGTGATACGTTTTGCGTTTTCGATCATAATGGCGACGCCCTGTCAGGCCCCGGAAGTCCTGAGGGACTGTTCCATCGTGACACGCGTCATCTTTCCCACTTCTACCTGACGATCGGCGGGCAGCGGCCGCTACTTCTGTCGTCGTCGCTCAGGGAGGACAACGCGACGTTGACGTGCGACCTGACAAACCCGGATCTCTACGACCAGGACCGCCTGGCCATTGCCCATGACCTCATCCATATACGACGATCGCAGTTCCTCTGGCAGGGAAGCCTGCATGAACGAATAACCGTCCATAATTTCGATGACAGACTGCATAGGGTCTCGCTGCAGATTGCTTTTGCCGCGGACTTTGCGGATCTGTTCGAGGTGCGGGGAACAAGCCGTGCCCGCAGGGGGCGGATCGACAGCCCGATCATGGACCGAGATACTATTTTGCTGAGCTACGAGGGGCTCGACCGCAAGCGGAGGGTCTCACGCATTGGCTTTTTCCCGCCGCCAAGCGAACTGCACGAAGGAACAGCTCGCTTCGAGCTCGACCTGCAGCCGCAAGGGACCCAGACTTACTTTCTGCGCGTCGATTGCAACCCGCAAGACGAAACCCGCACAGGCTTGAAACCATTCTTTATTGCTATGCGTGATGCCCGTCGGGCTTTGCAATCGACGTCGTCCCGTGCGGCTTCGATCAGCTCGTCCAACGACATCTTCAATGAGATCGTCCGGCGAAGCATGTCCGACCTGAACATGCTCATCACCGATACGGAGCAGGGACCATTTCCATATGCCGGCATTCCTTGGTTCAGCACAGTGTTCGGCCGCGACGCGCTGATCACCGCCCTGCAGACACTGTGGTTGGATCCGGCGATTGCCAAAGGTGTTCTCAAGCATCTCGCTGCCAATCAAGCCACCGAATTCGACCCGATGGCCGATGCCGAACCAGGCAAAATACTTCATGAGGTACGCTGTGGCGAAATGGCGGAGCTCAAAGAAGTGCCATTCCGACGGTACTATGGCAGTGTTGACGCGACACCGCTGTTCGTGATCCTGGCCGGCGAATATTTCAAGAGAACGGGTGACCTGGAGACTATAAGAGGTATCTGGCCAAACATTCACGCTGCCCTTGATTGGATCATTGAACATGGCGACGGTGATGGTGACGGTTTTGTCGAATACGGCCGGCAGGTGCACGAGGGGCTGATCAACCAAGGCTGGAAGGACAGCCATGACAGTGTCTTTCATGCAGATGGATCCCTGGCAGCCGGGCCCATCGCGCTCGTCGAAGTGCAGGCATATGCCTACGGTGCATTTATGGAAGCAGCAGAGCTTTGCCAGAGACTTGGCGAACGGGCGCGGGCAGTTTCCTTGACCGCGCGCGCTGTTGCATTGCAGAAGAATTTCGACATTGCTTTTTATGACGAGGAACTGGAAACATATGTTCTGGCTCTCGACGGGTCTAGGTGCCCCTGCCGCGTCCGCTCATCGAATGCCGGCCATGTCCTGCTGACGGGACTTGCATTTCCGCACCGCGCCGAAGTCGTCGTGCGCACACTTTTGGGCGGTCCTTCATTTCCCGGTTGGGGCATACGCACGGTGGCATCGACCGAAGCGCGCTACAATCCCATGAGCTATCACAACGGATCCATCTGGCCGCACGACAATGCGCTGATCGGGATTGGAATGGCGCGTTATGGATTCAAGCAAGAGGCGGCAAAGATACTTGAGGGACTCTTTGCTGCGGCGAGCTACATCGACCTCAGGCGATTGCCCGAGCTGATCTGCGGTTTTCCACGACGGCGCGCTCAAGGACCGACATTCTATCCGGTGGCCTGCGCACCACAAGCGTGGGCGGCTGTTGCGCCGCTGTCGCTGCTCCAGTCCTGCCTGGGCATCCTCTTCGATCCGATCGAAAGCCAGGTGACCTTTAACGAACCGATGCTGCCGGCTTTCCTCGATGAGGTGGTTCTCAGGAACCTTTCCGTGCCCAAAGGAAAAGTCGACGTTGCAATACGACGGTCCAAAAAAAACGTCGTGGTCGATGTGCTGGAACGAAAAGGAGACATCAAGGTTCTGACCGCCGCCCGATAGAGGCCGAAGCCAGACTTGTGCGAGCCAGATCAAAGGGGCGTCACCGGGGCCTGCGCTGATGCTATAACGGTCCCGCACTACCCCGGCAATGCGATGATCCGATCAGAGCGGCAGAAACTGTGCGAGCGTCACTGCGAATGGCCGTGAGGCTTGGCATGACCGTGAACCCGCAGAAAGCGCTCGTCGAGCTCAGCAATGATTTCAGCGCCTCTCTCACCGGCATTGATCTTGAGCAACTCATCTATTTTTGCCTCAAGTCTGTCGTCGTTCTCCTTAGAGGCAGGAGAGCCGACATAGAGAAAATAAGCAAGTCCCGCCACTTGCCACATCAACTGGAGGAATTCCGATTGCCAATTTTCAAAAGTATCTCGGGAGAGCTGGATAGCGTATTCAGAAAACTGAGGAGTTTGGGCATGTTGCCTCGCCTCATCGACATATGCGAACCAACCGAAAACCCAGTGTCCAAGGATTGAAACGAGAAAGAAAATGGCTGTAATCCACCCGTAAGCGTAGCGTTTCATGGTGATTTCTCCGCGTTTGCTCAGCCCTTTTGCGACAGTTGCGTTCGTCAACTACCTAGAACGCAACTAGCTGTTTTGAGTTCATCAACGAAAAACCGGCGGCCCCCTCCAGAACTGGTGGAATCCGACTCACCGGAATTCTCGCCGGCATCTTCGGCGCCGCAGGAGATGGCAGAGCAACGATGCGCCGGCAGCTTGGGTTGGAAAGTGACCCCAGTCACGGTGGGCGTCGCGAGCTGCCATTGCGGCTCGCGTCCTCGAGGTGGCCGCGCAGGAATGGCATTCAACCTAAAGCGACTGGACCGCGGCCGCAGTCAAATGAAACGCGGTATCGGCATGGGCAATCAAGACGGCTTGCGCCCGATGTTTCCGCTGACGTCATCGCAGCCGATGGATCCGAGGAGGAAGTGACAGGTAATTTGATCCGCACACACGCCCTGGACCGGCTTCGCGCCTGCGGACATCACCACGTCGCGCTCGAGAAAATGCCTGCCACCCTAAGCAGACGCTGCCTGTTGCCGCTATCGAGCCGATTACCGTTTTGCAGTGACCTCGGCCTCGGCACGCTTAAGGTAAGCCTCGGTTACGACGGGAAGGTTGTCCTCCAGCCACTTTGCCATGGCAATTTCTTCTTTGAGAATGCCTTCGCAGACCGCCCTGGTTTGCTGGTCGCCAGCAAACTCTGCGGCCGCAATAAGGATCCTGTAGCTCGCAATCTCAAAATGCTCGAATGTGTAGCTTGCCAGCGAGCCTTTGACGATTTCGTCGCTCACAAACAAGCCACCGAGGCTCTGACCGAACGCAGTTACTTTTCCGGCCATGTCCTTGATGGTCGAGGACCCTCCACCTATGCGGTTCAGGCAGCTTTCCAGCGATTTCGCCTGCTGCCGCGTTTCTTCGAGATGTTCGCCGATGCGTGCCTTCAAATCAGGATAGTTTTCGATCCGCTCGTACTGAGCCTTCAGCATCGTTTCGGCCTGTTCTTCCATGGCGTGAGCGTCACGGAGCCAAGCGACGAGATTGTCTTTTGTAGTGGACATGAGGTACTCCTTCGCTGTGCGCCCCCTAACCGACCATCTCATGAAATGTTCCTCCGCTCGTCAGCGGAAAACCGGTTGGCAACGGCGGTGCCGGAACGGCGTCCATCCGTTCGGAGCGGTCAGTCGCGGTATCGGCAATATCTGTGTCCCCATAGCTACTTCATGTTTACTGGCAAGCGCTGGGATGGGCTCGTGACCGTCAAGACGCCTCAAACGGATCGGACCGACTGCAAACACTCAGTCACCCCCAAAGTGCTTCCGGGAGATCGTCGACCAATGCTTGTGTTTTAGCGAACACGCGGCAGCCATCCTGTCCTTTGGTGGGAGTGAGGCCGAAACCGTTCGCCGCCACCGAACTAAAGATCGGTTTGCGCAACTTGCATCTTGCTTGCGAACCATCATGGCCGCAACGCGACATCGCCGCCAGCGCCTGGCCATAAAATGCTCTCGGAGCCGGGCCCACCAACCTTGATCGACACGTGCCGAATTCAACTTTGTCGACGAATCCGCCTAAATAATGAGCAATTGCCGCTCGGTGCCGCTATGAGCAAGCCGAACCAACAGGAAAACCTTACAGAATCAATTTACCAGGATTTGGCACGCGTCTTGCTTCGATAAAGCTGAGTTGGTGGCTAGGGTTCCGGCGCTTGCAAAGCGTGCTGGTCCGAGAGCTGCCGTCGGTGGGCGAGAAATCCTGCCGGATGCACGGCGGGACAAAAGCCCGGGAGACCTCGTAAGCCAAGGGATTGGCGGCGCGATGGTCTTTGCCAATCCCTTTTTGAAGAAAGCAAAAGGGGAATTTCTATGCAGACTTTTTCGAAGCTTCTTTCCATCACTGCCTTGGCCGCTTACTTCATCGGGGGTCTCGGCAACCTCGAGGCTGCCCAAAAGACCGAGTTCAAGGTTGCATGGTCGATTTATGTGGGCTGGATGCCATGGGGCTATGCTGCCGACCATGGTATCGTCAAGAAATGGGCCGATAAATACGGCATCAAGATCGACGTGACGCAGTTCAACGATTACGTCGAGTCGATGAACCAATACACGGCCGGCGCCTTCGACGCCGTGACGCTCACCAACATGGATGGCCTTTCCATTCCGGCCGCCGGCGGCGTCGATACGACCGCCGTGATCGTCGGCGACTTTTCGAATGGCAATGACGCCGTAATCCTCAAGGACAAGACGAGTCTTGCCGATATCAAGGGCCAGAATGTCAATCTGGTCGAATATTCCGTCTCGCATTACCTGCTCGCGCGCGCGCTCGAAAGCATCAAGCTGACAGAGCGCGATGTGAAGGTCGTCAACACGTCCGACGCCGACATGGTCGGCGCCTACAAGACGCCCGACGTCACCGCCGTCGTCACCTGGAATCCCCTGGTCTCCAGTGTCCTTGAGGATCCTTCGGCCAAGAAGGTATTCGACAGTTCGCAGGTGCCGGGTGAAATCATCGACTTGATGGTCGCCAATACTGATGTGCTCAAGGACAATCCCAATTTCGGCAAGGCGCTAGCTGGCATCTGGTATGAGACCGCCGCGCTGATGGAGGCCGATACGCCGGACGGCAAGGCGGCCCGCGAGACCATGGGGTCGGCTTCCGGCACCGACCTTGAAGGTTTCGAAGCGCAGGTCGCTGCGACCAAGCTCTTTGACAATCCCACCGACGCCGTCGCCTTCACCGTATCCGAGAGTCTTCCCAAGACGATGGATCTGGTGCGCAACTTCCTCTTCGAGAAGGGCCTGCTCGGCAATGGTGCGCCATCGGCAGATGTCATCGGGATCGAAATGCCGGACGGCAAGATCCTCGGCGACAGTGGCAACGTCAAGCTGCGCTTCACCGAGACCTACATGAAGGCGGCTGCTGACGGGGCGCTCTGAGCGAGTTCGACCGGCGGCGCGGGAAACTGCGCCGTGTCATTCCTTCATCAGCGGAGCTTTCCTCATGCGCTGGATCAACATCAAGCCAAGTCGGGGCGCTCAATTTGCCCTGATGCTGGTGCCCTTCGTGTTGCTGATCGTAGCCTATGCCTTCGGTTCGGCGGCGCGCTTGTCCGAGAATGCCAACGACAAGCTGCTGCCCACTCTCTCCGGTTTCGTTCAGGCGATCGAACGCATGGCCTTCATCGCAGATCAGCGCACCGGCGAATATCCGCTCTGGTCGGATACCTGGGCGAGCTTGATCCGGCTTTTCGCGGGCCTCGGCATCTCCACAGCGACAGCGCTGCTGACGGGAATGCTAATCGGCATGCTGCCATATCTGCGGGCGCTCCTTGCTCCCTTCATCGCTGTCGTCTCTATGGTGCCGCCGCTGGCGCTGCTTCCGATCCTCTTCATCGTGATGGGTCTCGGCGAGACATCCAAGATTGCGCTTATCGTGATCGGCGTCGCGCCGACGATGATCCGCGACCTAGCGCTGAAGGCGTTGGAATTGCCGCGTGAGCAGGTCGTCAAGGCCGAGACGCTTGGCGGATCCTCCTGGCAGATCGCCTTGCGCGTCGTGCTTCCTCAGATCGTGCCGCGGCTTATCATCTGCCTCAAGCTGCAGCTGGGACCTGCCTGGCTTTTCCTGATTGCCGCAGAAGCGATTTCCTCGGAATCCGGCCTCGGCTACCGCATCTTCCTCGTCCGCCGCTATCTGGCGATGGACGTGATCTTCCCCTATGTCGTCTGGATCACGCTGCTCGCCGTCATGACGAACTACGTCCTTGATCGCATCCGCGTCGCCGCCTTCCCCTGGTCCGAACTGGAGAAGCAGGGATGAGCGAACTCAGGATCGAAAATGTCTGGAAGGAATACGGCGACCAGATCGTGCTTGAGAACGTATCGCTGACCGTCGCTTCGCGTGCGTTCGTCGCACTTGTCGGGCCTTCGGGCTGCGGCAAGTCGACGTTCCTGCGTATGCTGCTCGGTCAGGAACAGCCAACCAGAGGCCGGATTCTGCTCGATGGCGAGCTTCTTCCGGCGCAGCCCGGCCCCGATCGGGGTGTCGTCTTCCAACGCTACTCGGTCTTTCCGCACCTCACCGTGCTCGGCAATGTGCTGCTCGGCAAGGAATTTTCCGGCGCGCGCTTCAAGGCGAAGCTCTTTGGAGCTGCGCGGCGGGACGCAATCGCCACGGCGCGACAGTTGATCGCAGAAGTCGGCCTGGCGGGGGCGGAAGACAAGTATCCGGCACAGCTTTCAGGGGGGATGCAGCAACGGCTGGCGCTTGCCCAGGCGCTTATCATGAAGCCGAAAGTGATGTTGCTTGACGAGCCATTCGGCGCGCTCGACCCAGGTATCCGCGCCGAGATCCACATGCTGATGAAACGGCTCTGGCACGAAACGCAGATGACTGTCGTTATGGTCACCCATGACATGCGCGAGGCGTTCACGCTTGCAACCCGCGTGGTCGCCTTCGAGCGGCGGCGCGATCGAGCCGAGGAGAAACTGCGCTACGGCGCGACCATCACCAAAGACATTTCAATCTGGCCGCCACGGCAAGCCGGATCGCCTTCGATCTTCAGCCCTGATCGGGACGGCCCGGTCGCCTACCAGGGGCATTGCCGGGACGACCTGGCTTCGTCAGGAGAAATCCAGTCATGACACGTGTCAGACGTTCGCCGCAAGACATCGCTGCCAACCGCGCGCGTTACGAGGAGCATCAGAAAAAGGGGCTCGAATATGCGCCAAAGGCACTGCCCGGTACGAGCCCATTGCCGGCGCCCGAAATCGCGCCCGACAAGATCATCCACCGCGAGGTGATCCCTGGTGGGTGGTATTGGTCGACACATATCAACAAGCACGAGGTATTTCGCGTCAGCCTCGACAGCGGATTCTCGACCCTTTCCCTCATCGCCTGGAGTGCCGCCGAGACCAGCGAGCGGCTGAACCTGCCCGATACAATGAAGGTGCAGTGGACAACTGTCCTGGGAAAAGGTCGTGTGATTTTCTCTGACATGGGGCGAGTGATGTTTTCGGTGACGGAAGACTCCTCGGGCGCCCATGACGGGGTGGTGGGCGGGTCCACATCCGGGTCGAACGCGGCAAAATACGGTGAGGGCACGCGCAACACCCGTGACAACCTGATCCTCCTTGCCACCAAAGCCGGGCTCGACAAACGCGACATTCCGCCGGCCCTTGCACTCTTTGCCCCGGTCCGCGTCGACCGGAACGGAGCGTTCGCGTGGAAGCCGGAACTTCTGCATGAAGGCGATTATATCGAGCTGCGCGCCGAGATGGATATGATCGTCGGCTTTTCCAACTGCCCCCATGCGCTCAACCCGGACAAGGTCTATCGGCCCAATCCGGTGACCGTCACGCGTATCGCGGCGACCGAGCCCCGGAGCGGCGACTTTTGCCGGACGGCGACCGCCGAGGCTGTTCGCGGCTTCGAAAACAACGCGCGGGCGGCAGTGTGAGGGAAACATGACGATGACCGATTTCATTCAAACAGCGCCGGGCCGCACGCTCGAGAACGTCGCGCAGGACCATTACATCCCGGCTGAGGCACCATTTTCGGCGGTGATCCGGAAGGGTCAGACCATCCGTATCGAGGACACATACGGCCAACAGGCGGTCGACACGCTGTTCTACAATGCCGAGGACTTTTCCGAACGCTACTCCAACCAGGATACGATGCGCGAACAGGGCGCGGCCTATATTTCGACCGGCACGAGGATCATCTCCAATGAGGGTCGGGTGATGCTGACAATGACCGCCGACAGTTGCGGGCGCCATGATACGTCTGCCGGTGCCTGCTCTTGCGAGAGCAATACAGTGCGCTTCGGCCACCAAACCAGATATCTCCATGCCTGCCGCGACAATTTCGTTCTTGAAGTCTCCAAGCACGGAATGAGCAAGCGCGATATCGTCCCCAACATCAATTTCTTCATGAACGTCCCGATCGAGCCAAGCGGCGAGATGACGATCGTCGACGGGATCTCCGGGCCAGGTGACTATGTTGAGCTGAAAGCCGAGATGGACATTTTGCTCGTCATTTCCAATTGCCCGCAGATCAACAATCCCTGCAACGGTTTCGATCCGACCCCGATCCGGGTGCTGGTCTGGGACAGCGAGATCTGACATGTTCAAGAAGATTCTTATCGCAAACCGGGGCGAGATCGCTGTCCGGATCATCAAGACGTTGCAGCGCATGGGTATTTCATCCGTCGCCGTCTATTCGGATGTCGACCGCTTTTCCAAGGCGGTGTTGATGGCGGATCAGGCGGTAAGGCTCGGCCCGGCACCGGCGGCCGCAAGCTACCTCGACGTCGAGGCCGTCATCGCTGCCTGCATTGCAACAGGTGCCGAGGCAGTCCATCCCGGCTACGGCTTCCTTTCGGAGAATATCGACTTTGCCGAGCGCCTGGCAAAGGCAGGGATCGCCTTCATTGGCCCGACGCCCGGCAATATCGCGGCTTTCGGACTGAAGCACACCGCCCGCGAACTGGCGCAATCGTGCGGCGTGCCGCTGCTTCCAGGCAGCAGTCTTTTGGAGACGAGCGAAGCTGCGCTCACGGCCGCGGCCGACATCGGATATCCGCTGATGCTGAAATCGACCGCCGGCGGCGGCGGCATCGGAATGCAACTCTGCAATGATCCCGGCCAACTGAAGGCGGCCTTCGACAGCGTGCAGCGCACGGCGCGCGCAAGTTTCGGTGATGCGCGCGTCTATCTCGAGCGCTTTGTCGCCAGGGCCCGCCATGTTGAAGTGCAGATCTTCGGCGATGGCAATGGCCGAGTGATCGCGCTTGGCGATCGCGACTGCTCATTGCAGCGCAGGAACCAGAAGGTGATCGAAGAGACGCCAGCGCCAGGATTGCCGGATGCGGTTCGCACGCGGCTGCATGCCGCGGCCGTTACGCTCGGTGCCTCCGCCGGCTACCGTTCGGCGGGAACGGTCGAATTCATCTACGATCCTGCGGGCGAGGAATTCTACTTCCTCGAGGTCAATACCCGACTGCAGGTCGAACATCCGGTGACCGAGGCCGTCTTCGGCATTGATCTGGTCGAATGGATGATCCGTCAGGCGGCTGGGGAGGATATGCTGACCGCTAACGCGGCCCTTGTACCCAGTGGCGCGGCCATCGAAGCGCGCATCTATGCAGAAATGCCGCATGCGGAGTTCAGGCCAAGCGCTGGACTGCTGACCGAGGTCGTCTTTCCAAAAAACGTCCGTGTCGATGGTTGGGTCGAGACCGGCACCGAGGTTAGTCCCTATTACGATCCCATGCTTGCCAAGGTGATCGTGAGGGCCAAAGATCGCCCGGCCGCAATCGCGGCCCTCGGCAAGGCTCTAAAGGAAAGCGCGATTTCGGGTATCGAAACGAATCTCGATTATCTGAGGGCGATTGCGAAGTCGGAGCTCCTTTCGAGTGGTGATGTAGCGACGACGGCGCTCAAGGATTTCACCTTCGTGCCCGAAGTCGTAGAGGTGATTGCGCCGGGCGCCCAGTCGAGCTTGCAGGAATTGCCCGGGCGGTTGGGTCTCTGGCACGTCGGGGTACCGCCGTGCGGACCAATGGACGAGCGATCGTTCCGCCATGCCAACAGGCTGGTCGGAAATGGTGACGAGGCGGCGGCTCTCGAACTCACCGTATCCGGCCCGGTGCTCAAATTCTTCTCGGATGTCGAGATCGCCCTTGCCGGCGCGCACATGCCGATGACCCTCGACGGTACGTCGATTGAGCAGGGAACGGCGATCCTCGTCAAGGCGGGCCAGACGCTTGCGATCGGGACGATTGTCGGCGCCGGCCAGCGCTCGTATCTGGCCGTGGCCGGCGGATTTGCAGCACCGGTAGTACTCGGTTCACGAGCAACCTTCGGCCTGGGGCAGTTCGGCGGGAATGCCACCGGCACCCTTCACGCCGGGCATGTGCTGCGGCTTGCCCGCACGCCGCAGCCGAGATCAAAGCCGGCCAACGATCCAGCCGAGCTCACGAGCGCCTGGGAGGTCGGTGTCCTCTACGGTCCGCATGGGGCTCCCGATTTCTTTCTGGAGGAAGACATCGAAACGCTGTTTTCGACGGAGTACGAAGTCCATTTCAACAGTGCCCGCACCGGAGTGCGTCTGATCGGTCCGGCGCCGAAGTGGGCCCGCGCCGACGGCGGCGAAGCGGGCCTCCACCCCTCGAACCTGCACGACAATGCCTATGCCGTCGGCGCAATCGACTTTACCGGCGACATGCCAATCATCCTCGGTCCCGACGGCCCAAGTCTCGGCGGTTTCGTGTGTCCGGCGGTGATTGCGCGCGACGAGCAATGGAAGATGGGCCAATTCAAACCAGGCGACAAAATCCGCTTCCACGCGGTGAAACGCGCCGGAGACCCGATCGCCGGGCCAATGGTCAAGCGCATCGCCGACGCCGCCGGCTCGCCGATCGTCGGGCGAAGCGATGCAGGGCCGGTCCCCGTGATCTATCGCCGGCAGGGAGACGACAACCTGCTGGTCGAATATGGGCCAATGCAGCTCGACATTGCGCTCCGCTTGCGTGTCCATCTTTTGATGCAGGCAATCCAGGAGGCGAAGCTCGGCGGGCTTATCGATCTTACTCCGGGCATACGATCGCTGCAGATCCACTATGGCGGAGGCGGCCTTACCCGTAGGCGCCTTCTCGGCCTGCTCGCCGAGATCGAAGCTTCCCTGCCGCCGGCGCAGGCGGTGAAGGTCCCAAGCCGGATCGTGCATCTGCCGCTCTCCTGGAACGATCCAGATGCCGAACTTGCGATGCGCAAGTATCAGGAACTGGTCCGGCCGAATGCGCCATGGTGTCCGTCGAATATCGAGTTCATCCGCCGCATCAACGGCCTGGCCGACGAACAGGCTGTGCGCAAGGTCGTCTTCGACGCCAGCTATCTCGTACTCGGGCTCGGTGACGTCTATCTCGGCGCTCCGGTTGCCACACCGGTAGATCCCCGGCATCGGCTGGTGACGACAAAATACAATCCCGCCAGGACCTGGACGCCGGAAAACGCCGTCGGCATCGGGGGCGCCTATATGTGCATCTATGGCATGGAAGGTCCCGGCGGCTATCAGTTGTTCGGCCGCACGATTCAGGTCTGGAATACGTGGCGTCAGACGCCGTTCTTCTCCAAGGACAAGCCCTGGCTGCTCGATTTCTTTGACCAGATCCGGTTCTTTCCGGTGAGCCACGAGGAGCTGACCGAGGCGCGCGCCGCATTCCCCTATGGCGGTTATCCAGTCCGCATCGAGGAAACCGAATTCAGCTATGCCGCCTATGAGGCGGAGCTTTCTGCCAATGCACCAGCGATTGATGACTTCAAGGCCAATCAGCAAGCCGCGTTCGAGGCCGAACGCAAGCGCTGGAAGGATCTCGGCCTCGACAGCTTCGTCGTCGACGAGGGCACCGGCAGTGGGCTTGGAGGCGAAATCCCCGAAGGTTGCTTTGGCGTCGAAAGCGCCGTGCCCGGAAACGTCTGGAAGATCCTCGTCGAGGAAGGTCAACCGATCATCGCCGGTCAGACGCTCGCCATTATCGAATCGATGAAGATGGAAATCAATGTGACCGCCCATGCCCCAGGTCGGGTCCGCGATCTGCGCGCAGGCCCCGGCCGCAACGTAAAAGCCGGCGATGTCCTCGTCGTGCTGGAGGAAATCTGATGCTCCCTACCATTCTCGATCTCGCTTCGCTCCAATCCGCCTATGCAGCCGGACTTTCGCCCCTCGACCTTGTCGAGCAGGTGATCGCCCGACGCAGAGCTTCCGATGATCCGGCAATCTTCATCACTCCGACCCCCGACGATGATTTACGCGATGCCGCCAGGGAGCTGATGGCCCGCGCTCCCGGACCAAACAGTCTGCCGCTCTGGGGAATTCCCTTCGCGGTCAAGGACAATATCGATGTTGCCGGCTTGCCGACGACGGCGGCCTGCCCGGCCTTTGCTTATCGCCCCGAGCAGGACGCGGCGGTGGTGGCGCGGCTGACAGCTGCCGGCGCTTTGATGATCGGCAAGACCAATCTCGACCAGTTCGCCACCGGCCTCAACGGCACGCGGTCGCCCCACGGTGCGCCGCGCTCGGTCTTTGACAGGGATTATGTGTCGGGGGGCTCGAGTTCCGGGTCGGCCGTAGCCGTTGCTTCGGGCCTGGCGAGCTTCGCGCTCGGCACCGATACGGCCGGTTCCGGACGCGTGCCGGCGGCCTTCAACAATCTTGTCGGCATCAAGCCGACGCCGGGGCTCGTGCCGAATGTCGGCGTGGTTCCCGCCTGCCGTAGCGTCGATGTCGTCACCGTTTTTGCCGCGACGGTCGGCGACGGCGTTGCGATCCGCAAAGTGATGGAGGGTTATGACGCCGCCGACCCCTTCTCACGCAAGGCAGCTCCCGCCAGCCTGCCTGCCTCCGGCCTGAGGGTTGGCGTGCTCGATCGTGACGAACGGGAATTCTTCGGCAACAAGGACGTCGAGGGCCTCTATGATGCGGCCATCGAAAGGGCGCGGGCTCTCGGTGCCGCCATCGTTCCTTTCGATTATGCCCCGTTCCGGCAGGCGGCCGAATTGCTGTATAACGGTCCCTGGGTCGCCGAACGGCTGGCTGCGGTCAGGGATTTTCTGGCGACGAATGCCGATGATTTCGATCCGACGGTGCGCGCTATTATCGAGGGCGCGAAAGCCTATGATGCCGTTGCCGCCTTCGAGGGCAGATACAAGCTCGAAGGGCTCAGGCAGAAGACCAAGGAGGAATGGCAAAAGGCCGATATTCTAATGCTGCCGACCTCGCCGACCACTTATACCGTCGAGCAGATGGTGGAGGATCCGATTGTCAAAAACGGTCATTTCGGCCGCTATACCAACTTCGTAAACCTGCTCGATTGCGCAGCGATCGCCGTCCCGGCCGGATTTGATGCGGACGGGCACCTGCCGGCCGGTGTTACGCTGATCGGCCCGGCCTTTACCGACGACGCTCTCGCCCCTTTCGCCGACGCCATGCACCGAGCCTTGAATGAAGGGATGGGCAAGGACCGCGCGGCCGTCATTCCCAAGAAAAGCCTCGTGCCGCAGGCCGATGATCGCTCTATCCCGATTGCCGTCGTCGGGGCCCATCTGACTGGCATGCCGCTCAACCACGAGCTCACGGGAGGCGGTGGGCGCCTTATTAGAATTTGCCGGACTGCCGGCGACTACAGGCTTTTTGTCCTTCCGAACACAGCCCCGCCAAAACCCGGCCTGGTGCGCCAACCTGGGTATCAGGGAAAAGGCCTCGAAGTCGAGGTCTGGGCGCTGCCTCCGGAAGGCTTTGGTCGTTTCGTGCAAAATATCCCCGGCCCGCTCGGCATCGGCAAGCTTGTTCTCGACGATGGCTCCAGCGTCTCGGGGTTCGTCTGTGAAGCTTATGCCGTGGCTGGTGCACAGGAGATTACCGAACTCGGCGGCTGGCGACATTACATGCGCATGAAGACCGAAAGAGAGGCAAAGGGAGAATAAGGACATCGCCGGAAAGGCCGGGCAGGGAACTGGCCTGTGCTGCGATCGAGCGCCTGTGTTTTTCCCAACTGGAGGTTCCAACGCCAGGCACATCCTCTAAGCAAGGACCTTGCAGGCGGCGGTCGCTCTAAGGAAAGCCATTAGCGGCCGCTAGATCTTTGCCGGCATATCAGGTGCTTCGTCGCAATCATCGGCAAGATTGGCATATCAGGCGCGGGTTGACGAACGTTTCGAACCGGAACAGGAGTCAGCCGATTGGGTTTTCCCGCCAGCCAGAGACGAAGGATTGCCATCGGGTGGAGGGCCGCAATCACGGTTGAGCCTCTCGACCAGTTTTTCCGATGACTTGATCCCGCAAGCAACAAGCTCGATGGCACGCTTGACTGCGTTCTGGCCACGCTCGCTGTGGATTTCAACGTGGTTCTTTTGCGACCATCGGCGCAGGGCGCAGGTGATGAGATCGACCTCTTCGTCCGTGAATGAGAGGAGTTCAAAGAGAACCATGACGCCCTCCCATAAAGCAAAAGTCGGCCCAAAACAGCCTCGTCGGGGTCAGGAAAAACTATGGCACAAATGGCGAACGGCAAAAAGTGATTGTGCGGTTTCGGACAAACCATCAAGCGCTCAAGCCATGGCGCCGGCTGGGCCGACGTGAGGGGTCAGGCCGCAGCGAGCAGCCGAGCCCACACTTCCCACCGGCTTCCACGGTCCTTGGTCAACAGCGTTGAAAGCCAGCCGGAGGGGCAGTTCGACTGATCCAGAGCTACCGCCCATAAACTCGGCACAACGGCTCTAGCGCGAACCGGACTTAATGTCTTAAGCACAAAGGACCGAGCGCGCCGTCACGAACCTTGGACGCCACCGAAAACGATCAAACGCGATTTAAGGAGCTGCAGTGCTGACAGTCTGTTTCAATGTGATCTGCAGGATCAATGTCATCACATCCTGACGCCACCGATCGCCCACGTTGAAGGATGCCACCCACGAGGCCCCAATGACGCGCGCTGCGGCACGGCCGAAACTTTTGCGACCGGAATATTGAAATCTACGATGACGCCGGGCCGTTGTTTATGTTTTTCAGTTTGAAGATGCGATGCGAAGAACCCCGATGCATGTGGCTCATCGGAATGCCTATCAGTCGCTCGTACTCCGCTTCGGGCAGGCCGTAGCAGCCACCGGCAATGTCCTGGAGCTTTTGCCTGTCCAAGATTTTCACGTTCCCCCGCGTCGATTTGATGGCATGAACACCTTCGAGGATATGCAACTCGTTTGTCACGCCAGCACGTCGAACCCCAAGCATCATTCCCAGGAATTCATGGGTGAGCGCGAGATTGTCGCCCTCGAGACGGTCATGGCACATAAGCAGCCATCGCGCGAGGCGCTCCTGCATGCTGTAGCGCGCATTTGCCAGAGCTGAATGGGCAAGCTGCAAGCTCGCCGAATGCACGTAGCGCAGTAGCAAATCCCTTGTCGGCTTATGATCGTCGACAATACTCAGGAAGTGCTCGATCGGCACGGCTATTCCGGTTCCAGCGACTTGCATGAATGTTCTGTTGGGGGTGGTTTCGGTCATTAACAGCACATGGTGGCCACCAAGACCCTCGCGTCCCACGTGCCCCACCTCCACCGCCTCATCGTCGGAGCTGACGGCAACCATTGACGCAAGACCGCTCTCTATGAAGCAAACCTGTAAGGTGGGCTCGTTGGCTTCGACAACAACGTACTTGAGGCCAAGATCGATTGCGGTCATTTCGGGGCGGAGCCATTCGAAGGCTTCCGGCGCCAACGCCTTAAGCAATCTGTTTGAAACGGTCGCCTGTGAGAAGGCTGGCATGGACGGTTCTCCTTTGGCTAGAGCCCGGTCCCACACCAAGCATCACGAGGATCAGCTATTTGCTGATTTATGAGCCCAAGCACACAACGATGCTAGGACTTGAGCGCACTCTGTACGGTTCTGACAATTCTTCGGCTGCTGCCTAGGATGCCTCCGGAGGCGCCATATTCAATGACGACTGGGGCACTCGACTGTTGCTGCGACTGATAGAACGAGAATGGTTGTGCCATCCGAGCAGAACTCATCTGCCGTCTCGATAGCCTCGCTACCAGGCATCACGCCTGATCTTGACGAGCATTGCATCATGCGCTCTTTCCTAGTCAAAGGAAAGCTATATTGACAAAGCTATCGCAGGCTCAAACCGGCTTGGTCCCATGACCGGCTGGAGAGGGAGAAGCATCCCAAATTCCGCTTTGAGATTATCAATCCGGAAGATGCCGGTTGGCGCTCCGCCATGACAACAACAATCGAGATCAGTGCGCGGCACTGGTGCGCCAGAGCAGCGGCTCCAATGACATCGAAGACCGAAAAGTGCTCGCTGGGCAAATGGCAGCCGGCGGCATGGGAGAACGAAAACGCCTGCGAGAACAGCGCGCCGCCAAACGACAAAATCAAGCAGAATGAAAGACCGGTTTGTAGGGGAACAGATAAACAAGTCCATAGGCGAGGCTACCCGGGGCCGCTTGGCCAATGACAAGCCTCCGCCTGTCGCCGATCCGAGGCATCCAAGCAGCAAGGAGGCGAGCGCCGTTGCGATGGAGCTGAAGGTAACGACAATTGCATATGTCGAATTCTCGATCCCACTGCCGTAATGGCACTTCAGGGGCAATTGCCGCGGAGGATAGACCAGCAGAAAAGATGCTGGGCACGAGAAGCCCGGTTACGACCGACGTGGCCTTTCGTCCAAAGTTCATCCGGCTTCCACCTGTGGGCTTTGTTGCCGAAACATCTGCGAAAAGAATGTCTTGTCAGACAACCGGTGAAGCAAAGTGGCAATCATTGCTGTTGCTGTTATGGCAAAAGCGATCCGCCCGGTAAGGACACCATGCACATCAGCGCCAAGCGCAATCACGATGAGTGTGTCTTCGATCACGCTGTGTGCGAAACCCATGAACACGCACGACAGAAAAATCTGACGCGGTGATACCGCCCCCGATTGGGCCTCTCGGATCAGAAGACCGGCACCGTAGGAAATGCCTAAAAACAGCCCGACAGCGGTAAGGTGTTCAGCCTCGTCCCGGATGCCGGCAAGACGCAGCACGGGCGAAAGCGCCTTCATCATCAGATCCAGCAGTCCGCTCGCCTTGAGGATTTGAAGACTCCAGGATAGGACCACAAGGATGACAAGCATCCACATCATGGTCTCGGCAAGACCAAGAAAGTATTCGGCCCAATCCGGTGTGACGCCCATTGGAATCCAGGCCGGTTTTGCTGGAGCCGACAACCAGTTCGTAGCCGTCAGGACATGATGGAGCAGGAAGGCATAAAGCAAACCGCCCAAGATGCGCAGCAGCGTCGTGGCGATCATGCCCGGTCCTGCCTTCTGGATGATCTTCTGCTCGATAGGCAGACCGTGTGCGAATAGGATGAGCGCCGAGAAGACTGTGATGTCCGCCACGCTCAGCGATGACGCGGGAACGAGCGTAAAAATGAGTGGAACAGCACCCCATATCCCGACGAGCATGCCCGTCAGCCAGGCTAGCCCCAGCTCCGCAGGTAACCCGACCAAATTCATGACGGGCGCAAAAGTGGGGGCGACCGCCTTGATCGCCCCCACCCGTGATAGCAGCTCCGTCACGATCGCGATCGGAATCGTGATGCGGACAAGCATCCAGTAAATTCTGAGTGTTTCCTGCGTGTTGCGCCGGATTTGCAACAATAGCGGCATTTGAGCTCTCCCATTTTGGTGCCTCAATCTGCTAGCCTGAGCCGGTTCGAATTTGTGATCAAAGATTGCAAAACCGTGCAATTTTATTGCAGACCGGCGACTGATGGATATGCTGCGGAAATGGATCGTATTGACCGAAAACTTTTGAATCTAATGCAGCGCGACGCAGCGCGCACGAATGTCGATATGGCCGACGAGGTGGGCCTGTCTCCCTCCAGTTGTCTGCGCCGTGTGCAGCGGCTTCGAAAATCAGGGGTGATTGACCGAATTGTCGCGATCCTCAATCCCGCCAAGGCTGGGCGTGGTATCAAGGCGCTGGTTACCGTGGAGCTGAAGTTGCACGGCGAGGCGCATATGCGTCGCTTTCTGGCCACCGCAAGTACTGAGGAAGCCGTTTCGCAGGCCTATGCCGTCACTGGCGAAACCGATGTCGTTCTAATGCTGCGCCTGCGCGATATGGAAGAATTCGACTCCCTGTGCGACAGGTTATTCCGCGATGAGACTAACGTTGCTCGCTTCTTCACAATGATGATAATCCGCACCGCAAAAGAAGAAACGGCAATTTTGCTTTGATCATCGCGTTCACAGCATCCCTTGCGCAACGCTGAGATTGATCGCCGTCTTTGCTTGTTTGAAACACAAGGAATCAGGACGACCATCGCCCGTTACCGCTGTTTTATGCCTGTGCCTTCTCGATGTTCCAGGATCATCTCGTCGCCATTATCGATGAGATGGCTGAACTCGATCGCGGGAAGCACGGTCAATATCTACCTGAGCTGCATAAATTGATGTCGCCAAGGTCATGCGTGCTTGGGTCATCGCGCGTGCCATCAAAAGGGACCGCGCGGCAAGACCGTGCCGTTGCACCTGCGAAACTTCTTCCGCTACCTGTTCAAGGCTGGAAAGACGACCACAAATCTGGCGAAGGCCGTGCCCCGCCTAGCGCAGCGGTTCGGCAGGCGGCTCCCACGTCATCTTCTTTCTCGAGCCGGTTGGCATGACACTGGATGCAGTGCGCAACACGACACCATCCAGTTTTTTGCACAACTCCACAATGGCGCTGTTGATGGCGCGCCTCGCTCTGCGTCCGCCAGAGGTGGTCGCAATTCAGATCGACGACATCAACTGGCGCTCGGGAGAAACCCTCATTCGTGGAAAGGGCGACAGGCATGACAGGCTGCCGCATCTGCTCGAGGTCGGCAAGGCGCTGGCGGATTACGTCAAGCTGGAGCGGGTGACACCGAGAATTCCAAAAACCGGCGGCGAAAGCGGACGAGCATTGCGCTTCATTCGGCGTCAAAGAAACATCTTGAATTTGATCGCAGTCTTTGCCACCTGATCGATCGTTCTTTTTTCATCATGACGGAGATGATGACGTATGACGACGACCGCCACGCACAAGCCTGCCGAGAACCACATCTTCGAAGCCGATGTGGCGCGCCTCCTGCATATGATGGTGCATTCGGTCTATTCGGACAAGGATGTCTTTCTGCGTGAACTGATCTCGAACGCCGCCGATGCTTGCGAGAAGCTACGGTTCGAGGCGATTGCCACACCCACGCTCCTTGCAAACGATCCAGACAGCCGAATCACGCTGTCGCTCGACGAGGAAAAGCGCCAATTGGTCGTCGAGGACAATGGTATCGGTATGAGCCATGACGACTTGATTGAGGCGCTTGGTACCATTGCCCGCTCGGGAACCCGTGCCTTCATGGAGCGCATTGAGGCCAGCAAGGCCGGCGAGAGCGCCCAACTGATCGGCCAGTTCGGCGTCGGCTTCTATTCCTGCTTCATGGTAGCCGACCGCGTTGACGTGGTTTGCCGGCGAGCGGGCACCGATGAGGCCTGGTTGTGGTCGTCCGATGGTAAGGGCAGCTATAGCGTCAGTGCCGTGGACCTGGCTGCGGCTCCGCAGCGCGGCACGCGCATCACATTGCATTTGATGGAGGACGCCAAGACTTACACAACCCGCT
This sequence comes from Rhizobium azibense, assembly GCF_004342325.1. Classification (NCBI taxonomy): domain Bacteria; kingdom Pseudomonadati; phylum Pseudomonadota; class Alphaproteobacteria; order Hyphomicrobiales; family Rhizobiaceae; genus Rhizobium; species Rhizobium azibense. The sequence goes on along the minus strand of NZ_SMBJ01000002.1, from coordinate 484,156 downwards.
GGTCGGTCGAGCGGATCGTCAAGGAACAATCCGGCCACGTTCCCGTGCCGATCACGATCGTTGAAAAGCCGAACGCCGAACCGATCCAGCTCACCGACGGTACGGCGCTTTGGACTCGCTCGAAAAGTGACATTTCGCCCGAAGAATATACGGATTTCTACCGCGGTATTTCCGGACAATATGACGAGCCTGCCGTGACTGTTCATTTCCGGGCCGAAGGGCGGCATGAATATACTGCACTAGCCTTTGTTCCGGGATCGCAGCCCTTCGACATGTTCGATCCCGACCGCAAGGGCCGAATGAAGCTTTATGTAAAGCGTGTTTTCATCACCGACGACACCGAACTCGTGCCGCGTTATCTTCGCTTTGTGAGGGGCCTGCTCGATACCGCAGATCTTCCCCTCAACGTATCGCGCGAGATGATCCAGGCGAGCCCGGTTCTGGCGGCGATCAGAAAGGGCATCACCAGCAGGGTGGTGGCAGCAATCGAAAAACTGGCCGAGACCGATGCGGACGCCTTCATCAAGTTTTGGGAGAATTTTGGTCCAATCGTTAAAGAAGGCATTTACGAGGATTTCGAACGGCGCTCGCAGCTGATGGCCCTGTCGCGCTTTAGAACCACGGCCTCGAGTGATGGGTATCGCTCTTTGGAAGAATATCTGAAGGATGCCAGAGAGGATCAGAGCGCAATTTACTATTTGACCGGCACCAGTCTGGATCAGTTGAAGGCTTCGCCGCAGCTGGAAGGATTTCGCGCTCGCGGCATCGAGGTCCTGCTGTTGACCGATCCCATCGACAGCTTCTGGGTGATGAATGCCCCCGAGTTCAAGGGAAAGACCTTCAAATCGATCACGCAAGGGGCAGCCGACCTGGCGCAGTTCGCCAAACCCAATGAAGAGCAAGCCATGAGCAGCGAAACTCCGGCTGATCTCCAGAGCTTCATTGCCTTTGCCCGCGAGACGCTTGCACACCAAGTGTCGGATGTTCGTGCCTCCGATCGACTGACGGAAAGCGCGGTTTGCCTCGTCGCATCTGAGCAAGGCTATGACCGCCAGATGGAAAAGATACTGCAGGGTGCCGGGCGACTCCAGTCGCTCGCTAAGCCCATCCTGGAGATCAATCTCGAGCATCCTCTGGTGAAGGGAATTGCTGCCAAAGACGACGGCTCCTCGCTAAGAGAGGATGCAGCATTGCTCTTGCTTGACCAGGCACGGATCCTTGATGGCGACAGACCTGTCGATCCCCGTGCCTTTGCCGAGAGACTGGCGCGGTTATTTCAAAGAGCTTTGCAATCTTGATGGAGAGTCGGGGGCAGGCCTGCTGCCACAATGCGACCCCACGGAGCGAGCATAAAAGAAGTCGACGTCCGGCGAACGCTTACGCAAGCGCTGGGCAGGCGGCGGTGCAATCGACATTGCAGGCGGACGGCATGTCCAACGGCAATGAGTCAGTAGCTGTTTTCTTTGCAGCAATAGACGTCCGGCAGGATAAATATCTTGTCGGCGCCGCCATAACCGCCGTCCTTCACCTCCTCGATCAGCACCATTGTGTGCGGCCTTGCGGCCTCTGAAAAATACTCGCGATCATATTCGTAAAACAGTGCACGACCTCCTGTTTCTGGGCGCGGTTCAGCGCGCCTTCCGGCGTCTTGATGTTCACGAATGGCATGCTTTCCTTCTCGGCTCGGGTTTTGCTTCAGATCATGCCGCCATTGACGCGGAGCACCTGGCCGTTCACCCAGGCATCTTCCGAACTCACCAGGAAGGCAACGACCGAAGCGACATTCTCCGGTTGGCCAAGACGGCTCAGGGATATCGTCTTGGCGATGGAGTGGACCAGTTCATCCGACTTGCCGGGTTCTCGGCAGCATCAAACAGCTCGGCGGCAGCGCCCGGAGCACCAACATCTGCCTGTACGGCGATCGCACGGCCTCCGTTCGCCTGGATCTTGGAAGCGGCAGCGTCATGTCTTCCAGACCAGCCGTCGAAGCTTTTCCGGCCGAAGGTCTCTGCAATGGGGCGGGAAAAAGACGCGCGGCCCCACCCGCCGGAGGTGGCCGACCCGCCACCCGTCACTCCTCCAACCTTCAAAGGCCGCCTCTTCAATCATCCATGAGATGATAAAGCCTGCCCTTACCTGACTACGGGGCGGCCTGCCGATACTGGCCCTGATATCTGATTGTTCAGGCCGCGCACGCCCTGTCGCGGCCATTGAGTTTTGCGGCGTAAAGAGCCTCGTCGGCTCTGCGATAGAGATCCGAAACGGTATCCATTGCCTGAGAAGCAGCAATGCCTGCCGAGAAGGTATAGCTGAAATCGGGAAGTTCTATGAGTGGCCGGCAAGTTCGGATAATCGAGAGCATGCGTTCGATGATAACGATGGCGTCCGCAAGGATGGTACGCGGCATCACCAGGAGGAACTCTTCCCCGCCAACGCGTCCGAAACAATCGGTGCGTCGGACGATCTGGTGAATGCGGTGGGCGAAGTCCCGCAGAACAACGTCGCCGATATGATGGCCCAGGCGGTCGTTGATATACTTGAAATTATCGATGTCGAAGACGGCCAGGCACCCGGCATCGCCATCTTGCGCGCATTCTAGCATATCCTCAATCCGCGCCATGACGAAGCGTCGATTGGCAACGCCTGTCAGTTCGTCGGTTTGCGATGCCTTAATGGCAAGATCGCGATCCTGCCGGACGCTTCGCTCGTCTGCCCGTAAGCTCGTAATGTCGCTGGCGATGCACAGCATCCAGCCATTCTTTTGAACCGCCTCAGTCATCCACAGCCACCGGCCGTCGACCAAATCCGTCTCGAAGGCGCGAAATCCAATTTTTCCGCGACGCGATTGTGTCGATCGCAGCCATTCATCGAAATCGGCGACGCGGATGACCGTGCCACGTCCGAGTTCGAAATTGCGACGCATCAGATCGGGCCACAGCGGCGTCTCGTCGGCATCGATGAAGTAAACTGAGCGGAAGGCATCATTGGCATATCGCAGGCGATCATCAGCGTCATAGACGGCAATCAGGGCGGAAGTGGCGTGCGTCAGGCGCAAAAACTGCTCGAAAGTCTCTATCATATCAAAACATCGCTTCGGTTGGACTGGGCAGTACATGTCGCTCAATCGCCCCGAGAAAAGGTATCAGGTCCCATCTGTCGCGGATGACCCGGAGGCGGGCGGTTCGGGCCAATGATGTCGTGTGACAAGCCGAGGCGGAAGCCTGAGCATTGCCTGGGGTACTCAAATGCTTTTTGCGGGCAGGCGCGTTCGCGCGTGTCAAATCAAATGTCAGAATACTTGCCCCATTTGCGACGTGAGAGCCTTACTACTCCTTTGCTTAAGCCTTTGAGACAGGCTTCGATGTGCCAGAAATATGTTATTCTCGATCTCGCGCACGCTCTCGAAGACCATCGACGCCCACGAGACGTGCGTACCGCCAGTTCTGTACTGGCATCTGGCCCTGCCCCGTCTGCCCCCAGCCCGCAGGGCCTTTTTTGTGAGGGATGCTCCCTTCGAGCCACCTTCCACATTCCGTCCGGCAATTCGAGCAAACCCAGTCATCCTGCATCGTGTTTTCCATCTGCAGGCGCGAGCAGCGATGCCAGACGCAGAGGGCGGATCGAACGATCTACGTCTGGAAGTGGTTCTATGAGTAAAGCCAGCTTGAGGCCACATGCAGGTACTGCCTCCACGCAATTCCCTGTTGACAGAATTGTTATCGATAACATACGGTGTCTTGCAAGTTCACAGAGCTTTGGGAGGAGCGCCGATGTCGAGCGAAAAACTGCTGGAGTTTCGCTCCATCACCAAGGAGTTCGGCGGCACCTGCGCCTTGTCGCAAGTATCGCTGGATTTGTATCCCGGGGAAATCCTGGCGCTTCTTGGAGAAAATGGCGCCGGCAAATCGACGCTCATCAAGACCCTGGCCGGCATCTACAAACCTGATGGCGGCGATATCCAGTTCCGTGGCGAGCCCTATGTCCACCGGCCGCCAAGGCCCAACGAACGTCAGCCTCTCGCCTTTATCCACCAGGACCTTGGCCTGATCGAATGGATGACCGTCGGTGAAAATGTCGGATTGGCGCAGGGTTTTTCCATGCGTTCGCGCCTGATCGACTGGCGGCGTACGGAGGAGCGGGCCAGGGAGGCGCTGAATCTTGTCGGCTGCGATTTTGATCCGTCAAAGCGTGTCCAGGATCTCACCCGCACGGAAAAGTCGCTTGTGGCGATTGCCCGCGCGCTCGCCGTGGAAGCGGACGTGCTTGTTCTCGACGAGCCGACCGCCAGCCTTCCGGCCGACGAGGTCGAGCGCCTTTTCCATGCTATCCGTCCGCTGAAAGCGCGCGGAGTGGCAATGATCTACGTGTCGCATCGGCTCGATGAGATTTTCCGCATTGCCGACCGGGTCGCAGTCTTGCGCGACGGGCGCCTGGTTGGCCAGAAGCCGGTGGCACAGACGACGCCGGACGAGTTGATCGAAATGATCGTCGGCCGAAAGGCGGACCAGCTCTTCACCAAATCGGCAAGTCATGCGGGCGAGACGATCGTCAGTATTCGCGATCTTGCCTGCCGCAGTGCCGGACCTGTCTCCTTTGATATCCGCAAGGGAGAGCTGCTTGGGTTGGTTGGCTTGCGCGGGGCCGGTCAGGAACTGATCGGTCGGGCCCTTTTTGGCTGCGAGGCTTTTTCCGGCGCTGTCAATGTTGGTGGGGCGGCACCGGACCTTTCGAGCCCGGTCGCGGCAATGAAGTCCGGCATGGGCCTGATTGCGCGCGACCGCACGGAAGAATCCATTGCCATGTCGCTGTCAATCCGGGAAAACACTTTCCTCAATCCGGCAGCGTCCGGACGAAGGCTGCTTTCTTTCCTGTCGCCGCTGAAAGAAGCGCACCTGGCGAGCACCATCGGCGAGAGTGTCGGGTTGCGGCCGAACGACCAGAGCTTGCCGATCGAGGCACTATCGGGAGGCAACCAGCAGAAGGTGGTTGTCGGCCGCTGGCTAGCAACTGGCCGCAAGCTTCTGATCGCAGAGGATCCGACCGCAGGCGTCGATGTCGGCGCCAAGGCCGACATCTATCGGCTCATCGCCCGTGCGCTCGAGGCGGGTCTGGCGGTCGTCGTGGTGTCGACGGATTTCGAGGAAATCGCACATATTTGCGATCGTGCCTTGGTGTTTTCACGCGGACGGATCGTACGTGAACTGCAAGGTGCGGATTTAACCACAGCGGCGGTGATCGCTGCCGCGTCGGCTTCAGAGGCCGCTTGAGTTCCGGGAGAAGATAATGCAGTCGATCGAATCCACCGCCCTTGAGCCGACCCGAGCCGAACTTTCAGGGCTGAGCTATGCGCAAAAGCTCCTGCGCTTCCTGCCGGTTTACGGCCTGGTCATCCTTACCGTTGTGCTGATCGTGCTGTTTTCGCTTCTCCTGCCTCAGACCTTTCCGACGGTTCTCAATCTTCGCTCGATCATCTCCGACAAGGCGATCATCGCTCTCCTGTCGCTGGCGGCCATGATACCGATGGCTGCCGGCCGCATCGATCTTACGGTCGGCTACGGCATCGTGCTGTGGCACATTCTAGCGATCAGCCTGCAAACCGTGTTCGGTGTACCTTGGCCGGTCGCAGTCGTCATCGTGCTTGCGCTCGGCGCCATCACAGGCTTTCTCAATGGCCTTCTGGTGGAGGTCGCGCGCATCGACTCGTTCATCGCGACGCTCGGCACCGGCACGGTCCTCTACGCGCTGGCACTCTGGCACACCGGCGGGCGCCAGATCGTCGGCGTCTTACCGGAGGGTTTTTACTCACTGAACGGCACCATGGTATTCGGCCTGCCGATCACCGGCTTTTATGTGCTGCTTCTTGCCGTAGCTCTCTGGCTTGTTCTCGAATATCTGCCGATTGGCCGCTATGTCTATGCGATCGGCGCCAATCCGAAGGCGGCAGCCCTGAACGGCATCCCGGTCCGTCGCTTTGTCATCGGCGCGTTTGTCTCTTCGGGTACCCTTGCTGCGCTTGCAGGCGTCCTGCTCGCCTCGAAGCTGCGCATCGGCCAGGCCAGTGTTGGCCTCGAATACCTTCTGCCGGCGCTCGTCGGTGCCTTTCTCGGCTCAACGACGATCAAGCCTGGACGCGTCAATGTCTGGGGCACGATGACCGGTGTCACTATTCTTGCCGTCGGTATTTCAGGCATTCAGCAATTCGGTGGTTCATTCTTCGTCGAACCACTCTTCAACGGCCTCACCCTGCTCGTGGCCATCGGCATCGCGGGTTATGCGCAGAGGAAACGGGGTGCAGTCGGAAAAACGGGAGCCACAAGTCTGGCATCTCAAAATTCACCGAAAAGCTGATCGCCGTCGGCACACAATCTTCAAAGGGAGGAAGAACCATGAAACGCAGAACGCTTATCCAGAGTTCCGTCGCCGCACTGGCCCTGATGCTTGCAGGGCCGGCACTGGCGGATGCCATGTCCGACGCCAAGGCGGTGGTGGAAAAATATGCGACCCGAGTCACCACCTGGGACGGACCGAAAACAGGACCCAAGGCGCAGGAGGGAAAGACGATCGTCGTCCTCGCCGGCGATCTGAAGAACGGCGGCATCTTGGGCGTGACCACCGGCATCGAGGAGGCCGCAGCCGCCATCGGTTGGCAGGTCAAGGTTCTCGACGGTGCGGGCTCGATCGGCGGCCGCACCGCAGCCTTCGGCCAGGCCATGGCGCTGAAACCCGCCGGGATCATCATCAACGGCTTCGACGCCGTCGAGCAGGCGCCGGCTCTCGAGCAGGCAAAGTCTGCGGGAGTACCCCTTGTCGCCTGGCATGCCGGCCCGGTCATCGGTCCTGACGAAAAGACCGGCCTTTTCGCCAACGTCAGCACCGACGCGATGGAAGTTTCAAAGTCGGCCGCAGACTGGGCCTATGCAGATGCGAAGGGTAAGCCAGGCGTCGTGATCTTCACCGACTCGACCTATGCGATCGCCATCGCAAAGGCCGACAAGATGAAAGAGGAAATCGAAAGACTGGGCGGCAAGGTTCTTGAATATGTCGACACGCCCATTGCCGAAACTTCCCAGCGCATGCCGCAACTGACGACATCGTTGCTGCAGAAACACGGCGACCAGTGGACCCATTCGCTTGCCATCAACGATCTGTATTTCGACTTCATGGGCCCGTCTCTGGCAGCTGCCGGCAAGGGCGGTACAGACGCGCCAATCAATGTCGCTGCCGGTGACGGCTCGGAATCGGCATACCAGCGCATCCGCGCCGGCCAGTTCCAGAAAGTTACGGTCGCCGAGCCCCTCAACCTGCAGGGCTGGCAGCTGGTCGACGAGCTGAACCGCGCCTTTGCCGGTCAACAGTGGTCTGGCTATCTCTCGCCGCTCCACGTCGTCACCGCCGACAATGTCGAATTCGACGGCGGCCCCAAGAATTCGTTCGATCCGGAAAATGGTTATCGAGACGAGTATAAAAAGCTCTGGGGCAAGATGTAACAGCCTCCCTCCCGGAAACTGGGCACCGCGAATGGTGCCATTTTTTTGCCTATTGCGTCGCAAGCAAGATCAACGGAAGGATGAATAGCCGATCGATTATCGTTTGGTCGTCGTGTTGCCCTGGATGAGCTGGATCTCAGCGCGCCACGATCTGTCCACGTGCACGTTGGCAAGTATATTCAATAGCGATTGAGCCGCCATCTTTCCGATCTCGGCGCGAGGTGTGTCAACGGTTGTAAGTCGGGTTCGGACGGTGTTGGCGATGGACGTGCCGTTAAATCCCACCACGGAGATCTGCTCTGGAACTGGTATACTCGCCTCGTGCAGATAGGACAGGCCACCAAGGGCCATAGCATCGTTCAGGAAGTGAATAGCCTGGATCTCGGGATGGTGACGGATCAATTCCTGGGTGAGGACGCGTCCTGTCTCGGCCTGTCTTGGCCGATTCTCGCAAACCATGCTGACCAGCTCGATGTTGGCGCTCGCAAGCATCGAGCGCAAGGCGCCGTAGCGCCAGCGGGCGCAGAGATCCTTCTCCAGTTCGGCTCCGACATAGGCAACGCGCCTGAGGCCGCGCTCCAGGAAATGTGCAGCAACGAGTTGCCCTGCCTCTTTGTGCGAAGGGCCTGCGCTGAAATCGAGATCATCACTTTCGCAATCCCATAATTGAATGGCCGGGCAGGTGCGCCTTTCCAGCAATCTGTGGCAAACGGCGCTTCGTGCCATGCCGCCGTTTAGCAAAAGCCCTGCCGGACGAAAAGACAGCATCTCGCGGACCAGGTTTTCCTCGATGCCGGGATCGAAATGGGATTCTCCGATGAACGTATGAAGCCCGTTGGGACCGAGGATGGCGTTTACCCCGCTCAGCACTTCGGAAAAGACGATGTCGCTGATCGAGGGGATGATCACTGCCACCATCCGGCTCTTGCGCGAGCTCAATGATCCAGCAATGTTGTTCGGCAGATAACCAAGCTCATCTGCAGCACATCTCACTCTTTGTTGCGTCCCCCTCGAAATGTTGCCGACGCCTCGCATCACCTTTGAGACCGTCATGCTGCTCACGCCTGCCTTCGCAGCCACATCAAGCAGCGTGACGATCTGTGTCCTATCCTTTGCCACTTGCCTCAGCCCCGCGCGTTGAAAAGTAAAAACCTGCTTGACAGCACAATTGTTATCGATAACATAAAATCAGGTTAACGATAACCCTCGCATGTCTCAGATGCAATGCAAAGTGCGAGGGGCCAGAAGAGGCGAGGCATGGAGCGGTTCTGTTGCTTCAGAAATCGCATGTACGAGCAAAGGCTCGGTCAATTTAGGTGGAGGAATGTAATGAATGTTTTTAACTCTATGCGCGCGGTTGTAACGGCAGCCACACTCGCCATCTCGTCCTTGGCGATGACGGCCGAAGCCGGGGCGGTCACGCTCAATGACATCATATCACGCGGCACGGTCCGGATCGGGGTTCTGACCGGTGCGCCGCCTATGGGGATGGTGGATGAAAAAGGCAATCCGACCGGCTACGACGTTGACGTCGCCAACTTGATTGCGGGATATCTCTCGCTGCCTGTCGAACTCGTCCCACTGACGCCGCCGGCACGTATTCCGGCGCTCCAGACCGGAAAGGTCGACTTCCTCGTTGCGACGCTGGCCCCGACGGGTGAGCGTGCCAAGACCGTGATGTTTACGCAGCCTTACAGCGCCTTTAACATGGATATCATATCCGGGCCCGACCAGAAGTTCGCGAGCCTTGCCGATCTCCAGGGCAAGCGCGTCGCGGTCAATCGCGGTTCGTCACAGGAGACCGCACTTCGCAAGGCAGCGGTTCCCGGGATGGAGATCGTGGTTTTCGAAGACGACTCCACTAGTGCGCAGGCGCTGATCGCCGGTCAGGCCGATGCGGTCGCACTGCCGTCGACCGTGGGAGAAGCGATCATCAAGCAGCGCCCTGACGCTGGCCTCCAGGTCGGTTTCACCTTCTTCCAGCAAGGCAACTCGATGGCGACGAAGATCGACGATTTCGAGCTGCGTCAATGGCTGAATACGTCGATCTATCTGATGAAGATCTCCGGCGATCTCGACAAGATCGCGACGAAATGGACGGGCCGTCCGATGCCGACCCTTCCGTCCTTCTGATTGAGCTTGCAGGAGAGCCTGCCGGTGAGGCACCGGCAGGCTGCGAAACTTCGACGGAGCTCGCTTATGTCCTACACATTCCAATTCGGCGTACTGGCCCAGTATCAGGGCGAAATCCTGAGCGGTATCTGGCTGACGGTCAAGCTGTCGATCCTGTCGATCGTTCTCGGTTCGGTCGCTGGTGTCACGCTTGCATCCTTGCGCTCCATAAAGGGCGGTGCCGTGCGCTATCTCGTCGATGCTTACGTCGAGGTGATCCGCAACACGCCCTTCCTGGTCCAGCTCTTCATCGTCTATTTCGGCCTGCCTGGGCTTGGTATTCGCGTGGGTGCCGACACGGCGGCGCTGATCGGCATGACCATCAATCTTGCCGCCTATTCAACCGAAATCATCCGTGCGGGCATCGAAGCCGTGCACAAGTCCCAGATTGAAGCGGGCGAGGCGCTTGGCTTCTCGCGTTTCCAGATCTATCGCCACGTCATTCTGGTGCCGGCGCTCGCCAAGGTCTATCCGGCCTTGTGCAGCCAGTTCGTGTTGATGATGCTGGCCTCCAGCATCTGCTCGGCGATTTCGACCCATGAGCTTGCCGCCTCGGCCGCTTTCGTCGAATCGCAGACCTACCGGTCGTTCGAAGTCTACATTGTCGTCACACTTGTCTATCTGGCGCTGGCGCTGGCGCTGCGCGCAGCACTGGCATTCATCGGTATGTGGCTCTTTGGCAGACGGGTTGCACGGCGCACGATGACGGCCATGCCGGAGGTGCCGGCATGACACTGAGAACGTTTGGTTTCGATGAATTCGGCTTCTTGCTGCAAGCACTGCAGTGGACCATTCTCCTGACGGTCATCGCGCTTGTCGGCGGAGGTCTGCTCGGCTTTGGCCTGGCGCTTGCCCGAACCTCACCCGTCAAGGCCGTGCGCTTTGCCGCAGGTTCCTATATTCAGGTTATCCAGGGCATTCCGGTGCTCATGATCCTGTTTTTGTCCTACTATGGCCTCAGCCTTGCCGGCCTTGAGCTGCCGCCGCTCTTTGCCGCCGGCGCATCGATGACGATCTACGCGTCAGGGTATCTCTCGGAAATCTGGCGTGGCTGCATCCAGGCGGTGCCGAAGCAGCAATGGGAAGCGTCCGAATCGCTTGCCATGACTCGGTTTCAACAATACCGCTACATCATCCTGCCGCAGGCAGTGCGAATTTCGCTGCCGCCAACCGTCGGCTTTGCGGTGCAGGTGGTCAAGAATACGTCGATCGCGTCGATCATCGGCTTCGTCGAACTCGCCCGCGCAGGCCAGCTTGTCAATAACACGACATTCCAGCCCTTCCGCGTCTTCATCGCAGTGGCCGCTCTTTATTTCGTGGTCTGCTACCCATTGTCCCAGCTGTCGCGTTGGCTGGAAAGGAGGCTTCATGCCGGAAGTAATCGTTGAAAATGTTCACAAGAGTTTTGGTGCGCTCGAGGTCCTCAAGGGCGTATCGCTCCGCGTCGGGCGCGGAGAGGTCTTTGCACTGATCGGCCGGTCCGGTTCTGGTAAGAGCACGCTGCTACGCTGCATGAACGGCTTGGAAAGCATCAACTCCGGTCGCATCGAGATCGCCGGCCATGCACTTGGGGGAGACGCAAAGGCATTGCGAAGCCTGCGCACCGATGTCGGCATCGTCTTCCAAAGCTACAACCTCTTTCCCCATCTGACGGTGGGCGAGAACATCATGTTGGCGCCCCGCATTGTCAAAGACGTCGCGAAGGCGCAGACACGGGAGATCGCCCGCGAGGTCCTCCAGCTCGTGGGCCTTTCGGAAAAATTCGATGCCTATCCGGATCAGCTGTCTGGCGGCCAGCAGCAGCGTGTGGCGATTGCCCGTTCCCTTGCAATGCGTCCGAAGGTGATGCTCTTCGACGAAGTCACCTCTGCGCTCGATCCGGAACTGACCGAGGAAGTGCTGACGGTCATGGAAAAACTGGCCGGCGATGGAATGACCATGATACTCGTCACGCATGAGATGGGTTTTGCACGGCGGGTGGCTACGCAGACGATCTTCATGCACAAGGGTACAATCTGGGAAAAGGGAGCATCCAAGGAGCTGTTTGCTAATCCACAGACGCCCGAATTGCGACAGTTTGTGAAATCGGACGTCAAGTAGTCGTGAGGGCGGGCGGACAAGCAGTCTTGTTCCGGCCCGCTAACTTCCTCAGCGGCTTGTTTGGCGCAGAATCAGATCCGGCCGGATCGTTATCACGCTGTCGGACAGCGATCCGTCCATGACGTCGAGAATGAGCCGTGCCGTTTTTGCTCCGATCTCGGCTGCAAAGGCGTTGATCGTTGTCAGACTGGGAACGCAAATTGCGCCGATCTCGTAGTCGCCGAAGCCGCCGATGGCGATCTGGTCCGGCACAGCAATGCCGCGGCGTTGACATTCGGTTAGCGCCCCGAAGGCAGAAAGATCGGAAACGCAGATGACCGCTTCGGTATCCGGGAAATGCTCCAGCAAGCGGCCCATCGCATTCGCGCCCTCGCGCATTGAAATCGGCGGCGGTCCGGCAGCAATCAGGCGCGTCGCATCCAACCCGTGATCCTTCATCGCGCTTAAGAAGCCGGCTCGCCGATCGCTGCCGCGCGTGTCGCGATCAGCATCACCACCAATGAAGGCGACCTTTCGATAGCCGACATCGACAAAATGATCGATCATCTCGCGCACCGCCAATGCGTTGGAGAACCCGACCACGTATCCTATCGGGTCTTCTGGAAGATCCCAGGTTTCAATGACGGGGATGCCTGCATTCGACAGGAGTTTGCGCGCTCGCGATGTATGTTTGCCGCCCGTGACCACGATTGCTTCGGGCTTGCGCCGCAAGAGCTGTTCGATCAGGCGCTCTTCTTCGCGAACATCGTAGTTCGTGTAGCCGAGCAGGACTTGCAGGCCCTTATCCGACAAGCCGTCCGACAGCGCTCGCACCGTATCGGCAAAATTGGCATTGTTGATCGAGGGAATTGTAACGGCCACGAAGTCTGTGCGCTGTGATCGCAGATTGGAAGCCGTGCTGTCGAAGACATAACCCAGTTCCTCGGTTGCGCGTCTGACAGCCTCGCGTGTCTCCTGGCTGACGGAGGTGTCGCGCTTGAAAGCGCGCGACACCGTCATCGGCGAGACGCCTGCCATGCGGGCGACGTCCGCCATGGTCGGTGGTTTACGAAAATTGGGCATCTGCATCCATGTTATCGTTACCAGATCAATACAACCGCTTTATTCATATTTTGCAAGCAGGTTGTGACTTCGCCCCATTCACCCGATGCTTTGGGTCTCGACGCTTCGATCTTTGGGTCTGCTCCCTTGCCGATAGTCGAACAGCCAAGAGCGCAGCTGCCGCCAAGTCCTCAGGCTTAGAGCGGGAATTCGTTTGCCTGGGTCACATGATGATGGATCCGCCCGTCAAAAAAGCGGGCCAACACCGCTTCCGTCGCCGCCTTGGCCGCGGTGCGGGCTGGACTTGCAAGCGCCGCCTCGACGGTTGCGAGGTCGGGATAGTTGATTGCAAGGATCATGGGAATTTCCGGCGCTCCTTCGTCGCGGGCATCGGCGAAGGTTACCCGGACGTCGAGGGCGCCGGGAAAGGCCTTCCATTTTGGCAGGATGTCGTTGAGCACTGCGGCCCGAAACGCCTCCGTTTGACCGTCCTTCACCTTTCCCTCGAAGAGGGCGTAGCGTGTTATCATTGTACGATGTCCTTGTTGGGTCCCTTGAAAAATTCCATGAGGGCGGCTTGGTCCTCACCGCCGAGGCCGGCGGCAGTTAGCATGCGGTGAATTTCGGCGCACAGCGCCGTCAGCGGCATGGCGGTGTTGGTGCGGCGGGCGAGATCCTGCGCCCCGCTCAAATCCTTGACCATGTTGTCGATCCGGCCGGTGCGACGGTAATCTTTGACTACGAAGCGCGGCATGTATTCTTGCAGGATGGCGCTGTCAGCCCGGCCGCCCTTCAAAGCCTGCGGGATCTTTGCCGCATCCACGCCGGCGTCGAGAGCCAACTGCGTCGCTTCCGCCACGGCCAGGAAATTGAGCCCGCAGAGAACCTGGTTGATCAGCTTCGTGGTCTGGCCGGCCCCGGAAGGCCCCATATGTGTGTAATTCGAGGCGACGTGCCGCAGCACCTCATGTGCATCAGCGACGTCTTTTTCCTTGCCGCCGGCCATAAGCGTAAGCTGCCCGACCAATGCCTTGGGCGCGCCACCCGACAGCGGACTGTCGACCCAGCGCAGACCCATTTGCGCCGCCTCGGACGCCAGGGCCTTCGTCGCCTCCGGGTCGATCGAGGACATGTCTATGATGATGGTTCCGGGCCTGGCGCCGCCTGCAACGCCGCCTTCGCCGAAAACGGCGAGGCGGACGATTTTCGCCGAGTTGAGGCTGAGGATGACGTAGTCCGAGCCGGCGGCTGCTGCTGCCGCGCTTGCCGCCGGCACAGCGCCTTTGTCGACCAGCTCGCGCATCTTGGTCTCGTCCAGATCAAAGACCGTCAGTAGATTCCCGGTTTCGACGAGCCGGGCTCCGATGGCGCCGCCCATCGCGCCGGCGCCGATCAATGCAACCTTGTTCGTCATGTCTTCATTCCTTCCAATTGCGTGACGATTGCTTCGACAATCGAGCCGAGGGGCCGGTCAATATCCACGCTGAACGCGTTTTCGTCCGCCCCCGGTGGTTCCAGCGCTGCGAACTGGCTCGTCAGCAGGCCGGTTGGCATAAAATGACCTTTTCTGGCATTCATTCGCGCCTTGATGACCTCGGGAGTACCGGCAAGATGAACGAAGGTGACCGTCTCTGCGCAAGTCTGCGTGATATGAACGCGGTAGGCTCGCTTGAGCGCCGAACAGCCGACGATCTGTGGCCCTCCGGAGTTGGACAGTTTCCGGCCGACCAAGGTCAACCATGGCCAGCGATCCTCATCGTCCAAGGCCATGCCGCGGCGCATCTTGTCGATATTTTCCGAAGGGTGAAGGTCGTCGCCATCGAGATATGCCGCCCCCAATCGTGCCGCGAGCGCGGCGCCGACCGAGGACTTGCCGCAGCCTGCAACCCCCATCAGCACCAATCTCTGCGAAACCTTAAAGAGAGGCCGTAATGCCACCGTCAACATAAAGCACATGTCCGTTCACAAATGAGGATGCGTTGGAGGCTAGGAACACGCAGGCGCCGACCAGTTCATCCACTTTGCCCCAGCGGCCGGCCGGCGTGCGCTTTTCCAGCCAGGCGGAAAAGTTGGAATCGGCAACCAATGCGGCGTTCAAGGGCGTATCGAAATAGCCAGGCGCAATGGCATTGCATTGCAGTCCATATTTGGCCCAGTCGGTGGCCATTCCCTTGGTCAGATTGCCAACAGCACCCTTGGTCGCGGTGTAGGGTGCAATGCCGGGACGTGCCAATGCAGTCTGTACGCTGGCGATATTGATGATCTTGCCCGCTCCGCGTTTGATCATGTGCCGTGCGACCGCTTGGCCAACGTTGAAAACAGTGGAGATGTTGGTCCGCATAAGCTGCTCGAACGCCTCCGCCGGAAAGTCCTCGAGCGGCGTGCGATGCTGCATTCCCGCATTGTTGACGAGAATGTCGATCGCACCGATCGTTGCTTCGAAGCCGTCCACCGCTTCGCGAACGGCCTCATGATCGGTCGCGTCGAATGCCAGTTGATGCGTGCTGCCACCGAGACCTCTCGCAGCTTCCGCAAGTTTTGCAGCGTCGCGACCGTTGAGCACGATTTCGGCACCGGCATTGGCAAGACCGCGTGCAAGGGCAAGGCCAATCCCCTGCGACGATCCCGTGACGAGGGCTCGCCGGCCCGTCAAGTCAAACAAGTCCTGCCCCATTGGTCACCCCCATTTTTTGTCTCGACATTCGCAATGCCCATCTTTATGTTATCGATAACATTAATTGTCAAGTGACGGAGACACCGAAATGAGCAAACCCCAGATCCTTCAAGTCGGGCCCTATCCGGAATGGGATGAGGCGCCTCTTAAAGCTGCATTTTCGGTTCATCGTTACTTCGAGGCCCCCGACAAGCAGGAGTTTCTTGCTGCTGTCGGTCCCAATGTTCGGGCGATCGCCACGCGAGGCGAACTCGGCGCCAGCCGCGCCATGATCGAGGCCTGCCCTTTACTCGAGGTGATTTCTGTCTATGGGGTGGGTTTTGATGCCGTCGATCTGGCGGCTTGCCGGGAGCGTGGTATCCGCGTCACCAACACACCGGATGTGCTGACGAACGACGTAGCCGATCTCGGGGTGGCGATGATGCTTTGCCTGTCGCGCGGCATGATTGGTGCGGAAAGCTGGGTAAAGGACGGAAGCTGGGCGCAAAAGGGGCTCTACCCGCTGAAGCGCCGCGTGTGGGGCCGCCGCGCCGGCGTGCTCGGCCTCGGCCGGATCGGCTATGAAGTGGGCAAACGCCTCCAGGGCTTCGATATGCAGATCGCCTATTGCGATGTCGCGCCAAAAGATTTCGCCGCCGATTGGGAATTTGTCGCCGATCCGGTAGCGCTCGCGGCGCGTTCGGATTTTCTGTTCGTCACGTTGGCCGCTTCCGCCGCCACCCGCCACATCGTCGGCCGCGAGGTCATTGCGGCTCTCGGCGAGGAGGGGATGCTTGTCAACATCTCCCGCGCCTCCAATATTGACGAGGAAGCCTTGCTCGATGCACTCGAAAGCGGAGCGCTGGGCTCCGCTGCCCTTGACGTGTTCGAAGGCGAGCCGAAGCTCAATCCACGGTTCCTCGCCCTCGACAATGTGCTCCTGCAGCCGCATCACGCCTCTGGAACCATCGAAACACGCAAGGCCATGGGACAGCTTGTTCGTGACAATCTCATGGCGCATTTTTCCGGTCAGCCTCTGCTGACCCCGGTTCTTTAGGGAGCGCACCGATGAAAGCCATCGTCATTCATGGTCCGAAAGACCTGCGTATCGAGGAACGTCCAATTGAAGCGCCAGGACCCGGAGAAGTGCGCCTGCGCCTTGCGACAGGAGGCATCTGCGGCAGCGATCTGCACTATTACAATCACGGCGGCTTCGGCTCGGTTCGGCTGCGGGAGCCGATGATCCTTGGTCACGAGGTGTCGGCCTATGTGGAAGCACTCGGCTCAGGCGTAGAGGGATTGAGATCGGGCCAGCTCGTCGCCGTTTCTCCGTCCCGGCCGTGCCGATCGTGCCTTTATTGCCAGGAAGGACTTCACAATCAGTGCCTCAATATGCGGTTTTATGGCAGTGCCATGCCTTTCCCGCATATCCAGGGCGCTTTTCGAGAGGCTCTCGTCGCCGATGCCGTTCAATGCGTGCCGGCAGACGGTCTTACCCCAGCCGAAGCGGCGATCGCAGAACCGCTGGCCGTTACCCTTCACGCCACGCGCCGGGCGGGAGAAATATTGGGTAAGCGGGTTCTGGTGACCGGCTGCGGGCCGATCGGCCTTCTGTCGATCCTTGCAGCACGCCGTGCCGGCGCCGCCGAAATCGTGGCAACGGATCTGTCCGATTTCACCCTCTCTCTGGCACGCAAGGTCGGCGCGGACAGGACCATCAATATGGGAGACCAGCCCGATGCGCTGACCCCTTACGCAGCCCAAAAGGGCTCGTTCGACGTGCTTTACGAGTGCTCCGGTGCCGCACCTGCCTTGGTTGCCGGCATCACCGCCCTTCGACCGCGCGCCGTGATTATTCAGCTTGGCCTTGGCGGGGACATGAACCTCCCGATGATGGCGATCACGGCCAAGGAACTTGACCTGCGTGGTTCCTTCCGCTTTCACGAAGAATTTGCGGCCGGTGTCGGGTTGATGCAAAAGGGGCTGATCGACGTGAAGCCGCTGATCACCCACACACTTCCCCTATCGGACGCTGTGGCCGCCTTCGAACTGGCAACTGATAGAAGCCAGGCGATGAAGGCCCAGATTGCCTTTAACTGATACCAGGCCCTACTCGCCTCCGGCTGTCCTTATAGGAGGGTCTCGTGGATATGGAGAAGAGCGCAATGTCGTTTTTTGAAGTGCTTGATCCGCTGTTTAGCACCTATGTGCTCGGCAATGCGCCGGTCAAGCAGATCGCCACCGGCTTTGACTGAGTCGAGGGCCCGGTCTGGTTCGGCGACGCGGGATGCCTTTTGTTCTCGGACATTCCCAACAACCGCATCCTTCGCTGGTCCGCGGGGGCTGGGGTTTCGGCATTCTGAGATCCGTCGAACTTTGCCAATGGCAATACGCGGGACAAGCAGGGCAGACTGGTGACATGCGAGCATGGAACGCGGCGAGTGACACGGACCGAACTCGACGGTTCCGTCACTGTAATTGCCGATAGCTACAGGGGCAGGCGGCTAAACTCTCCTAACGATGTGGTCGTAAAATCGGACAATTCGATCTGGTTTTCCGATCCGCACTACGGGATCATGACCGACTACGAGGGCTTTCGTGCCGAGCAGGAACTGCCGTGCCATGTCTACCGGGTGGAGCCCTCCGGAAAAATCGAAGCAGTGCTGGCGGATTTTGCCTGCCCGAATGGCCTGGCCTTTAGTCCAGACGAATCTCGCCTTTATGTTGCTGATACCGGGCGGATGTTCAGCTCTGATTCGCGACATATCCGGGTCTTTGATGTTGCGCCCGACGGTCGGCTTGCCGGCGGAGAGGTATTTTGCGCCATCAATCCCGGATGCGCGGATGGCTTTCGAATGGATGATGACGGTAACCTGTGGTCTTCGGCAGCCGATGGGGTACATTGTCTTGCCCCGGACGGTCATCTGATGGGCAAGATCCTCGTCCCGGAGACTGTGTCGAACCTTTGCTTCGGTGGTCGTGCGAAACATCAGCTCTTCATCGCTGCGACAACGAGCATTTATGCAATCACGCTTAATCGAAGTGGTGCTCAAAATCCGTGAGTTCACCCATCGAGCGATCAGATCAGAAATCGAATACTGAGGTTTTTCAGAGCCTCTTCTAGGCGATGACTTTTCTGGTAAACTGTCTCGCGCACCGTCGATGTAGCTGCCCGTTGCGCCGAACGATTCTGGAGATTGGCCCTCTGGTGACACCCGACTCTCATCGCCTCATGTCGGCGGCCCTGCCAGCCCCCTGTGATGCGCGCGGCCATCGACCTTTTGAAGTGCCGGCGGCCTCAAGAAGCCATCGGGGCACCCACGAATGCGAAATAGAGCCAGACGGCTGCAAACAGGACAAGCGCGCCGACGACAACGAGAATCTTGCGAAGACGGGGATCTCGCTGACGGGGTGGGCTGGGCTTGCGAAACTTGATGACATTGTCGTCCATCTTGCAGCTTTACCGCGATTGTCGGGCGAAGCGCAAGTCGATCGAAATTGCCCGCCGCCTCTCTGAAGGCTCAAAATCCGCCCCGCCAGCCGGAAGGTCGAAACCTATAGCAGATGCTGCTCATCGAAGATGGCGGCAGCCAAGCTCGCAGATGAGGAGTCGTGCGTTGTCAAGAGATCGATAATGCCACCATGAGCGCTGCGGCCCAGAATAGGGCTGACAGTTCAGCTGCCACCATAAAACCAACAGCAGTATCGCTCATGATCTAGACCCTCCTCAGGCAACCTCCATTGCTCTAAGGAAACTATAGGGCACAGCTGAGGGTTCGGCTACCCATCGGGCGTCAACTATTCCTCGAGCAATCGAATCTGGACCCGGCGAGGACGAGTTTTCCGCACTTCTCAGGTCAGCAGGGAGTACATCAGAACGCCGACGGAACCCCAGAAAACAACCATCACGAGTGACATCGCAACCACGAAGACCTTTGCCATAGCGAAAACTCACAACCCTTTTGCGGACAAATCTACTGTAGCTGCCTGGAGGTGGTATCGGCACGAAGTCTGAGAAACGGTCGGACTTTGGTCTGACTCACGCTGTTTTCAGCCATCTGACTGGGCCTGACGCTGTTTCACGCAGCATCTGAAGCCATCAACATGAAGAGGAACGTGGCAAGCTTGGCAGCCGCAATTCTAAAGCAAAGGGCCGGACGACACGCGCACCGGCCCTTCTTGATCAATCGACAACGGCTGCCAGTACATCCGTGGTCAGCCGACAGTACGAATTTGATGAATTCATGTTAGCGTCTTTGATGAGAAAGGCTATTACCCAAGGGTAGTACATTTGGCGGACATACCGGCCACCTCCACCATAGGTCACACGAGTGCCTATCGGGCGTTGGCCCGGGAATGTCCTCATCGGTGCCCGACAGTGTGCTTTGAGCGCATATGCGCCGGTCGCAGCTATCCTGAGCGCAGTACAGGGTGGGTTACTGGACCGGGATTGAGATGCACGCCTGTCTTCACTGAAGGGAACGGATCGGCGATTGAAAAGGGACACATCTTGAAGAACTAGCTAGATTGGATCAATCGACAACGTTTTCCACACTGGCACAATCTCATTTTAGTTCCCTAAGGCGCATTGGAGAGATCATGAATAAAGCCGGTAATGCAAAGGAACCAAGTGCAGTCGACATCGAGGTCGGCAGGCGAATCCGCATGCAACGACGGGTGCTTGGCATGAGCCAGTCGGCGCTTGCCGAACGGGTCAGCGTCACGTTTCAGCAGGTACAGAAATACGAGAAGGGCAGCAACCGGGTGGGCGCGAGTAGGCTTCAAGGCATTGCCGACTGTTTGAACGTCCCTGTTTCATTCTTTTTCGAAGGAATGTCGGGAGCCGATGAGAGTGAATCAGCTTTAGTAAAGGGCATGGACGATCTGACGGGATTTATATCCACCGCCGAGGGGCTTGCACTAAACCGCGCATTCCTTGCGGTAAAAGACGCTCGAATACGGCAAAAGATCGTGGGTCTGGTAAAGTCGTTGGCGTCCCTGGAAGGCGACGACTGACTCTCGATTTCCGGCCCATGAAGGTTGGAGGCAGCTGTTCAAGCAGTTGCAAAACCGACAACAGCAAGATGCAGCAGTTGGCCCTGAGCTGCGGCGACAGCCGGGCAATTGACATGGCCTGGCGGCCATTCACGCAGTTTCCGCCGCTCAAGCCCGCACCATCGTTATTCCTCACACCCTTTGATCAGGGTAACCTTGCCGCCAGGAGAGAGATCGAAACGACAAACGACTGGCACGGCGGGCCCGTAGGTAGAGGTGCCCCTCAACTCGACACGAGCCCCGTCCGGCGACAAAGTCAGTTCTGGCGTGCCTATGCTGTAAAAGCCACCCTTAACCAGTTCCACCGAGTGGACGATCTTGGCCTCACCTGTTTCAGTAGGCACTGATTTCCATTCCACCACGACGCGCGACGATACGTGCTCAAAGCCCTGGTTCACCACGATGATACGGTAACTTCCTTCACCGGCGCCGTCTTCTTGCCAGTGTCCACCTTCGATGACAGACACGACATTCGTATCCGCGAAGGTGTCGGCGAATGCCGTCTTTGCAACGAGCAGGAATATGACACCCCAGAGCCTTGGGATCGTTCGATGGCCGCCGCCGGCGCAGTTACCCTTCATCATCATCATCACCAACGCACCCTTAGCAGAAAGATCTGATCCTAGCACGATCAAGAAGCCTCTCGAAGCGCTAGCTTGCCCGGCAGGGGATCCAAATCAGCCGTCGTCGATCATGCACGCGCAGCACAGCTTGACCGTTGCGGCCCGCGAATCCCGCGCTTTCAAGCGGGGTAAGATGTTCATAAGGCGTGGAAGGCTGCGCTCGATCCGGTGACGCGCCAACGAGCGCCGAAGCTTCTGACGAAGGAGGTGGATGACATCTTTCTGCCGCTCGGCCATGTCCGGAAAGGGGTCCGGTGGCATCGCACCGGCTGCTTGGCGACGACCCTTGTCGATATTAAGAAGAGCCGGTATGGCATGCCTGCTTCATTAACTTTGGCCGAGAGGCAGGGATGCCGACTGGGGCAACTTTCTTCCTGATTTGTTGGGGCGAATGTCCTATAGCGAATTTGGCAGACGAGGCAGTCCGCAGAGGGAATGAGGCCGAGATAGCGAATGACCCAGCAGTTCGATCTGTTTGATGCTAACGGGGCAGCGCCTGCAAAGGGCAAAGGCTCGCCAAAGCGCCATTCTCCGGCTGCGTTGAGCGAAGATGATATGGTGCGGCAACTCCACGAGACTGGCCGCTACCGTATCCTGAGGAAACTCGAGCCACGTTTGGTGATCACGGCTGCGCGCCCCGAATTTCCGTTGAAAGGCGTAATCATCGACACTGAAACAACCGGCCTCAATCATCGCAAGGACGAGATTATCGAGATTGGCGCAGTTGCGTTCACGTTCGATGAAGCGGGAAATATCGGTGATGTCATCGGTGTCTATAGCGCTCTTCAGCAGCCCAGCATACCAATCCCGAAGGAGATCACGCGTCTCACCGGCATCACCGACGACATGGTGGCCGATCAGATGATTGATCCATATGACCTTCGTGCTGTCGTCGAGCCCGCTGACCTCGTAATTGCCCACAATGCCGGCTTCGACCGGCCGTTCTGCGAGACCTTTTCAACAATCTTTGCTGGAAAAGCCTGGGCTTGTTCGGTTTCTGAAATTGACTGGGCCTCGCGCGGCTTTGAAGGAACAAAGCTCGGTTATCTGATCGGCCAGGCCGGTTATTTTCATGAGGGCCACCGGGCGGTCGATGACTGCTTTGCTCTCCTCGAGGTCCTCGCAGAGGGTGGAGGAGTATCGGGACCAACGCCTTTTGCCGAGCTCTACAAGGCAAGCCAGCGATCACGCGCCCGCATCTTTGCCGAAAACAGTCCCTATGACATGAAGGATCAACTGAAAGCACGAGGCTATCGCTGGTCGGATGGCAGTGACGGGCGTCCGAGGTCCTGGTGGATCGAGGTTGCCGAAGACGCACTCGATGACGAACTCCGCTATCTGCGCACGCATGTCTATCGCTTCGATGACGCAGATCCACCGATCAAGCGGCTCACCGCCTTTGACCGCTTCAGGTCCTAGCGGCCCGGTGCTCTTGGCGCGATGGCTGGTCGGCGAATACGCGACTGGATTTGCGCCATGACTGCATCTGAAGACACTTCCCTGCAAATCGTTGAAGAGTGAGCGACCAAGACCAGGGTGGGGAAAGCAACAGTCCTTTTCCTCTTCAGACAGTTGACCAAGGATGTGTGAAGTAACCTGTCGCAACTTCTTGGCAGGCGCGGTGAAACATGCTGATGCGAAAATCAAGCCGCTGATGCGGCCCAATTCAGACCCCCCCGGGACGGAGCCTCTGGCCAATTCGAGAGATCGCGATCCTGGGCCAGCGCTTGTACCCGCAGTCGGCCGTTGTGAAGCGATCAAGGCCGCGCAAAAATGCCACGGCCAGTGTTTTCCAGCACCTCGGCGCTGGGTCTGCGTCAGCCCGCTTGACTGCACTTGTCAATCGTGTCGTCGCAAGAATGCCGAAACCGTCTCCAGGCAGAGTGCCTTCTCTTCCACATGCGGCATGTGGCTCGACTGCTCGAAGAGCACCCATTCGCATCTCTCGATGCGCTCGACATAGGGCTTGACGACCAGCGGGGTTGCCTCATCAAACTTGCCCGAGATCAGCAGCGTCGGCGCCTCGATGAGCGGCAGCCTATCTTCGATCGTCCAATCCTTCATCGTGCCGATGACATGAAACTCCGTCGGGCCGTTCATGTTGCGGTAGACAGTGTTGTCTTCGTCCATGATGGCGAAGGTACGGGCGACTTCCGGCGGCCAGGGTACGATGCGGCAGACATGGCGATCATAGAAGACGCGCGAGGCGGCGACATATTCGGGCTCGGTAATCGTTCCGGCCTGCTCGTGTCGCAAGAGCGTATCTTGCACCTCCTGCGGCAGCTGTTCGCGAAGGCGGTTGGCTTCCGCGACCCAGGTATGCATGTTGGCTGGGGAATTGGCGATGACGAGCGCCTTCAGACCCTTCGGTCGGCGCACGGCATGTTCGGCGCCGAGCATGCCGCCCCAAGACTGGCCGAGGAAGGCATACCGGTCGTGAATGCCGACCTGCTTCAGGAGCGCATCCAGTTCTTCCAGAAAGAGCGCCGGCGTCCAGAAATCCGGACCTTTTTCCCGCAGACGGGTGGAATTGCCGTTACCGAGCTGGTCGTAGTGAATGACCGGGCGGCCGTCGATTTCGGTAATTTCGCTGAAGGAATCCACATAGTCATGGGTGCAGCCAGGACCGCCATGGGCGACAACGAGTGGCAACCTGCCGCTGTCGAGCGAGCCGGTTATGCGGTACCAGGTCTGGTACTCGCGAAAGGGCAGAAAGGCTTCCTTCGACGCAATTGCGGCCACATGGATCTCCATTCAGATTCGAAGTGTCACAGCCGCCTTTGCGCGCCACGAGTGACACGCGACGCTGCGGCGAGCAATTGAGAAAGCATAGCGCGGTGCTTGGGGGCGCGGCAGCTATCACAAGTTATAGGATGAGCGCTCTTCCAGAAGACGATAATGGGTGGCGCGAACGACGGCCTGCGTGCGGTTTTTGGCGCCCAGCTTCTTGACCGCGGCGGTCAGATGCATGACCACCGTCGGCACCGATCGATCGATGATGCGCGAGATTTCCTTGGCGGAGTATCCGTCCGCCGAATAGCGCAGGCATTCGCGCTCCCGTTCCGTCAGCCTGGCCTTGCCGACCTGGAAGACGTCGGCATCGAAGAGGCTGTAAGCCGCTTCATGGAACACATGTGCAAGGAGATTGAAATCGGCGATATAGCGCAGGGCGTGCTTTTCGAATTCCTTGTTGCCCCCGAAGCGGATGCCGGTGACTGTGGCATAGTCTCCGCGCGGCATATGAATTGGCACCGTAACGCCGGTCGACATGTCCCTTTCGCTCAGATAGCGGGCGACGGGAGCGGTGTCCTCGGTCATGAAGCGGCGGATCAGCGTGTCGGCGTCGGCATCATAGCTCCAGAAGAAGGGTGTCGAGGTGCGAAGCGCGACCTGCTGCACCGGATCGATGCGGAAATAGCCGCGGTTGAACCAGTAATCATGCATGTCACCGCAAATATTGCGAAGCTTCAGCAGCGACGGAACCATGATCGCACCGTCGAGATCGTAAGCCACCGGGGTATAGTCATAAATCAGCGCCTCGAAGCCGATTGCCTTCATCGCCTCGAAGATCTGATCGATGCGGCCATCGAGAGTCTGATGAACAGTAAACTGGCGTCTGATGGTTTCGATTTCGTCAAGCATCGGCTGGCTCCGGCTCGTATTCCTTGGACGACCCTATCACTTCTTATAGCTGGCGCGGACCGTCGTTTGAGATAAAAATTTAGACATGCTCAAATATTGAGCAAGGAGAATCTTCGCCGGAGCGGTCAATGTGGCGTGAAATCGAACCCGAGGCGCGACACCAAATTGGAGTCGATGGCTATAAGGTCGTCGCCTATAGCTTCGGCTCCGGGCCCGAGACGATCTTGTGCCTGAACGGCGGGCCGGGACTTCCCTGTGACTATCTGCGCGATGCGCATTCCTGTCTTATCGACAAGGGCTATCGCGTAGTGGCCTTCGACCAGCTCGGCACCGGCGCTTCGGACCGCCCGACCAGTCCAGCGCTGTGGACGATCGGCCGCTATGTCGAGGAGACGGAGACGGTGCGCAAGACCCTGGGGCTCGGAAAGGTGCACATGCTCGGCCATTCCTGGGGCGGTTGGCTGGCAATCGACTATGCGCTCACTTACCCACAAAACTTGCAGACGCTGATCCTCGAAAATACGGTCGCCGACATGCCCCATCTCATTACCGAGCTGGAGCGGTTGCGCGCCGCGCTCGGCCCCGAGACGGTTGCCATGATGCAGAAGCACGAGGCGCAGGGCAGCTACGACCACCCGGAATATCTCGCAGCCATCACTATTTTGAACTACCGCCACGTTTGCCGGTTGCCGGAGTGGCCGGCGCCGGTGCGCCGGTCGCTCAACGACTGGAACTTGGGGCCATATGCAACCATGCAAGGACCGAACGAATTCCACTATATCGGCAACCTCAAGGACTGGAGCCGTATTCTCGACCTGCCGCGCATCAACGTACCCACACTGATCACCACCGGCGAGCACGATGAACTGACGCCGGCCTGCGCACTGAAGATGAAGCTTGCCATTTCGAATGCCGAGCTCAGGGTCTTTGCCAATGCCAGTCACATGCCATTTTACGAAAACCCCGGAGATTACTATCCGGTGCTGATCGATTTCTTGTCCCGACACAGGCGCAACTGATGCAGACAATGGCGACCGAAATTCGAACAATACGGAGGCGCTGGCATCGGCATGTATCGCTATAGGTTCGTTCTCACCCGACCCTTGCAGTTTTTGCCCGTCATTTTCGGCATCAGCGTCATCACCTTCATTCTGGTGCGGCTGATCCCCGGCGATCCGGCACGCAACCTGCTCGGCTCGCGCGCCACGCCGACCGCAATAGCCAGTATCCGTGCCCAGTACGGCCTCGATCAGCCTATGTGGCTTCAATATCTGTACTTTCTGAAAAACCTCGCCAATGGCGAAATGGGCAAGTCGATCCTCTACAAGATCGACGTGCTGAGATTGATCGTCACCCGCATCGAGCCAACCGTTGCACTCGTCGCCTCCAGCGTTGTTCTTTCGATCCTGATCGCCGTGCCGATGGCAGCGATTGCCGCGCGCAATGCCGGCAAGAGGCCCGATCATGCGGTGCGTATCGTCTCCACGTTCGGCATCGGCTTCCCGCCCTTTTGGCTCGGGCTGATGCTCATCATCCTCTTCAGCGTCGAGCTCGGCCTGCTGCCGGTCTCGGGCTATGGCGCAACACTCGGCGATAAGCTCGCACATCTGATTCTGCCCAGTTTGACCGTGGCTCTGTCGCTCTCGACTGTTTTGACGCGCAGCCTCAGGGCGGCAATGATCGAATCGCTTAAATCAGACATAGCGACGGCGGCGCGTGCCCGTGGCATGCCCGAACGCATCGTCTTCTGGCGCCATGTCGTACCGAATTCGCTGGTGCCCACCGTCAATCTTCTCGCGGTCAATATCGGCTGGCTCGTCGGTGGCACCGTCGTCGTCGAGAGCGTCTTTGCGCTTCCCGGAATGGGGCAGCTTCTCGTGCGCGCCATCTTCTCGCGCGACTATATGGTGGTCCAGGGCGTTGCCATGGTCTTCGCCTGCGCCACCGTGCTCGTCAATTTCGCCGCCGATATCGTCACCGTCGCGATCGATCCGAGGGTGAGGCTATGACCGTCGATACCCTCACTTCAGGTGCCGTCGGCTGGCGGACGATCTTCAGCAAGCAATTGATGCTTGTGACCGGCGCGGGTCTCCTGCTGTTCTTCGTCCTGCTGGCGACAAGCGCGCCTGTTTTGGCACCCTATGACCCAATCCTTCAAAACGGCGACGCCCGTCTGCAGGCGCCTTCGCTGCTGCATCCCTTCGGTACGGATAACTTCGGCCGCGACGTGCTTTCCCGCGTCATCTGGGGCACGCGGATCGACCTGCAGATCGCGCTGATCGGCGTCGCTTTTCCCTTTCTCATCGGCACTGCGGTTGGCACCATCGCCGGCTTTTTCGGTGGCATCGTCGATGCGCTGTTCATGCGGCTCGTGGATATCATCCTCGCCTTTCCCTTCCTGGTGTTGATGCTATCCATCATCGCCATCCTCGGACCGGGGCTCGGCAGCTTTTACATCGCCATGGCACTGGTTGGCTGGGTCTCCTATGCCAGACTGATCAGGGCGCAGATGCTGGTGCTCAAGAACAGCGACTATGCGGTGGCCGCCGTAAGCCTTGGCTTTTCGAGGATGCGCATCATGTTCCGACACCTGCTGCCGAACGCGATTGCCGGGTCGATCGTCTTTGCGATGTCGGATGCGGTGTTGGTGCTGCTCAGCGGCGCGGCCGTCAGCTATCTCGGCCTTGGTGTGCAGCCGCCAGTGGCCGAATGGGGTGTTATGGTGGCGGAGGGCCAAAGTTTTATCACCACGGCCTGGTGGATTACCCTGTTTCCTGGGCTTTCCATCGTCTGCCTCGCTTTCGGCTTCAGCATGCTCGGCGATGCGCTTGGCGAGCGCCTCGGAGTGCACGAATGAGCGCATCCGTTCTTTCCGTCCGCGACCTGACCGTGAAAGCGCATCTCGACAGTGGGGTCCGCACTCTCCTCGATGCCGTGTCGCTTGATCTCGCAAAAGGCGACATTCTGGGTCTCGTCGGCGAAAGTGGCTCCGGCAAGAGCCTGTTCTGCCGCTCGCTCGTTCGCCTCCTGCCTTCCTCGCGACTGACGATCGAGAGAGGCACTGTGCTTCTGGAGGGCCGTGATCTCACCGCCGTCAGCGATGCTGAGATGTTGAGCGTGCGCGGCCGCGAAATCGGCATGATCTTCCAGAACTCTACCAGCCATCTCGATCCAGTCATGCGCATCGGCGACCAGATTGCAGAAGGTATCCGCTATCATCAGAACCTCAATGCGCGCGATGGGCGCGCGGCCGCCGTCGAGATTCTGGCGCAGGTCGGCTTTCCGGATCCCGTTCGGCACTTTGACAGCTATCCGCACGAATTTTCGGGCGGCATGCGCCAGCGCGCGATGATCGGCGTGGCGCTTTCCTGCAATCCGAAGATCCTGATCGCCGACGAGCCCACGACGGCGCTCGACGTAACTATCCAGGCACAAATTCTCAACCTTTTGATGGACCTGCGGGACAAGCGCGGGCTATCCATCATCCTCATCACCCATGATCTCGGCATCGTGGCACAGACATGCGATCGTATCGCCGTTATGCGCGGCAGCAGGCTTTTGGAGGAAGGCCCGAAGCGGGCTATCCTTTCTCGTCCGAAAGACCCCTATACGATCAACCTCATCCATAGTCATCCGTCCATGCCAGAGATTGGCGTCTGCGCCGAAAGCGAGACCCCGCGCTCGGCAGTAGCGTTGAAACCGCTTCTCGAGATCGACGATCTGCATGTGCGCTTTCCTTCCGGCGGCAGGCTCTTTAAAGGCGCTGTCGCCAAGACAGTCAGCGCGGTTTCCGGCGTCAGCCTGCAGATCATGCCGGGCGAGACGGTCGGCATCGTCGGCGAATCCGGCAGCGGCAAAAGCACGCTTGCCCGCGCCGTTCTCGGTCTGACCCCGATCTCTTCCGGCCATGTCAGTTTCGACGGGATTGACCTTGCCCAGCACAGGAGGGCGGGACTGGCTAAGCTGCGGCGGGAAACCGCAATGGTCTTCCAGGATCCGTTCAACGCGCTGAACCCACGGATGACGATCGGCCAGACGCTGGCTGAGGTGCTGACGGTGCAGGCGACCGTCGCAAAACGCGACATTCCGGCGCGCATTGGCGAATTGCTCGATCTCGTCGGGCTCGACCGTGATTTCGCACACCGAAAGCCGCGCAGCATGAGTGGCGGCCAATGCCAACGGGCCGGCATTGCGCGGGCGCTGGCTGTAAATCCAAAGATGATCGTCGCTGATGAATGCGTGGCGGCGCTCGACGTGACCATCCAGGCGCAGATCATCGGCCTGTTTAGAGATCTGGCGGCCAAGATGGACCTGACGTTGATCTTCATTGCCCATGACCTGGCGATTGTGCGCCATCTCTGCACACGCACCGTCGTCATGTATCGCGGCGAAGTGGTCGAGGAGGGGCCGTCCGAAGAGGTTTTCTCGCGGCCTCGGCATGCCTATACCGCCGCACTGATCGCGGCGATCCCAGATATCGATCCGGACAAGCCGCGGCTCAAAGGCGTCGAGCCAGCGCTGGGCGAACCGGTGCAGTCCATCAAATGCCTGCCATAACAACGAAGGGAACGACATCATGACCATCAGGTGGAAATCTATCGGGCTTGCCGCCTTCGCCACTGCCCTCACCCTCGGCGCCAGCTATGCGCAAGCGGCTGGCGTCCTGACGATCGGCCGTCGCGAGGATTCAACGACATTCGACCCGATCAAGACGGCGCAGAACATCGACAACTGGGTCTTCTCGAACGTCTACGACGTGCTGGTGCGGGTCGACAAGACCGGCACCAAGCTGGAGCCCGGCCTTGCCGAAAGCTGGAGCACCTCGGACGACGGCCTGACCTATACCTTCAAGATCCGCGACGCGAAATTCTCCGACGGAACGCCGTTGACGGCCGAAGATGCCGTCTTCAGCCTCCTGCGCATTCGCGACGACGAAGGCTCGCTCTGGAGCGATTCCTACAAAGTGATCGACACTTTGACCGCGACCGATCCGCGCACGCTGACAATCAAGCTCAAGAACCCCTCTGCGCCCTTCCTTTCAACCCTCGCGCTTCCGAATGCCTCGGTCATTTCAAAGGCGGGCATGGAATCGGTGGGCGCTGAAGCCTATGGCGAAAAACCGATCGCTTCGGGCGCTTTCACCGTGGAGGAGTGGCGACGCGGTGACCGCATCATCCTCAAGAAAAACCCGAATTTCTGGCAGGCGGATCGGGTGAAGCTCGACGGAGTCGAATGGATCTCGGTCCCTGACGACAATACGCGCATGTTGAACGTTGAGGCGGGGGAACTGGATGCGGCGATTTTCGTGCCTTTTTCGCGCGTCGAGGAACTGAAGAAGGACCCGAACCTCAACGTGCTTACCGATCCTTCGACCCGCGAGGACCATCTGCTGATCAACCACGCCCATGGCGGTCTCGGCAAGCAGGAAGTGCGCCAGGCACTCGACATGGCGATCAACAAGAAGGCCATCATTGATGCCGTCACGTTCAAACAGGGTACGATCGCCAATTCCTACATACCGAAGGGCGCGCTCTATCACTATGCTGACAACCTTGAGCGGCCCTATGATCCGGAAAAGGCCAAGAAAATGCTGGCGGATGCCGGCTTCCCCAACCTGACGCTCACTTATCTGCTGCGTGCCGGCGATGAGGTGGACGAGCAGACGGCGGTGTTGATCCAGCAGCAGCTCGCCAAGGCCGGAATTACCGCAAATCTTCAGAAGGTCGATCCCAGCCAGGAATGGGATATGACTGTCAACGGCGAATACGATATTTCAGTCAACTACTGGACCAACGATATTCTCGACCCGGACCAAAAGACGACCTTCGTTCTCGGACACGACTCCAATAACAACTACATGACCAACTATAAGAGTGATGCGGTGAAGGACCTTGTCGCCAGGGCGCGTCAGGAGCTGGATCCGGCCAAGCGCGAGCAGATGTATTTCGATCTGCAGAAGATGGCCAAGGAAGACGTGAACTGGATCGATCTCTACTACAGCCCCTACATCAATGTCGCGCGCAAGAACGTGGAGAATTTTTACCAGAACCCGCTTGGCCGGTTCTTCCTGGAAGACACCGTGAAGAACCAGTAGTTGGTCTGTTCATGCCCGCGGCTTTAGGGGTCGCGGGCGCTGCGCGATCCTGACTTTCTTACATGACACCAAACCGCTCGAGCATCTTCTTGAGCTCCAAGTTCTGTGCATGAAGCCGTTCAGCCAGTAACCTCTTGAGCCGCCTGTTTTCTGCATCAAGTGTAGTTACTTCCTCGAGGGAAACGGCATTCCGAGCAGTCACCGCATCCGCGCTTTGGGGCTGGTTCTTTCCCATCTCAACATGCGAGGTCGCGCCGGCGAGACCACGCTTGACACGCTTTCGAGGAGTGCCTTTTGATGTTCTCTTGGGCTGAACCACCGGCTTTCGTATCGGTTCGATAACTTCGGCAGTCGCAACAGTGGTCTCATCTTGTTCTGGAAGGTCGACCTTTTCGCCGTCACGTAATGATGTCGATGCTCCCGCAAAGCTGGTCTCGCCTGCGCTTGCGCCAGCAGAGTCTGAGTTCATCGCATCAGACGCTATGTCTGCGCCCTCGTCAGGCCTGCCAGGTGCCGCATTTGAATTGAACAGATACGGCGCCTTATCTTCCACTTCACGAACCAGCGCCTTGAGGTCGGTGTCACCCCAAATAGAGTTCGTCCGCTCCTTCGTCTGTCGTCGACCCGACTTAAATTCAACAACGAATTTCCGTTGTGGCGTTTTCATATGGTTTCAACCTTAAGCAAATGGCGGAAATAGCAAGCGTCGATCTGCGTCACTCAGTTCCTGCTGGCGAACCCATATCTCGCCTTGCCGCGCGCTTCAACTGGCCAGTGTGCGAGAGAATGACGAATTCCCTTCACGCCAACAATCCAGTAGGTAATCGGTCTTTGCGCAGGAGCCATTCGCTGCGCGATCGCACTCCTCAACGCAGAGACTGGAGGCAAACAAGCCTTTGGAGCTAAGGAGATGAAGCGGCCAATCGAGAAGTTGACCGCCTCCACGACGTCGATCCTGGATCAATCCAGACCAAGCCTCTTGCGCAGCTCGGTATTTTCGGAGCGCAACTTATCGGCCAAAAGCTTGCGAAGCTTCTGGTTCTCTTTCTCGAGCTGAACAAGATCTGCTAGCTCATCGCTGGCCGGAACAGGCTTCTCGTTCCTTTGAACGGCGGGCGTCGCGGTCCGTTTCCAGTTATAGTAGGTTTGCTCCGATATGCCGGCGCTCTTGATCGCATCCTTGAGGGTGCTCTTGCCCTCGGTTGTCGCCTTTTCGATCAGCTTGAGCTTACCGGTCTTTTCCTGTTCGCTATACGTCCTGGGCTTGGTGACTTGTGACTTTGCGGCACTTGCCTTGGCCGCGGCTCGCGCCGGTTCGGCGGCCGTCTTCGGACGCTGGTTTGGCTTCTGCTTCTTAGCGGCAGGTGCTTTTGCCTCTGTATCGGTCGCCTCAACTGCAGCAACCGGTCCTGTGGTGTTCTCGTTAGCCATCATTACTTCCTCTCTACTCGATCACCTGTTTTCGGCTGAGTGAACTTCAGAGTCAACACTACCGCGAGCCTCCTGATTTGCAGTCGTTGAAGGAGCCGGAGATATTATGCCGATGTGCCATGCGCGACTGGCGCTTGAACGGAAATATCAACGCCGACGATGCCATCCTCAGGCTCGCCGGCGCATGACTGCTGGAGGTGAGCGACGAGTGGGTGGTGCGTTGCCGCCACATGACCCTGGAGACCATCTAAGCAATGAGCGATGATCCTCTCGTCCGCTTGCCTGGGCAGGATTGGCGATCTGATGCGCCTGATCCATTGCCACTTACCAACGCTGCGTGAACCTTCAAAAGGTCCGGTGCCCGACAACTTCAACCGATCATTTTCAAGGTGACAACAGGTCAGCGATCAAGGCAACAATGCCGGGATGGAAGATTCTCATTGCCGGAGTCCTGATCGGCTAAGTCATTGAGCAGGACATGATCGCTGTGCCTGTTTCTGCACCGCAAAGACAATTCGCTGCTGCATCGTCCAGCTATTTGGAGCGCCATGGCCGCCCCCGGCGTCCTGTCGAGCTTCACGATCATGTCTGTATCGGCTGGCGACCTCGTCCTGATAGTGCACCCTATCGCTGGGGAGTTTGTCGAGACTGGACGTGATTTCAACGTCGCGGTTGATCCCGCGGTCACCACAAACGACATGGGGGTGATGGTCCGTATGGCTTGCGCCGGAGCGGGGGTGACCTTCGGCATGGTGCAAACGTTTCAATCATACTTCGACCGCGGCGAGAGTTGGTGCCGCTGCTTGAGGATTTCTGTCCACCGTTTCAGGGCTTTTATCTCTATTATCCCAAGCGCCAAAGGCAGCCGCTGAAGCTCCGTGCGCTCGTGGACTATGTGCGTCGATCCAAACCCTGCTGAAATGGGCGGAATATTCAGACCAAGGCGGTGGCCATCTCAGACTTTCTGAATGAAGCATCACTGGTCGTTATGTGGCGTCCATTGCGACAACGGAAGACGCGGGAAATTTGTCGATTGCCTTTTGCCACGGTGGTTAAGACGTGCACCGATTTGAGGAGCCTTGTCCTATGGAGCGGCATCCAGCTGAAATAGGTTTTGATGTTGGGCAATTTTCGGGTTCTGATCGATTGGCGCCAGCTGCGGAGGCATGTTCGGATCGCTATGCTGGATGGCTACCCCTAAACATCACTTGAGCTGACGCGAATAGGGCAGGCGGACGATCGGACTTTCAGCCTTTCATCGCATCGAGCCGAGACAGCTCAATGCGAGCCTGCGACGATGTCTTGCCGCCCACACACATGGTCGGCGGCCCTTCGGTGCCTGGACCGAAGGGAATGAGGAGCCCCCGGATGCCGTTGCTGGGGGCTTTGGCAAAAAACTAGCGCATCAACGATCGTGACGTCGGTGAGAGCCTCAGCACCTCGGTCTCGCGCCAGGTGCGTTGCATGATTTGCGGTTGGATTGTCTCGGTCCACTTCCGCGACGCTGCAAGTGCGCCGAGGTGAGTGGCGTAGGCTTGCGGCGTCGCGAAACGGTAAAGAGCGACAAAGACCGATTCTCCTTCTCGGATCGGCAGTCTTGGGAACGTATTGGCGCTGTGTTCGCTCAGGAAGGTTGCAGGGATAGTCGCGCCGCTTTCGAGAAGTGGTAAGCGGAGCTCATTTTCGAAGAAGGCTGAAAAGGCCTCCTCTTTGCCCGGCGCAGCGTAATAGATCGAGCAAAGAAACAGTGCAGTCGACTCCAAAGTGCTGCCGGAGCGCGGCCGCTCTGTGGCGGGCAGCTGAAAAGTCGGATCGAAGCTGGCGGGGCGCAGCAGCAGAACATTGTCGGAATTGACCATTGTGCCGTTGGCTGCGTCACGATGGCGAGCCCAGGTGGGGCCATTGTAAAAGCGGCCGAGCGCCTCTCGTCGCGCCTCCATATCCGCAAAGCTGCGCAGCCAGACGAAGCTGTCGGTATCATCGAGATCGCGGAACTGAGCCACGACGCGTATGTCAGCCTCCTCCTGTGTCTCCAGGAACTCGCGGTCGAAAACGGTAATCAAAGTCTCTCGAGCGCCCGGGTGGAGACGGTACTGGCGGAGCTCGAAGACATTGTCGACTGACGAGGCGTGGCGCATCGATTCCTCATAAACAGGATGCATGTCCTGTTTTAATTACAGGTCGGTTGTCCTGTTTGTCAAGCCGTGTTACAAAAACCTTCCATGCCTGGACCTCTGAAGAAACGAAGATCGAATGATCCGGAAGGTGTAAGAAAGCGAATCGTCGACACCGCTTTCAACGCCTTCACCACCCGCGGCTACGGCGTTACGACCGTACAGGATCTCAAGGCGGCGGCGCGCGTAACAGGCGGAGCGTTCTCACATCACTTCCCGACCAAGAAGGAGCTGGGTCTTGCGGTTCTGAACGGCAATGTCGCCGACGCGGTCGAGGAAACTTGGATCAAGCCGATATCACAGGCTAAGACGGCATCCGACGGCGTAGAAGCCATATTCACCAAGATCATCCGAGAACTGGATCAACAGGGCTTCGTGTCTGGATGTCCGCTCGGCAACTTGATGAGCGAACCGGCCGCACAAGATGGCGCCATGCGGCAGGCCGCCATCGCAATTCTCGCGCAATGGAGGGGCAAACTTGCGCAAAAAATTCGCGCGGACCAACTCGCCGGACACTACGCTCACCTTGATGCCGAGGCCGCAGCAATCTTCGTAATTGCATCATACTGGGGGGCAATGGGGATCGCGAAGGCAAGCCAGAGCAGTTCTGCTGTCAAAGACTGCGGCCAGGAACTGCTGAGATACCTTGATTTTTGTCCGAGCCAGACATCATGAAACGACAGCGGCGCAAAACGCGCAGCGCGCATCTTGACGGCTCCAAGATACTCAAGCGACGCTTTCAGCGAAGATCGCCTGACTTTGGGCCGCATCTCCTTCGACACGGGGCTGATGGAAGCGAAGAATGACTGCAGCTCTTCTCCGGCACTGTCTGGACCTGTGTCGGCACTGGGGCATATGGATCACCAGAGCCGGTCTGAGCTAAATCGGGAGGCACCATCGTGAACGGCAACGAAGTGGATGTGGCGATCATTGGCGCGGGCGCAGCCGGTATAGCGGCGGGCCGGCACATCATGGCGACGCGACCGGACCTTTGCTTCGTCGTCCTTGAGGCATCCGCACGTATAGGAGGGCGGGCGAGGACGGAGCATTTCGGCGCGGGACTGGGCGCCCTTGACGTCGGATGCGGCTGGCTGCATGGGGCAAGAACGAATGCCTGGACTGCGATCGCCCAAGACCTTGGACTTACGATCGACGAAACTCGCGCTCCATGGGACGAGGGAGGACGCCGCCTCGACACAAACGCTGAGGCCCGTTCCGCAATCGGTGCTCTCGAAGCATTCTTTGAGAGGATCAATTCCCATGAGGGCGAGGATAAGGCGCTTTCGAGCATGCTGCAGGCTGGCGGCAAGTGGAACGAGTATGTCCATGCGGTCGGTGCGTTCATCACGGGAGCCGGACTTGATAGATCGTCGGTTGTCGACCTCCAGCGGTATGAACCCGGTCCCGGACCCGACTGGCGAGTACGTGAAGGCTACGGAACGGTTGTCTCCGCCTATGCCGGACCTCTTGCGATCGAGCTGCAAACCGCCGTGGAACGCATCGACCATCGCGCCGCCGATCATGTCGTCATTTCGACATCGAAGGGCCAATTCCGTGTCAAGGCAGTCATCGTCACCGTCTCTACGAATGTGCTTGCGAGCGAGCGTATCGCGTTTATTCCCCCGCTTCCCGAAAAAATCGATGCAGCTTCCCGCCTTCCCCTCGGCCTTGCGAACAAACTGTTCATGAAGGTGGAAAGCCCACACGCCCTGCCGCTGGACAGTCATCTCTTGGGCTCCTATCGCGAACGTCGCACAGGTGCCTACCAAATCAGGCCCCTCGGAAATCCCGTTGTGGAGGGATATTATGCAGGGGATCTGGCATATGACTTGGAACTTGGGGGGCCAAATGAAGCGTTCCAGTTCGCACTTGGGGAACTGAAACGCGCTTTGGGCTCCGACATCGGACGGCAGCTCTCATTGATCTCCTTTTCGGCATGGAGCTCCGATCCTCACATCGGGGGCTCCTATTCATACGCCAGCCCTGGCGCTTCTAACCTTCGAAGAACGCTTGCCGCTCCGCTTGACAATCGCATCTTCTTTGCAGGTGAAGCCTGTTCGGCCAAACGCTATTCGACCGCACACGGCGCATTTGATACTGGAGTGACAGCGGCGCAGGAGCTTATGAAGACCATCGCCTGAAAGGGAAAGGGCAAGCGCTTCAAACGTTTTCGCCGGACACGCGGTATGCCTTGCGGAATTCAGATTTCCTCAATCTTCCGCTCTTCGAGCGGCAGAACAGCCAGCTCTTTCCAGTCGATCTCCTCAAGCAGCAGATTGTATTCATCGACGTTGAGTTCATTGTCGGAACGAAGACGCTCAAGCTCCATGCGTTGGGCGGCAATCGAGCCCAGCGCGAGTTTGCGGTAAGTTTCGAGCGAGGAGGGTCCTGCAACACTGAAGAGAGCTTGCTGCTCGATCAGAAACTTGCCTCGCAGAAGCTCCGCCTCCGGGCCGGTCTGATCCTCCAGCGCGCGGATGCCGGCCCTTGTAATCTGCGCGCGACGGGCGCGCAGCTCCTCGGCTCCCGCTGCGCGACCGTCGAGACCCAGCCATCGGATCAAGGGTGAAAGCGTCAGTCCCTGAATGACGAGTGTTGCAAGAACCACTGCGAAAGCAGTCAGCACGACTGTATCGCGCTGAGGAAAATCGCTTGGCAGCGCGAATGCTGTCGCAAGCGTGACCAGTCCTCGCATTCCGCACCAGCCGGCGAGAATCGCCTGCTTGAGCGTCGCTGGTTGAGTTCGTCCGCGCCGCCGTGCAAGGCGAGCCAGGATACGATTGTAGCCGATGCAGACTGCAAACCGTACGAGAACGACGATCGCGACGATAAACGCAGCGAATGTGCAGGCCCTCATGAGCTGCCCCTCCGGCATGGCTGCGATGATGCCCTTGATCTGCATGCCCATTAACAGGAATGCCATGATGTTGAGGACGAAGACGACGGCACTCCAGACCGCATAGGACTGGACCCTCATACGCGCAGATGTCGCGACACTGCTTGCCATTGCCATGGCCATAGCCACGACCGCAAGCACCGCCGCAGCCCCAGATGTTCGGCAAGAATCCAAACCAGGTACGTCTGGACGAACTGAAGCAGATTTCCACCCAAGGTGCCGGACACGAAACCGGAAAGATTCTTGCCGACGAAAGCCGCCAAAATACCGAGCAGGATGCCGCCGGGAGCCGCAAGGGCGAAATGCAGGCCGACGGTGACACCAAGGTTCCCCGTGGAGTGTACCGCGAGCGCGGCGCCGAAGATGAGAAGAGCGGCCGCGTCGTTGAAAAGGCTTTCGCCTCGCAGGACGGCATCTGCTGCGAGGTATCGCCACCCCTGAAAGGATCGCAGTCGCCGCTGCTGCGTCGGGTGGTGCGACAATCGCCCCAAGGACGAGTGCGGCCGCAAGCGGCAGGCCGGCATACCATGATCCTGCAAGCGCAACGGCGAATGCTGTGACAACCACGCCACCGACGGCAAAGACCAGTAACGGCAACCAGAAACGGCGGGCAGTTCCGACGGGAAAGTCGAATGCCGCGTCCATCAGTGCTGGCGCGATGAACAAAGCAAGGGCGGTCTCAGGTTCAAGTGAGACATATGGGATTCCCGGCACAAGCGCAGCTGCAGCGCCCGCCATTGCGAGCAGGGAAGGATAGGGAGCCGACAGACGTCGCGAAACCTGCAGAAGCAGGATCGCCGCGAGGGACAAGACGAGGAGGCTTTCAAAAAAACTCATGAACGAGACCTCCCATCGTATTGCTTTGCCGCTTCTCGTATTAGGATGATGGCCAGTCTGAGTGCTTCAAGAGCATCAAGCGTTTGCTGCCAGGCGCCCCGGTCGGTTTCATCTGTCGTGGTATATTTTGAATCGCAAACAGGAACTTGATGTTACAGATAGGCCGGTATTGCGGCCGACCACAATTGTACAATCAACATCCTGCGTCGTAACAATGCGTTTATGATCGGGAGGAAGGGCAGCGGCTCTGCGTTGAAGCGAACTCTTTCGGCAAAGCTTCGCGTCTTGGAAATCCGCCGCCTGCAAGCTGCGGGAGCTGTTAAAAGAAAAACAGCACGCCAGACGCTTGGCGCAAAGCCCGATCAGTGCATGAGTTTTTGGCGTTCGGCGCGCCGGTGCAGCCACTGGATGGTAGCGAGAAACAGCGTGGAGAATATGATCAGCAGTGTTGCGACGGCAGCGATCGTCGGGCTCAGTGTCTCGCGAACGCCGCTCCACATCTGACGGGGCAGGGTGCGTTCCTCCGAACCAGCGATGAAAAGTGCAATCACCACCTCGTCGAAGGACGTGACGAAGGCAAATAGCGCACCCGACACGACACCCGGCGCGATGATCGGCAGCATGATGTGCAGCACGGCTTCAAGGGGCGTTGCGCCAAGACTTGAGGCTGCACGCATCAGATTGTGATCGAAGCTCGCAAGTGTTGCCGTCACGGTAATGACGACGAAGGGCGCTCCGATTGCGGTATGGGCAAGGACCAATCCGGTCAAGCTGTTAAGCAGACCGACGGCAGCAAACGCATAATAGATGCCGACCGCCGAGACGATGACCGGCACGATCATCGGTGAAATCAGTATGGCAGTCAACGTGGCGCGAAAGGGACATTCCGGCCGGCTGAGGCCAATTGCTGCCAACGTCCCGAGTGCGGTTGACAACAGTGTGGTGCAGACGGCGACGATGATGCTGTTCCTCAGTGCCAGTTGCCAGACATCGGAGGAGAAGAATTCTTCATACCAGCGCAGCGAGAGGCCCGGCATCGGATAGGTGAAGAAAGGTTCTTCGTTGAACGACAGGGGCATGATGGCGATAATCGGCGCGATCAGGAAGACGACGACAGTGCCGCCGGCAACCCATAGGAGGATGGGAAGCAGGCGTTCAACGGAGAGAAAGTGATTCATCAGCCTATCCTCAGACGATCGATGCCGACCATGCGATTGTAGACGGCGTAAAGGATCAGCACGGCGACCAGGAGGATGGCGCTCAATGCCGCCGCCATCCCCCAGTTGGTCACCTGGTTCGAGTAGTAGGCAATGTAGTAACTGACCATTTGGTCGCGCGGACCGCCGACGAGCGCTGGGGTGATGTAGTAGCCGAGGGCAAGGATGAAGACCAGCAGTCCGCCGGCGCTGACGCCTGGCATGCTCATCGGCAAATAGATGCGCCAGAAGGCCGACAGCGGTGGTGCACCAAGCGAAAAGGCGGCGCGCAAATAGACCGGCGGGATGCTCTTCATGACGCTGTAGATGGGCAACACCATGAACGGGAGAAGGATATGCGTCATCGCGATCAAGACGCCGATGCGGTTGTAGATGAGTTCCAGCGGCTGCGATGGATCGAT
Source organism: Rhizobium azibense (assembly GCF_004342325.1). Lineage (NCBI taxonomy): Bacteria > Pseudomonadati > Pseudomonadota > Alphaproteobacteria > Hyphomicrobiales > Rhizobiaceae > Rhizobium > Rhizobium azibense. The sequence goes on along the minus strand of NZ_SMBJ01000002.1, from coordinate 444,333 downwards.
GACGCCAAGCCATGCAAGAGCGGAATTCACCACGCCGCGGCTCTGCAATAGCACGACCCAGGCGCTCGTACGCACCAGCAGCGATGTCCAGAAGGGCAATAGCACGAGGATCAGCAAAGTGTTGGCCGTGCTTCCCTTGGACCGGGCGATCAATGCCGCAAGTGGATAACCAAGCAGCAGGCACAGCAGCGTCACCGAAGCACTGACGGCGAAGGTGCGCAGCAGTACATCGATATGAACAGCGTTTTCGGGTGTGACTGTCGTTATAGCGCCAGTCTCGTCGCGGCTCATGTCCAACGCTGCGAGCAGATAGAAAGCGGTAAGCTCAGGCATTGCCCGCTTGAGAAGATGCCAATAACGGGGCGTTTCCCATTGAGCGTCCGCTGCGACGAAGGCATCCTTGTAGGGCGACTTTGCATTGCGGATCGTGCGCGCGGTTTTCAAAAGCATCGAGCGCGTACCGGCTTCGTAATAATTCAGCCGTTTGGCGATCTCGGCTACATCCTCACGGGACGATGCCTTCAAGTCGGTTGCGAGGGCGGCATAGATCGCTTCGTCTGGTACGGTTCTGCCGTCCCACGAAGAAAGCATCGCGACGGTGTTCGGCAGCGTTCGCGCTACTTCGCGGTTGTCGACGCTTCGGGTAAGAAGCATGCCGATCGGCACGATGAAGATTGCCACCAGGAAGAGCATCAGCGGTGCGACGAGAAGCAGGGCTCTCATCTGCCCCCTCCGTCGCAGGCCACGCAGCCGGCGGGCAAGAGGCGCCGTTTCGATGGAATTGTTGATGACGTCGTCGTTAAGCGTAACCGCCATGGCACACCTTCATTCGCAATACATTGGGCGGGCAGGCCCAGGGAGGAAAACCCCGCCCGCCGAGCGAGGACTATTGCGCCAGCCACTTGTTGAAGCGTTCGGTCAACTCCTCGTCATGGTCGGCCCAGAATTCTGCCGAGACCACGAAGGCGTTCTTGGTGTTTTCGGGCGCCGTCGGAAGGTCGGGCAGGATGTCGGCCGGAACCTTGGCGATTGCCGCCTTCAGCGTCGGGCCGTAGGAGATGTATTGCGACTGCCGGGCCATGACGTCCGGGTTCATCGTATAGGCGATGAACTTGTCGGCTGCCTCCTTGTGCGGCGATCCCTTCGGCTGGGCCCAAAGGTTGAAGTCCATCCCCTGGCCATCCCAGACGATCTTGAAATTCTTGCCGCTATTTTTGACGGCATCATAGATGCGTCCGTTCCACGCCGTTGTCATCAGCACTTCGCCGTCGGCCAAAAGCTGCGGCGGTTGGGCACCGGCTGTCCACCAGACCTTGACGTCTTTCTTGATCGTATCGAGTTTCTTGAAGGCGCGATCGACGCCTTCGGGCGAACCCAGGACGTCATAGACCTCGGCCGGGGCCACCCCATCGGCGATCAGAGCAAATTCCAGCGTCGTCTTGGGCGCTTTGCGCAAAGCCCGCGGACCGGGGAATTTCTTGGTGTCGAAAAGATCGGCCATCGTCGTTGGCCCGCCATTGGTGAATTTGGACGCATCATAGGCATAGATCGTGCCGAAAACGATGGTGGCTGCCGCACAGTCCATTGCCGCGCCGTCGATGAAGGCCTCCTTGCCGCCGAGCTTGGAGTAGTCAATCTCTTCCAGCCATCCCTCGTCGCAACCCTGCAGCGCATGCCCAGGTTCGACATCGACGACATCCCAGTTGACCTGGGATGTTTCCACCATGCCCTTCAATTTTGCGGTGGATCCATCCCACTCGTCCTGCAGGATCTTGACGCCGGTCTCCTTTGAATAGGGACCAAAGAAGGCATTTTCCTGGCTTTTGGTATATGCGCCTCCCCACGACGTTACCGTGATCGTATCGCCTGCAAGTGCCGGTGCGCTCATGGCAAGACAAAGCATGGATGTGTGTAGCAGTATCGAGATGCGGTTCATGTTGGTTCCCCTGTTCTGGTTGAATGCAATTTCAGCATTTCGCTCTCACGCTAAAGCCAGCGCCCGACAGTCTTCCGGCGCCCAGCTGATGACGATGTTGTCCCCGCAGGTCCGAAACGTGTTCGCCAATGCAGCAGGCAGCTTTATGCGGACGTCATCGCAGCCGCAGGCCTGAACGCGCAGCCGCATGTGATCGCCGTGATAGATCAGTTCGACGATGCGGGCCGGGAAGCGGTTTGGAGTTTCGGCAGGAGACGACAGCGTGATGCGCTCCGGGCGCAATACCAAGGTTGTTCGTGTTCCCTGTTTCAGGCCGTCGCCGGCAAGAGCCGAGATGATGGAGCCGTCGGCGGTCCTGATCCGGCAGGTCTTTCCGACAAGCTCGACCACTTTGCCCGCGATGGCATTGTTCTCGCCGATGAAGGTCGCAACGAACGGGTTTGCCGGCGCTTCGTAAAGGGCATGCGGCGGGGCGACCTGCTGCAGCGTGCCGTCATCGAAGACGCCGACGCGATCCGACATGGTCAGTGCCTCGCTCTGGTCGTGGGTCACATAGACGACGTTTATGCCAAGGCGGCCGTGGAGGTGCTTGATCTCGAGCTGCATGTGTTCGCGCAATTGCTTATCAAGCGCGCCAAGAGGTTCGTCCATCAGGATGAGTTGCGGCTCAAACACCAGCGCACGGGCCAATGCGATGCGCTGCTGCTGGCCCCCGGAAAGCTGGTTCGGCCGGCGCGTCTGGAAGCTTTCCATCCGCACCATGTCGAGTGCGCGGCGCACGCGTTCGGCGGTCTGCGCCTTGCCGAGGCGCCGCATCTTGAGTGGAAATGCCACGTTTTCGCCAACGGTCATATGCGGGAAAAGCGCATAGTTTTGAAAGACCACACCGATGTTACGACGGTGCGGCGGTACGCTATCGATGCGATGGCCGGCGAGCGTGATGGTGCCATGGGTTGGAGCTTCGAAGCCGGCAAGCATCATCAGTGTCGTGGTTTTGCCCGAGCCGGAGGGGCCAAGCAAAGTGAGAAATTCACCTTTTGCGACGCTGAGGTCGAGCCCGCGCACGACGAAGTTTTTGCCGTCATAGGATTTGCGGACGCCTTGGAAGGCGATGAAAGGCTCATTCATGAAAGACCTCCAGTCACCGTCAGGTTCTTTGCCTTTTTGCCGGTGTGCGATTGATATTGTCCTGCTGAAATTAACTTTGTCAAGCAAGACAAATAATTTTGTGTGGCAGTTAACTGCCTCTCGAAATGCGTAGAAAAAAATGATAGCATGCAACCAGATAGTGAAGGAAAGCGAGAACGCGCGCTTTACCGCCTGACCTGCGGGTTGGCGCTCTAAAGCAGATACGGAAATTTGTATGCCGATAGAAATGCGTGAGGACCACACAAAGGGCGGGGTGCTGAAGCGCTCGCAGCGCCGACCCGCCTATCTTGAGCTTGCCGGCGAGATCGAGGCAAAAATCCGATCCGGCGAGCTTGCGCCCGGGAGCCAGTTGCCGCCGCAAAGGGATCTGGCAAAGGAGCGTTCGGTCAATGTCTCGACCGTGACCAAAGCCTATCGCGAGCTGCAGAACCTCAATCTGGTGGTGGGAAGTACACGCCGCGGGACGATTGTGATGAGGCAAGGCGCTATGCCGCGCGTCGATCGCACAACGCCGCCGAGCGGCGTCATTGACCTTACCGTCAATCGGCCGGCCGTCGATGATTTCCAAAGCCGCCTTGCCGAAACACTTCCTAGGCTTGCGGCCGATCCGCGCTTTTGTGAAATGCAGGATTACCAGCCGCCCGAAGGAGCAGCCTGGGCACGCGCTGCCGGCCGGCGCTGGATCGGGCTCAACGGCTTCGAACCGTCCGCTGCCGATATCGTCGTCACCAGCGGAGCACAGCACGCTCTTCTGGCAGCCGTCAGCAGCCTGATCGAGCCTGGCGACGTGATCGTCTCGGATCGGCTCACCTATTATGGCCTGAAGGCGCTCGCGCAGATGTTTCGCTTTCGCATCGTCGGCATCAGCAGCGATGATGAGGGCATGTCGGCAAGCGAGCTGGAGGATACCTGCCGGCGCGAAACAGTTCGGGCGGTGTTCACCGTTCCTTCGATGCACAATCCAAGTGTCGTGACGATGAGCGAAGCGCGCCGCCGCGAACTGGTTGCGGTGGCAAAACGCCACGACGTGGTGATCATCGAGGACGACGTCTACGGACCGATGCTCGGTACCCGAGTTCCGACGCTCGCCATGCTTGCGCCAGACAGGACCTACCATATTTCGGCCCTGTCCAAGGCATTGGCACCGGGCCTGCGCGTCGGCTATCTGACCTGCCCGCCGGGCCTTGCGCAGGTGACTGCCGAAGCAGTGCGCACAACGGCCTGGATGCCTGCGCCGTTGCCGCTCCTTATTGCAAGCCGGTGGCTAGAGGATGGCACGGCCCAGGCCATATTGAGGGCCCAGCTTTCGGAACTTCGGGCCCGCCACACGCTTGTTACCACTATTCTGGCAGGCCACTCGTTTGCAGCGGATCCACGTTGCATGTTTGTCTGGCTGCGATTGCCGGCACCCTGGCGGGCGGAGGATTTCGCCGCCAACCTGCGTGCTCACGGCGTCGCGGTGATGCCGGCTGCTGCCTTTGCTTGCGATCGGCAGCCAGTCGAGCATGCCGTCCGTGTCAACATTGGATGTGCCGCCTCGCGCGAAGAATTGACGACGGCGCTGCGGATCATCGCTTCGACGCTCGCCGACCGTCCCCGGGCGTTGATCGGTCATGTATGAGCAATCGCCTGTGGCAAATCTGGAAATCGCGCCGCTGCCGGCAACGGAGCGGCGACATGTTCTCGTGATTGGTGCCGGTTTGGTGGGCCTTGCGTCGGCGCTCTGGCTGCAAAAGGCAGGGCATCGCGTCACCGTCATAGACCGGGAGCCACCGCTCGCCGGCGCATCTTATGAGCAAGCCTGTTCATATGGGAATGCCTGCACGATTGCGCCCCACAGCGTCCTGCCCGTCGCGACCCCCGCCATTGCCTGGCGGGTACCAGCAATGCTTGCAAATCCGCTTGGCCCGCTTGCAATCGTCTGGCGCTATCTGCCGCATCTGGCACCGTGGTTGCGCGCGTTTGTGGCATCGAGCAGCAAGCATGAAGTGGAACGGATCGCCGCCGTACTCTCAAGCCTTCTCATGCAGGCCGATGCCGCCTGGCGGCCGCTTGTCCATGAAGCGGGCGCAAAGGCGCTCGAGCGGCGCCATGGATGCCTTTATCTCTATAAGACAGAGGCGCAGTTTCAGTCGGCGGAGCCTGAAATGTTCTTTCGCGAACGTCACGGCGTTGCCCTGGAGCGGCTGGATGTTGCGGCAATCCGCGATCTCGAGCCCAATCTTGCCCCATTATATTGTCGCGGCGTGTTGTTCCGCGACGCCTATACGTTCTCGAGTCCGAAGTTGCTCGCCTTCGCGCTTGCCATGGTCGTCGGCGAGCGCGGCGGCACATTTGTCGGCGGCGAGGCCAGCGGGCTGGAGATGACAGGGGCAGGCGTCCGCCTCAGGGTCGGCGGTGATGAAATCCTTGCCGATCATGCGGTGGTGGCGGCAGGTGCGTGGTCAGGCATGCTTGCAAGACAGGTCGGCGATAGCGTCCTGCTCGACACTGAACGAGGCTATCACGTCCTTTTCCCGAGGGCTGGGTCGCTCTTGACGCGCCCTGTCTGTTATCCGCAACACGGATTCTACATGACGCCGATGGCGGATGGCCTGCGCGCTGCCGGCACGGTGGAACTCGGCGGCCTCTCGGCCCCACCCAATCCCGCCCGCACGGCCATGATCCGCAAGGGCGTCGAAGCGCTCTTGCCTGGTGCGGGAGAGGCGACCTCGGAATGGCTCGGATTTCGTCCGTCGATGCCGGATTCGCTGCCGGTCATCGGCAACTCGCCGACATCACCGAAAGTGACCTTCGGGCACGGCCACCTCGGCTTGACGCTGGCGGCCATCACCGGGCGGCTCGTGGCAGATATCGTCTCAAAACGCAAACCGTCGATCGATCTGACACCGTTCCGTTGCCAGCGCTTTAGCCATTTTGGCGCAAAGCAGAAATAGGTGACTGCTGGCCCAGGGCTGCGTAATCGGCGCGCTAAGGTGTGCTTGCATGATCTTTTCTGGACACCGTTGCCACCTGATGCGTGGCGCATCGGTGCGGCACCGCACGGCGCTGTCTGACATGCGCTGCCATGGCGGCAGTATCGCCTGCAACTGCGGCTTTGGGACCCTCCAGGGCAGGGCGCAGTGCGGCCGCTACAGCGCCGGATCCTCATCCGGTGAGCGACCTGTGGTACCCAAACCCGGCGCCATGCCCGGAAATGATGGTCAATTGCACCAGCAAAAAAAAGGAACAAGCACGGCGGCCTTGCAGTTAATGCTGAAAAGGTTAGGGACTCACAATGAACACGCGCCCTCAAGTCGTGTCGCGAAGCTCGCAACTTCCGCCGCAGATCTACTACGTGCATCCCCTGATGTTGAAGGGTTTGGCGGCGTGGAAGGAGGTCTTTGGGCATGTAAGAGATCTTGGTTTTGACACGGTTCTGACGGCACCACTTTTCGAACGCCGTCATCACAGCAGTGTCTTTGTCACGAAAGACTTCGATCGGCTCGACCCGGCATTGGGGCTGGGTAGTTCTGTCACGGCGGCCGTCGGAGCCCTGGTCCAAGCGGCGACACACAACAAGCTCAAGATCATGCTCGACCTGGCCATTGATCGGGTGGCGGTCGACGGGGAGGCGCCAGGTTCAGTCGTCGCCGATCCGCGGGTGCCACCGCACAGAGCCGGCAGCCGGCGCGTCGATCCTACACGTGATCCTGGCCATCTTGAAGATTGGCTCACTCGGATGAGGCTGCTTACCGGTCTCGGAATTTCAGGCTTTCGCTGCCTCGGGATCGAGAACCTTGCGCCGCAAGCCTGGTTCAACGTGATTTTGTCGACCCGCAGATCTGCGCCGGAAACGACCTTTCTGGCCTGGACTCCGGGCAGCGACTTCGAAGTCCGCAAGGCCCTGCAGGGAACCGGTTTTGATGGCAGCTTCTCCTCGCTGGCATGGTGGGACCTCGAGGAACGCTGGATCATGGAGGAATACCAGATCCAGCGGCAGATTGGTTATCAGATCACCTTTCCGGAAGCGCCGTTCGCCAAGCGCGTCGCCCACGGGACCGACAGCAGGGAGGTCTTGCAGCGCAAGGCGGTGAGAGCTTTGCGGCTGTCTTCCACATTTGCCAGCGGCCTGATGATCCCAATGGGCTTCGAGTATGGCGCCGCCGCACCGCTTGATCCGCTGCATGGGGACGGGACCGGCCTGCGCGGCCTTCGCGAACAGGGAGCGTTTGACCTTTCCGGCGATATCCGCGCGGTAAATGCCTGGACGAACAAGACGGCTGCCGGTTTCGCGCGTCGGCCGCTCAAGCTCATCTCCACCAGCCAAACGCCGGCCGTTGCTCTGATGCAGACCGATCGGGAGGATATGCCAAGCTCACAAAAAGTGCGTGTCGTCGTCCTCAATCGTGATCTGCGGCGCAGCGTCGGCGCCCCGTTCAATCTTTTGCGGGAGGCCGCATCCTCATTTCTGCCGCTGAGCAATCCGCAGGCCGAAGGCGAGATCCTTGACGCCCGACTGAAGTTGAAACCGGGTGAGCTTCGCGTTTTTGAAGGACTGTCGTCCGTTCCCATCATTGACGCATTTGCTGTACCGGCAGCCAGCGACGCTGCGGCGTCTGCAAGACTTGCTATCGAAAAAATCACGCCGGCGGTAGACGAGGGCCGTTTCGTGGTCAAACGCGTTGTTGGCGAAACGATAAGGGTTGAAGCCGATATTTTTGGAGATGGTCATGACCCGCTGTCGGCGGCGCTTCTTTGGCGCCCGGCCGACCAGGGCGGATGGAACGAAGTCCGCATGGAGCTCGTCGAAAATGACCGCTGGCGTGCGGAATTCGTGGCAAAGCGCCTGGGGCGGCATGAATTTGTCGTGGAAGCTTGGCGCAACCCCTTCCAGATCTACCGCTATGAACTGGTCAAGAAGCATGAGGCATGTCTCGATCTCAGGCTGGAAATCCAGGAAGGGATCAACCTCGTACTGGACGCGCTCGATCATGCCGACGGCCAGGTCAAGAGCCGACTGAAGGTCTTGTTCGACGAACTGGCTGAGACGCAGGATGCACGGCGCACCGAAATCCTGCTCGCTACGGAAACTGCCGAGCTCATGGCGGCAGCAGATAGGCGTCCTTACCGGCTCCGGTCTCAGGTCATCCCCCTCGACGTCGAGCGTTCGGCGGCTGCCTTCGCAAGCTGGTACCAGATATTCCCGCGCTCCCAGAGCGGTGATGCAAACCGTCACGGTACGTTCGATGATGTTATCAAGCGGTTGCCGGCCATCCGCGCAATGGGCTTCGATGTGCTCTACTTTCCCCCTATTCACCCGATCGGGACGACAAATCGCAAGGGCAAGAACAACAGCCTGCGTGCAGAACCAGGCGATCCCGGCAGTCCTTACGCAATTGGCTCGCAGGCAGGCGGTCATGACGCAATTCACCCCGAACTCGGCAGCTTCGCGGACTTCCGCCGGTTGGTCGATGCGGCCAAGGACGAGGGCCTGGAGATAGCGCTTGACCTTGCAATCCAAGCTTCCCCCGATCACCCATGGCTAAAACAGCATCCGGGCTGGTTCGACTGGCGACCGGATGGGACCATACGTTATGCGGAAAATCCGCCCAAGAAATACGAGGACATCGTCAATGTCGACTTTTACGCAGGTGAGGCAATCCCTTCGTTGTGGATTGCGCTGCGCGACATTGTTCAAAAGTGGGTCGACAACGGCGTAAAGCTGTTTCGGGTCGATAATCCGCATACCAAGCCCTTCCCGTTCTGGGAGTGGCTGATTGCTGATATCCGCTGCCGGCACCCGGAGGTCGTCTTCCTGTCGGAAGCCTTCACGAAACCAAAGGTGATGTACCGTCTCGCCAAGATCGGATTCTCGCAGTCCTACACCTATTTCACCTGGCGCAACGCCAAGTGGGAACTCGAACAGTACATGCGTGAGATCACGACGGAAGAACCCAAGGAATTCTTCCGTCCGCACTTCTTCGTCAATACCCACGACATCAACCCCGACTTTCTGCAAAATGCACCTCGCCCGGCCTATCTCATTCGCGCTGCGCTCGCAGCGACGCTGTCGGGACTATGGGGTGTCTACAACGGTTTCGAACTTTGCGAGGGTCGCCCGGACGCCAAGCGCAAGGAATATGCCGACTCAGAAAAATACGAGATCCGGGCCTGGGACTATGATCGGCCGGGCAACATCAAGTCCGAAATCACGATGCTCAACCGCATCCGCAATGAAAACCCGGCTCTGCATTCCCACCATGGCCTGCAGCTTCTCACAGCCGGGAACGACAACATCATGTTCTACGAAAAAGCGAGCCCCGGGCGCGAGAACGCTCTGCTGATCGCCGTCAATCTCGACCCGCACAACGCCCACGAGGCAGATGTGGAAATTCCGCTCTGGTCATGGAACCTGCCGGACCATGCCGCACTCGATCTCGAAGACCTGATCAACGGCCACAAATTCACCTTTACCGGCAAGGTTCAGCGCCTTCGGCTCGACCCGCACGCCGGGCTGCCGTTTTCGATCTGGCGCGTGAGATAAGGGAGGAAAGCAAAATGGACGTCGCAACCGCAGGCCGGAGTCAGACGCAGGCCGGGACGCCGAAAAGCACGCAAGACTCCGATCCCCTCTGGTACAAGGACGCTGTCATTTACCAGCTTCACATCAAGTCGTTCTTCGACGCCAATGGTGATGGCATCGGCGACTTCGAGGGACTGCATGAGAAGCTCGATCACATCGCTTCGCTCGGAGCCAATGTCATATGGCTCTTGCCGTTTTTCCCGTCCCCGCGCCGTGACGATGGATACGATATTGCCGACTACACCAATGTCAGTTCTGACTATGGCACCATGGAGGAATTCGAAGCCTTCGTGGAGGCTGCACATCAACGTGGACTGCGGGTCGTGATCGAGCTCGTCATCAACCACACCTCCGATCAGCATCCGTGGTTCCAGCGGGCGCGCCATGCCCCGGCCGGCTCGCCAGAGCGCGACTTCTATGTCTGGTCGGACACGGATCAGAAGTTCCCGGAAACCCGGATCATCTTTCTTGACACTGAAAAGTCCAACTGGACCTGGGATCCTGTCGCCGGCGCCTATTATTGGCACCGGTTCTATTCCCACCAGCCCGACCTCAATTTCGATAATCCGCTCGTGTTGAAAGAGCTTCTAAATGTGATGCGTTTGTGGCTGGAAACCGGAATCGACGGTTTCCGACTGGACGCAATCCCCTATCTGGTCGAGCGCGAGGGGACAATCAACGAGAACCTGCCAGAGACGCATAAAATCCTGAAGAAGATCCGTGCAGCACTCGATTCCACTCACCCTGGCAAGATGCTGCTTGCCGAGGCCAATCAATGGCCGGAGGATACCCGCGACTATTTCGGCAATGGCGATGAATGCCACATGGCATTCCATTTCCCCTTGATGCCGCGCATGTATATGGCAATTGCCAAGGAAGATCGGTTCCCGATCACCGATATTATGCGGCAAACGCCCGAGATTCCAGAGAGTTGCCAATGGGCGATCTTCCTGAGAAATCATGACGAGCTGACGCTCGAGATGGTCACCGATGATGAACGGGACTATCTTTGGAACATCTATGCCGCAGATCGGCGCGCGCGCATCAACCTCGGAATCAGACGACGTCTTGCGCCGCTGATGGAGCGCGACCGCCGCCGCGTCGAGCTGATGAACGCGCTTCTGCTTTCGATGCCTGGTACGCCCGTGCTCTACTACGGCGACGAGATCGGCATGGGCGACAATATCTATCTAGGCGACCGCGATGGCGTGCGAACGCCGATGCAATGGTCTCCGGACCGCAATGGCGGTTTTTCAAAGGCAAACCCGGCGCGCCTCGTTCTGCCGCCCATCATGGATCCGCTTTACGGCTACGAGGCGGTCAATGTCGAAGCGCAGGGGGCCGATGCCCATTCGTTGCTCAACTGGACACGGCACATGTTGGCCTTGCGCAACAAGCATACTGCGTTCGGGCGCGGTTCCTTACGGTTCCTGTCGCCCGGCAACAGGAAGATCCTTGCTTATCTCAGGGAATACCAAGGTGAAACGATCCTTTGCGTCGCCAACCTGTCGCGCCTGCCGCAAGCCGTCGAGCTGGATCTTGCCAATTTTGCCGGTTACGTGCCGATCGAGCTGACGGGCATGTCTCCTTTCCCGCCGATCGGTCAACTCACTTACCTTCTCACGTTGCCCCCCTATGGCTTCTTCTGGTTCCAGCTCAGCCAGGAGAGTGATGGCCCCGCATGGCGCGCCGAGCCTCCCGAGCAGATGCAGGACATGGTGACGATGGTCGTGCGACGTGACCTGCAGGAACTGCTCGATGAGCCTCGCCTTTCAGGTACGCTTTCGAGTGAGGTGCTGCCGGCCTATCTCGGCAAGCGGCGCTGGTTTGCCGCCAAGGGCGAGAGGTTAAGACGTGCGTCCGTGGTTTCCGCCATGCCGTTTCCATTCGCAGGCAACATCTTGTTTGCAGAACTGGAAGCCGAGCTGGAAGCTCACAATGAGACATATCTTTTGCCGCTTGCCGTGTCGTGGGATGACAGCCAGCCGAGCGCTCTTGCCCAGCAACTTGCCCTTGCCCGTCTCCGTCAGGGCCGCCGCGTCGGCTTCCTGACCGACGGATTTGCGATGGAAGGACTTGCACGCGGCGTCATACGAGGCCTCTGTGACCGTGCCGTCATTGCCGGTCGCGCTGGCAAGATCGAATTTCTAGGGACCGCCCAGCTCGACTGCATGAGCGTCGATGATGACATCCAAGTCCACTGGCTCTCTGCCGAGCAATCCAACAGCTCGCTGATCGTCGGCGACATGGCGATGGTAAAGCTCATCCGCCATATCTTCCCCGGTGTCCATCCGGAAGTCGAGATGACCCGCCAGCTGACCAGCGTCGGATATGCCAATACCGCGCACCTGCTCGGCGAAGTGGTTCATGTCACACCCGATGGCAGCCGCTACACGCTGATTATCGTGCAGAGAGCCATTCGCAACCAGGGCGATGCGTGGAACTGGATGCTGGCCAATCTGCGTCGCTCTACCGACGAGGTCGTGGTGACCGGCGTCGACGGCAAGGCGGCCGACGAGTATTTCAAGCCGCTCGTCGAGTTCGCTGCGACCGTTGGCAAGCGGCTCGGCCAATTGCATGCGGCGTTGGCGGGGCCGACCGACGACGAAGCTTTCAAGCCCGCCCGCATCACCGATGAGGACGCCGCTCGCTGGGCAAAGGCTGTAAGGGAGCAAATTCGCGGCAGCCTTGCCATGCTCGAGGCAAGCGGCGACAGCCTAGCGCCGGCGCTGGCCCAACAGATCCTTTTCCTCGTCGAGCAGCGGGAGGATCTCTTGAATGCTGTTGACGATCTCGCCAAGGCTGCAGTCGGTACGCTGATGATCCGAAATCACGGCGATTTCCACCTCGGCCAGGTCCTGGTTGCAGAAGGGGATGCCTACATCATCGATTTTGAGGGCGAGCCTGCACGTGATCTTGCCGAACGGCGCGCAAAGACCAATCCCCTGCGGGATGTCGCTGGTCTCTTAAGATCGTTTAGCTATTTGGCGGCATCGGCCGATCTTGACCGGGAACGGGTAAGCGAAGTGGAAGACAAAAGACACAGCGCGCTCGTCAGGCGCTTCATCGACCTGGCCGAACAGGCGTTCCTCAGTGCCTATTTCGAAGTGATCGATGATGTGCGCGAACTCAACGTTACGACCAGGTCGCGCGGTCGCATCCTCGATCTCTTCCTGCTGGAGAAAGCCGCTTACGAGATCGCCTATGAAGCGCGCAACAGGCCCAGCTGGCTGGCGCTGCCGCTTGGAGGATTCTTTGCCATCGCATCGAGACTGCTGGAGAAAGTCGCATGAGATACGAGCGCACAGACTTGATGATCGGCACCGTCCAGGAGGGCCTTCAGGCTCTGGTCGAAGGCCGCCACGGTGATCCATTCGCAATACTCGGACGCCACGAGTATGGCGATCTCACGGTCGTAAGAGCCCTGTTGCCCGGGGCAGCATCCGTCGACGTGATCGAGGCCGACACCGGCCGCGTGGTGACAAGACTGGAAACGATTCATGAAGGCGGGCTGTTTGCCGGAGCGATCGGCAGCACGACGAATTACCTCTTTCGCATCAACTGGCCGGATGCCGTGCAGGAAACGGAGGATCCCTATTCTTTTGGATTGCTGCTTGGTGAGCTTGACCTGCATCTAATCTCTCAAGGCACCCACTATGATCTCGGTCGCACGCTCGGCGCCATTCCGATGGAGATCGACGGCATACAGGGTGTGCGATTTTGTCTGTGGGCACCCAATGCGCGACGGGTTTCCGTGGTCGGCGACTTTAACAGTTGGGATGGTCGCCGGCATCCGATGAGACTGCGTCCTTCAGCCGGCGTATGGGAACTCTTCATCCCGCGTCTGACGCATGGAGAACGCTACAAGTTCGAACTCATTGATGCCAACGGCAATCTCCTGCCGCAAAAAGCTGACCCGGTTGCCCGCGCCAGCGAGGCTGCACCCTCTACGGCTTCGCGAGTCGCGCCTTCAAAACGCTTCCGCTGGAGCGATGAAGACTGGATGCGCACTCACCGTGGTGCACGTGCACTCGAAGGTGCGATCTCGGTTTACGAGGTGCATCTCGGCTCCTGGATCCGGATTGCCGAGGAGGCAAACCGGCCTCTCGACTGGGTCGAACTCAGCCAGAGGCTGATTCCCTATGCCAGGGATCTCGGCTTTACGCATATCGAGCTGTTGCCGATCATGGAACATCCGTTCGGCGGCTCGTGGGGCTACCAGCCGCTTGGTCTTTTTGCCCCGACCGGACGTTACGGCCTTCCGGATGACTTCGCCTACTTCGTCGACCGCTGCCATGCTGCCGGCATAGGCGTCATTCTCGATTGGGTGCCGGCGCATTTTCCAACAGATGTCTGGGGGCTTGCCCGCTTCGATGGCACCGCACTTTACGAGCACGAAGACCCGCGCGAGGGCTTCCACAAGGACTGGAACACTCTGATCTACAATCTCGGCCGCAATGAAGTGAAAGGGTTTTTGATCGCCAGTGCCCTTGAATGGCTGGAGCACTATCACGTCGACGGTCTGCGCGTCGATGCGGTGGCCTCAATGCTTTACCGCGACTACAGCCGCAACGAGTGCGAATGGATCCCCAATGCATATGGCGGACGCGAGAATCTGGAAGCGGTGGAATTCTTCAAGCACCTGAATAGCATCATCCATCATCGGTGCCCGCACGCCTTTACAGCTGCCGAAGAGTCGACCGCCTGGCCAGGGGTCACGGCCCGGCCAGAGGACGGCGGGCTCGGCTTTGATTTCAAATGGAACATGGGCTGGATGCACGACACCCTGCATTATATGCAGGAGGATCCGGTTCACCGCAAATATCATCATACGACGATGACGTTCGGCATGATCTATGCCTATTCAGAACATTTCATGCTGCCGCTTTCCCATGACGAGGTTGTGCACGGCAAGGGGTCGCTTGTCGCAAAGATGCCCGGCGACCACTGGCAACGGCTTGCCAATCTGCGCGCTTACTTCGGCTTCATGTGGGGACATCCAGGCAAGAAACTCATCTTTATGGGTTGCGAGCTTGGTCAGGAGAGTGAATGGGACCACGATGGCTCCGTTCATTGGGACTTGCTCGACGATCCCGCTCACGCAGGAATTCAGCGGTTGATCCGCGACCTCAACAAGCTCTATGCGCAAGAGCCGGCGCTACAGTTCAGCGATCTCAATGCCGCTGGCTTCGAATGGGCGGTCGCAGACGACGCGCAAAACTCCGTTTTGGGCATGCTTCGCAGTTCGCCCGATCGCTCGTCGCTGGTGCTGATTATGTCCAATCTCACCCCTGTTGCGCGGTACGCTTACCGGGTCGGAGTGCCCACGGACGGGCGCTGGCAGGTGGTACTCAATACTGACGCGGCGATCTACGGGGGCGCCAATCTTGGCCAGACTGAGGTCTGGGCAGAACGCCAGCCAAATAACGGCAAGGAATACTCCGTCCTTCTGACACTGCCGCCGCTTGCAACGATCTTTCTAAGACATAAGGAGTAGCTTTCTTCCATCTGCGCTGGGGTGGCGCCGGACGCCCAGGCGTCCGGCGCCAGGTCATACTTTGAGGTTGTGCTGCGGCGAAGTCGATCAACCGCGAGGATCTGCTGCGCTTTTGTCACGCGAGAAGGGGCCCGGCGACTAGCCCGGCGATCCTTTGCCCAGGAGTTTCTCGACGTGATTGAAAGGCAGAGGTTTTCCGAAGAAATATCCCTGAATTTCGGTGCAGCCGTGCTCCCTTACCTGATCGAGCTGGTCGGTCGTTTCGACGCCTTCGGCAGTGGTCGTGATACCCAGTCTGGATCCCAGATCAGCCACCGCCTTCACGATGGCGGCGCAATCCTTGGAATCTCCAAGTTCACGGATGAACGATTGATCGATCTTGATCTTGTCAAACGGGAAAAGCCTTAGATAGCTCAAGGAGGAATATCCGGTGCCGAAGTCGTCCATGGCGATCCTCACTCCGAGTCCCTTGATGTGGTGCAGGGTTGCCAGGGCCGCCTCGCTGTCAGTGAGAAGGACGGATTCGGTAATTTCGAGTTCAAGCCGAACAGCCGAGAGACCGGAGTCAGCAAGAGCAGAAATGATCGTATGGGCAAGCGAGGGGCTTCTGAACTGAACGGGGGAAAGGTTCACCGCAACCCTTACATGCCCTGGCCAGCTTGCGGCATCTTTGCAGGCCTGGCGCAACACCCATTCCCCAAGTGGCACGATCAAGCCGGTTTCTTCCGCCAGTGAGATGAATTCAGCCGGTGAAACCAGGCCCCGCTCGGGATGGTGCCAACGCAAAAGCGCTTCGAAGCCGACAATCTCTGCGGTTCCCGCATTGACCTGCGGCTGATAGTAGATTTCAAACTGGCTGCCTGCGATAGCCTGCCGAAGGTCGAGTTCGAGTTTGCGCCGCTTGTCGATGCCGGCATCCATTGTAGGCTCGAAGAAGCAATAGCTGCCTCCGCCATCGGTTTTCGCTTTGTTGAGAGCGATGTCGGCATTCTTCAGCATACCGTCTGCCGTGTCGCCGTCGTCAGGAGCCATCGCAATGCCGATGCTTACGCCGATTTGAACAGATTGCCCCTCGACGATAAACCGCTCACCGATGGCACTGACAAGCCTTTGCGCCAGGGCAGCGGCGCGCTCCTTCGTTTGGGCCTTTTCCTGAAAGACGACGAATTCGTCGCCGCCCAGTCGCGCAATGCTGTCGCCCTCGCTCAGGCATTTCTTCAGCCGGTCGGTTACCGCCTTCAGCAGGAGGTCGCCAACTGCATGTCCCAATGTATCATTGGCATGTCTGAAGCGATCCAGATCCAGGCTTAACAGCGCGCTGCGCTGAGCCCCGCTACCAAGGGCCAGGTCCTTTTCAAGCTTCTCACGCAAGAGCGTGCGATTGGGCAGGCCGGTAAGCGGGTCGTGACCAGCGATGTGTTTGATCTGTTCTTCGGAACGCACCGATTCGGTGACGTCTTCATGGGTTGCGACATAGCCGCCGTTTTCCATCGGGTTATGCGTGATCTTTATCACCCTGCCATCCGTCAAGACGATATTCTCACTGGCGGCAGAACCCCTTAGCGCGGCTTCGACGACAACATCGAAATACGCATCCCGCTGAACCGGCGCGTTTCCAGCTGTTTGCCGATAGTCGAGGATTTTCCAAAGAGGCGTCCCCGGCCGTGTCAAGGTTTCGGGCAGGTCATACAAGCGACAATAGCCTGCATTACACAGCAACAGGTTCTTGTCAGCATCGAACATGCACAGTCCGTGCGGCATGTTTGCCAGTGCCGCATCGAAGCGGCGGTTCTGATCGGCCATATCCTTTCTTATGCTTGCAAGCGCCGAAACGTCATCACAGCTGATCAACCATCCGCCGTCGTCCACCGGCGTGGAGGTCAAGGAGACGATCCGCTCACCAACGCAGATCTCCTGATGCAACAGGGTTGAGCGAGTGAGGAGATGCGTGAGCCAGCTCTCTTGACTGTCGCCGGATAGCTGACTCCGGCCAAGGATCGGAATCTGAGCAGCCATCCCTGTCGCGCTGACGCCGATTTCGATGGCTCCTTTGGGTGCCTGCAACAGTTCCCCCACCCGCTCGTTGAAAATCACAACCCGCAAGTCGGCATCCAGCAGCGCGACACCCTGGTGCATAATCTCCAGAATACGGAAGGAACTCAGCATGATCCACCTCTGCAACAGGCGACACGAAACGCAACCTTAAAGTGCGCCTAGGGTAATCGCAATGCCTTTTCTGCAAAATACTCAACCATGTCGTGCTGGTAAGGGCTTCTTCCCGTGAAATAAGCTGACGCCTGGGCCCGATTGCCGTCGTGCATCGCTGCGCCAGTGCCTATATAAGACCGCAGGTTCTGCCATTGGCAGAACGCTTGAGCTGGAGACCGGCAGAGATGTCGCGAGCCTTAAACGGCTCGACCAGGTCTGAACGGGACAAAGGGTGCGGTCGGGGCATGCTCAGACCAGCTAGCAGTGGCCGCATTGTTGCACAAGGCACCCAGAATTCTCGAAACGGGTTCGTACTGCCTCCGACGAGCGCACGACGCACCTATATCTATTGGGAGCCACGCAGTGCGTTAAGCGAAGAGGAAGAACTTGAACGAGATCCACATCACCAAGCGAGAGAGGGAAATCCTGACGCTCATGTGCGACGGAAAGAGCGCGCAGGAGATTGCGATCATCCTCGGGTGCTCGGTGCATACCGTGCGAACGCATATCGAAGCGCTGAAGGATACATTTGCAGTCTACAAGGACACAGCTCTGGTGGCCGCGGCGCTGCGGACAGGCGTGATTGAATGATGAAAGCTGAATGCCTGTTCTGGAACGTGCAGCGAAGTGAGCGGCGCGCTCGGGCGGTTTGCCTGTTTCGGGTTGCCGTTTGAGGTGGACGCTATGGCTTCAGTTCACCCGTAAACGCAATTTTTCATTTTGATGTGCGCGAAGACCCGGTATTGCATTGTCGATCGTATCGGGAATGGCTTGATTTGAAAACAGGACGGCGGCTTTCGGTATCTGGCGCATCGAGGGGGCGGGATCGAAATGATGACCGTCCAGGCATCAGCCCGGTCGACATTGCAGATCACAATTCCCGCACGGCCATGGGGCTCCTGCGCCGTTTTGGGCCGCTGACCCGTCAGGAGCTTTCCAGGCATCTTGGCCTGACTGAGCCGGCAATAACGGGAATTATGCGCCGCCTGGCCGATGCGGGGCTGGTCAGCGGGAAAAAGCGTCCCACAACTGCACACTACACGGCGCTCGAGTTTTCGTTGCAAGCCGACGCGGCATATTCCCTGGGGATCCGCCTCGGTGCGCATGGCGGCGAGGCGGTCGTCATGGATCTTGCCGGTAGGATCATTCAACAGCGAGCCTTCGCACAGCCTGAAGAAACCAAGGAGGCTGTCTTGCACATCCGGCATGCCGCTGGCCTCGCCGGCAAATTGCTGGGATGCGGCATCGCTCTTTCGGCTGGCGCGCCTTTCGATCGGAAAACCATTGAGGATAGCCTTGCATTGGACGTTGGCCCGCTGTTTTTCCTTGATGACACCGAGGCGGCCGTCAATGCCGAGCATATCCTCGGCATCGGCGACCGCGAAGGCGGGCTGGTGATCGTGATCATCGACGAGACTGTGCGCGCCGGGCTTTTGATCGGCGGGCGGCCGTTTCGGGGTGTCCACGGATTGGCTGGCCAGATTGGCGACATGCGCTCGGGTGTTGATGGCGCGAGCCTGAATGAAGTCGCGAGCCTGCCCTCGTTCAAAGACTACCTTGCAGCCCATCCAGGCGAAACGGATGGCTGGGTGGCGATTGCTGCGCGCCATCTTCATGAGGCGGTTTTAGCGATTTCAGGATTTATCGCCCCGGGCGCCATCCTCGTCGGCGGCGCTCTGCCCGACGATGTTTTCGAGGCAATAATTGCGCGCCTGTCGCGCGAACGGGACGACAAAATTCGCGATCTCGTGATTGCGCCTTGGATACCGACGGTGCAGCGTGCGTCCTTTCCGTGGGCAGGGGTGGCCGTCGGCGCCGCGTTGCGGCCCTTCTCCGAGACACTCCTGCCCGATGACCGTCCATGAGCTTTCGGGCGTCGCCTGGCTCTCCGCTTCAACTCGTCACGCAACGGTGACCGGAATTTGGGACTGTCGGTTGCTGATTGGATTTCGAAACCTCTGACCCGGTTCGGCCGAGGGCAACCCCAGACGATGGGCAAGCGGGATTGCTGCAGCACCGAGAGCAGCGGCATCTTCAGAGCCGGCCGCCCGGTGAAGAGATGGCGCTCGTGCGCCAAGGCGGCTAATTTCCTCGTGGACGTAGACAAGCAGTTCATCAATCAGACGGACAGGAAAGCGGCCACCGATGAGAACGCTCTCCGGATCAACCACCATGCCGATATCGACAATCGCTTGGGCAAGCTTGATGCTGATTTTTCGCAGCCACCTGCTGACGCAGCTGCGGCCTGCATCGTCAAGGTTGAGAAGATCTGCCGGGGTTGTCGCCTTGATGCCGTTGCGCTCAAGATAATCAAACAGGATAAACAGCGAGAACATCTCGCCGAGCGGCTGGGTGCTTCCTTGAAACGGGCCATCATCGAAGACGACCGGCAGCCAGCCAATTTCTCCGCCGATTCCGCTGGCGCCCTTATGACGGACCCCGTCTATGACGAGGCTGCCGCCGAGACAGGCATTGGCGAGGATATAAAAGAAACTGCCGATTTCCGTGCCGAGGCCATACTCGATTTCCCCCAGCGCAGCAGCGTTGGCGTCATTGTCGATGAACACCGCATGATCGGAAATGGCCTCGAGCGCACCGCGCACGTCATAGCCATTCCATTGCCGGTATTCTGATGGAAAGCCGACGACCTTGACCTCTCCGAGCCAGTCGGGAATAGCAAGGCCAATCCCCGCCAGACGAGTTTCTTCGATGACCCTGCGGCGTCGAAAGGACGATAGCGCCTCAGCCATCAAGCACGCGAAGTCGTCCGGCAGCAAGAAGCGCCTTTCGTGATGGATGCGTCCCCGAACCGTGCCGGCTGCGTCTACGGCGACGATCGTCAGGTGATCGCGATCAATATTGGCGCCGACCGAAAACACGCCCTCGGGATCGATCTCCAGCTCGATGGCAGGTTGTCCGCGCAGGCCGTGCCTGCGGCGCGCCTCCATCACGAGTCCTTCATCGAGCAATCGATCGACGATGCGGGTGACGGCCTGCTTTGTCAGTCGCGATTGATGCGAAAGCTCCGTGCGCGAAATCGGAGCCCCGCGATGAATTGCGGCGAGGATCATGGCCCGATTGGCCGCTGCAGCCTGCTCCGTGTTCGAGCCCGACAGTATCAACCCGGTATCCCCTTCGCCGACCTAGTCTCAAAGCAAACTATGCGATTTCAGCGGATGCGAAAAGCGCTCCAGGAGCGCTGTCGCATCGTATTGCATCAAGACCTGGCTAATCGCCAGCTCTTGACCTCAAAGGGGCGCAAACCGCAATTTGGCACCTCTTCCATCGGCTCTTCGAGAATGCTGACGACGCCCATGTTCTGCCAGCGCGGCGGAAGGCGTAACTCAAAGCTGCCGCGCCGCCCGGCAGGCTCGTACACGCGCACGATGAGGCCATCGCCATCCTCCGAAGGCTTGACGGCGGAAAGTGCCGCATCGATCCCGACAGCGGCGAGCGGCTGCCATCTGCCTGCTGCGCGATCTGTGACGGCGAGCGCCAGCAGCGGTTGGTTTAGATCTTCGGCCTCCTCCCTCACGCCGCCTTCATACCAGGTGCCCTCATGAGGCATCAGCGAATAGGTAAACGTCTGGATGCCTTCGTCGGCGAGCGGATCGGGATAGACCGGCGCGCGCAGGAGCGAGAGGCCCAGGACATTGCCGCGCACGCTGTGGCCATACTTGGCGTCGTTGAGGATGGCAACGCCAAAGCCAGGCTCCGAAAGATCGGCAAAGCGGTGGGCAGGCGCTTCGAACATCGCAGCTTCCCAGGAGGTGTTCGAATGGGTGGGCCGTTCCACGACCCCGTAGGCGCATTCGCAGGTGGCCCTCGCGTGACGTACGGCAACGCCCGTCAGCGTGCGAAGGAAGACACGCCGGTCATGCCAGTCAAGTTCTGTCTGTATGTCCAGCCGTCGCGCGTTGGCACCAAGCGACAGAACCTGCGTAATGCGCGAGTGGCGCCAGGTTCGAACGATCTTGATCGCTGCCCGGTGGGGGCCTTCCTCAATCAATTCGAGGCTGTCGAGACGAGTGACCTCTTCGCCACGAGCCGCGTAGTCTTCTTCGACATCCCAGGCGTCCCAATTGCGCGGCTTATCGGTGGGATAGACGAAAAGGCGATTGCCGCAGCCCTCAAGCGCCTCACGGCCCGTTGGCTTGTGCAAGATGCTGGCGATGGAGCCGTCCTTTGCAAGCCTCACTTTCAGGACAGCGTTTTCCAGATAGTCGCGCCCAGCTGAAAGGCCGGACTTCGGCTGGAGTGCTTCGCTCGCCAGAACAGCAATCCCAAGCGGCGCGATCCGTCCCTCGGCCGCAATTGTGCTGCCATCCGATAGCGTCAGGCGGAGGGGTCGTTCAGACAGCGAGGGATTGACCACCAGAACATTGTTGCCTTCTCCAGCCGGCAGTTGCGCGGCTATGGATTTCATCGCCGCCATTTGAGCCGAGCGCGCCTCTTTCACGACTGCGTCGAGTTCGTTGGCGGCATCGACATAGACCTCGGCAATTGAGGAGCCGGGCAGGATGTCATGAAACTCGTTCTTTAGGACGACACGCCAGGGGCGCTCCATTGATGCCGGCTGCTCGCCCCCCAGAAGATAAGCAAGGCCTGCCAGCGTCTCGGCGGTTACCAAGCCGCGCTCTGCTTTTCGGTGCAGCCGCTTGACGGCGCTCTGACTTGTGAGCGTTGCGCGGTGCAGTTCCAGATAGATCTCGCCTTGCCAGACTGTCAGTTCTTTCCTGGCCGCCGTGTCATGCGCATCCCTGAAGAAGTCGTGGACCCGTGTCCAGCGTGCCTGCGGCAAAGCCGGGAAGAATCGCAGTTGCTCTTCCCGCATAATCATTTCCGGCGTTACGCCGCCGCCGCCATCGCCATAGCCCACGGCAAGCAGCGTGGTTTCGTGCTTGTCCTTCTGGCGGAAGTTCTTCCAGGTCGGCACGAAACAATCCGGGCGCACGAAGCCATTGTAGCCTTGCATCGGATTGTCGAATGTGTGGGCGAGCACTCTGCTGCCATCGAGCCCTTCCCACCAGAAGAGGTCGGCGGGGAAGCGATTGGTTTCAGACCAATTGACCTTGATCGTGAAGAAGCTGTTCATGCCGCCTTGACGCAGAAGCTGGGGCAGGGCGCCGGAAAAACCAAAGCAATCGGGCAGCCAGCAGACGGTATGGCGAACCCCGAAGGTCTTTTCGAAATAGCGCTGGCCATAAAGGATCTGCCTGCTGAGGCTCTCGCCGGTCGGCATGTTGGTGTCGGGTTCGACCCACATGCCACCGAGCGTTTCCCACTGGCCTGCCTTTACCCGTTCGACGATACGCGCCAACAAGCCTGGATCGTCCTCGGCTATCTGCGCATAGTAGTGGGCCGTGGACTGATTAAAGCGGAAATCGGACGATTGCTCCATAAGCGACAGCGCCGTGTGGAATGTGCGGCGCATCTTCCGCCGGGTTTCGCTGTATGGCCAAAGCCATGCAAGATCGATATGCGCGTGCCCGGTCAGTGCGATCTCGCCTTGCGGCGGAAATCGCTGGCGCAGTTGCTTGAGCTGTCCAACAAGTGTTTCGTAGGCTTCGAGCACGCTGGCCCGCTGGCTCTGATTAAGACCTTCGGGTGAAATCTCAACTGGCGGCAACTGCCAGATCTTCTGCTGGATCGGCGAGGGCGCCGTACGGGCGACATAGGCGGCGGTGGCCGACGGCCAGTCGAGGGAACGCATGGCCTGTTCGGCGACATCGAGGAGGTGCGGTGTGACCTCGTGGCCGTCGAGGATGTCTGCCGCTTCGCTGATCTGCCGCAAGAGCAGCCACAGCCTGTCGACGGCCGTGTCCAGCCAGATGACTGCACCACGTTCCAATCTCGGGTGCTGCACGGGTTCTCCAAAGGGCAGGCGCGCGACAGTTTCGGAAAAGATGCGGATGCTGCGCGAAGGCACGAGGAATTCCCGGTGATAGGGATCGAGGCCGAGCCGATACTCCTTGCCCGCCTCGTCGACGATCGTGATCAGGCTTTCGCCGCCAAGGTCAAGTACGAGCCGTGCGTCGTCGAGGGGCCAATGGCCGGGCAAGGTGATTGCACCGGAAAATCGTACAGTACCGTCTTTGCGTGGCCATGAACTGCCGATTGCGATCGGCTCTCCTTCAAAGGCCCAGCCGTCTATCTCAATGGTCTCGCGAGAGCGCCAGTATTCCAGCTCTGCGATACGGACGCGAATGCGGTCGAGGCGTTGGGTCAGAGTAAGCGTCATGATGAGATCCTGAGATGTGAATGCAATGTCAGCCCTTGACGGCGCCCTCCGTCATGGCGCCGAGGATGAGCCGCTGGAGGGCGAGAAAGGCAACGATGGCGGGAACGACCGATACAAGGCAGGCGGCTGCCAGCAACTGCAGGGAGGAGTCGTTTTGTGTTCCGGCATACTGGAATATCCCGACGCCAATGGGCATGAGCGATTCCTTACTGATGAGAAGAAATGGGACGAGAAACTGCGACCAGCCGGCGATGACCGAGATGATGAAGGCCGAGGCGATGCCTGGTGCGGACAAGGGAAGAATGATGCGCCAAAAGACGCTGAAATGACCGCAGCCGTCAATGACTGCAGCTTCGTCGAGGCTTTTCGGAATGCCGTCGATTGAGCCTTTCAATATCCACGTCACCATTGGTACCGCGAGTGCAATATAGACCATTGTCGCACCGAAATGGCTGTCGGTAAGGTGAAGTGCTGCCATGTAGCGGTAGAGGGGTACCATGATAACAAGCGGTGAAATCATCTGAAAGGCAAGCAGGACCATCATCCAAGTTCCTTTTCCGCGAAACGGAAATCGGGAAAAGGCGTAAGCTGCAGGCAGCGCCACGATCAGGCAGCCGATTGCGCTGCACGAGGACAGGATCAATGCATTCCAAAGATATCCTGCGAACTTGTCGGACGATAAGATGGCGCCGAAATTTTCCAGAGTCGGCGCTTTGGGGATGAGACGGCTCACGCCCAGAAAGATTTCCTTGCGCGTCCTTAGCGCAAGCGACAGCAGCCAAAGCAACGGCCAGGCGAAGAAAAGAAACGTTATGGCAAGGAACAGATAACTGAGCGCATCGCCGATGCGATCTTGTCTGAGAGGCCTCAAGACGGTTCTCCTCTTGGCAGAAAACGAGCATAGACGAGTGCAAGGCCAAGGCTGATTGTAAGCATCAGGATCGACAAGACCGCGCCGGCTGCAAGATCGTAGTTTCGGAACACGACGTTGAAGGTGTAGAGCGAAAGAACCTCGGTCGCGCGTCCGGGGCCGCCGCCGGTGAGCGAAATGATTGCATCAAACGTGTTCAGGGTTTGGATCGTGATGAGGATCATGTTGACGAGAATAGCGGTGCGCAGCTGGGGCAGAGTGATATAGATCAGCCGTTGCCATGGATTTGCACCGTCAACTTCGGCAGCCTCGTAAAGAACAGGATCGATGGCCTTGCTCGCCGCATACATCACAACCATCGAGAACGCCGTGCCGCGCCAGACATTGGAGATCACGACCGACCACATGACCATGTGTGGATCCGACAACCACTGCACAGCCGGGACGCCGATCAGCCGCAAGAGACTGTTCAATCCGCCAAACGGCGCTTCGTTGAAAAGCATTTTCCAGATGATGCCGCCGGCAATGCCCGGAACAACCCAGGCCACAAGGGCTGTTGTTCGCACGATCGTCGAGCCGAAGAGCCGGCGCTTTTCGCTATGCAAAACGATCAAGGCGATGAAAAGCCCGAAGAATTGCTGCGCAACGACGCTCGACGCGGTGAAGACGAGTGTCACCCACAGGATTTGCAAGAGCTCGGGCTTCGACAATGTGGTGACGATCGTCTGCAGCGTATACACCTCGTCCGTGCCAAGCAGCGAGACGTTGGTGAACGCGAAGCGGAAGACGTCCAGCAAGGGATAAAGATAAAAGACGCCAAGGACAAGGATGAGGGGCATAAGCCAAGGCAGCGGGGAGGGGCTATGCCGTCCGTCGGCTTTCCTGCCGATCCTCTGGCGGCCATTGGCGGCAATGCTTGCATCCATCATCGATCCGATCCGGCCATTTCGTCGTCAGGCAGCGGTTGCGCAGGCTTCCTGGCGGCACGGAGGCATTTGTGCCCGCGCCGCCAGATGATGTTCAGCTGCGTTTGAAGGCGCTAAGCGAGGCGGCGAATGCCTCGTCCACGGCAGCCTCGGTCGGCTGGACGCCCGTCAGCACCTTGCCCATCATGATCTGAATCTGATTTGAGATTTCGGGATAGACGGGTGCGCCGGGCCTTGCCTGCCCGAACTTCAGCGCTGCAGCAAAGGTCTTGTTGGCGTCTGAGGAAAAGACCTCGTATTTGTCATAGAGATCGGCGCGGGTCGGAAGCTGTTCCTGCAGCGCATTGGCAGGTCCCATGTAGATGTCGCGGGCAAGTTCGGCGCAAAGCTTCACCTTTTCAGTATCCTTGCTGAAAGCCGCCACCGTCCATCCGCCGGTGCCCGTTGAGCGCTGGTCTGCTGTCGGGCCAGGAAGCGGAGAGAAAGCCCATTTGGCGAATTCATCGGCATCAAGCGCTGTTTTGAGCTGTGCGTATTGCCAGTTGCCACCGACAAATAGCGCCGTCGTGCCGGCCGCGGCCGCTGCATTGAAGTCGTCATAGTTACCGATGGTCGCCACGCGTTTCGGAGCGGCCCCGGACTCCACGAGATCGCGGTAGTAGTTGACGGCTTTAATGAATTTATCCCGGTTTTCGCCCTCGCCGAAGATCGGCTTGCCATCGTCATCCACCAGTTTGCCGCCTTGGGCCCAGAAGTTGGCGAGCCAGTCGAATGTCGTCCCTTCATAGCGCCCGCCGTTGAACAGAACGCCTTCCATTCCCTGCTCGACCGAGGAAAGGGCCGCCTTCTTCAAGTCGTCCCAGGTCTTCGGCGCGTCAGGAACAATTTCCTTGTTCCGGTAAAGCACGCGAAGGTCGGTCGACCACCACCATGCGTAGATGCTGCCGTCAGAGCCGGTGATGCCCTCGCGGATAAAGGGGAAGAGCTGGTCAATTTCCTCTTTGGTGAAGTACGGTGAGAAGGACTGCAGGACGCCGGCTTTCTTGAAGAGCGGCAACACGAAGGAATCGACGGCTGCACAATCGGGGGCCGAGCCCGATTTGGCCTGTTCGAGCATGCGCGCTTGTTCCTGTCCGATATCCCCGGACATCATCTGCAACTCGATCTGCCAGTCGGAATGCTTGCCGATGAAGTCGTTGAACAGCTTGCTGTAGCCTTGCGCGTAAGCCGGCTCGTTGTTGCGCGGACCATCCGTCGTCATCCGGAAAACCAGCTTGTTGGGTGCGTCGGCCTTGCCGACGATGTCGCCCGTGATGGTCTCTTGTGCCGTGCCGTCATGCGGCACGGCCAGGAAAGTGGTGGCCGCCAGTGCAAGAATGAGTGCTTTATTCCTCACGAGTATCTCCTCCCGGGGTCAAGGATCCGATTTGAGCAGCTGCCTCCAACAACGCTCCGATCCGCGAATTAGATTAAGTCACATTCATTTGGTGTCAAGGTTGCACCGGAAACAGGGCTCACAAATGCAAGATATCGCACCTCAAAAACCTCCGTTATAAAAGGCCGCCGGGCCAATGGCTTGAGGAGCAAGCAGCGGTCCAAGAATTTTGCCTGTGATCTTTGGCGAGGACGAGCGCAATGATGTCTCAGTCGGGACCCGCCGATCGATGTCTGGCATTGCCGATGCTTGCATACATGCCGGTTGTTCGAAATTCCGTGGGCGTGATGCCGTAAACGCGGCGGAAGACCTTGGAAAAATAGTTGGAATCTTCGAAGCCGCACATGATGGAGACCTCCTTGACCGGCAGGAAGTCGGCCTTCGTCAAAAGTTTTGCCGCACGCTGAAGCCTTTGCTGCAGCACATATTCGGCAGGCGGCATGCCTTCGCTCTCTGCGAAGCTGCGGGAAAAATGCGCGCGGCTGAGACCGACGATGCCCGCAAGTTCGCTCACCGGCAATGGCTGATCGAGATTGGCGTGGATATGATCGATCACCGGCTGCATGGCGCTGAGATCCGCCGCTAAAGCCGCAGAGCCGAAGACGTCGTCATAAAGGGCCATGGCCGCCTCATAAGCGATCGCCGACGCTGCTCCAGGCGTTGAAGCGCCCTTGACAAGGCGAAGGCTGCAGTCGGCGAGATGATCGATGGTCGATGGCTTGAGCCTTAGAACCGGACCTGCAAGCCCAAGCACCATCTTGTGGATCCTCAACGTCTCCTCGCCATGCATGGATATCCAGAAATATTCCCAACGGTCGCCCTTTTCGAGCCAGTAGCGGTGATTGTGCGGCACGAGAACCAAGAGCGTATCACCGCTTTGGAGCCGGTAATTTCGGTTCTGGTAGCGCAGGCGGCCGGTGCCGCCGATTGTGTGCTGCAGGACGGTGAAGGGGGTCTGGCCGCGCCGCCTGCCGTCCCAGTCGTAGACTTCGTTTTCCCGAACCTCGTAGCCAGCACTCGTCGGCATGGCGTGCAGTCGCTGGCGCCCGCGCGGCAGGGAGATTGTCCTCATGGACTGGCCGTTGGCGATCAAATCCCGCAGCACAAAATTACCCTCGAAAGCATAATCCTTCTCTGGCCACCTCCGCGAATATCCGCATAATCGCCCTTCATAAGAGGAAGAGATCGCGGTCGAGAGAACGGCCAGGAGGAAATATAAGCGTTATTCATGCTTGTTCGGACTGCATGCGTCTGCATGTGGTCTTTCCTCTCCTGCCCATCTTTTACCTAGCATCTGATCAGATTGAGGTGAAGATTATGAGTTTCAAAATCGCTATCATCGGGGCAGGCAGCGTCGGCTTCACCAAGAAGCTGTTTACCGACATCTTGTGCGTTCCCGAATTCAGGGATGTCGAATTCGCGCTGACGGATCTCAGCGAACACAACCTTCAGATGATCAAGGCGATCCTCGACAAGATCGTTCATTCGAACAAGCTGCCGACAAAGGTTACGGCTACAACCGACCGACGCAAAGCGCTTGAAGGGGCTCGCTACATCATCAGCTGCGTGCGCGTAGGGGGACTCGAGGCCTATGCCGACGATATCCGCATCCCGCTGAAATATGGCATCGACCAGTGCGTCGGTGACACGATCTGCGCCGGTGGCATCCTTTATGGGCAGCGCAACATTCCCGTCATTCTCGATTTTTGCAGCGACATCCGCGCAGTCGCTGAGCCCAGCGCAAAATTCCTGAACTATGCAAATCCGATGGCAATGAACACGTGGGCTGCGATCGAATACGGCAAGGTCGATACGGTCGGCCTGTGCCACGGTGTACAGCATGGGGCCGAACAGATTGCCGAGGTTCTCGGCGCAAGATCGCTTTCGGATCTCGACTACGTCTGCTCGGGCATCAATCATCAGACCTGGTTCGTCGACCTGCGTCTCAACGGCCGCAAGATCGGCAAGGACGAGCTTGTTGCAGCCTTCGAAGCGCACCCGGTCTATTCGCAGCAGGAGAAGCTGCGCATCGACGTCTTGAAGCGCTTCGGCGTCTATTCGACGGAAAGCAACGGCCACCTTTCGGAGTACCTGCCGTGGTATCGCAAGCGTCCGGAGGAAATTACCAAATGGATCGACATGTCCGACTGGATCCACGGTGAGACCGGCGGCTATCTCCGCCACTCGACGGAAACGCGCAACTGGTTCGAGACGGAGTTCCCGCAGTTTCTTGAATCGGCGTCGAAGCCAATCGATCCGTCCAGGCGCTCCAACGAGCATGCAAGCCATATTCTTGAGGCTTTGGAGACCAACCGGGTCTATCGCGGCCACTTCAACGTCAAGAACAATGGCGTCATCACCAACTTGCCGGCCGACGCTGTCATCGAGTCGCCAGGGTTCGTCGATCGCTTCGGCATCAACATGGTCTCCGGCATCACCCTTCCGGAAGCCTGTGCGGCAACGTGCATCTCGTCGATCAACGTTCAGCGCATGTCCGTCCATGCGGCGATCAGCGGCGATATCGAACTTTTGAAGCTTGCGGTGCTGCACGACCCGTTGGTCGGTGCCGTCTCGACGCCCGAAGAGGTCTGGCAGATGGTCGACGAAATGGTCGTGGCTCAAGCCCGCTGGCTGCCTCAATATGCCCACGCCGTGCCGGCTGCGCAGGAGCGCCTGTCGAAATCGAGCGTGAAGACGCGTGATTGGGCCGGCGCTGCACGCCGCAGCGTGCGCTCCATCGAGGAGCTGCGCGCCGAAAAGGCGGCCTTGAAACAGGCTGTTTGATCTTCGTGAAAGGCGGGCTGCGGCGGTGTTCGGGAGGAAAAGCTGTCGCGTCGCACCTGATTTCACGCCGTTAGAGGAGAACCGGAGAGCGCAAGTGCTCCGAACAGGAGGGAGAAACGATGAAACATCTTCGTAAAATTGGCATTCTTGCCGGACTGGCGCTGAGCGTCTCCGGCCCGGCCTTGAATGCCTATGCATCCGAACCGACCATTCCACCGGAACCGGCGCCGTTTCCGGCTGAAGGCAAGATCAATTACGTTGCCCGCGACTCCATTTTGGAGTTCAAGGCGTTGCCTGACTATAACGAACCCGACTGGGTGAAGAAGAATTTCGTGGATACCGGCAAGCTGCCGCCGGTCAAGGATCGGCTTCCAAAGGAGCCGCTGGTCTTCAAGACGGAAAACATGCCGGACGGTATCGGCGTCTACGGCGATACGATGCGTCATGTCATCGGCGGGAGGCCTGAAGGCTGGAACTACGGCGCCGGCCAGACGCAGGGCTGGGGCGGTATCGATATCGGCCTTTCGGAATGCCTGACGCGCACCGCGCCGCTCTTCCAGGTGGAGGCCAAGGATACCGAGCCGCTTCCGAACCTTGCCAAGAGCTGGGAGTGGTCCGAAGACGGTCACAAGCTGACGATGCACCTGATCGAAGGTGCGAAGTGGTCAGACGGCGCTCCCTTCACCGCCGATGACATCATGTTCTACTGGGAAGACGAGGTTATCGACCCGAACGTGTCGCCGCTTGGCGGGGGCGCATCGCCGGAAGCCTTCGGCACCGGCACGACCCTGAAGAAGGTTGATGACTATACCGTCGAATGGACCTTCAAGGAGACCTTCCCCAAACAATATCTATACACGATGGCCTATCCCAACTTCTGCCCGGGTCCGTCGCATGTCCTGAAGCCGCAGCATCCGAAATATTCGAAGAACACGTACGACCAATTCAAGAACGCGTTCCCGCCAGAATATATGAATATGCCGGTGATGGGCGCCTGGGTGCCTGTCGAATACCGTCCAGACGACATCATCGTGCTGCGCCGCAATCCCTATTATTGGAAGGTCGACGAAAAGGGCAACCAGCTCCCCTATCTCAACGAGCTGCACTACAAGCTTTCGACCTGGGCGGATCGTGACGTCCAGGCGGTCGCGGGCTCGGGCGACTTCTCGAACCTCGAACAGCCTGAGAATTTCGTTGCCTCGCTTAAACGCGCTGCCGAAAAAACGGCACCCGCCCGTCTCGCCTTCGGTCCTCGGTTGATTGGCTATAACCTGCGCATGAATTTCTCGGCCAACGGCTGGGGCGATCCGGACGCGCGTGGCCAGGCGATCCGAGAGCTGAACCGCAACGAGGATTTCCGCAAGGCGGTCACGATGGCGTTCGACCGCAAAGCCATCGGCGATTCGCTCGTCAAGGGACCTTTCACAGCGATCTACCCCGGCGGCCTGTCCTCCGGCACGAGTTTTTATGACCGGCAATCGACCGTCTACTATCCATACGACCTTGAGGGCGCCAAGGCCGGGCTTGCGAAGGCGGGCCTGAAGGATACGGATGGCGACGGCTTCGTGAACTTCCCCGCCGGGCAGGCGGGCGGAAAGAACGTCGAAATCGTGCTGCTCGTCAACAACGGCTATGCCACCGACAAGAGCCTCGCAGAAGGCGTCGTCGGCCAGATGGAGAAGCTTGGCCTCAAGATCATCATCAATGCACTCGATGGGCCGAAGCGCGATGATGCGCACTATGCCGGCCGCTTCGACTGGCTGATCCAGCGCAACACCACGGAACTGGCTTCGGTCGTGCAAAATACCGAGCAGCTCGCGCCTGTCGGCCCGCGCACCAGCTGGCATCACCGTGCCGGCAAGGACGACCAGCTCGATCTGATGCCCTTCGAAAAAGAGCTGGTCGATATCGTCAACAAATTCAGGACAAGCCAGGACAATGACGAGCGGGTCAGCCTGATGAAAGAGTATCAGAAGAATTCGACGGAGCATGTGAACACCGTCGGCCTCACCGAATATCCGGGGGCACTGATCATCAACAAGCGCTTCTCGAACCTCCCGCAGGGCACTCCGATCTTCATGTTCAACTGGGCTGAGGATTCCGTCATCCGCGAACGCCTGTGGGTGGCTGCCGACAAGCAGCAGAAGTATGAACTTTTCCCCGAGCAACTTCCCGGCAAGCCGGGAGAAAAGGGTCCGCTTAACTAGAGCTCCCTCCCAAATGAAAGTGAGCTTCCGGCCGCGCGTGGCGCGCGGCCGGTCATAATCAACAAGCCGGCCGCGCTGACGAAGAGCGACTGGCGGCAAGGAGAAGCGAACCGTCCGATGTTGCGATTCCTGCTCGTGCGCATAGCCTCAGCGATCCCTGTGCTCTTCATCCTGAGCGTGGTGACCTTCGCGATCATTCAGGCGCCGCCCGGCGATTACGCCGATTACATTCGCTCCCAGCTCATCAACCAGAGTGGAGCCTCCTACGCGCAGGCGGAAGCCCAGGCCCAGGCCTACCGCGTCGAGCACGGCCTCGATCAAACCATGGTGGTCCAGTACTTCAACTGGATCGGCGGTATCGTCACTCGCGGCGATTTCGGCTACAGCATGTACTATAACAAGCCGGTTGCCGACGTCGTCGCAGAGCGCCTGCCGCGCACGCTGCTCTTGGCCCTGGTCTGCCATCTCTTTGCCTCCGTACTCGGCATCAGCTTCGGCATCTGGGCAGCGACACGCCAATATACCTGGATCGATAGCCTTCTTTCCGGCGTTTCATTTCTCGGCATGACGGTGCCGCGCTTCTTGATGGCGCTGATCATCGTCTACTTGCTGGTGTTCCAGTTCAACATTTCCGAGATCGGCAGCTTCTTTTCGCCGCAGTATGGCGGCGCGCCATGGTCGTGGGCGAAGTTCGTCGATCTGGTCAGCCATGTCTGGCCGGTCGTTGCGATCGCCACCTTCGGGGGACTCGCCTACAATATGCGCGTCATGCGCGGCAATCTCCTGGATACGCTGAATGCGCAATATGTCGAGACGGCCAAGGCGAAAGGGTTGACCGGCAGCGCGGTCGTCATGCGCCATGCAGTGCCCAATGCGCTGCATCCACTCGTGATGTATCAAGGCGTCGTGCTTCCCTACATGCTGACCGGAGAAATCGAGACCGCGATCATTTTCGCCCTGCCGACCGTCGGTCCTGCCATCGTCGGCTCCATGGCGATTGGTGATGTCTATGTGACCGCGACCTTCATGATGGTGCTGTCGGCAACGCTGATTGTCGGCAACATCATCGCCGATATGCTGCTCGCCCTGCTCGACCCGCGTGTCCGTCAGTTCTCAGGAGCCTGACATGTTGGCCTTCGATTCCTCCCTGCCGCCCCCGCACGAAGAAACCGTCAAGAAGCCGCCGCACGGCAACGAAAGCTACATCGCACTTGTTTGGCGGCGCATGAAGCGCTCCTGGACAGGCATGATGGGCCTCATCCTCGTCGGGCTGCTGATCATCATGGCCGTCTTTGCGGATTTCTTCGCGCCGATGGATCCGAAGGCAACTGACGTCGGCTTCGCGCCGCCGCAGGCCATCAGCTTCCACGACAAGGATGGCAACTTCGTCTTTCAGCCGCGCGTCTATGCGCTTGCCGATTCAGAAGAACTCGATCCCGTCACCTTTCAGCCGATCGTCGGCCCTGATTATGACAATCCCCGCCACCTCGGCTTCTTTGTAAAAGGGGCCGACTACAAGCTTTTCGGCCTCATCGCCGCAAACCGGCATTTCTTCGGATCGACAGATGGCGAGCCGGTGCATTTTCTCGGCACGGACAAATTTGGACGCGACGTGCTTTCGCGCGCGATCATCGGCTCGCGCATTTCGCTGGTGATCGCTCTCACCGTCGTCTTTATCGTCACGCTCGTCGGCACGACCGTCGGTATGGTCTCCGGCTACTTCGGCGGCACATTCGACGTGTGGGTCCAGCGCTTTGTCGAACTGGTTCTGGCATTTCCTCAGCTGCCGCTCTATCTGGCGCTGACGTCGCTGATCCCGGTGACGGCTCCGACCAACGTCTTCCTTGCCTTCGTCATCGTCGTCATGTCGGCACTCGGCTGGGCGCAGATGTCGCGGGAGGTTCGCGGCAAGACGCTGGCATTGGCGCGTATCGACTATGTGCGGGCGGCGATGGCCGTCGGCGCGACGGACCGGCGCATTATCTTCCAGCATATCTTTCCCAACGTGATGAGCCACGTGATCGTATCGGTGACACTGCACATCCCCAGTGTCGTGCTGCTCGAATCCTTCCTCGGTTTCCTGGGCTTTGCGGTGAAGCCGCCACTGATCTCCTGGGGCCTCATGCTGCAGGATACGGCGAACTACTCCGTCATCGGCACCTATCCTTGGATCCTTGCCCCTGTCGGATTCGTGCTTGTGACCGTCTTTGCCTTCAATGCGCTGGGCGATGGCCTGCGCGACGCAGTCGATCCTTATTGAGGTGGTGAACATGGCCCTTTCTCTCGTCAATTCCTTTGCGCCGCCCGTTCGCCATGACCATGACGGCCGCAAAGACGCCCCAATCATCGACGCGCGCAACATCGCGGTGAACTTCAAGGTCGAAGACGGCTTCGTTGAGGCGGTCAAGGATATCTCGTTCCAGCTCTATCGCGGGGAGACGATCGCGATCGTCGGTGAGTCCGGATCCGGAAAATCGGTAACCGCGCGCACGGTGATGGGGCTTCTTACGAAGCGCGCCGTTGTCTCGCCGAAATCGACCATCGACTATGATGGCGCCAATATCCTGAAATTTTCCGAAAGCGCCCGCCGCAAGTTGCGCGGCAACCGCATCTCGATGATCTTCCAGGAGCCGATGAGTTCGCTGAACCCGATCTATACGATCGGCAGTCAGATCGTCGAGGCAATCCGTGTACACCAGAAGTTCGGCCGCCGGCAGGCGCAAGCGCGGGCGCTGGAACTTTTGAAGCATGTGCAAATTCCCGATCCAGAAGCCCGGCTGAAGCAATATCCGCATCAGCTGTCGGGCGGTCAGCGTCAGCGCGTGATGATTGCCATGGCGCTCGCCAACGATCCGGATGTCTTGATCGCCGACGAGCCGACGACAGCGCTTGACGTCACCGTGCAGGCACAGATCCTGAACCTGATCCGCAAACTGCAGAAGGAACTGCAGATGGCGGTGATCCTGATCACCCACGATCTCACGGTCGTGCGGCAGTTCTCGGACTATGTCTATGTGATGCAGCATGGCGAGATGCGCGAGCACAACACGACCGAAAGGCTCTTTGCCAATCCGCAGCATCCTTACACGAAGCATCTGCTCGGCTCTGAACCGCGCGGTCAGGCCAATCCATTGCCGGAAAATTCCGAAATCATTCTTGATGCCAGAAGGGTGCGCGTTTCTTTCATGCTGCGCCACGGTACGTTCTTCAAGCCGGAAATGAAGGAACTTGTTGCTGTGGATAGCCTGAGCCTTGCGCTGCGCCGTCATGAGACGCTTGGGCTCGTCGGCGAATCCGGTTCTGGCAAAACGACCTTTGGCCAGGCACTGGTCCGGTTGAATGATCCGGACGGCGGCGAAATCTATTTCGACCGCCAGCCCATCCACGGCCGCTCGCGCGCCGAGATGCGACCGCTGCGATCGCGCATGCAGATCGTCTTCCAGGATCCGTTCTCGTCGCTCAATCCGCGCATGACGATCGGTCAGATCATCGAAGAGGGGCTGGTCGTCAACCGGCTCGGTGCAACCAAAGCCGAGCGCATGGATCGGGTTCGCGAGGCGTTAATTGCGGCCGGCATGCCTGGCCATATTCTCTCGCGCTTCCCGCACGAATTCTCCGGCGGCCAGCGCCAGCGCATCGCCATTGCCCGCGCTATCGCCCTCGAACCCGAATTTATCTTGCTCGATGAGCCGACTTCCGCGCTCGATCTTTCCGTCCAGGCGCAGATCATAGAGCTCTTGCGCAGGCTGCAGGACGAGCGGGGACTGAGCTACCTCTTCATCTCGCATGATCTCAAGGTCGTGCGGGCGCTGTGCCACCGGGTGATCGTCATGCAGCATGGCCGCATCATGGAAGAGGGGCCCGTCAACGAAGTTCTATCCAATCCCAAGACCGCCTACACGGAACGGCTGGTGAAAGCCGCTTTCGAGGTAGCATGATTGCCGAATGCCGGAGGTTATAATGGCACGAAATCCCAAGATCACGTTCATCGGAGCAGGCTCCACCGTCTTCATGAAGAACATCGTCGGCGATGTCTTGCAGCGTCCCGCGCTGTCGGGCGCCACGATCGCGCTGATGGACATCAATCCGCAGCGTCTCGAAGAGAGCGCCGTCGTAGTCAACAAGCTGATTTCGACCCTGGGCGTAAAGGCCAAAGCCGAAACTTATTCCGATCAGCGCAAAGCGCTGACAGGCGCAGACTTCGTCGTCGTCGCCTTCCAGATCGGCGGCTATGAGCCCTGTACCGTTACCGATTTCGAAGTGCCGAAGAAATACGGTCTGCGCCAGACC
This sequence comes from Rhizobium azibense, assembly GCF_004342325.1. Taxonomy (NCBI): domain Bacteria; kingdom Pseudomonadati; phylum Pseudomonadota; class Alphaproteobacteria; order Hyphomicrobiales; family Rhizobiaceae; genus Rhizobium; species Rhizobium azibense. The sequence continues at coordinate 408,224 of NZ_SMBJ01000002.1, read as the reverse complement.
ATTGCCGACACACTCGGCGTTGGCGGCATCATGCGTGGCCTTAGAACCGTGCCGCACCTTTGGAAGGTATGCGAGGACATGCTCGCCGTCTGCCCGGAGGCGATCATGCTGCAATATGTCAATCCGATGGCCATCAACACCTGGGCGATCGCGGAAAAATATCCGGCAATCAAGCAGGTCGGCCTCTGCCACTCCGTCCAGGGCACGGCCATGGAGCTGGCGCATGACCTTGACATTCCCTACGAGGAAATTCGCTATCGCTCGGCCGGCATCAACCATATGGCCTTCTACCTGACGTTCGAGCACCGGCAGGCGGATGGTTCCTTCAAGAACCTCTATCCCGATCTTGTCCGCGCCTATCGTGAAGGCCGTGCGCCGAAACCCGGCTGGAATCCGCGCTGCCCCAACAAGGTGCGCTACGAGATGCTGACACGCCTTGGCTATTTCGTTACCGAGAGCTCGGAGCACTTTGCCGAATATACGCCCTACTTCATCAAAGAGGGCAGAGAGGACCTGATCGAGAAGTTCGGCATTCCGCTTGACGAATATCCCAAGCGTTGCGTCGAGCAGATCGAACGCTGGAAGGGACAGGCCGAAGCCTTTCGCTCGGCCGAGACGATCGAGGTCGCACAATCGAAGGAATATGCTTCCTCCATCATCAACTCGGTCTGGACTGGCGAACCGTCGGTCATCTACGGCAATGTCCGCAACAACGGCTGCATCACCTCGCTGCCGGCAAACTGCGCCGCCGAAGTGCCTTGCCTGGTCGATGGCTCGGGCATTCAGCCAACCTTCATCGGCGACCTGCCGCCACAGCTGACAGCGCTGATCCGTACCAATATCAATGTTCAGGAGCTGACCGTCCAGGCACTGATGACGGAAAACCGCGAACACATCTACCACGCTGCGATGATGGATCCGCATACGGCAGCTGAACTCGACCTCGACCAGATCTGGTCGCTCGTCGACGATCTTCTTTCCACCCACGGTGACTGGTTGCCGGCCTGGGCAAGAACAGCCAAGAAGGTGCAGGCAGCCTAGTGTGAAAGGCCACGCCGGTCGGGAATCTCGTCTGAACCGGCGAGGCTTGTCGCCGGCTTCGCCTCCAGTTTGCCGCTCGGCCACAGCCTCTCGATCCCAGAAAGGCTAATAAAGCTGCAGGATCGCCTTCGGGTCACCATTGGGGCGAGGCTCAATGCCAGGACGATTTACAGTTTCTCCAGTTAGCTCTGCGCAGGCGACAGATAAAGGTAAATAACGAGGCAGCTTGCCGCGATTGCGACCATGGCGGCCGGGCGAAGGATTGTTCTTGCGACCGAAGCAACAGCGAGCCCCGACGCTAGAATCGCGCCTCCCAGCAAGACGCCGCGGCCCGAAAAGGCCAGAGCGAGGGCTGAGATGCAGATCGCTGTCGCCAGCATGGTGAGCGTGATTTTCCGTGGAGCCAGTTCCGGACACGCGGCAAAAGCCGGCAAGCATCCCCGCACGCTGAAGCCGATTGCGATGCTCAGAAAAACAAAAGGCAATACCATCGACCGGAACCTTTCAAAAAGAACTGGAATGGAAAAGCAAGCGGCGTGCCATGTGTTTGCCGTGCATTACCAGTGGCGTCGTGCCGGTGCTGCCGATATATTGCGCTCAATGCTCAAAGAGCGTGCAGGGGTGTTCACTGTCCAATGAGCTATCTGCATGCCGTTGGACGCAGAAGAATCGCAGACGGCGTCGAGCGAGCTCGACCGTCCCGGCGGGTCATCGTCACAGCTGCGGCATCTGGAAAGATGCGCAATTCCTTCCCGTCAGCGACTGAAATTTTGAAAAATCCGTTCTCTGCGGCGGCTTGATCGCATTCTGTTTATGAGAATAATGGCGCCATTGTATTCTGGAATCGAGACTTTACTTGGATTTTCCGTCGCTGCGTGTCTTTCTTTCCGTCGCCGAGCATCGAAGCGTGACGCGTGCTGCCGCCGCCCTTGGGCGCGTCGCTTCGAATGTCACGACGCGCATCCAGCAGTTGGAGGAGGATTTCGGTGTCCTGCTCTTCAACCGGGACGGAAGGCAGATGACTCTGACCCGCGAAGGGCGGCTGTTCTTGTCTTACGCGAAGCGAATGGCGGCATTGGCCGACGAGGCGCGCCATTCATTGTCGGCCTCCAGCCGGCCGGCGACTTTGCGTGTCGGTACGATGGAAAGCACGGCTGCAAGCCGGCTACCGCATATTCTGCCACGCTTCGCAACCGTTGCTCCTCATATTTCTCTTCGGCTGACAATGGGTGCGACGCGGGATCTCGCGCGTGCCGTTTTGGCAGAGGAAGTCGATTGTGCCTTGATCGCGTTGCCCATCGGCAAGAATGCAGCCGCCTGGCTTGCCGACGTTGATCTTTGTCAGCTCGAGCTGGCGCCGCTCTGGAGCGAGGAGGTTCTGATCATTCTTCCCCCGGATCATCCGCCAGTTCGTCATGCGTCGGACATCACCGTTGGCGCACTCGCCGCCCTTGAGGCCGGTTGCACCTATCGCCGCATGGCCGAGGATTGGCTTGGCCGTCTTTCACCGTTCTTCATGACGATCGAGATGTCATCTTACCACGCCGTGATTGCGAGTGTCCTTGCAGGAGGCGCCGTTGGTGTCGCTCCAGCGTCGGTTCTGTCCCAGTTGCAGCTATCCCGTGACATGGTCCAGACGGTTGTTGCCGGTTCAGCCGAAACCGCGCTTCTTTCCCGCAAGAATGGGGGATCTTCAGAGCTGGATATCTTTCGAACGGCCCTCCTTTCGGCCGGCGAGGACAATCCATAACCATGCCATCGCCCCAATCCTTTGTCGCGGCACATCTCATTGACAAATCCACAGGTGATCTATGCGTTTCCCAAATCGGCAAGCCTTGTCTGGCTGGCGTTTTCGTTTGTTTGCGCCCATCCTTGCCGGTGCGACACTTCGCGAGCGACTGGTTTCGTGTGTGGGTGCGCTTGCATGCATCGCTTTGACCGGCCTTATTTGCGGTGGCCTCCTCGGCGAAGGTCCTCACCTTCCGCTGATTGTCGCGCCGATGGGGGCCTCTGCTGTGCTGCTCTTTGCTGTTCCGTCAAGCCCGTTGGCGCAGCCCTGGTCGATTATCGGTGGAAATACGATTTCTGCTTTCATGGGTGTCATTGCCGCGAATCTCATTCCTGACCCGATCATCGCGATTGGTGTGGGCGTTTCTCTGGCGATTGCGGCAATGTCGTTCACCCGCTGCCTGCATCCACCCGGCGGAGCGGCGGCCCTGACTGCAGTCCTCGGCGGCGCGCCCGTGGCGAGTTGGGGTTTTTTCTTCCCGTTTGTGCCGGTGGGCTTGAATTCGTGCATCCTGGTGGCACTCGGACTTCTGTTCCACAGGTTGTCCCGGCACAATTATCCGCATCGTGTCGTCAGCGCGACCAACACGCATCACACGAAGGATCCGCCCGCAAACCTGCGGATCGGATTTCGTGAGGAGGACGTCGATGCGGCGCTGCAAGTGCTGAAGGAAACGTTCGACATCGATCGTTCGGATGTGAGCCGGCTTTTGCGAGAAGTCGAAATTCAAGCGACGGTCCGGTCCAACAAGGACCTGAAATGCGCAGATATCATGTCGCGTGATGTCATTGCAGTCAGCCCCGATACCACTGTCGAGGTGGCGCATGCGCTTTTGATCCGGCACAATGTTCGCACACTGCCGGTCAAGCAGCCAGACGGCACGCTCGTAGGCAGCGTCGGACTTCGAGAACTCGCGCTTGCGTCCGGCCCGGTTAAGGCCCTCATGACGCCACCGGCGACAACTTCGGCCGACGCGCCCGCGCTCGCACTTTTGCCAGTCCTGACGGACGGGAAAACACACGCCGTTGTCGTGATCGATCGGGCCTGGCAGATCATCGGGCTGATCTCGCAGACCGATCTTCTCGCTGCTATGGCACGTCTCGTTCCGACGGACCGCGTCGTCCGGGAGAGTGTCGCCTGAAGCTTCTGACAGCTACGCGGCAAGATCGGAGGCCACGGGGCGACGTCCTCGTCGGCATCCGTCTTAACTCGTTCCGGCCGATGACCGATAAAATCGCAGCTAGCTTCGTTGCGCCCTTGAGTTTTCACGGGCTTCGACAGTCAGCCCGGCTGAGGGTCTTCTCAATGGCGTGTTTTACAGCCAGGTGCACTCTTGTCATCGGCGCTACAGGCGGCATCGGACTTGCCGGGCAAGGCAAATGCCGCCGAAGAGGCGTCTGCGCGACAGGTGTCAGTGACGATCATATTGCGCAGGCAAGCAAGCTATTCCATCCAAGGGATCTGCGAGCACGGTTGAAGTGCAGATACTCAGCCATGTGATGTCGGCCGAGAAGGTGGCCACGGTGGCGCCGGTTTACGTCTTGACGATGCCACGCTCGTTGCCGGTCGCCAATATGCCGGTCATTGCGGCTTGACGATGCGATGAAACCGGGGCGGCCATTGTCTTCATTTTTCTGCCGCCATGGCGCCCAGCAGCTTCGGAAGGTCGCCGAAGCGCGCGATGAGGCCGAAGACGAGCGCTGCAATTGCGACAAAGAGGATCGTCACCGAAGCCATGGTCGGCGTATAGCCATAGCGCAGCGCGTTGAAGATCTTGATGGGCAAGGTTTCCATGGTAAAGCCGACGGTCATGTAGGCGACGATGTATTCGTTCAGCGATAACACGAACGCAAAGGCGTAACCAGAAATCAGGTAGGGCCGGATCAGCGGTAAGACGACCGTCTTGAATATCGTCCGCTCATTCGCCCCCATTGTCGCCGCCGCTTCGACCAAGGAGCGATCGATGGCGGTGAAGCCGAGCGATAGCGTCACCAATGGTAGTGTGACGAAGAAGATCGCGTGGCTGATCACGGCGGTCCAGGATGCGCCGTAAAAGCCGGTGGTCGCCCAGAAAGTCAAAAGGCCGAGTGCAGTGATGACCGGTGGCAAGGTGAAGGGCGCGACGCCCAAAAGCTGGAAGATGTTCGCCCATGGCGCAATTCTGCGCCACAAGAACCAGGCAAGCGGCAAAGCGATGAGCACTGCAAGTGCGGCGGACAGAACCGCAAGCGTCAGCGAAGCAATAAGCGCGTTGCGCCATTCCGGATTGGTGAATATCTCTCCGTACCAGGCAAGCGAAAAGCCCTGGGGCGGGAAGGTGAGGCTCTGTTTCACATTTACAGATACCCCGGCAACGACGATCATGGGTGCCGTCAGAAAAAGCCCGATGAGCAAGAAATAAAGACGGCGGAGCAACGTGTTCATGGCGCATCTCCCTTCCGGCCGATCAGCACCGTCAGCCCGACCATGGCAAGTGTCACCAGCACCAGAAAGACGGCCATCGCGGCGGCGAAGGGCATGTTCGACTGATAGACGGCCTGGTCGGTAATCAGCACCGACAGAGTCCAGTGTGATGGACGGCCGAGAATCTGTGGCAGCAGATAGGAGCCGAGCGCAAAAATGAAGACCATGATGAGCGTTGCGATAATCGTGTTGCGCAATGTCGGCACGACAACCGTGAAAAATGCCCTGACCGGCGATGCTCCGAGCGTGCGCGCCGCTTCCGTCAAGGTAGGGTCAAGCCTGACCAGCGCGGGATAGAGGATCAAGATCGTATAAGGCAGGGCCTGATAGACCATGCCTGCCAGGACTGCGCCGAAGCTCGGCGTCAGAGCCACGGGCTCTTGCATGAGGCCTGCCATGACAAGCAGATTGGTGATGCCGGCGGTGCGTGAGAACAATGTCGACCACGCAAAGCCGATGATGACTTCGGAAAGCGAAAGAATCGCCAGAAGCGCCACCAGCCACATCACCTGAGCTTTGCGTCCCATGCGCGTCAGCAGATAGGTGAATGGAATGCCAAGCACGATGCAGCAGATCGCCACGGCGATCGCAAGCATCAGCGAAAAGCCCAGCACCCTACCGAAAAACAGACTGACGAAGCGGGCGTAATTATCAAGTACAAAGGCCGGCGTGTAAAAACCGCCCTGCTGTCGCTGGAAAAAGCTCACGGCAATCATTGTTGCGAACGGAATGACGAAGAAGACCGTCAGCATTCCGGCCGGGAAGGCAAGCGGCCAGTAATCGGCAATTTTTTGCGGTGGTTCGCGTCTCATTTCTGCAGTACCACGCAGACTTCCGGCGAGAGCTTGACACCAACCTCCTGGCCAACGGTGACGGCCGGGCGTTCGCGCGGTGTCGAAACGGCGACGACCTGTGTTCCAGATAGATCGAGGAAAGTCTCGATCGTGCCGCCGAGATCGCGAATGAAGGTTACCTTGCCAGTGATAGTGTTGCCGCCTGGCGCCGTCAGATGCACGTCCTCCGGCCGCACCGAGATCGTTGCTCTGTTGAGGCCGGGAGGAAGCAGAACGCCTTCGATGACCTTGCCGAAGACCGTCGCGCGGCCGGCGCTGTCGGCCTCCGTCGTGAGCAGGTTGGTCGAGCCGATGAAATCGGCGACGAAACGGTCGGCGGGACGGCGGTAGATTTCGATCGGACTTGCTGCCTGGCGCAGTTCGCCACTGTTCATGACGACGACGATATCTGCCATCGTCATTGCTTCGCGCTGGTCGTGGGTCACGACGATCGTCGTGATGCCAAGCGTCTGCTGGAGCTGCCGCAGTTCCACCTGCATCGCCTCGCGCAGTTTTGCATCGAGCGCCGACAGCGGTTCATCGAGCAGGAAGAGCTTCGGCGAAATCGTCAGTGCACGGGCAATTGCGACGCGCTGGCGCTGGCCGCCGGAAAGCTTGTTCACCGGCCGGTCTGCATAGCCGGGCAAATGGATCAGCGACAGCAGCTCATCGACACGCTTCTTCTGGGCTTCCTTGGCCGTGCCACGGATGCGCAGCGGATAGGCGATGTTTTCGCCGACGGTCAGGTGAGGGAAAAGCGCGAGGGACTGAAACACCATCCCCAGATCCCGCTTATGGGTCGGGACGGCCGTTATGTCGTTGCCGTCGAGCACAATGGCGCCGCTCGTCGGCATGTCGAGACCGGCAATCATGCGCAGCAGCGTTGTCTTGCCGCAGCCGGAGGGGCCGAGCAGGCAGACGAACGTGCCATGCGGAACGTTGAGCTGGACATTGTCGACGGCGGTGAAGGCGCCGAATTGTTTGGTGATATTGTCGAGTGTCAGTCCGGACATAAATCCCCCGCATGGGCCACGTGCATAGGACGATTGCCCCGCATGGGCCTTGGCCGTCAAAGGCACAAGGCGCATGCATTGTTATGGAACGGTCAGTCTCGAAAACTTCAACCGACGATAAGTTCCGTCCATTTCTGGTTCAGCCAATCGGACTTGGTCTGATAAAGATCGTAGCGCGGCGTGATCGGCTCGATGTCGGAGGCGACGGCTGCAAACTCCTTGTCGGTCAGGTCAAGCAACTCGCGCTTGATCGTTGGCGCCGTGCCGACCTTGCGCGACATCAGTGCCTGGATGGCCGGCTGACACATGTAGTCGATGAAGATATGTGCCTCTTCCGCCTTCTTGGAGGCACGCGACAACGCCCAGCAGCCGGAATCCTGGATGCCGCCTTCCTTGGGGAAAGTCGAGCGGACCGGAAAACCATCGGCCGCGGCAAGGCCGGTGACGTCGTGATAATACTGTCCCATCGGGATTTCACCGGACTTCAGCGCCTGCTCGAACTGTGCCTCGTCGCGATACCACAGGCGGACATTCGGCTTCACCTCGGCAAGCTTTTCGAATGCCTTCAGGAGACCCTCTTCCGTATCGAGTGCGTTTGTGCCGCCGAAATGGGTCTTGGCCGTCACTTCCAGCAAAAACGAGTTGGAAACAAGAGCAAGCAAGCCGAGTTTGTCTGCATTTGCCGGATCCCAGAGGGCATTCCAGGAAGTCGGCGCTTCTTTGAAGACGTCGGTATTGGTGACGAGCGTGATGTACCACGCAACGGCTCCGACGCCGGCAACGCGGCCATCGGGATACTTATTGACGAAGCGGTCGACGAGGCCGGAGGCGTTCTTGAGCTTTGCTGTGTCAATTGCCGTCCACAACTCGGTCGCCTGACCCTTGAGCATTGCGACCTGAGACATCATCGAAAGGTCGGCAGGCGCCTGGCCGGCCTTGGCAGCCTGCTCCAGCTGCACCAGCCAGGCCTCGCCCGTCGGTTCGGCCACCGATTCGACGGCAATGCCTGTTGCCTTGGTGAATTCCGGGAAGATGTTCTTGTCGAACGAATCCTTGAAGTAGCCGCCATAGACGCCAACCTTCAGCGACTTGTCCTGCGCGCGCAGAATGGCGGGCATGGATAGCATGCTGGTGGCGGCGAGGCCGGTTGCCAGCAGGTTTCGGCGGCTCATGGCCGCCTCGAGTATGGTTTTCATGACTTTGTTCCCTCTTTTGTTTGGTCTGACATGTTGCAGTTTCCGGTCGTTGCCGTTTTTAGTCGCCCTTTCCGCCGATGGACGGGCTGAAGACCATCAGGCTCAGGATTTCGAACAGGACCTGGGCGCCGGCATGGGCGGTATTCGTGGTCGCGTCATATTGCGGGGCGACCTCGACAACATCTCCGCCGACAAGATTGATCCCTTTCAGGCCGCGGATCAATTGCAGAACTTCACGCGTGGTCAAGCCGCCGACTTCCGGCGTGCCGGTGCCGGGGGCAAAGCTCGGATCGAGGCTGTCGACGTCGAAGGAAAGATAGGCCGGCGCGTCGCCGACAATTTTCTTCGCCCTTTCGATGATCGCGGACATGCCCATCTCCGTCACCTCCTCGGCGTGGATCACCGTCATTCCGGATTCGTAGGAAAACTCCCAGAGATATTCTGCCGAACCGCGGATCCCGATCTGCACCGTGCGTGTCGGATCGAGCACGCCGTCGAGAACGGCATTGCGGAACGGACCGCCGTGGTGGAATTTTGTCTGGTCGAAGGCGCCGCCGGTGTCACAATGCGCATCGATGTGAATCATGCCGACCGGCTGCTTCTTGCCGAGTGCCTTGAGGATCGGGTGAGTTATCGAGTGATCGCCGCCGACGCAAAGCGGTGCGATTCCTGCATCGACGATCTGGCCGATGCGTTTTTCGATGTCGTCATGGCTGAGCTCCAGTCGGTAACGGCTCTGGAAGGGAACGTCGCCGATGTCGGCTGCGCGAAGATCGAAAAGCGGCGCTGTGCCCAGCACATGGTTATAAGGGCCAATGCGCTCGATTGCGCGCAGTGCCCGCGGTCCGAAGCGCGATCCCGGACGGTTGGTGACGCCGAGATCCATCGGAACGCCGGTGATTGCGACCTGCAGATTGCCGAAATCCGGCTCGTCGGCGCCAACGGGCATATAAGGAGCGCTGAGGAATGTCGGAACGCCGGCATAGGGCGCAAGGCGCGTGCCGCTTTTTGAGAAGATCTTGTCGGCTACCTTGCGGAAGTCGGGGTCGAATATCTCGCCGCCGTGGCTGTCGGCAAACTTTGCGCGCAGTTCTTCGAGCTTCGTCTGATTCCAGGCCAATTCAGTTCACCTCTCATCTTGAACGGCTGGGAAGCGGAACCTTGTTGCGGCATCACATCATTCCCCTCGTCGCTCTTGCTTTTTACCCATTACCTAACAAAATGGTTGGAAATGCAACTCACATTGTTATAGCAGTTAGCGTGAGATTTACTCACATATAGATTGGCCATGTTCAACCGACTGCCGCCGCTGAATTCCCTGCGCGCTTTCGAAGCTGCTGCCCGCCGGGGCTCGGTCTCGGCGGCTGCGCGCGAGCTCAATGTTACGCATGGTGCCGTTAGCCATCAGATCAAGGCGCTGGAGGCGGTCTTCGGCACGCCGCTCTTTGAGCGCAATGGCAAACGGCTGAAGCTTACGCCGCAGGCTGCCCTGCTGTTGCCGGCTCTGACGCATGCATTCGAGAACATTGCGGCGGCAACAGCCCTGGTGACCCGGCCTTCGACAAGCGGGAGCCTTAGAATTTCCTGCGTTCCGGCTTTGCTGTCCTTCTGGCTGATCCCGCGCATGCACCAGTTCAGCGAGCAATTCCCCGATATCAGCCTGACGCTCGTCGCCTCCAATGATCCTGAGCTGCTTTACTCTCCGGATATCGATGTCTGTATTCTCTATGGTGATGGGACCTGGCTGGACTGCTGGGCGCGTCTTTGGAGCAACCTGCAACTCTTTCCGGTCGTCAGCCCAACCCTGATGAACAGCCGGGCACTGCGTTCGGTGCGCGATCTGCGCGACCATGTTCTGCTTCACGGCGACGATGGACGCGAATGGAATACGTGGTTGGCGGCAGCCGACGCGCTGGACATGCCGCGGGGCCGGCAGCACTTCATGAGCGATGCGCGCCTGTCGACGGAGGCGGCCTTGAGCGGGCAGGGGGTCGCACTCGGCGATACGATTACGGCCGGCAGCCTGATTGCTCAAGGCGAACTCGTCGTGCCCTTCGATCTCTCCGTTCCTGCCAATGATGCCTTTTATGTCGCCTGCCGAAACGAGGTGCGCTCCGCGCCGATCGTCAAGGTCTTTGTCGACTGGTTCTTCTCGGCGCTCGAAAGCGACCGCGGAGCAGAACTGCAGGCGTCGGCCCGGCGTGCGATCCGCGGGCGCGGACGCGTCGATGCTTTGGCGGCGGCAGCTGAAAGCTTCACGCCGGTCTCCCGTGCGCGCGCTGCGGCACAACGGCCCGTCAAGCGCCGTTTGAAATCCTGATCGATCTCTCAAGGAAGCCCTGGAATGCCGCTTGCTCATCCAAATCCGCTCGTCGCCCGTCTGTCGCCGCCGCCCATCCCATCGGTACTTGCCTGGGCTTGTGACTATGATGGTGCCAAAGGGCCGCTGATTGATCTGTCCCAGGCTGTACCCGGCTATCCGGCGCATCCAGAGATGCTGCGGCTGCTCGGCGAGGCGGCCGCCTCTCCGGCCATGACCAGCTATGGTGCGATCGAGGGGGAGGAGGTGCTCAGGAAGGCTTATGCGGCACATGTGTCGGCGGTCTATGGCGCCAGCGTTTCTGCCGCCAACATCCACATTACCTCCGGCTGCAACCAGGCCTTCATGTGCAGCACCATCGCGCTTGCCAAGTCGGGCGAGACGATGGCGCTCACCAATCCCTTCTATTTCAACCACGAAACCACGCTTTCGATGCTGGGGATCGGACGTGTTCTCGTCGATTGCGATGCCGCAAATGGCTTCCTGCCGTGCCTGAGATCGGCAGAAGAGGCCCTGATGTCGGGAGTGCGAGGCCTTGCGGTCGTTTCGCCGAACAATCCGACCGGTGCTGTCTATCCGCCGGTGCTGCTTCGCGAACTCTTTCACCTCTGTCAAAAATATGGAGCGTGGCTGATTTTGGACGAAACCTATCGGGACTTCTTGCCGACCGATGCCGGAGCGCCGCACGACCTGCTCTTGATCGAGGATTGGGAAGAGACGCTCGTCCTGCTCTACAGTTTCTCCAAGTCCTTCTGTATTCCGGGTCATCGATTGGGGGCAATCACCGCAGGTCCGCGCATCGTCAGCGAGATCACCAAGATCATGGACAACATGCAGATCTGCGCCCCGCGGGCAGCTCAGGTCGCCGTAGCGGCAGCGCTTCCGATTCTGGCGGAATGGCGGGTGGCAAATCGGCTGGAGATCTTACGCCGTGCCGATGCGCTGAAAGCTGTCATGGCAGCAACAGACGGCTGGTCGATCGCCGCCGTCGGTGCCTATTTTGCCTTCATCCGGCATCCTTACGGCAACACACCTTCCGCCGAGGTGGCGGAAAAGCTGGCGAAGGAAGCTGGAGTGATATGTATCCCCGGAAGCTATTTCGGCGAGGATCAGGAAGATTATCTCCGATTTGCCTTCGCCAATGCCGAAGTTGGCGTGATCTCGCAGTTGCACGAGCGTCTGCGATAGGCGGCTTGCGCGCAATTTTGTGATAGTCTCGCCCGACGATCCGATGGAGTAGGGAGGGCACCGATGAGGCGCTCCAAAGGGAAGGCAGCTCAAAGACTTGCGCCGATCGCAGGTGCGTTCATTGCCACTTTTCTTGTCAGCCACGCTGCGCATTCCCAGCCCGAATGGAGCGTCGCGCCGTCTGCATGTCTTTATTCTCTAGAGGCTTCGGCAGGCGGGCCGGCCCTTTGCGTTAGAAAGGAGAGCTTCAGCGTCGACATTTGCACGGCGATCGATCATTTTGCCCGCGCTAACCGACTTCCTCCTGATTACTTTGCCCGGCTCATCTGGCGGGAAAGCCGTTTCCGCCCCGATGCTCTAAGTCCGAAAGGCGCTGAAGGTATCGCCCAATTCATGCCGGACACTGCCAAATTGCGTGGCCTGGAAAACAGCTATGATGCGCTCAGCGCGCTGCAGGCATCGGCGTCCTATCTTGATGAATTGCGTAACCGTTTCGGCAATTTGGGGCTTGCCGCGGCAGCTTACAATGCCGGCGAGAAAGGTCTTTCGTCATTCCTCGAACATGGCACGTTGCCTTTCGAGACACGAAGCTATGTCACGGCGATAACCGCACACAGCGTTGAAGAATGGAAAAACGGCCCGCCCGACAAAGCAGCACTGGAACTCGATAAGGACAAGACGTTCCTGGAGGCTTGTACTGTTCTTGCCGAAAGCCGCCGCCTAAAGAATGCGCCTTGGCAAGGGGAAGGCAAGTGGGCGCCCTGGGGCGCCCAACTCGCCGCGCACTTCGATCCTGCGGCCGCGCGTAGCCGCTTTCAGGAAGACGTTTCCAAGTTGCCGGCGCCTTTGAACGCTGAAAAACCGCTCATTCTGCGCCAGCGTGACCGCAGCTTCGGCTACCGGCCTCGCTATGTCGCTCGGGTTGCGCGCCAAACGAGGACGGAGGCAAATCAGGTCTGCACCGAGGTGCGCAAGCGCGGCGGTGTCTGCCTCGTGTTCAAGAATGAATAAGTGCCTTTCTATTTGGCCGGAGAGTTCAGGGCCGTCGCCCGATCGGGATGAGCCGCAGCAAAGGCAGGCAGCCTTTCGCATTTTTCGGCGATGGCGCTCGCGCGCGGGAAGGCGGAAAGATCGACGTTCCATCGCCGGGCGTTGTAGATCTGCGGCACGAGGCAAAGGTCAGCCATGGTGGGCTGATCTGCATGGCAGAACTCACCAGCCTCTGTCGCCTTCAACATACGCTCGAAGGCCTCAAGACCCTCGCGGATGAATTTTCCCATCCATGCCAGCCGGGCAGCGTGGGGATCGTCCGATTGCCGCATGACATGGGAAACGACGCTCAGATTGCAGATAGGGTGAATGTCCATCGCGATGGCATAAGAAAGGGCCCTGACGCGCTGCCGACCCAAAGCATCTGGAGGCAGCAGGCCGGCGTTCGGCCGCGTTTCCGAAAGATACTCGATGATGGCGAGCGACTGCGTCAGCGTCTCGCCGTCGATGGCAAGCACGGGAACCAGACCCTGGGGATTTCGCGCGAGATGAGCCGCCTGCTTGTGTTGGCTTGCCAGCAGATCGACGGGAACCGACCGATAGGGAATTGCCAGCATGTTGAGTGCGATACGGACGCGATAGCTTGCCGAAGAGCGCCAGTAGTCGAAAAGAACGGTATCGCTTGGCATGGTCTGACCTCATGGTCTTTCGTAGCTGGCAACGACCTGCTCGATGGCTCCGAAGATCGAGCGTCCCTGTGCATCCTTCATCTCGATGCGGACGGTATCGCCGAACCGCATGAAGGGTGTTGCGGCCGCGCCGGTCGCGATTGTCTCGATCATGCGGATCTCCGCGATGCAGGAATACCCGGCGCCGCCTTGGGAGATTGGCTTGCCCGGCCCGTCGTCGAGCTTGTTTGAGACGGTCCCCGAGCCGATGATCGTGCCGGCGCCAAGCGGTCGGGTCTTTGCAGCGTGGGCGATGAGTTCACCGAAATCGAAGGTCATGTCGATGCCGGCATTGGCTCGCCCGAAGGGCTGGCCGTTGAGGTCGACGAGGAGCGGCAGATGCAGTTTTCCCCCATCCCAGGCATCACCAAGCTCGTCTATCGTCACCGCAACCGGCGAGAATGCAGAAGAGGGTTTTGACTGGAAGAATCCAAAGCCTTTTGCAAGTTCGGCCGCGATCAGTCCGCGCAGGGAAATATCGTTGGCGAGCATGACGAGCCGGATGGCTCTACGCGCCTCGTCGATCGTTGAGCCCATTGGCACGTCGTCGACGATGACGGCGATCTCCGCTTCCATGTCGATGCCATAGGATTCGTCCGCCATGAGAATGGCATCGCGCGGCCCAAGAAAGCTGTCGGATCCACCTTGATACATCAACGGCTCGGTCCAGAAGCTGGCCGGCATCTCGGCGTTGCGCGCCTTGCGAACCAGCTCGACGTGGTTGACGTAGGCTGAACCATCCGCCCATTGATAAGCGCGCGGGAGCGGCGATGCGGCATGGTGTTCGTGAAATCGCACGGCAGGTTGCGCGCCGGTTTCCAGACCCTCTGCAACCGCGGCTAGGCGTGGTGCGGCGTGCGCCCAGTCATCGAGCGCGGCCTGAAGCGTCCGGGCGATATGACCGACTTCGGAGCATTGGCTGAGGTCTTTGGAGACGACGACCAGGCGGCCGTCACGGGTGGAGTCCTTGAGCGATGCAAGCTTCATGCGTTGGGGTTCCGTTTCTTTTATAGCTGGTAACCGGCTTCACTTGATCCCGGGCGTTCCGTCGAATTTGCGCTCCAGGCCATCCCAGCATTCGAGATAGTTATCCTGCAGCGTCTCAAGCTCGGCAGCGTATCGTGTTAGTTGCTGCGGATAGCGGGTCTCGAACATGAAGGCCATCGTGTGGTCGAGCTTCACGGGCTGCAGATCGACGCTGGATGCCATTTCGAAGCCAAGCGAGTCCGGTCCATGCGGCAGCATCATGTTGTGCAGGCTCATGCCGCCCGGGACGAAACCCTGCGCCTTGGCATCGTATTGACCATGGATGAGCCCCATGAACTCGCTCATGATGTTACGATGGTACCACGGCGGACGAAATGTATGTTCTGCCACCAGCCATCGCGGCGGAAAGATGACGAAGTCGACATTGGCCGTTCCCTCTTCGCCCGAAGGCGCCGTCAGCACGGTAAAGATCGATGGATCGGGATGATCGAAGAGGATTGCGCCGACGGGCGCGAAAGTGCGCAGATCATACTTGAACGGCGCATAGTTGCCGTGCCAGGCCACCACGTCGAGTGGCGAATGGCCAATCTCGGTCGCATAGAACTTGCCGCACCATTTGACGTGGAGACGGCACGGGATTTCCTTGTCTTCGTAGGCGGCCGCCGGCGTCTTGAAATCGCGCGGGTTGGCAAGGCAATTGGCACCGATCGGTCCGCGATCCGGCAGGGTGAACTTGGCGCCATAGTTCTCGCAAATATAACCGCGCCACTCGGGACCCTGGCCGAGGCGCTCTACCTTGAAGATCATCCCACGCGGAATAAGGCAGATCTCCAAAGGCTCGACATCGATGATCCCCATTTCGGTGAACACGCGGATAGGGCCAAGCTGCGGCACGACCAGCAATTCTCCATCGGCATTGAAGAAATAGTCATCAACCATGTCGCCATTGAAGACATAGGCATGGGCAGCCATGCCGGTCTGGGTCATGACATCGCCGGCTGCTGTCATCGTGCGGATGCCGGCGAGGAAGCTGAGTTCGTCCGCTGGCGCCGGGATGGGGTCCCAGCGCAACTGACCGAGCGGCAGCGAATGATCATCGAGACAGGGCGCTGATTTCCAGAAGGGATAACTGGCGTTGGAAAAGCGGCCTGTGTGGCGCACACTCGGACGAATGCGGTAGAGCCAGGAGCGTTCGTTGGTGCCGCGCGGCGCGGTAAAAGGCGAGCCTGACAATTGTTCGGCATAAAGCCCGTAATTGCATTTCTGCGGACTGTTCTGGCCCTGCGGCAGCGCACCGGGCAGGGACTCCGTCTCGAAATCATTGCCAAAGCCAGGCATGTATTTCGGATTGTTGACGACGGCATGGGCAGCCGTGCTCCTCGTCTTGTCCAGCATCGCTTGCACCTCCTCTGCAGATATAGTTACAAACGTAACTGTCGATTTTGTAACTATCAAGGAAGCCATGGACATCAGTGATTTCGATCTCGAGCAGTTCCTGCCGTTTCGCCTCAATCGCGCCGCGGAATTCGTCGCCCTGCGCTTTGCTGCCGCCTACAAGGCCAAATATGACCTGACGAGGCCGGAGTGGCGCACGCTGGCGGCACTTGGAAGTTCAGGGCGTATGACGGCAAAGGAGATCGGCGTTCATTCGACGATGCACAAGACCAAGGTCAGTCGTGCGGTTTTTTCGCTTGA
This sequence comes from Rhizobium azibense, assembly GCF_004342325.1. Taxonomy (NCBI): domain Bacteria; kingdom Pseudomonadati; phylum Pseudomonadota; class Alphaproteobacteria; order Hyphomicrobiales; family Rhizobiaceae; genus Rhizobium; species Rhizobium azibense. Next base: position 391,981 of record NZ_SMBJ01000002.1, on the reverse strand, counting down.
GAGACGCCGCTGGCTGAAGCGGACGCAGCACGAGGAAGACCGCCGCGTCGAGTATCTCGAGTTGACGGCTGCCGGAAGCACCGCCTATCGCGAACTGACGATGCTCGCCGTTCACTATTCGGCGGAAGTAGCGTCGCTTCTCGGCGCGGAAGGCCTGAAGGCGCTCTCCTCCGGTTTGAGCGCTGTGGAGGCTGCCATGGTCAAACGGCGCCGCTAGCTTTGACCGGGTTCGCGTGTAGGACCTGCAGGTTCAAATCCTGTGGTCATCGAAGCCTCCATCGGCGAGCGTCGGAGGCTCCTTTTTCGAAACGATCACGCTTCATGTGCTGTTGTGGCGGATAGAGGAAGCACCGCCGGATTGGGGCGCCAAGCGAGTCTCAGGCAGGAGGCTTCAGGCCGAGAGCGCGGTGCTGCAGCCTTCGGCGATCTTGCTGTCGGCTGAGGTTTGTCCTGGCATGGTTGCCCATCCGCCGGCTTCGATGAACTGGCGCTTCTTATAGCTGTCTGGAAGAGCCTTGAATTCGACTAGTTTTGCGGCGGCATCCGGCGCACTGTTGAACCGGTCAACGCATATGGCCGATGCAAGTTCTCCACGGGCTGTTTCGCCCGCAGTCGTCGCCGCTTTGAGGGAAGTGCTGCCCGTCACCCAGCCCCCCCAGCTAAATCCGACGATGATCGTGGCCACTGCAGTGACGACACAAGCCCATACGAGGATCGTCTTCGATGGCTGATAAGTGTTGAAACGTTGCGAAATCGATGTTTTGCTGCTGCTTTGCACTGCCATTGGAATTCTCCTTGCAATGTTGTTTGATTCACCGCTGCGGCCGTCCTGGCCGAGCGGCTCAGGCACTTTCCTCAGTATCCCATGCCACTCATGCCGCCGCTTCCGGCCGGCAGTGCAGATTCTCTTTCGGGAATATCGGCAATCACCGCTTCGGCGGTGATCAGAAGTGCTGCGATCGAGCCGGCGTCTTGCAAAGCGGTCCGCACCACCTTGGCAGGATCGACGATGCCAGCCTTTATCATATCGACATAGGTCTCCATCTGTGCGTCGAACCCTTGGTTGTAATCCGTGCTGTCGGCGAGTTTACCAATTACGATAGAGCCTTCGACGCCGGCATTGTCGGCGATCTGCCGGATCGGGGCTTCCAGCGCCCTCAGCACGACAGAAATCCCCGCCGTCACGTCGGCGTTTTCTGCAGATAGCCCCGCCAGGACCGACTTGGCGCGCAACAGGGCGACGCCTCCGCCCGGAACGATACCTTCCTCGACCGCCGCACGCGTGGCGTTAAGGGCATCGTCGATGCGGTCCTTCTTCTCCTTGACTTCAATTTCGGTCGAGCCACCGACGCGGATCACCGCAACGCCGCCGGCGAGTTTTGCGAGGCGCTCTTGCAGCTTTTCCTTGTCGTAGTCGGAGGTGGTTTCCTCGATCTGCGCCTTGATCTGGCTGATGCGTCGAGCGATCTCGGATTTTTCACCTGCGCCGTCTATGATCGTGGTGGTATCCTTTTCGATCAGGGCCCGCTTGGTGCGCCCAAGCATATCCAGCGTGACATTTTCCAGCTTGACGCCGAGATCCTCGGAGATCATCTGGCCAGCCGTCAAAATGGCGATGTCCTCAAGCATGGCCTTGCGGCGATCGCCGAAGCCCGGGGCCTTGACGGCAGCGACCTTCAATCCGCCACGCAGCTTGTTGACGACCAATGTGGCCAGAGCCTCGCCTTCGACATCTTCGGAAATAATAAGCAGCGACTTGCCGCTTTGCACCACGGCTTCGAGGATGGGCAGCATTGCCTGCAGATTGCCGAGCTTCTTCTCATAGACAAGAATATATGGGTCCTCCAGCTCCACGCGCATTTTTTCGGCATTGGTTACAAAGTAAGGCGAGAGATAGCCCCGGTCGAACTGCATGCCCTCGACGACATTGAGTTCAGTATCGGCCGTCCTGGCCTCCTCGACTGTGATCACACCATCGTTGCCAACCTTTTCCATCGCATCAGCGATCATTTTTCCCACCGTCGCATCGCCATTGGCGGCGATTGTGCCGACCTGGGCGATCTCGCTTGATGAGCTAACCTTCGTGGCGCGCGCTTTGATTTCCGCGAGTACGGCCGCAACGCCAAGATCGATGCCGCGCCTCAAATCCATCGGGTTCATCCCGGCCGCAACAAGTTTGGCGCCTTCGCGAAAGATCGAGGCTGCGAGCACGGTCGCGGTTGTGGTGCCATCGCCCGCAAGATCGTTGGTCTTGGATGCCACCTCGCGCACCATCTGCGCGCCCATGTTCTCGAATTTGTCTGCAAGTTCGATTTCCTTGGCGACCGCGACGCCGTCCTTCGTGATGCGTGGCGCGCCATAGGACTTGTCGATGACGACGTTGCGGCCTTTGGGACCTAGCGTTACCTTGACGGCATTGTTGAGCACCTCGACCCCGCGAAGCAGACGATCGCGCGCGTCGGTGGAGAAGATGATTTGCTTGGCAGACATTGTCTGTGGTCCAGTTCTGTCTTGAGAGTCGGGGTCGGAATTCGGCCGATCAGCCGGCCGTATCGGCGGTCGCCTCGGTCTTTTCGGCGATGCCCATGATGTCGCACTCCTTGACGATCCGGAGATCTTCGCCGTCGATCCCGATCTCTGTTCCCGTCCACTTTGCGAACAGGATCACTTCGCCGGACTCCTCGTCGAGCGGCATCAGTCGCTCATTTTCGTCGCGCAAGCCCGGCCCAAAGGCGATCACTTCGCCCTCCTGCGGCTTTTCCTTGGCGGTGTCGGGAATGATGATCCCGCCCTTGGATCTAAGGTCACCTTTCGCGCGCCGTATGACGACGCGGTCGTGGAGAGGACGGAATGTCATGAAGATCTTTCTGCGGTCGGCGCATAGGGTGGCCGCATCTATTACATAACATCTCTGGCACTCGATTGGTAGGAGTGCCAAGAAATATTATCTGCAAGCGAATAATCCAGATCATTATCGTTCAGAAATACAAAAAGCTCTTCGCTAGACCGTAGAGTTTTAGTTCGATTTTCATGAAGTTTTCATTTGAATCCTGAACTTATACCGCAGAACAGACCGCGAGGTCGTTAAAGTATCCAAGACGATTTTTCGGAGCATTAGCTCTCCGCGCTCGAGGCCATTTCCAACGCCCGGCAGGCGATATCGCTGCCGTCATAGCCGAACCCAAACTGCCTTGCCCGGTGCTGGTGGGCTCGTCGCTTGGTGGCTTCGTCGCTGGCCGCGGAACGAACGGTGGCGACGGCGGATTTCCTCGTTTCATGCTTTCATCAACCTCCAACGGGTGACGAACTGCAGGGATGTTTGTCATCAACGGCATGACGCCGCGTCGCGGTGAACGAAGGTTTCGTGAAGACCTCAGATCCGGAGCCTGCGTGCCGCGACTTTTCGCACCCCACTGTCCTGACGCACGGCAAGCACGATCGGCCCATCGGTCGGACATGTCGCAATAATAAGAGCGATGGACGGCCGCTTGTGGATCTTTGCCGAGAGCGCCGCTTCGCCCTTTTTACGACGGGGCCGACGCTTTGGGCGCGAACTGGCGATGTTCGTGAAGGCAGCAAATCGAGAGTGAATATAAAGGCTGGCCCCGGCCAAGCAGATTGGTTGACGCTGGCCGGAAGCAGACCAGGAACGAAGCCGTGGCGGCGCGCCCGTCGCAACCAAAACCTCCTTGCCGTAAGACTGGTGGACGAGCTTTCCGGCGGGCAACGCAAGCCTCTGGATTGCCTTGGCGCGCGGCCGGCCACATCACAACCGCAGTGGCTTGTCTGCCGACGACAATAATCTTGTGAAAAATCCGATACTAGGGCACAATTTATAAATGCACCTGAAGTGCGGAGCTATCTCAAATCCGGCCGTCTCGCGCCGAGTGACAGCTCGCGTGGGAGGGTCGCGTCGATGGGTCAGGGGTTCTTTCTTCTGTTCGCTGCGGTGTCCGTGATCACGGCCCTGACCGTGGTCCTGGCGCGGAATCCGGTTCACTGCGCATTGGCGCTGATGGCATGTTTCCTGCAGATTTCGGCAATCTTCGTCCTGCTCGAAGCGCCACTGCTCGCGGTCATCCAGATCTTCGTATATGTCGGCGCAATCATGGTCCTGTTCCTGTTCGTGATCATGATGATCGATGTGCGTGAAGCAATGTCGCAGCGGTTCCTGCCAGGCGGCAACCTGCCGGCTCTGGTGATGCTGGTTCTGCTGGGGATCGAGATGTCGGTATTGGTGCTTTGGAGCGATCGATTTTCCGTCACGGTTCCTGCAGGCGGCGGTGATGAGATCAGGCAGCTCAGCACGACGCTGTTCGCCGGTTATCTTCTGCCGTTTGAGGCCGCCTCCGTCATCCTGTTGGTGGCCCTGATCGGCGCCATCGTACTGGCGCGCAAGGAGCAGGGGTGATGGTTCCGCTATCGTGGTATATCCTGCTTGGGGTGATCCTGTTCGTGATCGGAGCAGCTGGCGTGCTGCTCAGGCGCAATATCCTGGTCGTGCTGATGTCGCTGGAGTTGCTGCTAAACTCGGTCAACATCAATTTCGTCGCTTTCGGGCGCATCTACGACGACTTCCGCGGGCAGATCTTCGCCATCTTCGTCATCGCAATCACTGCGGCGGAGGTCGCCGTTGCTCTTGGCATCGTGGTTGCTCTTGTAAGGAACAAATCCACCCTCAAGGTCGACGACGTGACCATGATGAAAGGATAAGGGCTTGGACCCGGTGATATCGATCAGGCCGCTGCTTGCCATCGCCGTCCCGGGCCTGACCGCTGTGGCAGTTCTTCTTCTGAATAACCGTGAGAAATTTCGCGATCTCGTCTCGCCGCTGGCCGCGATCGTCCTGTTTGCGATTGTCGCCTCTATGGCGCCCACGGTGTTGGCGGGCGGAACCGTCGATTTGCGCCTGTTCGAGATCCTGCCGGGGGCCGACTTCGCTTTCCGGGCGGATGCGCTCGGAATGGTATTCGCCAGCGTCTCTTCCCTCCTATGGATCGTCGCCGCCGTCTACTCCCTCGGCTATATGCGGCACTTGAACGAGCATGCGCAGACCCGATTCTTTGCCTGTTTCGCCACCAGCCTCGCGGCGGCCATCGGAGGCGCATTTGCCGCCAACCTGTTCACCTTGGTGATCTTCTACGAAGTGCTCAGCCTCGTTACCTATCCGCTCGTTTACCACCACGAGGATGAAGAGGGATGGGCGGGCAGCCGCAAATACCTCGTCTATTTGATGGGCGCGTCGAAAAGCGCGCTGCTTGCCGCGCTGGCACTGACCTATTCCATCGCAGGATCGCTCGACTTTGTGGCGGGGGGGCTATTGCAGGGCGTCAATGCCTCGGCGCCGCTGCTGACGGTCGTCTATTTCTGCTATCTATTCGGCTTCGCCAAGGCTGCGGTGATGCCCATGCACGCCTGGCTTCCGGCCGCTATGGTGGCGCCAACACCTGTCAGCGCGCTCTTGCATGCAGTAGCTGTCGTCAAGATGGGGGTGTTCTGCGTGCTGCGGGTGGTGTTTCATGTCTTCGGCGTCGGGCTGGTTGGAGGACTGGGCCTTGGGATCGCCACGGCCTACCTGGTTTCATTCACGATCCTGATGGCGTCGGTCTACGCCCTGACACGGGACGACCTGAAAGCTAGGCTTGCCTATTCGACCGTTTCCCAACTTTCCTACATCGTGCTGGGCGCGGTCCTGTTGTCGCCGGTCGCAATGGTCGGCGGGATCATCCATATTGCGGCGCATGCATTTTCCAAGATCACGTTGTTTTTTTGCGCCGGGTCGATCTACTGCGCATCGGGGAAGCGCAACATCAGCGACATGGCCGGCATCGGCCGCCGGCTGCCCTGGACGATGGGGGCATTCTTCGTCGCCTCGCTCAGCATGATCGGTGTGCCGCCCACCGCGGGATTCGTCAGCAAATGGTATCTGACGCTGGGGTCGGTCGATGCCGGACAGATCTCGTTCCTGGTCGTGCTCCTGGTGAGTTCGATCCTGAATGCCGCCTATTTCCTGCCGGTCAGCTATGTCGCCTTTTTCGGGACCGAGCCGCAGGAGAGCCGGGCGACGGTCCGCGAAATTCCGATGATTACGATTCCGCTCGTCGTAACCGCCATTTTATCGGTGCTGATGGGCATCTTCCCCGATTATTTCCTTACCCTGGCGGACGGAGTGGTTAAATGATCAAGCGCGTGGTCGACTTCTTTGGTGACGAGAAATGGGCAAGGCAGCGCCGCCGGCTGTTCTATCTGGCACTCGTTCTGATCGTCGCCGCCGACTTTCTGGTTATTCGCGAACACGCCGAATATCTTTGGGAGCGCCTGCCTGGCTGGTCCGCCGTCTACGGTTTCGGCTCCTGTGTTCTGCTCATCTTCGTTTCAAAGTTTCTCGGCCATCGGATCGGGCTGATGCGGCGCGAGGACTATTATGACTGAGTTCATCCACCCGGCTCTGCTCTTCATTCTCGGTGCTCTGCCGATCCCGTTCCTCAGAGGATCGATCGGCAAGGCCTATCTGCTGCTGATCCCGACGCTGGCGATCCTTGCCGTGCTCACGATGCAGCCGGGCACTTATGGCGAGGCGAGGTTTATCGGGCAGGAAATCCTGATTGCAAGGGTCGACAGGCTGAGTATCGTCTTCGCCACCGTTTTCACGGTCATGGCGCTGATCGGCACCGTCTACGCGTTGCACCTGACACGCACCGGCCAGCATGTGGCCGCGTTCATCTACGTCGGCAGCGCACTCGGCGTGGTATTTGCCGGTGACTACCTGACCCTCTATCTGTTCTGGGAAGGCATGGCATTTTCCTCTGCCTATCTGGTTTTTGCCCAGGGAGGCGACAAGGCGATCCGGGCAGGCTTCCGGTATCTCATGGTCCATATCACCGGAGGGGTCTGCTTGCTCGGCGGCATTGTTCTCCACGGGCTGGCAACAGGTTCATCGCTGTTCGGCCCGATCGAGGGGGAAATGGGCGTGGCCGTCATCTTGATTCTCGCCGGTTTCATCCTCAACGCCGCAGTGCCGCCGCTTAACGCCTGGCTCACCGACGCCTATCCGGAGGCGACCGTCACAGGCGCGGTGTTCATGAGCGCTTTTACCACGAAGACCGCCGTCTACGTGTTGGCGCGTGCGTTTCCCGGGACCGAGCTCTTGGTCTGGCTCGGCACCGCAATGGCGCTCTACGGCGTAATCTACGCGGTGCTGGAGAACGACTGCCGGCGGCTGCTTGCCTATCACATCGTCAGCCAGGTGGGATACATGGTGGCAGGCGTCGGCATTGGGACCGAGATGGCGGTGAACGGAGCAACCAGCCATGCCTTCGCCCATATCCTCTACAAGGGGCTCCTATTCATGGGCGCGGGGGCTGTGATTCATGTCACTGGTCGGCGCAAGCTCACCGAACTTGGCGGACTCTACAAGACCATGCCGCTGACCTTGACGCTCTACATGGTCGGCGCCCTGGCGATCTCGGCATTTCCCTTCTTCTCGGGTTTCGTCACCAAGTCGATGGTGGTGGCCGCCGCCGGGCAGGATCATCGCGCGCTGGTCGTGCTCGCGCTGACGATGGCATCGTCCGGGACGTTCCTGCACACCGGGCTCAAGCTTCCGTACTACATGTTCTTCGGCAAGGACCAAGGGCTGCAGGCCCGGGATCCGCCCGGCAACATGCTCCTTGCGATGGGTATGGCGGCGGTGCTTTGCATTGCGATCGGGGTGTTCCCGCGGCCGCTTTATGCATTGCTACCCTATCCGGTCGACTTCGAACCATATACGGGTCTCCATATTACCGAGAGCCTCGGCGTGCTGATGTTCACGGCACTGGGTTTTGTCATTTTCCTGCGAGCGCTCGATCCCGAGAATACCGTCAGCCTCGACACCGACTGGTTCTACCGCAAGGGCGCGCGGTACTTCATGTGGTTCGCCGAAAGGCCGCTGGCGCGCTGCGAGAAGGCGGTGAGCGAGGTGTCTGAGACCACGGCGCTGCCTTTCCTGCACGGGTCGGCACGAGAAGGATTAAAGATCGACCTTAACGGTGTGGACGCCGTCGTCAACGGCGTCGCTCGTTCGGTCCTGCGCGGGGGCGCGGCGTTGCGGCGGGTCCAGACTGGCGTCGTGACCCATTATGTGCTGGCGATGATTGCCGGCCTGATTGCCGCCGCCGTCGTTTTCGCCGTGGCGTGGCGGTAAGGGGTTGCGATGGGATTGCCGCTTCTCAGCCTCATTGTATTCACGCCCGCTGCCGGGGCAGTGGTTCTACTGCTTTTCCGCAGCGAAGATGCGGTGCGCTGGACAGCGCTGGCTATCACCGTCCTCGACCTGGCTCTCTGCATTGCAATGCTGGCCGGCTTCGACCAGTCGACCCACCAGATGCAGTTCACCGAGATACACCCGTGGGTGCCCACGCTCGGGATCACCTATGCGCTCGGTATCGATGGGATCAGTGCGCTCTTCGTGTTCATGACCGCACTGCTGGGGTGGATTTGCGTGCTCGCCTCATGGGTCGCGATAAACAGCAAGGTGAAGGAGTTCATGGTAAGCCTGCTCGTCATGCAGGCACTGATGCTCGGAGTATTCTGCGCCCTCGATCTGTTTTTGTTTTACGTCTGCTGGGAGGCGATGCTGATCCCGATGTATCTGATCATCGGAGTGTGGGGCGGTGATGGCCGGGTCTATGCCGCCTTCAAGTTCTTTCTCTACACGCTGGCGGGCAGCCTCCTGTTCCTGATCGGGGTCATCGTGCTCTATTTCCACGGCGGCAGGACCTTCGACATTCTCGCGCTCACAGGTCAGGATTTGCCGTTCTGGGTCCAATCCTGGCTTTTCTTCGCCTTCCTGATCGCCTTTGCCGTGAAGGTGCCGATGGTCCCGGTTCATACCTGGCTGCCGGACGCCCATGTACAGGCGCCGACCGCCGGCAGCATCATCCTGGCCGGAGTGCTCCTGAAGATGGGTGCCTATGGTTTCTTGCGGTTCTCGCTGCCGATGCTGCCCGAGGCGTCGGTATACTATTCGACGCTGATGCTGGCGCTTTCGGCACTTGCCATCGTCTATGGCGGATTGCTCGCGCTGGCACAGGACGATCTGAAGAAGCTGGTGGCCTATTCCAGCATCAGCCATATGGGTTTCGTAACGCTGGGGGTGTTTGCGCTGAACCTCCGCGGGCTCGAGGGCGGCATCCTGCAAATGTTCAATCATGGCATAACGACGGGCGCTTTGTTCCTCCTCGTCGGCCTGATCTACGAGCGGACGCATACGCGCAATATCCCAGATTATGGCGGGCTGATGAAGGTGGCGCCGGTCTATACCGCGTTTCTGGCGCTGTTTACCTTGTCGTCGATGGCCCTGCCGGGAACGAATTCGTTCGTCGGCGAATTGCTGGTGCTGTCGGGCGGATTTGCCGCCAACCTGGCCGCCGGCGCGGCCGCGGTCGTGGGCGCCTTGCTGTCAGCGGCGTATCTTCTTGGCATGTTTAGGAGGGTAGCACTTGGTCCGGCCAGCATCGGCGCTCGCTTCAAGATACGCGACGTGAACGCTCGCGAGATGGCTGCGATCCTGCCGCTGGCCGTCTTCGTGCTTTGGGTCGGGCTCTATCCGAAACCCTTTCTCAACATCATCGACGTCTCGGTGAAGCATCTGCTGGCGCAAGTCCTCACCAAGGGGAGCGGCCAATGACCGCCACCGCGCTTTTCCAGTCGGCTTTAGCGAGCCTTCCCGAGATCGTGGTGATCACCGGCGCGTGCATCCTGCTGATCCTTGGCCAGCTTGTGGGCAAGGGGCAGGGACATGTCTTTGTCTGGGCTTCCGTCGCCGTCGTGCTGATGGCAGCCTTGGGGACACTCATGCTGGCGAGCGAGGTTCGGCCTGCCTACACGGGCATGTTCGTCGCCGACGGCTTTTCGGTCTTTTTCAAGTTCGTTTTCTACATAGCGACTGTTTTGACATTCTTCCTGTCGCGAAAATATGCCGACATTGAGGGCATTGAAAGTAGCGAATACTATGTCCTGCTGCTCTTTGCCCTTTCGGGAATGATGATCATGGCCTCGGCGACCGATCTCTTGTCGCTTTATGTGGGGCTCGAGCTGATGGTGCTCTGCACCTATGTGCTGACCGGCTTCTTGCGGCGAGAGCCGCGTTCGAACGAAGCGGCGCTGAAATATGTGATCCTTGGCGCGGTCTCAACCGCGATCTTCCTCTATGGCGTCTCGCTGATTTACGGGCTCACCGGCACGACGCAACTGGACGGCATGGCGGCTGCGGTGACGGGCGATCCGCTCGATCCCGGATTACTGCTGGCGGTGGTCTTCATCGTCGCTGGGTTGGTTTTCAAGGTCGGCGCGGTGCCATTCCATATGTGGGTGCCGGACGTCTACGAGGGCGCGCCCACGACGATCACGGCTTTCATGTCTGTGGGGCCGAAGGCTGCGGGGTTCGCGGTGATCCTGCGGGTGTTCCTCAACCCGCTGGTTGCAGCCTCGGACGCCTGGCTCGTTGTCGCAGTCATTGCGGTGGTGACGATGGCACTCGGCAGCTTCGTGGCGCTGGTGCAGGACAATTTCAAGCGCCTCCTGGCCTATTCCAGCATCGCCCATGCCGGCTTCGCCATTTTTGGCGTGGTGGCCGGCAGTGCGGACGGGACCGCCAGCGTGATGCTCTACCTCCTGATCTATTCCATGATGAACCTTGGCATTTTCGGCATCGTCATCATGATGCGGAACGGCGATTTCTCGGGCGAGATTATCGAAGACTACGCAGGCTTTGCCAGGTCGCATCCCGGGCTGGCACTTCTGATGCTGCTTTATCTGTTCTCGCTGGCCGGCATCCCGCCAACAGCCGGGTTCTTCGCCAAGTTCTACGTGCTGGTCGCCTTGATCGAGCGGGGCTTCGTCATGCTGGCGGTGATCGCAGTGCTGCTCAGCGCCGTCGCGGCCTACTTCTACATCCGCATCGTCATGGTCATCTACATGCGCGAGCCACAAAGGGCGTTTGACCCGGCTCTGACGCCCCTGGTTCGAGCGACGCTCGCCTTCACAGCCTTAGGGACTCTCGGGATCGGCCTATTTCCGGAACGCTTCCTGAGGCTTGCTCAAGGTGCAGTGTTTGGAGGCTGATCTATTGGAATTGCAATGATTCCCCCGAGGGAATACACTGACGATCAAAGAAAGGAGCGCCCAAGTCACTTACTGGGGCGACCGCATTGCCGGCCCGAATGGCGCCGGTCGCGGCCTGAGCAAGGCCCCCGGTGACCGGGAAAATGCGACATGTCTGGAATGGAATTCCTGCCGGTTCTTTTCATGGCCGCCGGAATTGTTCTGGTGGCGATGACGACGCTTTTCGTTTCCTCGCTGCTGCGCCCCTCCAATCCCTATCCCGCAAAGAACATGCCCTACGAATGCGGCATGGACCCGTCGGGCGAGGCCGCCGGGGGCCGCTTCAGAGTGCCGTTCTTTATTCTTGCGATATTGCTGGTGGTCTTCGATGTCGAGGCAATGTTCCTCTTTCCCTGGGCCGTCGTTCTCAAAGAGATCGGATTCATCGGTTATGTCGAGATGTTCGTCTTCATGTTGCTGCTTATCGTGGGTTTCGCCTACGCTTGGCTGAAGGGAGCGTTGGAATGGGAGGAGTAAACAACGCGATCCGCGATAGCGTGCTGTTCACCACGACCGAAAGCGTCATCAATTGGAGCCGGAAATCGGCCCTTTGGCCTGAGACCTTCGGTATTGCCTGCTGTGCCATCGAGATGATCTCAGCGGGTTGCGCGCGCTATGATCTCGACCGGTTCGGCGTGGTGTTCCGCCCTTCACCACGTCAGTCCGATGTGATGATCATCGCCGGCACCGTGACCCGGAAATTCGCGCCCGTGGTGCGTCGGCTCTACGACCAGATGCCGGAACCGCGCTGGGTCATTGCAATGGGCACCTGCGCCATTTCTGGGGGCGTTTACAACACTTACGCCGTGGTGCAGGGATCGGAGACTTTCGTGCCCGTCGACGTACATGTGCCCGGCTGTCCTCCACGGCCAGAGGCGTTGATGCACGGCTTCCTCCTGCTTCAAGAGAAGATCAAGAGGTCCCGCGCGCTGGCCGGAACGTCTTTGGAACGGGCTGCAGTGTCATGAGCATGGCGCGACCTTTCAATCATGGTCCGATCATCGAGCGTTTCGGGGACGCAATCGAGGACCTAGGCTCTGCGCACGGCATTCACGTCTTTGCTGTTCCTCCCGAGACAATCGTTGAGTTCTGCCGGTTCCTCAAGGAGGATCCAGCGCTGCAATTCAACTTCCTGTCCGACATCTGCGGGGTTGATCACTATCCCGAAACGCCGCGGTTCGAGGCGGTGTACCACCTCTACTCGCTACCCAACCGGTGGCGGATTCGCATCAAGTGCTGGCTTGGCGATCCGCCGAAGCTTTCCTCGGTTACGGGCGTCTGGCGTACGGCCAACTGGCATGAACGCGAAGCTTGGGACATGTACGGGATCAGGTTTGACGGCCATCCTGACCTGCGCCGGATCTACATGTGGGAGGGATTCGAAGGCTTCCCGCAGCGTAAGGACTTTCCGCTGCGTGGATACAAGGACAAGTTGAATCCGTTTGGAGCCGAAGGTCCGCCGCCGACACCGCCAGACCTTGCCACCAGGGAAATTCCGAAAGGGGGCCGTTCCGCGCCGGAGCGTTGAGATGACTGAAGTCACCGAACTCAGCAGGCCAGAAGGCGAAGCGCTCAACACCAGGGAAGTGCTTCTCAACCTCGGCCCGCAACACCCCAGCACCCATGGGGTTCTTCGGCTCGTCCTCGAACTGAACGGCGAATACGTCGAGCGCGTGGATCCGCATATCGGCTATCTCCACCGCGGCACCGAAAAACTGGCGGAGAGCTTCACCTATACCCAGATATTCCCATTGACGGACCGGCTCGACTATCTCTGCCCACCGTCGAATAACCTGGCGTTTGCGCTGGCCGTGGAGAAACTCCTCGGCATAGAAGCCCCGGTACGGGCGCAGTATATTCGCGTGTTGATGGCTGAGCTGGCGCGGATTTCCGGCCATCTCCTGATCACCGGCGCACTGCCGATGGACCTCGGCGCCATGACGGCCTTGCTTTACGCGATGCGCGAGCGCGAAATGATCATGGATCTGCTGGAGATGATCACCGGGGCGCGGATGCATACCTCCTTCTGCCGGGTTGGCGGTGTGCGCGAGGATCTGCCAGACGGGTTCCTCCCCAAGATCCGGGAATTCTGTGACATCTTCCCGAACCGCATTCGCGACTATGAGCGACTGCTCGAGACCAACCGGGTGTTTTTGAACCGCACGCAAGGGATCGGCATAATCGCCGCCGAGGATGCCATCGATCTCGGCCTGAGTGGCCCGAACCTGCGCGCCTCGGGTGTCGATTGGGATATTCGCCGCGACGAGCCGTACGAGATCTACGATCGGCTCGACTTCAATGTCGTTACCCGCAAGGAGGGCGACTGCTATGCGCGCTGGCAATGCCGCGTCGCTGAAATGCGCGAGAGCATCCGGATCATTGACCAATGTCTCGACCAGATGCCCGAGGGACCGTTCCAGATCGACATGCCGACAATCGCCTACCCGGTGGACAAGGAAAGGGTGCACTGCTCGATGGAGGCATTGATCCAGCATTTCGACCTGTCGGCCTACGGCTTCAAGGTGCCGAAGGGCGAAGTCTATTCGGCGATCGAGGCGCCAAAGGGCGAGCTGGGCTTCTACATCATCAGCGACGGATCGCCCAAACCGTTCCGCATGAAGGTGCGGGCACCGTCCTTCGTCAACCTTCAGGCGCTCTTTGGAGTGACCAATGCCCGCTATCTGGCGGACATGATCGCCGTGCTCGGCAGTCTCGACCCGGTGATGGCCGAGGTGGACAAGTAGCAGGAAGGTGCAAACGCAATGACCATGCGCGAACAAATCGAGGCGGCGGCGGCGCGGTATCCCGACCAGCGCTCAGCGATCATGCCCGCGCTTGTGATCGCGCAGAGGGAGCATGGCCATTTGCCTGGTCCAGTGCTGGAAGAAGTCGCCGATATCCTTGGTGTCGAGCGGATGTGGGTCTACGAACTTGCGACCTTCTACACACTCTTCCATACCGAGCCGGTGGGCCTGTTTCACCTGCAACTGTGCGACAACGTTTCCTGCATGCTGTGCCGCGCCGAGGACCTCTTGAGGCATTTGGAAGAGGTTTTGGAAATCAAGAAGGGGGGCACGACACCGGATGGGCTGTTTACGCTTTCGACCGTCGAGTGCCTCGGTGCGTGCGAGATGGCGCCGGTGATGCAGGTTGGAAACGACTACCACGGCAACCTCGATGTCGTGCGCATAGACGCGCTCCTGGAAAGCCTCCGCGCCATGGCGAGGCAGGTCGAAACTGTTGAGCCCGCCGCTGTGCGATCGCCTGGGAAGTAGCGCCATGTTCGAACCGGTTCTTCTCAAGAATATCGACGTCCCAGACAGTCATTTGCTGTCGACATATGAGGCCGGCGGCGGCTATCAGGCGCTTGCCAAGGCGCTTCGCGAGTATTCGCCGGACGATGTCATCGAACTTGTCAAACAGTCCAACCTGCGCGGCCGCGGCGGGGCCGGGTTCCCGACGGGCATGAAATGGAGCTTCGTGCCGAAGCAGGCCGGAAAGCCGAAATATCTGTGCTGCAACGCTGATGAGGGCGAACCCGGAACCTTCAAGGACCGGATTATCATGGAGCGCGATCCTCACCAGCTCATCGAGGGCCTGGCGCTAAGCGCCTACGCAATCGGTGCCGACACCGCCTATGTCTACATCCGGGGAGAATATGTGACGGCGATACGCCGCCTGGAGCAAGCGATCGCTCAGGCTCGCGAAAAGTCCTATATCGGAGCCAACGTCCTAGGCTCTGATTTCAAGTTCACCGTGCACGTTCACTGCGGCGCCGGCGCCTATATCTGCGGCGAGGAGACCGCGATGCTCGAGTCGCTCGAGGGCAAACGGGCCCAGCCGCGATTGAAACCGCCGTTTCCCGCCGTGGCCGGGCTCTACTCCAGCCCCACCGTCATCAACAACGTCGAGACGCTTGCTTGCGTGCCGCATATTGTAATGCGCGGGCCCGCCTGGTTTCGGGGGATCGGTCCGGATCGGAGCCCCGGCCCGAAGCTCTACTGCCTGAGCGGGCAGGTGCGCAAACCCGGCCTTTACGAGTTGCCGATGGGCATAGCGTTGCGCGAACTGGTCGAGGAGCATGCTGGCGGTCCGTTACCGGGACGCAGGATCAAGGCTGTAATTCCGGGCGGGGTTTCGGCCCCGGTCATACCTGAGGACGGGCTGGAGGTCGGGATGGATTTCGACTCGCTTGCTGCCGCCGGCTCGATGCTTGGCTCGGCCGGCGTTGTCGTAATCGACGACTCGACCTGCATGGTCAAGGTCTCCACCAGGATCGTCGAGTTCTTCCATCACGAGTCCTGCGGCAAGTGTACGCCGTGCCGGGAAGGGTTGAACTGGGCCGTAAAAGTATTGCGTCGCATTGAGACCGGGGAAGGCGAACCTGGCGATCTGGAGCAGCTGGAGATGCTTTGCAAGGGCATTTTCGGCAATACGTTTTGTGCCTTGGGTGACGGTGCCGCGATGGGATTGCGGGCGGCGCTTAAGCATTTCCGTGACGAGTTCGTCGCCCATATCGAGGAGCGGAGGTGCCCGTTTCACTGAGAGCGTGTCTTTAAGGCGGGCTTGGAGGAAGCATGGTTAGCGTTACAATCGACGGACAAGCGCTCGAGGTCGAGGCTGGCTCCACGGTGCTCATGGCGGCCGAGCGTTTGGGAATCGCGATTCCGACCTTCTGTTACTGGAAGCGGCTGCCGCCGCTGGCCTCCTGCCGCATGTGCCTGGTGGAGATTGACGGGTTGCGGCGGCTGCAGCCGTCTTGCGCCACCACCGTCACCGAAGGCATGGTCGTGCGGACGAATACGCCGATGATCGACGAAACACGGTCTTCGATGCTCGACATGCTGCTTGCGAACCACCCACTCGACTGCCCGATCTGCGACAAGGGCGGCGAATGCGAGCTTCAGGACATGGTGATGGCATACGGGCCCCGCAAAAGCGAGTTCCACGACCCCAAGCGCGTATTCCACTCCGAAGATCTCCGTCTCAGCCCGGTCGTCATCATGAACGTCAATCGCTGCATCCAGTGCCAGCGTTGCGTGCGGATGTGTGAGGAGGTGGTCGGCGCGGTCGCACTTGGCACAGTCGAAAAAGGCATGGATACGGCCGTCACCGGGTTCGAGGGTAGCCTTGCGAGTTGCGATCAGTGCGGCAATTGCATCGAGGTCTGCCCGGTCGGCGCTCTGATGAGCTTTCCCTACCGTTACAAGGCGCGGCCCTGGGATCTGGTAGAGACCGACACGGTCTGCCCGCATTGCGGCACCGGTTGCCAACTGACGGTGGGCACACGCAAGGGAGAGTTTATGCGGGTGCGCTCGAAATGGGACGAAGGGGTCAACCACGAAACGCTTTGCGTGCGGGGACGCTTCGGTCTCGATTTCGTCTCGGGCAGGGACCGGATCGAGCGGCCGATGATCCGTCGCAATGGCGCTCTGGCTCCGGTTTCCTGGGACGAAGCGGCGGACTATCTGGGCCGGCGGCTTTCGGCTGTCGAGGACAAGGCCGCAGCGGGGCTGGCCTCGCCGCGCCTGCCCAACGAGGTGCTCTATCAGTTCCAGAAGCTGATGCGGACGGTATTCCGGACCAACAACATTGATTGCTCGTCGCGCTGGTCCGTACCCTTCGATACGCTCGGGCCATTACTGGCAGCCTTCTACAGCCGCGCACCACTGGACGAGGTGATCGCCAACGACTGCGTGTTTGTCGTCGGCGGCAACGTGACCGAGGAGAACCCGGTCACCGAATACCTGCTGCGGGACGGCGCCCGACGGCGGCAGACCGCATTGCTCATGCTTTCGGCGCGGCCCTCCCGTCTGGAGGCCGATGCCTGCGCTGTGGTTCGCGTGCCGCCGGGCGGAGAAACGGCCGCTCTTGCGGCGGTTGTTGCCGGGCTCGTGGCGGCGGCAGGTCACGCCTTGCCGGGCGAGGCTTTGGCGGACATCGAAGCGACGGTCGGCAGGCCGCCGGTCGATACCGGTCGCGACGGACCCAGTCGCCTGGCCAGCGCGCTCAACGAAAGCCGAAGCGTCTCTGTGCTTGTCAGCGTCGAGCTCTTGAGAGCATCCGCAGCGCGCCAGACGCTGCAGCAACTCAACAACCTACTGCAGGTTCTGCGCCTGCTCGGCAAGGGCCCGGCAATGCAGTTCCTCTTTGACCGTGCCAACCAGCTGGGCGCCTGGGACATGGGAGTTTTGCCGGCTGATTTGCCGGGATCGTGGACGCTCAGCCATGATACGGCCCGTACAACCCTTGCACGGAACTGGCGGACCGAAATCGCCCCTCCATCCGGCGCGGGACTCGACGCCATTCTGGAGCTCTGCCTCGGTGGCGGGATGGGCGCGCTCTACCTTGCCGGAGCAGACCCCCTGATCGCCTACCCCGACAGGGATTTCGTCATGCGGGCGCTTGGCGCCGCCGATCTCCTGATCGTGCAGGATACCTTCCTAACCGATACGGCAGGACTGGCCGAGGTAGTTCTGCCCGCGGCAGGCTACGGCGAGGAATCGGGGACCTTCACCAACAACGAGGGTCGGATCCAGAAGATCCGCAAATTTCGCGAACCCGCCTTCGAGGCAAGAGGCAATCTGGCGATTTTCGACTTCGTCGCAGCGCTGCGCAGCAAGACGCTGCAGCCTTCGACCGAAGGCGGAATATTCGACGAGATCGCCCGGCAGGTTCCGGCCTATCAGGGATTGACGCAGGATGGGCTTGGCGCTGACGGCGCGTTCACCAAGGCGGTCCCGTTCCAACCGTCTGGTGCGTTTTTCGCGCCGCCGTTGGTTGCTCAAACAGCCGGCGGACTCATGCTGATTACCGGCAACTGCCTGTTCCACAACGGATATCTTTCCGAACGCTCGGAGATCCTGAATACCGTCGCTGACGACCCCTATGTCGAGATGAGCGGGCAGGATGCCGCCCAACTTGGTTTTTCGCATGGCGATCAGGTGGTCGTGCGATCGGCTCTGGGAGAATTGACGGCGAAGCTCAAGGTCAACCGGCGCTTTCCCAAGGGCCTCGTATTCATCCCTGAAAACTATAGGGCCCTACGCCTCAACAGACTGATGCGTCGAGGTGTATATCCATGTCCGGTCGAGGTCTACAAACTCAAAACGTCCGTCGCCCCTCTCACCGGTTCTACGTCGAGCCCTGAGGATCGACACCAAGGCATGGGCGGTGACTTGCCCGACGACCCTCAATCGCACCTTGGTCAGTGATATCTGGTTCCGCAGATGTAATCCTGCAGATCCTGCTCCGTGCGCTGCGCTTCGTCGAGCCTGTGTTTGACCACATCGCCGATGCTGACCACGCCGACGACATTGTCCCCATCCATGACCAGGACATGACGCGTACGCCGCCGTGTCATGATACCCATCGCGACCGGCAGCAAATCCCGGGTGGAACAGGTTGCTACATTGCGGTTCATGATGTCGGCGGCTCGCATCATCGCCGCCGCGGCCCCGTATTCGGCAATGGCATTGCAGCAGTCCCGTTCCGACAAGCTACCAAGGTATTCGCCGTCTGACTGGCCGACGACGACGAAGCCTATATTGTTTTCGCGAAACAGCCTCAGGACTTCCACCATCGTCTGATCGCGATCGACCGCGATGACACCGACACCCTTGTTCTTCATGATTTCGCCGACAAACATCTGAGCCTCCTTTGCGAGCGCATTGTTTGACAGCTGGCGCGTCTTCACGTTCGCCGTATATTCCGCCACCAGTTGTAGCCCTGCGTCTCTTTGGTTTCGACGAGCACATCCTTCTCCGTGTTCAGGCGCGCGGCAACTACGCCGCCACCGGTTGCCGCCTTGCCCGGTTTGTCGAGCAGATCGTCGCGCCCGATCACCAAGTCGCGCGAGGAAAAGCTCGAAAATTCGTATTGTTGGCCAAGAGCGATCGCGTCTGCCGGACAGGCGTCCTCGCATAGCCCGCAAAATAGGCAGCGGGCCGTGTCAATCTCGAATTTTGCCGGGTGCCGGTTACCCTTCTCGTCCTCGTAGGGGATGACTTCGATGCAGTCGCAGGGACAAATTCGGGCGCAGAGTTCGCAGGCCACGCATTTGATCTCGCCCAGTTCGTCGCGCTTCAAGAAGTGATGCCCGCGGTAGCGCGGGTAAGGCAACCATTTTTCCTTGTCCGGATATTGCATGGTGACGGATCTGGCGAATATGTAGCCGAAGGTCACAGCCAAGGCTCTCGCCAGATCGGCGAAGAATGCCCAGCCGATCCATGTCCCAATTCTGTCTTGCGCGCGCGACATCATCGCCCCGCTTCAGAGCCACCGCGGCCCCTAAGAAAAAACAATTCCGGTAATGATTATGTTCGCCATCGATAAAGGAAGCAAGACTTTCCATCCGATCGCCATCAGTTGGTCGTAGCGGTAGCGGGGGAAAGTGAAACGGAACCAGATAAACAAATAGACGAAGAAAGCGACCTTCAGCAGAAACCAAAGCAGCGGTGGCAAGGGGATCAGCACGCCGTTCCAGCCGCCGAAGAACAGGATCACCACCAGCACCGACACCAGCAAGACGACGGCATATTCACTGATCATGAAAAACGCAAAGCGGATACCGCTGTATTCGGTATGGAAGCCAGCCCCCAGATCACCTTCCGCTTCCGAAAGATCGAAGGGAATGCGCTGAGCCTCGGCCAGTCCGGCAACGAAGAACACCAGGAAGCCGATCGGTTGGTAAACGATATTCCAGACATCGGCCTGCGCCCGTACGATTTCGAGCAGGCTCATGGATTGCGCCAACATGACTACGCCAATGACCGCAAACCCCATCGGAATCTCATAGCTGATCATCTGCGCGCAAGTCCTGAGACTGCCCAGAACAGCGTATTTGCTGTTGGCGGCCCATCCGCCGAAGATGACCCCATAGACCTCAATGCCGATCACGGCGAACACGAAAAGCAGTGCCACATTCATGTTGGAGACGTAGAGCGTGATCTCGGCACCCAATACCGAGACGGTTTCGCCGAACGGGATCGCGACAAACACCACGAATGGTGGGGCGAGCGCCAGGATTGGTGCCAGCTTGAACAGAAAACGGTCGGCCTCGTCTGGGATGTGGTCTTCCTTGGTCAAAAGCTTGATTCCGTCCGCCACTGGCTGCAGCAGCCCGTGCCAGCCGACGCGCATTGGCCCCAACCGCTGCTGGATGTGCCCGGCGATCTTGCGTTCCAGCCAGGTCAGCGGCAAGGGCAGCAGTAGCAGGATCGCGATCAGAAATGCGACCTTGAAGATGATCAGACCGAGGGCGACGATAAGGTCCATGATCGGCGGCTACTTATTCATCGGTTGAAACGCGCGACCGGACTTTGGCCCGGGCTTTGAACTGAGGACTTGCGCAGTTATCTGCTTGATAAGGTACAGCGGCGACGCGCCACTTGCAAAGCGGAAATCAAGTCTGCCTCAAGATGGCAGGAACTGCTTTGAACAGGATTTTCTGTAAACGACCAAGGTCGATGACAGGCAGAGTTTTTCAGGTCCGGCCTTTTGCGAGGGAACGGAAACTGGCTGGAATCGAGGCGAACAAATCTGTCGCTGGAATTTCAAAAAGATCGGAATGACGAGAAGCCTTTAAACCGGGCCTACGGCCTACTGCGCTGGTGGACCGGCAATCCCTGAAAGTCCTTGAGCGTTGCGAGTACGATCGACGTCTTGACGTGCTGAACGCTGTCGTGCGGCAGGAGCACGTCGTTGACGAAGCGGGAAAGTCCGGCAAGATCAGGCGTCACGACCTTGAGGTGATAATCCATTTCGCCGGTCAGGGCATAACACTCCAGCACCTCCGGCAGGTCCGCAATCAGAGCTGCGAAGCGCTTGGCGTTGTCGCGGTTGTGGGTGGCAAGGGTTACGGCGATGACGACCATGAGGTCGAGCCCCAGCCTGCCGCGATCGAGCACGGCACGATAGCCGTGGATAAAACCCTCGGCCTCAAGCCGTGCCCTGCGGCGCGAACATTGCGATGGCGAGAGCGCGATCAGTTCGGAGAGCTCGTTGTTGGTCAGGCGGCCGTCGCCTTGCAACTGGGCAAGGATCTTCAGGTCATATCTGTCGATCTGTTCCATTTGTGCGCGTTCTCCCGTCTTTATGCATGAAACGTGTATTGATTTGCCAAAACGGCGCATGAATGCAAGCACTATGCGTGAGAATCCCGTCATAATGTCTCCAGGATCCTGTTTTGGAGGAGAGAATGATGGGCCCTTATCCGCACGACGCGCCGCCGACAGGCATCACTGCCGACAATCCGGCCGGCACTGACGGTTTCGAATTTGTCGAATTCGCCCATCCGGAGCCGGAAAAACTGCGCGAGCTTTTTATGCGCATGGGCTACAGTTGCGTCGCCAAGCACCGGACAAAGGACGTTACCGTCTGGCGCCAGGGCGACATCAACTATCTGCTCAATGCCGAGCCTTCCACCCACGCCATGCGCTTTGTCGCCGAACACGGCCCGTGTGCGCCCTCGATGGCCTGGCGTGTCGCCGACGCAAAACATGCCTTCGACCACGCGGTTTCAAAAGGCGCGACGCCCTATGAAAGCAAGGACAAGGCCCTCGATATCCCGGCCGTCGTCGGCATCGGTGGCTCGCTGCTCTATTTTGTCGAAACTTACGGAGAGAAGGGCTCGCCCTATGATGCAGAGTTCGAATGGCTGGGTGAACGCGACCCGAAGCCGAAAGGCGTTGGCTTTTACTACCTCGATCATCTGACCCACAATGTCTATCGCGGCAATATGGACAAGTGGTGGGATTTCTATCGCGAGCTCTTCGGTTTCCGCCAGATCCATTTCTTCAGTATCGACGGCCGCATTACCGGGCTGGTGAGCCGGGCGATTACATCTCCTTGCGGCAAGATTCGTATCCCGCTGAACGAGTCGAAGGACGATACCAGCCAGATCGAGGAATATCTGCGCAAGTACAAGGGCGAGGGCATTCAGCATATCGCCGTTGGTACGGAGGCAATCTATGACGCGACGGACAAACTCGCCGAAAACGGCCTGAAATTCATGCCCGGGCCGCCCGATACCTATTACGAACTCTCGCATGAGCGCGTGCACGGCCATGAGGAGCCGATCGAGCGGATGAAAGAACATGGCATTTTGATCGACGGAGAAGGCGTCTTGGATGGCGGCACGACCCGCATCCTGCTGCAGATTTTCTCGCGAACAGTCATCGGACCGATTTTCTTTGAGTTCATTCAGCGCAAGGGCGACGAAGGCTTCGGCGAAGGGAACTTCCGCGCTTTGTTCGAATCGATCGAGGCTGATCAGATCCGGCGCGGTGCGCTGCGCCCGACGGCTGCCGAATAACCAGAACAGCTG
Source organism: Rhizobium azibense (assembly GCF_004342325.1). Classification (NCBI taxonomy): domain Bacteria; kingdom Pseudomonadati; phylum Pseudomonadota; class Alphaproteobacteria; order Hyphomicrobiales; family Rhizobiaceae; genus Rhizobium; species Rhizobium azibense. The sequence continues at coordinate 369,510 of NZ_SMBJ01000002.1, read as the reverse complement.
TTGACAAGGTCAGGAGCGGCGATTGACCGATCGCCGCTTTTGCATCTGTGCTGTTTGTCGAAAGATTATATCATGCCGGCGAGGATGCCGAGGCCTGCTGCAGCGGCAAAACCGCCGGCAAGGCGTGTGACGATGAAGCCTCTGCGTTCGCCGATGCGGCCGATCCCGCAGCCAAGCCCTAGCCCGACAGCGTGTAGAAGAGCGGTCGCGATCAAAAAACCTCCTCCATAAGCAGCGCCCGCCGCATGTTCCGGCATTTCGGTGCCGTGGGCATGGCCATGGAAGGTCGCAAACAGCCCCACCACGGCCATCGCAATGGCTGCTGGAGCCTTGACGTTGAACGCAACGATCGCGCCGAGAAGGGCGACCGATAACGCGATACCTGCCTCAACAAAGGGGATATCGATACCCACAACACCGACAGCGCCGCCGACGGCCATAACAAGCAGGAAGGTTGTCGGGACAAGCCAGGTTGCGCGACCGCCAAGCTGATAGGCAAAGACGCCAACCATGATCATCGCAAGGACATGGTCGATACCCGATATGGGATGGGTGAATCCATGCACGAACCCTGCTGCTTCGCCGGCGGCTGGATGGGCATAGGCGGCGGCCGGAAACGCTGTTGCGACCAATGCGAAAAGGCCGCTCTTAGATGCTGATTTCATTAATCAATTCCCCATTGAGTTGCAGAATGTCGTTGCCGGCGCCGGGATCCGTAAGCACGGTGATAACGGTCGGGCAATGCTATGGGAAAGAGGCGGGAAAGGTCAACGAAAAAAATCTCGAATGTGACTGTATTTCAATAGTTTATCTGTCGTGTACTTGCGGCATGTGCAATTGCCTGTCAACCGTCGCTCATCGCCTCGCAGGACGCGTCGATTCCCGCAAGTTGAGCTCGACGGGCCATAATTCATGAATATCCGAAACCGAGCGTCCCGCTAAAAGTTGCAAGGTCAAGTCGGCGCATCTTGCGCCTGCTGCTCTCATCGATGATCGGCTTGCCGAAAGTGAGGGTGCCATGTTCTCCGCCGTCAGGTAGGGAAAAACGTCGTCATGGGCGATGACGGAGACGTCCTCGCCGATAGCGAGGCCGAGAGAACGCACGGCGCGATAGACGCCGAGTGCTGTCATCATCGAACCGGCCACGATGGCCGTCGGCGGATTAGAACTTTCCAGAAAAAAACGGGCATGCCTGAAGCCGAGCTCGTCGGTGAAGGTGTCGTGGGCGATCAGCTGAGTGTCCTGCTCAACAGCCCGCCCCTCGAATGCCTTACGGAAGCCGATATCACGGTCAATGGAGTAGGTCAGTCCTTTGCGGCCGTTGATCATCGCGATCCTGCGGTGGCCGAGGTCGAGAAGATGCTCCGTCGACCGCCTTATTGCCCCTTCATTGTCGATGTCCAGCCATGCATGGGGAACGGCGATATCGGATCGCCCGTGCACGAAGAAAGGAATTCCGAGCCTGTCCAGAAGCTCGATGCGCGGGTCGTTCGGTTTCGGAGAGTGGACGATAATTGCATCGACGCGCCGGCTTTCGGCAAGCCGTCTATAGGTCTGCATCTCCTCGTTAAGATCGCGATCGGCCATCGGGATCACCAGGATGTCAGTATCCTCCGAGGCCAGTCTCTCCGCCATGCCGGCCATGAATTCGGCGAAGTGGAATTCACCGGAGCGTCCCATAATGACCCCGATCGCGCCAACGCGGCCGGTCTTCAGCCGGACGGCGTTGACGTCAGGCCGGTAGCCAAGCCTCAGGGCTTCGGCAACGACACGTGCGCGGGTCGTTTCGCTTACCTCCGGATAGCCGCTCAGCGCTCGGCTTACAGTTGTCGGCGACAGACCGACTTGTTTTGCGAATTCCTTGAGCTTCATTCGAACACGTTTGGTTGGATCCTGGCGGATCAATGACGGATTGTTGAACGCTCGGCAATCTCGTCTACCACTGGCCGCGGGTATTTGAAATCGTTTTCAATAATTTTGATGCCATGAACAGGAACAATCAATTGCCAGGTCGGTCGAAGAGAATACTTTAAATGCTTGAGATAGCGACATAAAAACAAGAATATTGGAGCTTGTGGATCTCCGGGATCTCGCCCTTGACGGTTGAAAAAACTTTTGCGATGTTCCGTTTAACCAAATCGATTTCAATTATTTCATCTGGCAATGGGAGGATTGACATGAAATATCGTTTGATGGCCGCCGTTTCGGCGGTGGGTATGATCTCCACCTTGAATCTTGCAACTGCGGCCGAGCTTTCCTTCGCGGCGAATTCGACGGGAAAGAACCTCGAGTTCTTCCGCAAGCAATTTGCCGTCTTCGAAGAGAAGACGGGCCACAAGGTCAATATCGTGAGCATGCCATCGTCGAGTTCTGAACAGTTCTCGCAGTACCGTCTTTGGCTTGCCGCCGGCAACAAGGACGTCGATGTCTATCAGACCGACGTCATCTGGGCACCGCAGCTTGCCGATCAGTTCGTGGATCTGAAGGAGGCTGCCAAGGACGTCGTCGAGCAGTTCTTTCCCTCGATCATCGCATCGCAGACGGTCAACGACCGTCTCGTGGCGCTGCCGATGTATACCGATGCGCCGGCGCTGTATTATCGTCGGGACCTGCTTGAGAAATACGGCAAGCAGTCGCCTAAGACGTGGGACGAGCTTGCCGGAACTGCCAAGGAGATCCAGGAAAAGGAACGCGCGGCCGGTCAAAAGGACATGTGGGGCTTCGTTTTCCAGGGCAATTCCTATGAGGGCCTCACATGCAATGCGCTGGAATGGGTGAAATCCTCCGGCGGCGGACAGATCGTCGAGCCGGACGGCACGATCTCGATCAACAATGAAAAGGCAGCAGCGGCAATCGACCGTGCCAAGGGCTGGGTCGGCACCATCTCGCCGCCAGGCGTGCTCGCTTATCAGGAAGAGGAGTCACGCGGCGTCTGGCAGACCGGGAATGCCGTCTTCATGCGCAACTGGCCCTATGCCTATTCGCTCGGCAATGGCGCTGATAGCGCGGTGAAGGGCAAGTTCGAGGTAACGACGCTTCCCGTCGCTGCGCTCGGCGACAAGCCGTCTTCAGCGCTCGGCGGCTGGAATCTCGCAGTTTCGAAATATTCAGACGAGCAGCAGGCGGCAATTGAGCTCGTCAAGTTCCTGGCCTCGAAAGACGTCCAAAAGGCACGTGCCATCGAACTTTCCAATCTGCCGACCCTGGTGGCGCTTTACGACGACAAGGATGTCGCTGCCGCGCAGCCTTTCATGCCGGAGTGGAAGCCGATCTTCCAGGATGCCGTGCCGCGTCCTTCGGCGACAGCCAAGGTGAAGTACAACGAAGTGTCGTCGAGGTTTTGGACGGCAGTACACAACACGCTGTCCGGCAACGGAACTGCGGCCGAGAACCTTGAGCTTCTCGAGGCTGACCTGACGACGCTTAAAGGCGATAGCTGGTGATGAACGGGACCGGCGGCCGACCAGCCGCCGGTCCGTCCACAGATGTCTCAAGCACGGATTGCCTTTCATGAGCGAAATCACAGTTTCACAAGCGCTCAAACCGCCAGCCTCCGCTTTGAGGTCAACGAGCGAATTACGCTTCGAGCGTGTCAGGTCGGCATGGCTGTTTCTGGCGCCGACGCTCTTTATATTGGCTGTGGTGGCCGGGTGGCCGCTGTTCAGAACAATTTATTTCAGCTTCACGAACGCGTCGCTGACCGATCTTGGCAATGCGCAATTCATCGGTTTTGGCAATTATCTGTCCTGGGTCACGCTGAAGAGCGGGCGAACCATCTATCGTGGGCTGCTTGCCGATCCCGTCTGGTGGAGCGCCGTCTGGAACACCGCCAAATTCACGCTCGTTTCGGTCATGACCGAGACGGCCCTTGGCCTTATCGTTGCGCTGGTCCTGAACGCACAGTTTGCCGGGCGCGGCATTGTACGCGCTGCAATCCTTATTCCCTGGGCAATTCCGACAATCGTTTCGGCAAAAATGTGGGCCTGGATGCTCAACGACCAGTTCGGCATTTTGAACGATATCCTCCTTGGCGTCGGCCTCATCAGCGAAAAGATCGCCTGGACTGCCAATCCGGAAACGGCAATGATTGCGGTTCTGATCGTCGACGTCTGGAAGACGACGCCCTTCATGGCGCTTCTGATCCTTGCCGGACTGCAGATGGTACCTGGCGACATCTACGAGGCCGCCAGGATAGACGGGGTCAATCCTGTCAAGGTCTTCTGGCGGCTGACGCTGCCGCTGATCCGGCCGGCCATTATGGTCGCCGTGATCTTCCGGATGCTGGATGCGATGCGCATATTTGATCTGATTTATGTGCTGACGCCCAACAATGCCCAGACCAAGACCATGTCGGTCATGGCGCGTGAGAACCTGTTCGACTTTGACAAGTTCGCCTATGGCGCCACCGCTTCGACGGTTCTCTTCCTCATCATCGCGTCCGTCACCGTACTCTACATCTGGTTCGGGCGCGTCAAACTCGGTGGGGAGGAACGTTGATGCTCTTGCAGCTCACGAAGAACACGCTTCTCTACCTGCTCGTCGCAGTGATCGTCCTTCTTGCCGTTTTCCCCTTCTACTACGCGATCCTCACGAGTCTCAAAACCGGCACGGCGCTTTTCGAAGTCAATTACTGGCCGCGTTCGATTTCATTCGGAAATTACACATCGGTGATGAACCAGGGCGGTTTCGTCAGAAGCCTTGGAAATTCCATAATGATTGCCTTGATCGTGGTTGCCGCGTCGCTGCTGCTTGCAATCACCGCATCATTCGCCCTGGCGCGAGTGAATTTCCGCGGCCGGGCGCTGCTGATGCTGACGATCCTTTCAGTGTCGATGTTCCCGCAGATCGCAGTGCTTGCAGGCCTTTTCGAGCTCATTCGGTGGATCGGCATCTTCAACACGCCTTTCGCGCTGATTTTTTCGTACATGATCTTCACGCTGCCGTTCACCGTGTGGGTACTGACGACCTTCATGCGCGACCTGCCGATCGAGATCGAGGAGGCCGCCATCGTCGACGGTGCTTCGCCATGGGTCATCATCACCCACGTCTTCATGCCGCTCATGTGGCCGGCGCTCGTGACAACCGGCCTGCTTGCCTTCATCACCGCATGGAACGAATTCCTCTTCGCGCTGACCTTCACATCATCGAATGCGCAGCGCACGGTGCCGGTTGCCATTGCGCTGCTTTCGGGCGGCAGTCAATTTGAAATTCCTTGGGGCAACATCATGGCGGCGTCGGTCATCGTCACCGTGCCAGTTGTTGTCCTCGTCTTGATATTCCAGCGCCGGATCATCTCGGGACTGACCGCCGGCGGCGTTAAGGGTTGAGGGAGCAGACAGTGGCACAGATTCGCCTAGATAATATCCGCAAGAGCTTCGGTGCCTTCGAGGTCATCAAGGGCGTGACGATGGACATCCGCCGCGGCGAGTTCATGGTCTTCGTCGGCCCCTCCGGATGCGGCAAATCCACGCTGCTGCGCCTCATCTCGGGCCTTGAGGACATTACGTCCGGCACGCTCTCCTTCGACGATCAGGTGGTAAACCAGCGTGCGCCGTCGAAGCGAGGGATCGCCATGGTGTTCCAATCCTACGCGCTCTATCCACATATGACGGTTTTCGACAATATGGCCTTCGGCATGAAGCTTGCCGGACGGACGAAGGATGAATGCCGGCAGAGGGTCGAACAAGCCGCTGGCATGCTGCAGCTATCGCCCTACCTGGACCGTCTGCCGCGTCAGCTATCGGGCGGGCAGCGTCAGCGCGTCGCGATCGGCCGGGCGATCGTTCGCGATCCCAAGGTCTTCCTCTTCGATGAGCCGCTGTCCAACCTAGACGCCGCCTTGCGCGTTGCGACAAGGCTGGAGATTGCCAAGCTGCACCGCAGCATGCACAACACGACGATGATCTATGTGACACACGACCAGGTCGAGGCCATGACGCTTGCCGACCGTATCTGCGTGTTGAGGGACGGCCTTGTCGAACAGATCGGCACGCCACTTGAGCTTTACGAGAGCCCGAATTCGATCTTCGTTGCCGGCTTCATTGGATCGCCGAAAATGAATTTCCTGTCCGGAGCCCTGGCGCAGCCCTATAATACCCATACGATCGGCGTGCGTGCGGAACATATACGGATCACGCCGCAACCGGCTGTCTGGAACGGAACCGTCATTCATTCGGAGATCCTCGGCTCCGACAGCTTCGTCTATCTGGACATCGGTGCAGATGAGCCGCTGATCGTGCGCGAGACCGGCGTTTGCGGCCATGAGCCGGGCCAGAAGCTCGGGGTTGCGCCAGCTGCCGGCCACATACACCGTTTTGATCAATCTGGCCGCGCGCTCGAAAAGCCATCCATGCGGGCTGCCTGACTGTCCACCAAGGATCGATCCACCTCCCAGGCTCGGTCCTTTTCACATCGCAAGGAGTAACCACCGTGCCTATTCGCACCATTGTCTGGGGTGAAAACATCCATGAGAACACCAATGCCGTCGTCAGGGAAATTTACCCCGAAGGCATGCACACCACGATCGCCGCTGCGCTGAACAGCGACCCGGCGATCAGCGCGACGACCGCGACGCTGCAGGAGCCGGAGCACGGTCTTTCGCTAGAGCGGCTTGCCCAAACCGATGTCCTCACCTGGTGGGGCCACAAGGATCATGGCGCAGTCTCCGACGAAGTGGTCGAACGCGTCGCCAAGCGGGTCTGGGAAGGCATGGGCCTGCTGGTGCTTCATTCCGGACACTTTTCGAAGATCTTCAAGCGGCTGATGGGAACACCCTGCGCGCTGAAATGGCGCGAGGCGGGCGAACGCGAGCGGCTGTGGACCATCAATCCGCGCCATCCGATCACTGCTGGCCTCGAAGAGAACTTCGTCCTGGAAAACGAGGAGATGTACGGCGAACAGTTTTCGGTTCCCGAGCCGCTGGAAACAGTGTTCATCTCCTGGTTCCAGGGCGGGGAGGTGTTCCGGTCCGGGATGACCTGGCGGCGTGGGGCGGGCAACATCTTCTATTTCCGCCCCGGTCACGAGACCTATCCCACCTATCACGACCCCAATATCCGCAAGGTGCTGATCAACGCTGTCAAATGGGCTCATAATCCGCAGGGCGACCTAAAGACCATCACCGATGCCCCGAACGTTCCGGTGGAGAAGGCGCACGAACCGATTGTGGAGCGCGGCCCGAAACTGCATCAGGCCGGCGAAGCCGGTTACCGCTGAGGGGGCAAGGGATGAGGCTTCTTGTTCTTGGTACAGGCTCGATGGCAAAGAGCCAGGTCAGTCATTTCAAATCGATTGATGGCGTCGAGGTCGTCGGCGCCGTCGACACCGATCCGGCACGACTTGCCGAATTCGCCGATCATTTCAACATCGAGAAACGTTTCCTGGCGCTTGAGGAAGCAATTGCCTGGGGAGATTTCGATGCGGCCACCAATGTGACGCCGGATCGAATCCATCATCCGACGACCATGGCGCTGATTGCTGCCGGCAAGCACGTGTTTTGCGAAAAGCCGCTGGCGGAAAACTACGCTGACGCTCTGGAGATGACGACTGCCGCCGAAACGGCCGGAGTGATCAACATGGTCAACCTCACCTACCGCAACGTCGCGCCGCTGCAGCGCGCCCGCGAGATGGTGCTTGCCGGCGAGCTCGGCACCATCAAGCATGTCGAAGCATCCTATCTGCAGAGCTGGCTGGTGTCGCGGGCCTGGGGGGACTGGCGCACGGAATCGCGCTGGCTCTGGCGGCTTTCGACCGGTCACGGTTCCAACGGTGTGCTCGGCGATGTCGGCATCCATATCCTCGACTTCGCCGCCTATGGCGCGGCAACCGACATCGACCACGTCTTTGCGCGGCTCAAGACCTTCAACAAGGCGCCAGGCGGCCAGATCGGCGAGTATCTGCTCGATGCCAACGACAGCTTCACGATGTCTGTCGACTTCGCCAATGGTGCGCTCGGCGTCATTCACGCGACCCGCTGGGCGACGGGTCATCTCAATGAGCTGAAGCTTCGCATCTACGGTGAACGGGGCAGCCTCGAGGTCATTCACCGGCCGAACGGCTCGCAGCTGCGCGGCTGCCTCGGCGAAAACATCGAGACGGCGAGCTGGGCCGACATCGAGGTCGCGCCGGTGCCAACCAACTACCAGCGTTTTGTCGAAGCGGTCGCCACCGGCAAGCAGCTTGATCCGAACTTCCGTCATGCCGCAAACCTGCAGAAAGTCATCGATCTCGCGATCGTCTCGGAAAAGGAGCGCCGTGAGCTCAATCTGCTGTCGGAAGAGGTCGGCATGACGCCCGGACCGGAAGGCGCCGGCAACGTGGAGGTGCTGCCGATCGCGGTTTGAGCGCTTGCCGCACAAGATCCCATGCGCCCGGTGCAGAGCCGCATGGCCGGACGTGGAAGTCCCGCCTTGGTGAATCATGAGCGAGGGCCGGGCGCAAGCAGAAGGAGGCAACAATGAAGCTGATCATACTTGGCACTGGCTGGTGGGCGAACACCCATGCCACGAGTTTCTCTGAGATTGCAGACGTGGAAATCGTCGCGGCCGTCGATAGTGATGATGTGCGCCTGCGTGCCTTTGCCGCCCGGCACAATATTCCGCTCACCTTCAATTCACTGGAGGATGCGCTTGCCTGGGGTGAATTCGACGCAGCGACCAATGTCACGCCAGACCGCGTCCACTATGCCACGACCTTATCCCTGCTTAGAGCCGGCAAACATGTCTTTTGCGAAAAGCCGCTGGCGGAGAATTTCGCCCAGGCCGCGGAAATGGCCGACGCTGCCGAGCGGTCGAAGCAGATGACGATGGTGAACCTAACCTATCGCAATGTCGCTCCGCTGCAGAAGGCTCGGCAAATGGTGCTGAACGGCGACATCGGTCAGATCCGGCACTTCGAGGCTTCCTACCTTCAGAGTTGGCTTGTATCGAAGGCCTGGGGCGACTGGGCGACGCAGCCGCAATGGCTCTGGCGTCTGTCGAGCAGGCATGGGTCGAACGGCGTTCTCGGGGACATCGGCATTCATATTCTCGATTTCGTGGTCTACGGGGCTGGAAGCGATATCAAGACCGCGGCTGCGCAACTGAAGACCTTCGAAAAAGTGCCGGGTAACAGGATTGGCGAATACGAGCTCGACGCCAACGACAGCTTCGTGATGATGGCCGAGCTGCAGAATGGCGCTCTGGGCGTCATCCATGCCAGCCGCTGGGCGACCGGGCACCTGAACGAACTGCGCCTGCGGGTCCACGGCGACAGGGGGGCAATCGACGTCACCGACACGCCGAACGGCGCGACGCTTAGAATCTGTACCGGGGCGGATGCTGACAAGGCCATCTGGCGGCGGGTGCAGGTCGAACCCGTTGCGACGAACTTCGAGCGGTTCGCCCAGGCCGTCAGGACTGGCGTCGGGCAGGAGCCGTCCTTCCGGCATGCCGCCAATCTGCAAGAGGTCATTGACCACGCTCGCACCTCGGCCGATGGCCTGTCCCCGCGGGTTACCGCCTCTCAAAGCGGACCATAGCACATGGAAGCTGCCGGAAAGCGTCGTCGTTAGAAGGTTTCGTTCACGTCGCCGAACTGCTGACGGCGGTCTCTTCCAGGGCCTCATCCGGAATATCGTCGAAGGAGGCATAGTTCAGATTGTAGAGCCGCGAATAGAGTTTACCGTTCGTTATCAGCTGCCGGTGGTTGCCGCTTTCGATGAGCTCTCCATTTTGCAAGACGATGATACGGTCGGCCTCCCGGATCGTTGCCAACCGGTGGGCGATGACGAGGCCGGTGCGGTTTTCGAGAAGCTTAACCAGCGCCTTCTGGATCAGCATTTCCGTGTAGCTGTCGATATTGGCCGTCGCTTCATCGAGCACCAGGATCTTTGCATCGGCAACGAGCGCACGAGCGAAACTGAGCAGCTGCCGCTGGCCGAGCGACAGGTTGCCGCCGCGTTCGCCGAGCACGCTGTCGTAACCTTCGGGCAGGCGCATGATGAAGTCGTGGGCACCCACTGCCCTGGCGGCTTCGATAACCTGTTCGCGCGTCGCCTCTGTCTTGTGATAGCGAATGTTGTCGAAGACGGTACCGGTGAAAAGGAAAGGTTCCTGCAATACCATGGCGATTTGCTCGCCGAGTGAATCCTGCGTCAACTGGCGTACATCATGGCCTGCGACCAATACCTGCCCCTGCTGCACATCGTAAAACCGGTGGATCAACGACATACAGCTCGATTTGCCCGAGCCGGTCGGGCCGACGATGGCGACCGTTTCGCCCGGGTTCACCTTGAAGCTCACCTGCTTCAGCACCGGGTGCTTCGGATTGTAGCCGAAGACGACGTTGCGGAATTCGACTGAACCGTCCATGTCTTTCGTAAGTGCCGTGGCGTTCGGTGCATCCTTGATCTCCACCGGAACATCGAGAACCTCCGTCAATCTCTGACCCGAAGCCATGGCGCGCTGCATGACGGAATATTGTAGCGTCAGCGAGCGTATCGGATCGAAAAAACGCTGGATGTAGAAGAGGAAGGCAACGAGCACCCCGACATCGAGCGCCTGGTTCAGCACGCGCGCCCCGCCGACGACGATAACGAGAGCCATTGCCACGCCGGTCAAGGAATCAACGATCGGTACCATCACCTGTGCATAGCGGGCAGCCGTCAGATGCGTCTTGAGGTTCGCGTGCGCCTTGTCGTCATAGAGCGTGAAATTGACGCCCTGGCGATCCATGCTTTGCACGGCACGGACGCCATGGATTGCCTCGGCAAGCGCACCAGCTGCAACGGAGTTCGTCTCGTGCGCCGCCATGAAGGACTTGCGCGCCAGCGGCAGCCAGAAGAGACGGACGACGAAGAGGACAGGCAGGACGGAGAGTGTCAAAAGACCAAGCCTGAAGTCGAGATAGAGCATCACGAAAACGATGCCGAAGAGCAGGGTGATATCGCCGACGGAAAGCACCGAGGTCTCGAGAAATTCCTGCATGGAGTTCACGTCGCCCTGAAGACGCGACATCAACCGTCCGACCTCCGTCTTGTCCATGAAGGAAAGCGATACCCGCTGGAGATGGGAGAACATCGCCTTGCGAATGTCGAAGAGCACCTCCTCGGCGACGTTGCCGACGAGCGTCTCCTGGGCGTAGCTCGCCGCATAATTGATCAGGATCGCAATCGCAAAAGCGATGATCGAATAAATGAGGGCGGAGCGATCCCCGCCCGGCTGCATGCCGTGGTCGATTGCGTAGCGGATGATCAGGGGAATCAACAGCTGCATTGCCGTGAAGGTGAGCACGGCGACGAGCGACCACATGACTTGCGTGCGGTACGGCTCGACAAAGGCCCAGATGCGCTTGACGATGTTGCCGTCGAACGCCTTTCCGAACATTTCCTCTTCGATGCGGTGCGAGCCGACCACCGCCCGCGGCGGCCGGCGTCCGTCCTCGCGAACGTCGGAACGTTCGGTTTCCAGTTCCTCGGCCATAAAGTCCTCCCTGCGCCGGTTTCTTACGCGCTCAAAGCGTCGTCGCCCGGCCGCACCTGCAAGTCGTAAAGTGCCTTGTACCGGCCGCCGGCGGCCAGCAACTCCTCATGCGTGCCGCGCTCGATGATTGAGCCGTCCTCGACGAAGAGGATCTGGTCTGCATGCATCAGCGAACTCAGCCGATGGGCGACGATGATCGTCACGCGGTCAGCGGCATATTTGCGCATGGCGGCGCGGATGCGTTGTTCGGTGGCAGCGTCGATGGCAGCCGTCGAATCGTCAAACACCATCACCGCCGGCCTCAGCATCAGCGCGCGCGCGATTGAAAGGCGCTGGCGTTGGCCGCCCGACAGCGAAACGCCGCGTTCGCCCACCACCGTTCCGTAGCCTGTCGGCAGGCCGAGAACATAGTTGTGCAGTTGCGCACTCTCGCTGGCCCGCTCGATCCGCGGCTCCTTTGCCCACGGGTCGCCATAGGCGATATTGTTTTCGATTGTGGTCGTGAACAGGAAGGAATCCTGCTGCACGACGGCAACTGCACGGCGAAGCGATTGCAGTGTCGCCTTGCGGATGTCCTGCCCGTCGATCATGATCCTGCCCTTCGTCACGTCATAAAAGCGCGGGATCAAATGGGCGATCGTCGATTTGCCGCTGCCTGGCGGGCCGACGATGCCGACCGTTTCGCCACGCCGGGCCTCGAAGGAAATGCCGCGAAGCACCTGATGCATGTCCGAGCCTGGATAAGCGAAGTCGACATTCTCGAAACGAAGCGTGCCATCGGATACCTTCAGCTCCTTTGCATCCGGGGCATTGCGGATGGCGATCTCCAGGTCGAGGAGATTGAAAAGGCGCGTGCCGCATGTCGATGCCCGGGCAAAGGCGTTGACCATCAGGCCGAGTTGGCGCACCGGCATTTGCAGGATGGTCATGAACGTCAAGAACGAGGCGAGCGTGCCGACGGTGATGTCGCCGGCCATTACCTTTTCTCCTCCGAACCACAGCACCAGGCCCATTGCAGCAAAGAAGGAAAAGGTCATGGCGCTGGTATTGGCAACACGAATACCGACACGCTGGTGCGCAAGCGTCAGCGCGCTCTTCGAAGCCTTTTCGAACTTGGTGAGCTCATGGTCTTGAGCAGCGAAGGCACGGACGACACGGATGCCGCCGAGATTTTCCTCCATGATGCGGGTCAGCACCGAAAGCCGTTCCTGCAGATCGAGCCATGTGGCACGCAGCCGCAGCTGCGTCACTGAGGAACGCCAGCCGACGAAAGGCACGAAGCTCAGAGCCAGCAGGCCAAGAACCACATCGGTCGAGATCAGCATGTACGCACCGATCCCGATCAGCATCGAAAGCAGGAAGACGCGCACAAGCGCTGTCGAGAAATACATTCGCACGCCTTCGAGATCGAGCAGTCCGACAGTGATCAGGTCGCCCGAATGAACCGTGTCGTGAAAGCTGAAGGAGAGCCGCTGGATCTTCTCGTAACAGGCAAGCCGCAGCTCGTAGCCCATATGGTGGCCGACGCTTTCGCTGTAATAGTTCTGAACCATCGTGAAGACGCCGCGGAGCACGCTGGCACCGAGTAAAAGCAGCGCCGTCGCAAGCAGCGCCTCCTGCGCCAACTGGCCGGCCGCTCCGCCGGTCAATGCAACCTGCGTTTGGTCGACCGCCTGGCCGAGCAGGCGCGGTATCAGCAGCTGGAACGTGGATGCTACGAGGGTTGCACCGATGGCGAAACCGGCTTGCCAAGGGTGACGAAAGGCCATGACGGTAATGCGGACCAGCGTATAAAGGCCCTTGCCCCAGCCTGCCGCACTTACAAGCGCAAGCGAAGCTGAAGGCTTCGTCGCGCGTATCGACGCATCGCTGCTCACGGTATTGATTCCAGATAGACGTAGGGTTCGGACGCTGACCCGAAAAGACGGCGATTCCATGAAGGGATTGATTAGCGTACTCAGTTTTGCCGATTCTACCTGAGCGTTCAAGTAAAGAATTCACCAGTTGGTTATTTTCTCGTGAGCGAGACGATCGCAACCGCCCCCTCAGCTCGGTCCCAATTGAGGTGAGCGCCGCAGCATCAAAGGCTTCTTCATGATCCTTTCTGCGGACGTGACGAAACAGGACATCAATAGGACGGCGCAAACCGAAGCGCAGAACAATAAGCCGACGGACCCCGGCGAGACTGGCGGCAGCACTGTCGATAGCGATTGGACGATCGAGGCGCCGAACGTGTAATGATTAAGGTAGAGTGCGTAACTCAGGCTTCCGAGATATCGGAATATCGTGCGCTGCCGATGGGTAAACCCGGCTTCGAATGCGTCCGCATGCATGATGCAAAAAACCATAAAGGCTGTGGCCGACAGCCACACCGCAGTGGCCCCGGTGCCGATGCCCCATAACATGTCCCTGCCGACGAATATCTCGACAATGCACATCAGGCCTGCCGGCAGCAGGGCGCCGATCGCATTTTTGGAGCGATGGCTGCGCAGGTGAGCCCACAGCAACATTCCCAAAGCGAAGAAAACGCCGTAGCGCATGAGGAAGACCTTCGATGGGAAGCGCGATAGCGTCGCAAATAGCTCCTTGTCGAATAGAAAGGCTACAGACCATACCACGAGATAGACCGAGCTTCCGGCGCAAATGATCTTCGCCAGGTTTTCCAGGGAAAGACGCGGCGCAAAGATGATCGTGATTGCGACTGTCAGGTAGAACGCAGCCTCGACCACCAGCGACCATACGACGCCGTCGATATATGGTCCGACCGGCGAAAGGACCGAGGAACGGACGAGGGGAGCGATAAGAGACCCAATGTCTTGGCCTGCAAGCGATAAGGTGGCAAAGCCGATCACGCTGGAAATCCACAACGCCGGCAGGATGCGAAGGGCGCGCAGGTGAATAAAACGCAGGGCGCCTTGCATGCCCCTGGCGCTTTCTGCGCTCATGGAGATCACAAGGCCGGAAATCACGAAAAAGATCTCAACGCCAACGCTGCCAACGCCATCGAATGGCCAGAGGAAGGCGAAGACCGGCCCGCTAGTCTGCGGAAGCTGGAAGCTCGCAAAGTGGAATAGCAGAACCAATGCAGCAGCATAAATTCTGACTATATCTACCACATAATAATGTGTCGCAGGTTTATTTTCAGTCATACTCTCATCCAAAAGGAGTATATTTCCCGGATAATTTTCGAGTATTTGTTTCTTTGTCGTATTACTATTAATATAATTCCGTTGTCCACCCAAATTGCGCGTGGATGCAAACTTTTTATCTTGGATCACGGTGCCGACGGCGAGAGGTTGCAGCATGATTTACGGATTATCGAGGCCCATCACGGCGATACTGGCCATTGCCGCATTGGCGTTTTTCTTGCTGACGGCTGGAACTTGTGAGCTTTTGGCCTCGACCGATAGGCAAGGACCTGCCTTCAAGGACATCGCCTACGGAAGCGACGCCCGCAACAGGATGGACATCTATAAACCGCCCGGTGCCGGTCCGTTTCCGGCGATCATCTATGTCCATGGTGGCGGATGGTGGAATGGTGACAAGCAGTATCTGGCGGCCAACGCCAGGAACTACATGCTGTCGAAGGGCGTCGCGGTCGTTGCGATCAACTATCGCAATTTGGTCGAGGCAAAACGCGACCGGATATTCCCGCCTGTGCTGGCGGCGCTTGAGGATACCAGATCGGCCTACGGATACCTCATGAAGAATGGCCCGAGCCTCGGAATTGATAATACAAGGCTTGCCATATACGGCGCTTCGGCAGGCGGCTTCAATGCGCTCTGGCTGGCCTTGTCGATCGATGAGGACGGGTCGATAAAGGCGATCAAGGCGGTTGGCGGCATCGATGCGCAAACCACGATCGATCCCTTTGAGATGCGCGATTGGGTCGGTCCATCCATCAATTACGGTGGCCATGCCTTTGGCCTGCCCGAAGCAGATTTCCAATCCTTCCTGGCGCAGAGAGATAAGTTCCTAAATTACATCTCGGCGATGTCGCCCTCCTACCTCGTTCGGGCAGACTCGCCGCCGATCGTACTTCTCTATTCGGGGGGGCTGCAGGATCAGTCGAGCGATCACATGGCACTCGTTCACAGCCCGAAATTCGGCGCAGAATTTCAAAAGACCGCCGAAAGGAACGGCCATGCCGTGACCCTTCTGGAGGGGGCAGAGCGTATTCCGGCGCGCTACAGCGATTTCTTCAATTTCCTGATCGACCGCATCGTGAAATAGCCGCCCGTCCGAAGACGCGTCTTAGACGAGGGCGCGAGGCGCGGTCGGAAGACGAATCCCTCTTTTGTTTCAGTGCTCTGGCTGATCCGTCCGCAGTCATGGCGAACAAAACGCTTGCCACTTTCTCATTTTAGGGCTTTCATACACGACCAGTTTTATAGACTATGACGGCGGCAATGTTCCCTCGTTTCTGCCGAGCTCAACACTTCAACGAGCGGCAAGCATTTTAGACGGCCGCACGAACCAAACCAACGCAGGTGCGTGTTGTCCTGCGTTGAAAACCTCGATCGAGACGCGATGCGGGCTGATTCCGCAAGGGAGTTGAGATGACGGTTCAGGGTCTTTTTGCTTCGAAATTGAAGACGACGGCACGGGTTTCGCCTGTCCCGCGTATCGCAATCGTCGGTCGGGGCTTTTCCGGCATGATGAGCGCAATCGCCTTGATGAAGACGGTGCGGATGCCGTTTCATCTCCAACTTTTCGATCCGAATTCCTCGGTCAGCGGAGGTCAGGCACTGTCGTCGACGCGCGCTTCGACAATCCTCAACACCCGCGTGCGCGATCTTTCGGTGTCGCTCGGCGACGTCGACGATTTCAATGACTGGCTCTGTGGCAACACGCAATTTAGGGCTACCGTGCGTGCTGCGATCCCGGGTTTCCGCCAGATCTTCGTTCCGAAGGCACTCTTCAGCGACTACGTCTATCAGCGCTTTTCACAAGCGCTCGCAGCCCGCAAGGATATCACCGTACAGGTCTGCCATGAGCCGGTCGCAGCAATTCGCAAAAGCCAAGCGAACCGTTTTCTGCTCGAAAGCGCCCATCCAGCCAATCCGCTCTTCGATACCGTCGTGCTGGCCACCGGCTACGGGCTTTGCGAGCGCGAGCCCGAGCCGGAGGCGGAGGATCGGTCGCCGGTGCGCGCGAAGCGTCTCGTTACCCGACCGCATGCAGTTCTCCTTGGAAGCGGCATCCGTGTGGTCGACCAGTTGCTGCAACTGCGCGATAGCGGTTACGATGGGCAGATCACGGTTGTCTCCAAGCATGGGTTCCTGCCACAGAGCCATACACCGAACTCCGCCGATCCTGTTTTCCCGGCCGAGGCGTTGCCGCAAAAGCTGCCCGAGATCGTCCGCTTCATCCGCAAGGCCTGCCGCGAGGCAGAAGAAGAGGGCCGCAGCTGGCAATCGGTGATGAACGGTCTGCGCAGACATGCCCGCTCTCTCTGGCGATCGCTGCCGGCTGCTCAGAAACGCCAGTTCAACCGGCATCTGCGCGCCATCTACGACAGCCACCGCAACCGCCTGCCAGAAGCGATATATCTGCGCTTGAAACGCGAGCTTGCCGAAGGCAATACGGTCCTTCGTCGAGGTACGGCCGGGCGCCGGGGACTCAGTGGCATCTTTTTCAGGCCGGCTGGATCGGATGTCGAGGAAGTCATCTATGCGGAACGTGTTTTCGACTGCCGCTGCAAGGCACCTGATGTGGCGATGCCTTTGATGCAGAGCCTGATCGGCTCCGGTCTTGCAATGCCTGACGAGCTTTCGCTGGGGCTTGCCGTCGATCAGCGCGGCCAGCTCTGCCTGGAGGACGGATCGACGGTGAACGGCCTCTTCGCCGTCGGTCCGCTCGGCCTTGGCAGCCTGCCGGATATCGATCTGGTCCCCGAAATCGTCACCCAGGCCTACGCGGCGGCGGAGAAGATCGGAGAGCAGTTCTATCCTCAAAGCAGAGCGGTTTGAATTTTTCGGACCTTTGGGGGAACCATTTCAAGGCTCTTTAGGTTTAGGAAACTGATGTTTCCGACGGGGGGGCTTATGGAAGTGATGGATCGATCTGGTGCGTCTCTCACGGGCGAGGGCCGCTTGCGGCTACTCGTCGATGCCATCACCGACTATGCAATCTACATGCTCAGTCCGGAGGGTCACGTCGCCACCTGGAACGTCGGTGCGCAGCGCCTCAAAGGATATTCACAGGAAGAGATCATCGGAAGGCACTTCTCGAATTTCTACACCGAGGAGGACCGTGCTGCCGGTGAGCCTGAACGCGCGCTTGAAATTGCCCGCCGCGACGGCCGCTTCGAAAAGGAGGCCTGGCGCATGCGCAAGGACGGCAGCCGCTTTTGGGCGAACGTGGTCCTTGACGCTATCACGGACGATTGCGGGAAGGTCGTTGGTTTTGCGAAGATCACGCGCGATATGACCGAGAAGCGCGAAATCCAGCGTGCGCTCGACCAGGCACGCGAAGAGCTCTTCCAGGCCCAGAAAATGGAGGCGATCGGCCAACTCACCGGCGGCATTGCCCACGACTTCAATAATCTCCTGATGGCCGTTCTTGGCAGCCTGGAGATTTTGAAGAAGCGGATGCCTGAGCAGCCGGAGTTGATGCCCCTTGTCGAAAATGCCATGCAAGGCGCGCAGCGCGGCGCTGCCTTGACGCAGCGCATGCTCTCCTTTTCCCGGCGCCAGGAACTGGCGGTCAAGACGATCGAGATTGCAGCGCTCATGGACGGAATGGCCGACATGCTGCAGCGTTCGCTTGGGCCGCTGACCATGCTGGAAATTGATGTGCTGCCGGGCGTCCCGACGATTGCCACCGATCCGAACCAGCTCGAAACAGCAATCCTCAATCTCATCGTGAATGCGCGTGACGCCATGCCGCGCGGAGGGAAAATCACTGTCAGAGCGCAGGAACGGACGGTCGGTGAAGGGAACGGCATTCTTGCCCCAGGTGCGTATCTTTGCCTTTCCGTCATCGACGGCGGCGAGGGCATGGACGAAGAGACGCTTGAGCAGGCGACGACACCTTTCTTCACGACCAAGGGCGTCGGCAAAGGCACCGGTCTCGGATTGCCGATGGTTCAAGGGCTCGCCGCGCAGTCAGGCGGCCGGCTCGTGTTGAAGAGCCGCCTCGGCGAAGGCACGGTCGCCGAGCTTTGGTTCCCTGCGGTGCTGGCACTGGATGACGCACCGCAAGAGCTCCCGGACGAAGGGGCCGATCATCTCGGCCCTCCGCGCTCGCTGCGCATCCTGGCCGTCGACGACGACAGTCTCGTGCTCATGAACACGGTTTTGATGCTGGAAGATCTCGGTTACGACGCCATCGAGGCAGCATCGGGTGCCGATGCGCTGGCCATCCTTTCCAGAGAACCGGTCGATCTTGTCATCTCCGACCACGCCATGCCGCGGATGACGGGTGCAGAGCTTGCCGAGGCGATTCGCCGTGATTGGCCGCACATGCCGATCATCCTGGCCACCGGCTATGCCGACATTCCGCCCGGCAGCGGCCTGATCGAGCTGCCGCGTCTCGGCAAGCCCTTCTCGCAGGCACAACTTGCCGATGCAATCACCCGGACGATTGCCACGGCCACTGCCTCCGAATCTCGCTTCGGATCACGAATGCCAGCAGGCCAGCCATCATCAGCGCCAAGCCAAACCATGTGATTGCGTAGACGAGGTGATTGTTCGCAAAGACGATGCGCGTCAGTCCACCGACCGGCAGACCGCCGGGATTTGGAGTTTTGTCGGCGTCGATGAAATACTCGGCAGCGCCTGTCACGTGCTTTTGCGCCGCGATTGCAGCGACATCGCGCGAATACCAGCGGCCCGAGGCCGAGTCGTTCGATTTTAACAGCGAACCCTTCGGTTCCGTCATCCGCATCAGCCCCGTGATCGTGACCTGACCGGAGACTTGGCCTTCCGGTCGGGTTTGCGGATCGCGCCTGTCGGTCGGCACGAAGCCGCGGTTTATCAAGACCGTTTGGCCATCGCCAAGCGACAGCGGCGTCATTACCCAAAAGCCTGGACCCAGTTCGGTCGAGGCATAGACCAGCGTCTCCTTGTCGTTCTGCAACGTCCCGGTCGCCACTATGCGGCGGTATTCGTCGTCGGCGGCACTGACTGGCCTTCGCGTAGGGGCCGGGGCCGGGACGGCGTGGACCCGTTGATCGACCAGAGCAATGAGGTGACGTTTCCAGGACAGCCGCTCAACCTGCCAGAGGCCGAGGGCGACGAAACCGGCGGTCGACAGTAGCATCAGGCTGCACAGCATTGCGAGCCTGATTGAAGATCGGCGCCGGTCTTTGGGAAAGGAACAGCTGTCTGGCATGGCGGAAACCCTGCACGGACGGCCCTGCCGCCGCCCGCTCGACACCTCTAGGGCATGTTCTTCATCATTTCGGGGCTCATCGGCATCATGTTGGTATTCAGATGATGCATGACCCAAAGCGAGCCGGAAAGGGCGATCGCCACGATCACGATCGTGAAGATCAGCGCCATCATCGTCCAGCCGCCTTCCGAGCGCGTGTTCATATGCAGGAAGCAGATCATGTGAACGACGATCTGTATTGCGCCGAGTGCCATCACAAGAGCAGCAGTCACGCCCGGGCTCTCGAAGACGCCGGCCATGACAAGCCAGAACGGAATGGCGGTCAAGATGACCGAGAGGACGAAACCGATCGTATAGCTCTTCATGGAGCCGTGACCTGCCCCATGACCGTGGCTATGGCCATGATGGGCTTCGTGTGCGTCCTCATGTGTGGGTGCTTGCGAACTCATCCGAGGACTCCCATCAAGTAGACGAAGGAAAAGACGCCGATCCAGACGACGTCGAGGAAGTGCCAGAACATCGAAAGGCACATGAGGCGGCGCCGGTTGGCCTCGATCAGGCCGTACATGGAAACCTGCACCATCAGCGTCGCCATCCAGATGATGCCGGACGTGACGTGCAGTCCATGGGTTCCAACCAGCGTAAAGAAGGCCGAAAGGAAAGCGCTGCGCGATGGACCTGCACCTTCGTGAATCAAGTGAATGAACTCATAGAGTTCAAGACCGATGAACGCCGCGCCGAACAGGCCGGTCACGGCCAGCCACATCAGTGTGCCAGATTTGCTGTTCTTTTCCATCTGGAGCATGGCGAAGCCGTAGGTGATGGAAGAAAAGAGCAGCATCGAGGTGTTGACGGCCACGAGCGGCAGATCGAAAAGGTCCTTCGGCGAAGGCCCTGCCGCATAATTGCGGCCAACAACGCCATAGGTCGCAAACAGCACCGCAAAGATCAGGCAGTCGCTCATGAGGTAGAGCCAGAAGCCGAGATTTGTGCTGCCTTCGGGATGATGTTCGTCGGTCAGGTAGAACTCAGGCTTTTCGGCCGTGTCGATAGTATGATCGCTCATGGTCATGACACCTGTGTCGCAAGCAATTCGGTTCGCTTGTCTTCCGTTTTACTGACCTCTTCGGCCGGGATATAGAAGTCGCGCCTATAGTTGAACGTATGGACAATGGTAACGACGAGCAGCGCCGCGGCGCTGGCCACGACGAGCCACCACATGTACCAGATCAGGCCGAAGGCGAGTGCCACGCTGATGGCCGAAAGGATTGCGCCGGTGCCGGTGTTCTTCGGCATGTGGATCGGCTTGAAGCCTTCGAGGGGTCGTTCGTAGCCGCGGTTCTTCATGTCGTACCAGCTGTCATGATCGTGCACCACGGGCGTGAAGGCGAAATTGTAGTCGGGCGGCGGCGACGACGTCGACCACTCAAGCGTGCGGGCATCCCACGGATCGCCTGTATGGTCGGCAAGTTCCTCGCGCCTCATGAAGCTGACGACAAGCTGGACGAGGAACGCCAGTATGCCGAGCGCGATCAGGAACGCACCGAAGGCTGCGATGATGAACCAGATCTGCAGCGACGGATCCTCGAACTGTGACACCCGGCGGGTGACGCCCATCAGGCCGAGCACATAGAGCGGCATGAAGGCGAAATAGAAGCCGGTCAGCCAGAACCAGAAGCTGATCTTGCCCCAGAACGGATCGAGCTTGAAGCCGAAGGCCTTCGGGAACCAGTAGTTAACGCCGGCAAGCAGGCCGAACAACACGCCACCGATGATCACATTGTGGAAATGCGCGATCAGGAACAGCGAGTTGTGCAGCACGAAGTCTGCAGGCGGTACGGCAAGCAACACCCCGGTCATGCCGCCGATGACGAAGGTCACCATGAACCCGACGGTCCATAGCATCGGCACTTCATAGCGGATGCGGCCGCGATACATGGTGAAGAGCCAGTTGAACATCTTCGCTCCCGTGGGGATCGAGATGATCATGGTCGTTATTCCGAAGAAGGAGTTGACGCTGGCGCCCGAACCCATGGTGAAGAAATGATGGAGCCAGACGATATAGGAAAGGATGGTGATGACCACTGTCGCATAGACCATCGAGGCGTAGCCGAACAGGCGCTTGCCGCAGAAGGTCGCGACCACTTCCGAAAAGATGCCGAAGGCCGGCAGCACGAGAATATAGACCTCCGGATGGCCCCAGATCCAGATGAGGTTGACATACATCATCGGATTGCCGCCGAGGTCGTTCGTGAAGAAGTTCGTGCCGGCGTAGCGGTCGAGCGACAGTAGCGCAAGCGTTGCCGTCAGGATCGGAAAGGTGGCGACGATCAAGACGTTGGTGCAAAGCGAGGTCCAGGTGAAGACGGGGAGCTTCATCATGGTCATGCCAGGCGCTCGCATCTTCACGATGGTGGCGATCAGGTTGATGCCCGACAGTGTCGTCCCAACGCCTGCAACCTGCAGGCCCCAGATATAGTAGTCGACGCCCACCCCCGGACTGTAGTCGGCGCCTGAAAGCGGCGGGTAGGCAAGCCAGCCGGTGCGCGCGAACTCTCCGATGAAGAGCGACAGCATGATGATGATGGCGCCCGCCGTCGTCATCCAGAAGGAGAAGTTGTTGAGGAAGGGAAAGGAAACGTCACGAGCGCCGATCTGCATCGGTACCACGAAGTTCATCAGGCCAGTGACAAAGGGCATGGCCACGAAGAAGATCATGATAACGCCGTGGGCCGTAAAGACCTGGTCGTAGTGGTGCGGCGGCAGATAGCCTTCAGATCCGTTGAAGGCGATTGCTTGCTGGATCCGCATCATGATCGCGTCCGAAAAGCCGCGCAGCAGCATGATGATGGCGAGAATCACGTACATGATGCCGATCTTCTTGTGGTCGACGCTCGTGATCCAGTCGCGCCACAACGGGCCCCAAAATCTGTAATAGGTAATGAGGCCGAGCACGGCTAGGCCGCCGATGACCACGCCGATGAAGGTCGCGACGAGGATCGGCTCGTGATAGGGGATCGCCTCAGGAGTCAACCGGCCGAAGATGAACTTCAGGAGGTCAGGATTGGAAAACATGGATGAACCCGTTCATTGATGTCTCAGCGACGCAAAGCGCCAGGTTTTAATTCTTGCTGCCCGGTTGGGCCGGACTGCCGCTGCCATGATCCATGCCGGGCATCGAATGACCGTCATGCGGCATCGCGGGCATGGTCTGCCCACCCTGCTGCGGCTGGGCGTCAGGCTGCTGGGTGTTGCTGTCGGTGCCTTCGGGCTCTTGCCCGCTGCGTGCCGGCGTGCCGGTTGCGGGGAAAGTCGGGGCATTGGTGCGCTCACCTTGTTCGGTGTGGCGGTTGTCATATTCCAGCCGTTCCCGGTTTTCGGCGCTCTCCTTGCCTGCGCCGCCCATCATGTCGATGTGCATCATCTCGTTCATGCACATCTTACCGGGCGTCGCGCACATGTTGAGGATGGCCTCGTAGAGGCCGGTCTCGGTGCTGGCGTAGTAGCGCACGGGTTCCCGTTCGCTCGGTCTTTCGAGTTTCAGGTAGGCATCGCGGTTAAGCGCCGTACCTTGCGCTTTGACGCGCGCGAGCCAATCGTCGAATCCCTGCTGATTGAGGCCGTGAAACTTGAAGCGCATGTGCGAGAAGCCGTCGCCGCTGTAATTGGCAGAAAAGCCTTCGTACTCGCCTTCCTTGTTGATGACGGCGTGCAACTTCGTCTGCATGCCGGGCATGGCGTAGATCTGGCCGGCGAGTGCGGGAATATAGAAGGAATTCATTACCGAAGACGCGGTGATCTTGAAATTGATCGGAACGTCGACCGGGGCGGCCAGCTCGTTGACGGTCGCAACGCCGAGATCAGGATAAAAGAACAACCATTTCCAGTCGAGCGCCACCACTTCGACGGTCAGTGGCTTCGCACCGGCAGGAATCGCGCGTTCTGCATCCAGCCGGTCAAGCGCGCGGTAGGGGTCGAGCTTGTGTGTGCTGATCCAGGTGATTGCGCCGAGCGCGATGATGATGGCAAGCGGCGCTGACCAGATCACGACTTCAAGGCGGGTGGAGTGATGCCATTCCGGATCATAGGTCGCCGCTGTGTTCGACCGCCTGTATCGCCAGGCGAAGAACAATGTGAGGAACAAGACCGGCACGATGATCAAAAGCATCAAGAAGGTCGAGACCAGGATGAGGTCTGCCTGTTGATTGGCGATATCACCCGAAGGCGACATCACCACCAGATTGCACCCTGCCAGCATGAATAGCGGCAACACGGATAGAAGGCGGGAAAACTTCATCAGTTTGTGCACGTCTCTAAAGCTCTTGTTGTTTCGTCCGAACCGCGACTAAAGCACGAAACGGCATGGTGACATGAGGTGTTTGGTCGCAGTGCAGCAAATATGCCGCATTGCGGCAGAATGTGGTTTCACGGGCCTCTGAAAATCCTGATAACAAGAAGGATTGTGCCAGGGTCAAATGTTTTTCCGGCCTATATATACGCAAATACGCAGTTGGCCAGTTTCGCCAGCCGTGCGTTGCGGATTTCGCGATCTGCATGCAGTTTTGAGAATGAATGATGAACTATTTGCGCCGTGCGGACTTGATAACCCGGCGGGTTTGATGAAGATCGTCTTGAGGCGCTTCGCAAAAGCACCTCACCGAGGGAGGCGTTAAATGGCTGAAACACAGGTACGCTACGGACCGTCATCGCGCACGCTGGAACGCGACGCACGCAGAATTCACGATGACAAGCCGGTCTCGCCGGGCAGCATCGCGATCGGCGTCGTCATCGGACGCATGTCGGAGTTTTTCGACTTCTTCGTTTTCGGCCTGGCCTCGGTTCTCGTCTTCCCGCAGCTTGTCTTTCCCTTCGCGCCGGACCGGCTGACGGCGACGCTTTATTCGTTCGCAATCTTTTCGCTTGCTTTTCTTGCCCGCCCTGTTGGTTCCGTTGTCTTCATGACCATCGACCGCTTCTACGGCCGCGGCACGAAGCTGACGATTGCGCTCTTTCTGCTCGGCGGCTCGACGGCCTCGATTGCATTTTTGCCCGGGTACAACGTAATCGGCTATTGGTCGATCGCCTTGCTTGCGCTCTTTCGTCTTGGGCAAGGCTTTGCTCTGGGCGGCGCCTGGGACGGGCTTGCTTCGTTGCTGGCGCTGAATGCGCCGGAGCGGCACCGTGGCTGGTATGCGATGATCCCGCAGCTCGGTGCGCCGATTGGTTTTGCGCTAGCGAGCGCCCTGTTCGGCTTCTTCATTGCCAATCTCTCAAACGACGATTTTCTGTCCTGGGGCTGGCGCTACCCGTTCTTCGTTGCATTCGCCATCAACGTCGTGGCCCTCTTCGCCCGCCTGCGCCTCGTCATGACGAAGGAATTCGGCACGCTCCTGGAGCAGCATGAACTGGAAGCGGCGCCTATTGTCGATGTCCTTCGCATCCACGGTCGCGATATCCTGATCGGCGCCTTCGTACCTCTGGCAAGCTTTGCGATGTTCCATCTCGTCACCATTTTTCCGCTAGGTTGGATGAGCCTTTACGGCAGTCAACCGCTCGGCACTTTCATGGTTGTGCAGATCATCGGGGCCATGGTCGGCATCGTCGCCATCATCGCATCTGGGCTGATCGCCGATCGCATCGGCCGCCGCGGTCAGCTTGCCGTCTGTGCCGTGTTGATCGCGATCTTCTCCTTCATCGGGCCGATGCTGATTGCTGCCGGTGACACCGGTCAGGACGCTTTCGTCATCATCGGCTTCGGCGTGCTTGGCCTTTCGTTCGGTCAGGCCACCGGTTCGATCTCTTCACGGTTCGGCCGCGGCTATCGCTATACGGGGGCGGCCTTCACGTCGGATCTCGCCTGGCTTGTGGGTGCGGGTTTTGCGCCGCTCGTTGCACTTGGTTTGTCCAGCCGCTTCGGCCTTCCTTTTGTCGGCTATTACCTGCTTTCGGGCGCCGTCTGCACGCTTGCCGCGCTTGCCTTCAGCAAGGCGCTGGAGCAGCGCGAATAACGATCACTGAAGGATGAGACCAACGGCCTGGCCGAGCCCGCGGGCGTTTTTCCAGGGCCGGAACTTGCTGAAAATTACTGAAGCGCCGCCTGCGGTTGCTTTGCAGCGCGTGCGGCCGTCAATTCCGCCGTCGTATGGTTCAGGCGGTCGGCAAGGACGCGCATGATCTCGACGGCAATTTCGGGGAAATCGCTGAGAAGCTTCAGGAAATGCTCCTTGCTGATGCGCAGCACTTCCAAAGGAGAGGTGGCACGGACGGTCGCGGTGCGCGACACGTCACAGAGGATGGCGATTTCGCCGACGATGGAATTAACCTCGACGTCGGCGACCTTTATGTCGCCTGCAGGCGAATTCACGAGAATGTCGGCGGTGCCGGACAGCACCACATAGGCCGCGTCGCCCGGATCGCCCTGGTGGAAAAGGTCCTGACCGGCCTTGTAGGTCATCCGATCAGAGGTGAAGGCCAAAAGCTTGAGTTTTGCCGGGGCGATCCTTGCGAAGATCGGCACCCGCCTCAGCATTTCGACTTCATCTCTCAACAGCATGAGCGTCTCACCCCCTGCCGCTTCTCCTCGCCGAAGGAGAATGCGCTTTAAAAACTCTACTGACATTCCCTCAAGAATGCCGTCTCAGTTGCTGAAATAGAATATTACGATAACAGTTCCTTGAACATCCCGTTTTTCTCGGAAAGTTCGGGATAGTTTCCAGCTTCCACTAAATCTCCGCGATTAAAAAGTAGAATTCTGTCAAATATTTCTGCAAGTCTTGCGTTAGAAAGTACCCAGATGATCGCAGGGCGTTTACCCTCCTCGTGCAGGTCTTGGACGACATTGCGGATGATTTGGTCCTGCACACGCTGATCGAGCGCGGGAAGCGGCCGGTTGAAGATGAAGTAATCCGAGCGTTTCAAAAGCGCGCGGGCAAGATTGAGTTTCTGGCGCTGAACCATCGTCAGTCGCTTACCGCCGGAACCGACGTCAAACTCAAGGCCGATCGACAACACGTCATCGTAAAGATCAAGCGCGTCGAAGAGCTCGCTCATGATGGTGCGAATACGATCGGAAGCGTCCGCCTGCTGATAGGCAATGCGGCCGAACAGCACGTTGTCCATCAGCGTTGCCGAGGAGGTGAAGCGCTCTGGATCGTACCGCTCGATCAGAACGGCCAGATCATCCGGTATATGCTCGTGAAACTGCTTGCGGGCGCTCACGATCTTGGCCATCAGTTCATCGCTCAGCAGGCCGAAGCGATGGCGTGGCTCGATATAAGCAAAGCTCAGCCGGATGATCATCGAACGCTCATCGATGCTCGCATCCTCGAACCGGCGACTCTGCAATTTTTGCAGCAGGGCCTGATAGGTCGGAATATCATCGGCGGTCATGAAGGTCAGCTGCTGGAAAAACGGGTGGTCGGGCGGCAGGTCGTGGAAGAGTTCGACGGCGTTTTCGGCGATTTCCAGGCCCATCGCATAGAGGTCGTTGCTGAGACCTGTATGGCGGAAAAGCTGCTGGAAATAGGGGTGCGCCGCAAGCTTGCGGTTGTTCATCATCGGCCGTTTCATCGTGCCGAAGAGCAGATTTTCGCCGACCGTTGCCTGAGAATTGTAGTTATCGAAATCGAAGGGTACGACGATGGCGTCGAGGCTCTCGTCCTTCATACGCTCTCGCAGCGATCGGCGCAGATCGACGATGCGACCCGCAAGCGCCACATGAACGGTTGTATCAACAGTCGAGCGGAGGGCAAGGTCGAGGATGTCCTGCGAAATCAGCACGGCATCAAGGACCGGTCGGATCGCCGTCAACAGATCGTCCGGCCCGGTGGCCCCGGCGGCGTTGTAATCGACCCAGTCGCTGTTGAGATCAAGCGTGGGGTTGCCGGCCTTTAGCGCCTCGACCGCATGCCATTTGAATTCTTGTGCTTCCTCGCCCTCGTAGTTGGGATCGGTCAGCGGTGCATGCTTGAGACCGTAAAGCAGGTTGTCGCGCAGCGTGCCGTGAAAAAAATAGCTATCGGCAGAAGCGTAGGAAATGCGACGTCCGGTAATCGATTCCGGCAGTTCCAGAAGGTCGCGGCCGTTGATGCTGATACGGCCCGAGTCCGGCCAGACGATCCGACCGAGCGCTTCGGCGAAAGCTTCCGCGCCGCTGCCGTTCGGCCCGACGATCGCCACTGTCTCGTTCGGCCTGATCTCGACCGAAACGTGGTCGACCAGGCGCGCGCCGCTATCGTCGCTGAGGGTGAGGTTGCTGACGACCAGGGCTGCCGTCAGCGGGCCGATCGCTTCTGTCGGGATTTCCTGGATGCGGCTGTCAATGAGCGGCTCGACATTGAACTGTTCATAGACCTGCTGATACTTGACCTGAACGTCCTGGCGCATCTGATCCCAGTCGATCAGTTCCTTCAACGGTCCGGGAAGATCCTTGTAGGCGCTGATGACGGCAACGAGCTGGCCGATGTCAAGGCGCCCCTGCAAGGCGAGATAGCCGCCGATCGCGTAGAACAGGAACGGCGTCACCTGCGCCAGGAAGTTGTTCAGGAACTTCACCAGAAACTTCCATTGGTAAAGGTCGTAGCGGATCGAGAAGATGAGGCCGAGACGCGTGGCAATGTCGGCGCGTTCCAGGTTCGAGGTGTCATTGCCGTGGATCGTGCCGATACCCTCGACGATCTCGCCGACGCGTCCGGAAAGCTCGCGGGCTGTCAGCTGCCGCTGGCGGCCGAGCTCGAGCAATCGTTTTCTCATGCGCGGAATGACGACTGCCTGGACGCCGACGATTGCGGCCGCAATCATGCCGAGCCAAAAGTTCTGGACAATGATGAAGGCAAGCGCCGTCAGCGCCTGTCCGCCGAGAAGCGCAGGCGAGACGAAGGCATCACCGGTGAAGCCGCCCATCGGCTCCACCTCGTCTTTGATCATCGTGGCAATTTCGGCCGATTTCACCCGCTTGAAATGGACGGGCGGGAAACGCAGCACGCGGTCGATGAGTTGGAACCTGATACGTCTTAGCATCCGCTCGCCGAGGCGGCCTTTGTAGGTATTGATGTAGAATTTGAAGAGGCCGTTGAGTACGACGAGCGCCAGGAAGACGAGGCTCAGCGCCATCAGCATCTGAAGGCGGTTGAGCTGGAACCCCTCGAAGACCTCGACATGCCCGATCAGCGGGATGTCATAGGCAAGGTGCATGAAGGTCTGGGTCGCATTCGCATTCTCGAAGCCGTCACCTTGAATCGGGCCATTGACGATCTGTTTCGGCAAATCGAAGGACAGGAAATAGGGAACCATCGAGACGGCAACGACAGCCAGAATCCAAAGCTGCTGGAGCCGCGTGTTCGACCAGATGTAGCGCGCGAGGCTTTTTTCCATGCTAACCGTCAGCCTGATTGGAAAGGGCGGGCCGGGATAGGAGGCCATTCGTAAGGGGAGATGCCGAAATCAGATTCATGCAACCGGACCGCCGGGGTATTGTAAGGAAATCAAGGCGAAGCGGATTGCTGTCGAATGCCGATTCTCGCCGGAGCGTCAGTTATATCACAGGATTTTCATAATAGGCGAGCGATTCAACCAAGCATCGAACGGATGATCGAAGCAGTTGTCTCGGCACCCGTCAGATCGAGTGTGACGTCCTTTCTGGGGGGTGCTGCAAGCACTGTTTCGACTGCCGCTGCCACATCCTCGGCGCTCAGCCCTTGTTCGGGGAGAACTGTCGCAAGACCCAGTGCCTGCAAACGCTCGGCCCGCACCGTCTGCTCCGTTTCGCCGCCGGCGACAAAGGGAACGAGGATCGAACGACAATCCGTTCGCAGCAGGTCCCCGACCGTATTGTAGCCTGCCTGCGAGATCGAGACCTTGGCGCCGCGCAGCAGCGAGGGGAAGTCCTTGCGGAAGCGTGCAAGCGTGACGTTGGCAGGTGCGGCCCGGCTCAGCCCGATGAAATCCGCCTCCGGCAGATTGGGACCGGTGACGAGCAGCCAGCGATGACTTGCCGACAGCATGGCCGCCGCGTCGCGGGCCGCGCAGATGAGCTTCAGGCCAACGGCCCCGCCACCAGCTGAGGCAATGATGTCGAAATGGTCGCTCGGAGCGTCCGCCGGTGGTGGTGCAACGAGACCGGTATATCGCACCTTGTCTGCGATTTCGGCCGTCAGCGGAAAGGTATCTTCAAGCCGCACAAAATCCGAATCACCGTGGACGAGGACGGCGTCGAAGTGTCGTTTCACCAGGTCGACGGTTTCCTCGTCCCGGCCCGGCTTGCGGTTTTCCTGAAGGATGTCGCGCACCGAACTGAAGAGCTTGGGCTTCGGATCCGTCCCTCCGATCATATCGAGCAGCGGCAGCAGTTCGAAGCGCATCTGACGCCTGCCAAAAGGGAAGGCCTCGGTGATGACGGCATGCGGCCGCACCTCCTGAAATGCGGCAAGCAGCAGGTCGCGCCGTCTTGACAGAAAGCCGTCGCTGGCGACATTGCCGTTGGCGTCCGCAAGACCCGAAAAGCCGGCATTGCTGGCAACGACCGGCGGCAAGGCCAGGGTCTTTATTCCTGGGCCGGGAAAGCCTGGAACCGCTAATCCGCCCGTTGCGACCGTTACGTCAAAACCGTCCTTGACCAATGCGTCGGCAATGCGGCTTGCGCGCGCGATGTGGCCGATGCCGAGCAGGTGCTGGACATAAAAGAGGATGCGGTTTGCGCTCATGAGGGTTGTTGCCATTCCTCTTCGAAGAGATCTATCAGCTGCCTTATGCCGGAATGGTAGTCGAAATGCTCGCGCACGCGTTTTTCCGCCGCCTCGCCCAGGCGTCTTCGCAGCGCTGGATCGCGCATTGCTGCCTCAAGCGCGCCGGCGAGCGCCATCGGATCTTCCTGTGGAACGACGAGACCGTTCTCGTCGTTCGTCAGCAGTTCCGGCACGCCTGAAACATCGGTCGAAACGCACATCAGCCGCTGGCTCGACGCCTCGACCAGCACGTTTGGCAATCCATCCCTATCGCCGTTGGCTGCAATGCGGCAGGCAAGCGCAAACAGGTCGGCGTTGCGGTAATGGGCGAGCACCTCCTCCTGCGCCATCGCGCCTTTCCAGGTGATGCTGCCGGTAAGCCCGAGTTGTGCAGCGAGCGCCTTCAATCTGGCCAGGTCGTCACCGCCGCCGATGTGTTCGAAACGCCAGTTGAGGCTTTCCGGAAGCAGGGCGAGGGCGCGCAGCAGTACGTCGTAGCCCTTCTTTTCGACGGCTCGGCCGACGCTCAACAGAAGAACCGGGTCGGAAGGATCGCTGCCATCGCGGTTGGAGTGCTGGCCTTCGAAACGGCTGAAGCGGGCCAGATCAAGGCCGTGATAGCTGAGGTGCACCGCCTCGGGCCGCCCCGTCAGGCTTCGCATATGCTCAAAGCCGCTCCTCGTGCACGTTACCGCCCAGCGTGCGGTGCCAAGCTTGGTGTTAAGCTCCCAGTCGGGTGACGTCCAAATATCCTTCGCATGGGCTGAGACGGTCCAGGGCACGCCTGTGAGAATGCTTGCGTAATCGGTGACAGAAGCAGGTGTATGGATGAAATGTGCGTGCAGCCACTGGCCGTTGTCCGGCCACTCGCGGGCAAGCACGAGTGCCTGGCCGAGGCGGCGCAAGCGGTTGCGGGACATATCGCGTGGCAGATCGGTCAGAAAGCGTTTCATCAACGCCATGAAACCAGGCTTTCCAAACCCTGCAAACAGCCCCTTTAGGACGCGCAGCGGCTCTTCGTGCAGGTATTCCGGCAGGTAGACGACTCGCGCCTTGATCTCGTCGTGCACCGGGTGGCGTTTCGTGTCGGTCGGCCGCCTCATCGAAATCAGCGTCAGATGGAAGCCTGCCTTTTCCAGCCCCAGCAGCTCTTGGGCAATGAAGGTTTCGGAAAGGCGCGGATAGCCTTTCAGCACGACGAGAATCCTGCGACGCTCCGGCAAGGCTGTGATCTTTATTCTGCGCCGACGACGGCAAGATGGCTGCCGCGATTGTCGAGCCAGTGGCCGACTGTCTGCGAAATATGGTCGAGCCCTTGAAGTTGCATGTCGCGTCCGCTCTTTGATGGTGGCAGGCGTTGCGGCAGCCGTTTCAGCGCCTCTGCCATGATGGCCGGATCGGCCGACTGGTCGGGCAGAAGCACGTCCACCAGGCCGAGTTCGCTGGCGCGCTGGGCACGCAGCAGCTGCTCTTCCCGCGGCTTGACCCGCGGCACGACGAGCGCCGGCTTGTCGAAGGACAGGATTTCGCAATAGGTGTTGTAGCCGCCCATGGCAACGACGCCTGTGGCGCCGACCATGAGTTCTTCCATGTGGTTGTCGAACTCGATCACTTCGATATAGGGGATCTTTTCGCCTTTCCTGACGAGCTTCGAGCGCTCGGCTGCCGGCATGTAGGGTCCGAGCACGACCAGCGCCTTCTGCTCAAGCGTCGCATCATGCTCGTAGGCGTTCATCACGTCATGTACGAGGTCGGAACCATCGCCGCCCCCGCCGGTGGTGACGAGGATGTAATCGTCCTGGCGCGCGTTGACCGAAGTCTTGCCGACCGACACGCTGCGTTGCAGGAAGCCGACGAAGTCCATCTTCCGGCGCACGCTGTGGGGAACATCGAGGCCGATCAGCGGATCGTAGAAATCAGGCGGCCCGTAGACCCAGACGCTGTCGTAATACTGGTCGATCTTCTGCATGATGCCGTTCCTCTTCCACTCGGCATCGAGCAGATGCGGCGCATCCATGATCTCGCGCAGACCGAGCACCAATGTCGTGCCCCGTGCCTTCAGGTA
Organism: Rhizobium azibense; assembly: GCF_004342325.1. Classification (NCBI taxonomy): domain Bacteria; kingdom Pseudomonadati; phylum Pseudomonadota; class Alphaproteobacteria; order Hyphomicrobiales; family Rhizobiaceae; genus Rhizobium; species Rhizobium azibense. The sequence goes on along the minus strand of NZ_SMBJ01000002.1, from coordinate 336,928 downwards.
AGCAAGCGTGTCCTCGATCTCACCTTTGAGGCCCATCGGCTCCTTGTCGACGATGAAGATGTCGGGTTGAAATGTCTCCGCCGTATGGCGGATGCTCGATTCGCGCATCTTCAGCGTTTCGTGAAGGTCGATGTGGCTCGCCATCGAAGTATATTCGCCGTTGTGAAGCTTGATTACGCTGGGGATCTTCACGAAGTCGACACGCGCCCGGTAGTCGAACGCACCGGCAATCGTCGCGCCGGAAATGATCAGTACATTAAGACCACGATAATCCTCAACGAGCGCATGTGCAATTGTCCGACAGCGGCGCAGGTGACCGAGGCCGAACGTATCGTGGCTGTACATCAAAATGCGAGCATCTTCCACGCGCCTGGCCATGGGTACTTCCTTCGGGGCGAACGACATAGTTAAGCCCCCAGTCTTCCGGAGGGGACAGGGCGGAGCGGCAAAGCTCCACCAGGTCTGCTGCTATTTGTAGGGATCTGCTGCATCGCGCAACCCATCTCCCAGAAAGTTGAAGGCCAAAATGACGAGAACCACTGGAATAATCGGGAAAAGCAGCCACGGATAAAAGGCAATGACGCTGACGCTCTTGGCCTCGGTGAGCAAGATACCCCAGCTGGTGATCGGCGGGCGAAGGCCAAGACCCAGGAATGAAAGCGCCGTTTCGCCGAGGATCATGCCTGGGATCGAGATCGTCGCCGAGGCAATCAGATGCGACATGAAGCCGGGAACAAGGTGGCGCGCGATGACGCGGGGCGTGCTTGCCCCCATCAGCTGGGCAGCCTGCACATAATCTTCTTCGCGCAGCGCCAGAAGCTTGGAACGCACAGCACGCGCAAGCCCGGTCCAATCGATGATGCCAAGGATTACGGTAATGCCGAAATAGATGACGATCGGGCTCCACGTCACCGGCATGATGGCTGCAAGAGCCATCCAAAGCGGTAGGCTCGGCAGCGACTGCAGCACCTCGATCACCCGTTGGACGATCAGGTCGAAGACGCCGCCCCAATAGCCGGCAAGGCCGCCGATGACGATGCCGAGCACGAAGCTGATTGCGATACCGAGCAGGCCGATCGTCAACGAGATCCGGGCGCCGTAGAGGATGCGCGACAGCACGTCGCGGCCGAGGCGATCGGTGCCGAGCAGATACATCTGGCCGGCTTGTGACGGGCAGACGAGATGCAGATCGGACTGAACGATGCCCCAAAACCTATAGGAATCGCCACGGCAAAAGAAGCGGATTGGCTGAACGTCGTTCGGATTGTCGGTGTAGACCCGCCGCAGCGTATCAAGGTCAAGCTGCATCGTGCGGCCATAGACGAAGGGACCGACGAACTCGCCCTTGTCGAAGAAATGCACAGGCTGGGGCGGGGAATGGATGAAGTCGACATTGCGCGTGTGCAGGCCGTAAGGCGCCAGAAATTCAATGACCAGTATCATCAGATAAACGACAAGCAAAAAAATGCCGGAAGCCAGCGCCAGACGGTGCTGCTTGAACTTCCACCACATCAGCTGCTTTTGGGAAGCCAGGTGAATACGCGAACTGGCAGCCGTCATGGATTCCGTGGCGATGGGATCGAACGGTGCGTTCGAGACATAATGCTGCAAGGGAGCGCCGGGCGGTGGCAAGGGCGACATTATTTGGTGCTCCTGCCTTGCAGACGGATGCGTGGATCGAGGAAGCCGAGGGCGATATCGGAAATCAACACGCCTATGACGTTCAGGAAGGCAAGGAACATCAGGAACGAACCGGCAAGATACATGTCCTGGCTCTGCAGAGCCTTGATCAGCATCGGGCCGGTCGTCTCGAGCGACAGCACGATTGCGACAATCTCGGCGCCGGAGATGATCGACGGCAGGATCGAACCGATGTCGGCGACAAAGAAGTTGAGCGCCATGCGCAGCGGATACTTGATGAGCGCACGGGTCGGATGAAGACCTTTGGCGCGCGCAGTCGTGACATATTGCTTCTGCATCTCATCCAGCAGATTGGCACGAAGGCGGCGGATCATGCCGGCGGTACCGGCCGTGCCGACGATGATGACAGGGATCCACAGGTGCGACAGGATCGATCGCGCCTTCTCCCAACTCATGGGCTCGGAGAGATATTTCTGGTCCATCAGATGACCGATCGAGATGCCGAACCAGATATTGGCGAAATACATCAGGATGAGTGCCAGCATGAAGTTCGGAATGGCAATGCCGAGCAACCCGAGAAACGTCAGGCCGTAGTCGCTCCAGCTATACTGATGGGTAGCGGAATAGATGCCGATCGGAAAAGCGATCAGCCACGTCACCAGGATGGTCGTGAAGGAAACGAGAATTGTCAGCCACAGGCGGTCGCCGACCACTGCGGAAACCGGCAGCTGGTATTCGAACGAATAGCCGAAATCGCCGTGCAGCATGCCGCCGACCCAATAAAAGTAACGGACGATCGCCGGTTTGTCGAAACCGTATTGCTGCCGCAGCTCTTCGATTTCCTGCAGGTTCGCGCTCTCGCCCTGCGCGCGCAACTCGGCGATCTGGCTTTCGAAGAAATCGCCCGGCGGCAACTCGATGATCGTAAAGACGAGCGCCGAGATCACGAGCAGGGTTGGGACCATGGCGGCAATCCGCCATAGAATGTATCTCAGCACGTCACGTCTCCTTCAGCCAGAACGCATCCGGCATGTAAATGCCGAGATAAGACGTTGGATCGAAGCCGTAGAGGGCACGCTCCGGCACGTTCTGCATCTTGGCAGAATGCAAGATCGGCTGCAGCGCGCCATTGATGAGCCCAATCGAAAACACCTGCTGGGTATAGATCGACAGCATCTTGTGCCAGATCGCTTCGCGCTCGCGGAAGTCGGCAGTGGCACCCCACTGTTTCAGTAGGTCGACGAGCTCGGCCGCCTCAGGCAGGTCGGGCGCGCTGCCCTCCTGTCCGGCAGATAGATAGTACATGCCCCAGATCGGCCATTGCAGTTGATCGTCAACGGTCGGCGCCAGCTGGCTTGGCGCCATGTCGGCGGTCGGAACGCCGTTTTCGATGCCGAACCACGTCGACATCAAGATCGTGCCGCTCATGGCGCGGCTCTGGAAAACGTCACGCTGCGACGTTCGCGTATAGAGCGCAAGCCCGATATTCTTCCAATGATCGTGGACGAGTTCGAGCACGTCGGTGTCGAGTGTGCTTTCGCCGGCGGTTTCGACGGTGATTTCGGCTCGCCGTCCGTCCGGCAGCAGACGGAAGCCTTCGCCGTCACGCGCGTGGAGACCCATTTCGTCAAGCAGGCGGTTAGCTTCATCCGGATCGAACTGAATGAAGGCGTCGGCGTATTCTTGCTTATAAAGCGGGCTGTCTCGCAAAACGGTGTCGGCGCTCGGCTTGCCGAGCCCGTAGAAGGCGACCATGTTGATTTCGTGCCGGTCGATCGAGAGTGAGAGCGCCCGGCGGAAGCGAACGTCGCGGAAGAGCTTGCGCCAGGTTTCGTCGGCGCAATTGAGGTTCGGGAGCAGCGCGATCCGCGATCCGCGCGCCTGTTTCCACAGATTGACCTTGACCGGAAAACGCTTCTCGGCCTCTTTGAGGAAGGTATAGTCGTTGAAGTCAATGCCGGTCGCCTGCAGGTCGGATTCCCCCGCACCCGCTTTGGCCGCGATGATCGAAGACGAGCTGACGTTCAGGATGAAGCGGTCGATATAGGGCAGTTGCATGCCGTTTTCATCGACGCGATGGAAGAACGGATTGCGCACGAAAACGAATTGGTCTGCTGGCGGTGCTGTCGTGTTGCGCCACGGATCAAGCGTCGGCAGCTGCGGATTTTCCGGACGCGAGGCGCGCGACATCTTGATATGCAGATCAACCCACTTCTTCACCCGGTTTTCCTGCATCAGGGCCGAAAGGCGGAAGTCATCCTGGTATTTCTTGTGGAACTGCTTGAGGTAATGGGCTGGACCGAAGATCACGAGCGGCAACGGGCCGGCAAGCGCCGGCAGGAAATTCGGGTTGGGCTTATCCCAACTGTAGCGGACGGTGATTTCGTCCAGCACCTCGAAATGCGGAAGCACGCCGTGCGGGCGCAGCTCAAGCGCCCCGCCGCCGGGCGTCAGGGATTTGTCGGAAATAACGTCTTCCCACCAGTAACGGAAATCGTCGGCCGTGAAGGGATGCCCATCGGACCACTTGTGGCCCTCGCGCAGGTGGAAGGTGAAGATGCTATCGTTTTCCGATGTGTAACCGCCGAGAATATCGGCCTGGAACCGCAGGTGCTTGTCATATCCGACAAGGCGCGAATAGCCGTAAACGGTCATGTAGCGGATGTCGCGGGCGGCGCCGATGATGGTGCGCACGGAACCGCCGTAGACGCCGGGCGTCAGACCGGCCCCTTTCATGTTGATGATGCGCGGATGCTTCGGCAATCGCTCGGGCATCGGCGGGATGCGATCTGCTATCAAGAGGTCACGCAGGAATTCAGGCTCTATATCGCGGTCGCCCATATCACGTGCAGCAGCCGGTCCGACGGCTGCGCCAAGAAGACCGCCGAGAAAGGTTCGGCGCGTTACCATGCACGCAGTTCCTTTGCATCTGCACCCTTGCGGGCGCGTACCAGATGACCGTTGCCGAGATCGGCGTAAGCTAGCTCCGACGCATCGTCATGTTCGGCGGTAAAGGTGAAGCCCCAGTTCTGTTTGTCGGCGGCGCCATTTTTTTGCAAGGCTTCGAAATCGAGCGGCCGGTCGAGATCGGGGAAGGGGACGGCGGCAAGCAGCGATCTCGTGTAGGGATGCACCGGATCGCGCAAGATGATCTCGCGCGGGGCGATTTCGACGATGCGGCCCTTGCACATCACGGCGATGCGATCGGCCATATAGTCGACGACGGCGAGATTGTGCGAAATGAAGAGGTAGGTCAGGCCGAGTTCTTTTTGCAGATCCTTGAGAAGATTGAGGATTTGCGCCTGCACGGAAACGTCGAGGGCCGAGACCGGTTCGTCCAGGATGATAAGTTTGGGACCAAGAGCCAGGGCCCGGGCAATACCGATGCGCTGGCGTTGGCCGCCCGAGAAGCTGTGCGGATAGCGGCTCAGGTAACGCCGGTCGAGGCCGATCGCGCCCATTAGCGCTTCGACCTTCTGCTTGCGTTCGGCATTGTCCCCGCGATCGTGGATTTCGAGCGGCTCGCTCAGGATGTTGCGCACCGTCATGCGCGGCGACAGCGACGAAACCGGATCCTGAAACACCATCTGGATCTTGGTACGCAGCGCCTGCAAATCATCGCCCTTGACGGCAAGAACGTCGATCACGTCCTTGCCATCATTGAAGATCACAGAGCCGCCATCGGGCGTGATTGCGCGCATCAGGATCTTGCTGACGGTAGTCTTGCCGCAGCCCGATTCGCCGACGAGCCCCAGACACTCGCCGCGTCGGATATCGAAACTGACGTCATCGACCGCCCGCATGACTGCCGCTTCGCCTCTGCTGAAAAGACTGCGCTTGCGCGTCGCAAACGTCTTGGAGAGATTGTTGACCGAAAGCAAAAGCTCCGGTCCGCTGGCACCCACCATTCGCTCCTTGCCGAGGAACGATTCCAGATTGACCGGAACATCACGCAGTGCTTTCAGCCGCTCGCCCGGCTTCATGTCAAAATGCGGCACCGCAGCCATGAGGCCCTTGAGATATGGATGCTGCGGATCGCGAAATATCGAATTGACGGGTCCAGCTTCCATGATTTCGCCGTGATAGATCACGACGACCTCGTCTGCCATGTTGGCGACGACGCCGAGATCGTGAGTGATGAGCAGCATCGCCATGCCGAGCTTATGCTGGAGGTCGCGCAGCAGCTCGAGAATTTGCGCCTGGATCGTCACGTCGAGGGCTGTGGTCGGCTCGTCGGCGATCAGCAGAGCGGGGCTGCAGATCAGCGCCATTGCAATCATCGCGCGTTGTCGCATGCCACCTGAAAGCTCGAACGGATACATCTCGTATGTGCGGTGCGGATTGGCAAACCCGACGAGGCCGAGCATTTCCTCGGTTCTTTCGCGTGCCTCGATCTTGTTTGCATCCGTGTGGATCAGCAACACCTCGCTGATCTGGTTGCCGATCGTGTGGAGCGGCGAGAGCGACGTCATCGGCTCCTGGAAGATCGTCGCCATGCGCTTGCCGCGCAAATCCCGCATTTCCTCGCTGTCGCGGCCGAACTGCAGGATATCGGTGGTCTCGCCGTTGAGCGGATCGGTGAAGAGAATGCGGCCGCTCGCCTTTGCGGCGTTCGGCAGGATGCCCATGATCGACTGGCTGATGACCGATTTACCCGAGCCAGATTCGCCGACAAGTGCGGTCACCTTGCCCGGAAGAATGCGCAGTTCAGCATTCTTTACGACGCGCAGCTTGTCCCCGAACACTGAGAATGAGACGTCGAGATTTTCGATACGCAATAAGTCGGACGCGGACGCCATACCAACGATATTCCCCAGTCTCTTTTGTGTTCCCGTTAAGGCACACTATCGTACCGCAATCGGGGTGTCCAGTTGATGACAAGGCATGCGGAACCGATCAGGTTTCGTCTGATTTACAAAAGCAAAACAAGCATTTCAGCCGCAGCTTACTGAACGAAGCCCTCGGCCGTCGTCCGCTTGGCCTGCTTCTTGGCATCGCGATGGAGGAGGATGACCTGCTCGGCTTCGGAAAGGCCATTTGGGGCGACTTCGCGGAAATTCCCGTCGATGGCGCGTGCCGGCGCGGACGCGCGCGGCTGAAGTATCGTCACCTTCTGGCGGATGCCGCGCAGCTTCTCTTCACCAAGCGTCGTCCATTCACCGCCGCAATAACCCGCAAACGCCTGGCTGGCGACGACCTCGCGATTGTACTTCTTCGTCAGCGCCTGCAGGCGCTGGACTTCGTTGACAGCCGAGCCGAAGGCCGAAAACGTCAGGCGGTCCTTGAGCCCGACATTCCCGAGCATCACGTTGCCGATATGCAGTCCGATGCCGTAATTGATCGCGCCAAGACCTTTTTCGGCGCGTTCGTTGTTGAGTTCGACAACGCGTGCCTGCGCCTGGTGGACGGCAGAAAGGGCCGCCTGCGAGGCGATTTTCGACGGGTCCTTGTGACGGCCGCAGGGGTAGACAGCGAGAAAGCCGTCACCGAGGAAGCTTAAGATCTCGCCGCCATTGCGGTTGAAAGGTGCTGCAATCGCGTCGAAGAACTCGTTCAGCGTGTCGATATAGGCCTGCCGGCCTTCCTTTTCGGCATACATTGTCGACTGGCGCATGTCGCCCATGACAAGGGCGGCCCGGATCGTTTCTCCGTCGCCGCGGCGGATCTGGCCGTTCAGCACGCGCTTGCCTGCGTCGCCGCCGAGATAGGTCGTCAACATGTTGTTTGCGAGCTTGCCGAGCACGGCCATCTTGGCGGCAACGGCCAGATGGTTCTGCATGCGTAGCAGCGCATCGATCATATCGTCAGAAAAGCCAAAATGATTATCCGTCGACCACGAGCCCATCATGCCCTGGACGGAGCCGTCGCCGAAGGGCTGCACGAAGGCGAGATAGTCGGTGATCTTCTCGGCGCGCAGGTCCTCGAAGATGGGGAATTCCGCAAGGCCATCAAGCGAGATCCGGCGGCGGATATGCTGCAGGTTGTTGTCGAGAAGATAGTAATACGGGCTTTGGAGAAAACGGTCGGGCTTGGCGCCCACGGAATGGCGATAGCCTTCGATCGTGACCCCGCTCGCACGCCGCCAGGTGAAGCCCAAGGCGTCATAGAGCGGATGAAGCATCGAAAAGGTCAGGTGCACGCGCGCGATCGGAAGACCGGCGGCAGCAATCCGCTCGCAGAACCCGCGAACGATGTTTTCAAGATCATCACCGGCAAGCGAAGAGTTTGTCAGCCATTCGGCGACGCGGTCCAGAAGGATGGAGGACACGCTGGATTCGATCGTGCTCATTCTCGGTACTATCCTCATAAAGCACGTCCGTTCCTGAAGACGATAGAAAACCGGCCCGCGGCACTTTCGTGCGCAGGGCGGAAATTCAAGATGGACGAGCGGTATTATCGTGTCAACGATCTGCCGAAGAACCGGCAGACGTACCTGTCAAACCCACAAAACCGGGAGGACGGGCAGCCCTTTCCGTCATTCACTTATTTGATTTAAATAGGCGCCCCGGGAATGCGAGACAATGGCATCGGTGCATTTTTCTCCGCTTGGACAATCATCTCGAGCAGCGTGCGAGTCTTTTTAGTCACACCGGAAAGACCTGCCTGCCAGCGGGCCGATGCGGGCATGGCGATCACGCCTGCTTCACATCGCCGTTAGAAGACGGCGGGTTTCAATCTCGGCAATCTTGCATTATCTCACGGCCTAACTTCCTCTTATTGAAGAGAACTGTCTTGGCTAGCCCATCCTCTTTCGCCGACCTCTCCGCAAAGATCAAAGACCGCTCGGCCCGGGCGGGCGTCATCGGGCTCGGCTATGTCGGCCTGCCGCTGGCGATTGCAATTGCGCGCAGCGGTTTTGAAGTCACTGGCTTCGACGTCGATCCGAAGAAGATCGTGGCGCTCGATGCCAGCAAATCCTATATCGACGCGGTGGCCGACGAGGCATTGAGCATCGAGAAGCAGGCGAGCCGCTTTTCAGCGACGGTGGACTTTGCCGGCCTTGCGGCCTGCGACGTAATCGTCATCTGCGTGCCGACGCCGCTTACGAAGCATCGCGACCCGGATCTTTCCTATGTCGAAGCGACGTCGCGCTCCATCGCAGCGCATCTTCGTGCCGGCCAGCTCGTGGTCCTGGAATCAACGACCTATCCCGGGACCACCGACGACGTCGTGAAGGTCATCTTGGAAAAGACGGGCCTGAAATCGGGCGTGGATTTCTTCGTCGGCTTTTCTCCAGAGCGCGAGGATCCCGGCAACCAGCACTACCACACCGCGACTATTCCGAAGGTGGTCGCTGGCGACGGGGCGCAAGCGCTGGAGCTGATGAAAGCCTTTTACGGCGCGGCGGTGAAGACCGTAGTTCCAGTTTCTTCCAACGCGACGGCCGAAGCGGTGAAACTTACTGAGAACATCTTTCGCTCGGTCAATATCGCACTCGTCAACGAGCTGAAGACCGTCTATGCGGCGATGGGCATCGATGTCTGGGAAGTGATCGACGCGGCAAAGACCAAGCCGTTCGGCTATATGCCGTTCTATCCCGGGCCCGGGCTCGGCGGCCACTGCATTCCGATCGACCCGTTCTATCTGACATGGAAATCCCGCGAGTACGAACTGCCGACACGCTTCATCGAACTTGCAGGCGAGATCAATTCGGCGATGCCGCGCTATGTCGTTGGCAAGCTTGCAGAAGCACTGGATATCCGTTGCGGGAAGGCACTCAGCCGAAGCAAGGTTCTGGTCCTCGGTCTTGCCTACAAGAAGAATGTCGCAGATATCCGCGAGAGCCCGTCGCTACGCCTGATCGAGATCATTGAGGAACGAGGCGGCACGGCGGATTATCACGATCCTTTTGTGGCCGAAATTCCGCCGACGCGCGAGTATCAGGCCTTGAAAGGACGTAAATCCGTGGCGTTGGCGCCAAAGGTTCTCTTGGATTTCGACGCGGTGCTGGTCGCCACCGATCACGACCAGGTCGATTACGCCATGCTCGTCAAAAACGCGCCGCTGATTGTTGATACGCGAAACGTCTTCAAACGGCTCGGCCTTTCGGCGGGCCACGTCATCAAGGCGTGAGGCTTGCCGCCGAAACGGCCTTGCCGGTGATCTTGCTGGCGGCAACGGCATAACCGCCGTTTGCGCCATCTATGAAATGCATGTGGTCGCGTAAGAGCGGCGTCGGCACGAAACAGGTCATGAGCGCCGATTTCTGCCGGTGCAGGCCGTAACGGGCAATGCCGCCGGCTTGCGCTTGATCGAGCAGCTTTTCGATCCGATCGAGACGTGCGGCATCTACATCGATCGTCATTTTCAGCCCGTCGTCAAATTTGCGGAAATCCGAGTTTCCGGCAACATCCTCCTTGTAGCGCCGGGCGTCGAATTTGCCGAATGGCAGGCCGATCTTATAGAGCGCGGAAAGGAGGACGAGCTGCAGCACGATGAAGAGCTTGGTCAGGAAGCGCTTTCCCTTCGGTGCCGTCACCTTGACTTCGCGGTCGATGCCCTTCATCGAAAACGAGAGCCTAGGACCATCTGGGGGTATCGGATGGCCGCCGCGGCCCTGCTCGGCGGCAACCGCGACGATTTCCGTAACCAGTTGCTGAAACTCCGCGCCTTGCCCCATTGCGCCGGGAACGGCAATGATGGAGACGATTTCTCCATGCCGCGATCCAATCGGGTTCCAGCGGCAGGAGAGGCCGGCGAGGTTCGGCCGGGTGCCCGGCGCGGCGCGCGCAATGGCGTATTTGCCCTCCTTCATCTGTCGTTCGGCCCAGCTGTTGCCGCCTCCCGAGAACATCGCGTAGCTGACGTAGGGGCTTGCGGAATAACGGGCGATCAGGACGTCGAGACCTTCGCGGCGGATATCGGCGAGCGGCACGATGGCGGCGCGCAACATGAAGCCGAGCTCCTCTTCGGCCCAGATCTGCACGGCTGCGAGCGCATCGCGCGCAACCATTTCGAGCGATCCCGGCAGGGCAATGAGTGCCCCGTCGCCACCGAAGACGAAGGGATAATCGCCCTTGCTGACGGCATTCAACACGGCAGAGATGACAGAGGCGCCCGCCATGTTGACGTCCTTGTAGCGTCCGGCTTCGATCGCCTGCGTCGATCCGACGATATCGGCGAGCGCCAAAATCCAGCCGTCCGGCAGTGGCCGGTAGTTTCCAGCATCGGTCACGTCCTCGAAATCGGTAAAGACCGGCACTGTCGCGAAGAATTGTTGATCCGGAACGGCATTCATGATCCGACCTTATCACAGACGCATGTCGCCGCGGCAATGGTCATTTTGATTTGCGGTTGTCGACTTTGGGCGGTTTCATGTGATAGCACCGGATTGCAAAAAAGAAATGACGGACAAGGACATAGATGAGCCGCCTCGACAGCTTCATCCGCCGTTTGACGGCTCAGCGCGACATCCTCAATTCCATCCGTGACCTGGTGAAGGAGACCGAAGGCCCGGTTTTGGAATTCGGCCTTGGAAATGGCCGGACCTATGATCATTTACGCGAGCATTTCCCGACCCGCCGCATAATCGCATTCGATCGAGAGGTGCATTCCTATTCGGCCTCGACCCCGCCTGCCAACGACATGGTGACGGGCGATATCCGAGAAAGCGGCCAAGCCTTCATCGGTATCGGTGCAGCACTTGCACATGCCGATATTGGGACGGGCCATGACGAGATCGATGCAATAACGCTGACCTGGCTTCCGCAGCTGGTGGCCGGCGTTCTTACAAGTGGGGGCGTCGCCGTCAGCGGTCTGCCGCTCGATTGGCCGGAGCTTGAGCCGCTGCCGCTTCCTGACGGCGTCAAGGAAGGACGGTATTTTGTCTACCGGCGGAAGTAAGCCTGAGATGCGCAGGTTTTCCGTGCCTTGGGCCCAGATGCGTAACGCCACGCTTGCCTCGGCTCGACCGCCCTTGCTGGTCGGCCACCAACCCGTTTTCATGCATGCGCAAGCGAGGAATCACGGCAGCAAGAGGACGTCGTACTGATCAATGCCGCCTGGCAGGTCGCGAACCTTCATTTCCTGCTCGCCCTCCTCGAAGAAGACGATGCAATCCTCATAGCAGCCGGCAAGCATCCTTACGAAATCACGGGTCTGTTCGAGCCCGTAGAAAATCGGTGTGAATTCCATGTAGAGCGGCACGCGCCGCGACATCAGCGGAGCCATTGAGCGGCAGGCGACAGGTTCGTAGCCTTCGATGTCCATCCAGACGAGGCTGACGTCGTCCGCATTGAGACCTGTCTCGCTCAGGATGTCGCTCACCGGCCTTACCGGGACGCTCACCTTGATGTCCGATGAACTCTGCCGGATGGCGCTGCTCTTTCCATGGTTTGTTGCGTTGAGAAAGAAGTCGATTTCCCCTGCAGTCTCGCCCGCGGCGCAGTTGACGAGCGTGACCGTCTCCCCCAGCCGATTCTGGCCAATGTTGGTTTGCAGCAGCCGGAAATTGCGAGGATCAGGTTCGACGCTGACGATGCGCGAATAAGCGTTGCTCAGCGCGAAATAGACGGTCTGCGTGCCGATATTGCCGCCAAGCTCGAGCAGGACGCCGTCCTTTCGCAAAAGGCCGCGCTCGCGCAGCACCGCCAGGAGCCGATCGACGTTCCCGCGCTCGAAATGCCCCTTGCGGAAGACCTTGCGGCCGATATAGTCGGATGGCGAAAATGTCATCAGATGATCGCCGGCATCAACGGTCATGGAAAGGACCCGTGGCCCGATGTTTTCGATGAGCAAGCGCCTGCCGAAGCGCGTATCGAAGAAGCGGCTTGCCACGGCATTTTGCGCTCTGCGCAGGCGCTTTCGCCAGTATTTTTTTGATCTTAACGCGTCAGCGGCCATCAGGCTTTCCCATTGAGCGGTCGACCCGCCTGTTGCTTGTAGATCACATAGACTTTCAAAGGCAGCGCCCGGCCGCGCACACTGATGTCACGGCTTTCGATGCCGCCCATATCGGCGCCCGACAGATTGGCCACCGGCTCGGAAATGACGAGCGCCGCACCGAATTCCTTGGCGGCACTTTCAAGCCGGCTTGCAACGTTTACCGTGTCGCCGACGGCGGTGAGGTTTCGCACCCTGCCGTAGCCCATCGTGCCGACGACGGCTGGTCCAAAATGAATGCCGATCGCAATCTGAAGCGGTATCGTCAGTTCGTCGGCGAGTTCGGCGCCGAGTTTTTCAATTTCCGACGTGATCGTTTCGGCCGCCTTCAGCGCCTGGCGGCAGCCCTCGCCGGGCGAAGTGCCGATGCCAAAAAGGGCCATGGCGCCATCGCCGATGAACTTGTCTATCCTTCCGCCGGCTTGTTCCACTGCCTTTCCGACAAGGGCGAAATAGCGGTTGAGCAGGAAAACGATGTCGAAGGGCAGCCGGGTTTCCGTCAAACTCGTGAAGTTGCGAATATCGCAGAAAAGCACGGCAATTTCACGCTCCCGGCCAGGACTTGCTTCCTGTGTGTTGGCTGGAAGGGCCGGTTCGGTCGTCGGGATCAGAAGCGGCGCGACGGTGATGTCATGATCCGGGCGAAGCTGACAGGCGAGACGTACGTCCGGCGACGCATTGATGCGCTCGAGCGTCTTCTGCTCCAGTTGATCAGGTTGCGGCAGGCGCTGGTAATCGCTAAGGATCTGAACGCGGCAGGTGGAGCACTGTCCCTTGCCGCCGCAGACCGAGTAATGTGGCAGCCCGCCGAGACGGCTCGCCTCCAGCACCGTGAAACCGCGCGGCACCTTGATCGTCTCGCCTCCCGGATAATGCACGGCAATCTGGTCCGTGCGCTCCTTCCACTTGCGGCGGCCGCGCGCGGCGATGACGGACAGAAGCGCCAGCGAAAAGCTGCCATAGAGCCCGGCGCGTATCATCGCGATCTGCCGCTGGGCGTGAGGGTCGGAATAATAGCGGGTATTGAGGTTTTCCTGATAGCGTCCGGTGTCGACAAGACCCTCATAGTCCGGCTCGGCGATCGTGCGGCCCATCTCGATGAAGCCGAGCAGCGAAAGCACGGGCAGCAGGATCGCAATTGCCAGAAGCAACGGTGCAAGACCGTCGTACCAAGGCCGGTAGCGCAGCCAGAAATGCAGGCCGATGCAGCCGTGGACCCAGACGACAACAAGCGCGACTGCCTGCCGGATGCCGTTGCCGAAGGAGAGTATCCACAGCTGGCGAACGACCGTTTCGTAGTTGTCGGCATAGCTGTAGAGTTCATGGACGATACGGGTTCCGATCACATGATCGATCAAGAGCAGCGGGATGGCGAGGCCGAGCACGATCTGGGCCATTTCACCATTTGGCATGACCAGGCTGCGGCGCATGTATAGCGAGCGGAGCACCAGCGCGATGTGAGTGAAGATCGCGCTGTAGAAGATCAGCGTGCCGAGCGGATTTCGCCAAAGGGCGACAAACAGCCGGCGGCCGTCATCGGCAGCAGCGACGGAAATGAGCCCGAGTGCATGGTTCGACAGGTGGAGGACCACGAAGGCGAACATGACAAGGCCTGAACCGAGGCGGGCGCGCCGGATGTTACTCTCTGAAAAAATGCCTGTATGCGCGACGGTTACCATTCAATTCCGTTCTTGACGTTCACCTGAATATGCCGAAAGTCGGTTAACTTTAGATCGTCTTTACCAGATCGGAATTCGCCACCAGATAGAGACGCTGGAGCTTGACCCGCGGAAAACCGTTCACAGCTTCGAGCATCATGCTCTAGAGGTGATCAGGTGAAAGCGAAATGCCATCTTCTCCAGCCACGATCACATTCCATATGTTTATCAGTAACTTTTAAGGAAACGGACAATAGCGGTAATTTTCGCGATAGGCCGGACGGGCGGCGCAATGAAACGCTTTCTCAACGGAGCGGCCTGATGCGGATTGCATTTTACGCGCCGCTGAAGTCTCCAAACCATCCGACACCGTCCGGCGACCGCCTGATGGCGAGGCTGCTTGTCGAGGCGCTGCATCGTTCCGGTCATTCGGTCGAGATCGCCTCCGAATTTCGCAATTTTGCGCCAACTCCCGAGGCGGCAACTCTGCTTGAGGGCGAGAGGCAGGCGGAGCTTGTCCGTCTAAAAAGCATTTGGCGCCGTGGACCAAAACCGCATCTGTGGTTCTGTTATCACCCGTATTACAAATCGCCGGATCCTTTCGGACCCGTGCTTGCGGCCGAATTCGCCATTCCTTACGTCACGGCGGAGGCCTCCTATTCCCGCAGACGCGACGCCACCGGCTGGGCATCGGCGCAGGCGACGGTGGCGGCAGCAATCCGGCAGGCGGCGGTCAACATCGTACTCACGGAACGCGACGCGGCTGGGATCGGCCAGGCCATTCCTGAGGCCCGTCTTGCTTCAATCAAGCCGTTCATAGACACGGTATCGAGCAAGAACATCGATCTGCGGCCGGATCCGAAACGGCTCGTGACCGTCGCCATGATGCGCGCCGGTGACAAGATGGCGAGCTATAGGGCGCTGGCTGCGGCACTGCGCGTGATCAAAGACAAGGCCTGGACGCTTGGGATTATCGGCGATGGCCCGATGCGGGCGCAAGTCGAGGCGCTGTTTTCGGATTTTTCGCTCGCCCGCATCGATTGGCTGGGCGAACGAAGTGCGTCGGACGTCGCAAGTCTTCTCGCCCGGTCGGGGATCTATGTCTGGCCCGGTTGCGGTGAAGCCTATGGCCTTGCCTATCTTGAAGCGCAGGCGGCCGGCCTGCCTGTGGTGGCGCAGCGAACAGCCGGCGTGCCAGCGGTCATTGAAGATGGGGTGACTGGCATATTGACGGCAGATGGCGATGTCGACGCCTTTGCCGCCGCCATCGCCCGCCTGCTGGACGATCCGCTGCGACGCCAGGAAATGGGCGCGGCGGCGCGGGACTTCGTGCTGGAGGAGCGATCGCTTGAGGTCGCTGCCCGGGACCTCGAAAAAATATTGAAACGATACACAGGAGTTGACCCATGAGCGGCAGTTCGATCTGGAAACCCCTGCGTGAGGAACTCGCGCGCTGGCGCGAGGCAGGAAGGGTGGCTCGCTTCTGGTGGCGTGATGACGATGCGATCGAGCCGACGGCGGCGCTCGACAGATTGCTCGGACTCGCAATTGCGCATGAGACGCCGTTGACCGTTGCCGTCATCCCGGCAAAGACCGGCCCCGCACTTTCTCAGCGGCTTTCAGGTGCGCGCGGGGTGAGTGTTGCGGTGCATGGATGGTCGCATGAGAATTATGCGCCGCTGCAAGAAAAAAAACAGGAACTTGGCGGGCACCGGCCGGCGGAGGCCGTGCTTGGCGAACTCTATGACGGTCTCCTGACGCTGCAGCGGCTGCATCCGGCCAGATGCATTCCCATGCTTGTGCCGCCATGGAACCGCATCGACGGCAGCCTTGTTCCCAAGCTCCCGGCGCTTGGTTTCGAATGCATTTCGACGTTCGGCCGGGCGACTGCGGAGGGGCCGATGCCGCTGCTCAACACACATATCGACATCATGGGACGGAGAGCGGATGGGAAGGGCCCGCGCGTCGGGCGACCGCATGATGAAGTGGTAAGCGAACTTGTGAGAGAACTGCAGGACCGCTTCGAGGGCCGAAACGAGCCGATCGGCTTGCTGACGCACCACCTCGCGCATGACGAGACGGCGTGGACGTTCGCCGAGGCATTTCTCAAAGAGACCGACGGTCATCAGGCGATTTCGTGGAAACCGGCAGCAGAGCTGCTGAAGGATCAGATGTCGACGACCTGATTGTCACGCGCGGCAAAGGCGCTGGGGAATGCCGCCTGGGCATTCTTTTCCATCTCGCCGAGCTGATCGTCCGTGCGCGATGGCGCGTGATGGAAGAGCGCGAATCGTCTCGTTCCTGCCATCTTGGCCAATTCGATCCCGTGCTGCCAGGTCGAATGGCCAAAGCCCTTGAAGCGCTGCATCTCATCTTCGTTGTAGGTGCAGTCGTAGATCGCCAGATCCGCATCCTTCATCAAATCCAGAGACACCGGGTCATAAGTGCCGGGGATGTGCTCGACGTCGAATACAAGCGCGACGGCGCGCCCGCCCCACTCGATGCGATAGCCGATCGCACCGCCTGGATGGTTCAGCTTGTAGGTCTTAATGCGCACACCCTCGCGCGGAGAAAGCATGTCGCCGGCATGGAAATCGCGGAAGTTCATCGTCGCCTGACAGATATCGGTCTTGACCGGGAACCAGGGAGGGCTGATGAATTGATCGACCATATCCTTGGTGCTCATCTTGCCGTCGAGATGGCCGGACCAGATGTTGAGATTGATCGTGGGATAGTAAATCGCCTTGAAGAAGGGCAATCCGATGATGTGGTCGTAGTGACAGTGGCTGAAGAAAAGATCGACCTGCGTAACGCCTTCGTTGAGCATCGCAAGCCCGGCCTCGCGCAGTCCGGAGCCTGCGTCGAAGATCAACCGGTGGGCGCCGCAGCGCAGTTCGATGCAGGTGGTGTTGCCGCCGTAGTGATCGAATTCGGGGCCGGATACCGGGATGCTGCCGCGAACGCCCCAAAATTTTACCTGAAACTGATCGTTACTCATGGTTCTTCAAAATCGGGCTCCAGCACAGCGCTATCGTAATCATAGTTTACCCCTGATGCGAAGTGCGGAATTCCGCGAGGTGCCTCTATCTTGCCTGTTCTCACAATCGCTAGCAGCAGAAGGAGTATATTTTCCTAAGGCAGCAGGAGTCGGATCCGACAGCAGCCGGATATGGTTTGCTTTGCGTAAACGGAGATGCCGGAGTCTGAAAGCTAATGGACATCTCCTGTTCTAATAGGTGGCTCTTCCGGGGCGAAAATACAATTCTCCGCATTTTCGAGCCATCTTCGTCAATTGCATGTCACAATCGATCAAACGATGGCAAGGCGGTCATATTGCAGATCTGCGAAATGTTACCGTGCGTGCGCGACGATACCGGAGGCCGGCGGCGGCCATCGAGCATCCGCAATTGGCCACTGACGAATGAGGGAGGTTCCGAAGCGAGAAAGACCGCTGCGCCGAGCAATTCTGCGACATTGCTCAATCGGCCTGCAGTGTCCGCGCCTCCAGCCATGCCGAGAATTTCGGATCGCCGGCGCCTGGTTGTCGGCTCCCTTTACTGCGGCGACCGATTGGAGAGGAGTGCTTGGAGCGATGCAAGCATCGTTTTGACCCCGGGGCTCGGGTTTGTTATGTGCGGTACTGCAATGGAGGCTCATCATGCGCATCCGCAATGAGACAATAGCCGATATCCCAGCGATCCGTGCGCTGATCAGCACGGCCTTTGCCGCCAAGGACCACAGCAGCCAGACGGAAGCGGCAATTGTCGATGCCCTGCGCAGGAATAGAGCCTTGTCGGCGACGCTCGTTGCCGAAGATGAAGGCCAAATCGTCGGCCACATCGCGTTCTCACCGGTGATGATCAACCGCAGGGATTTGGGCTGGTACGGCCTCGGTCCACTCGCGGTAACACCCGAAAGGCAGGGCGAGGGGATCGGTACTCGTCTGGTGAAGGATGGACTTGGTGCCATCCTTAAACTCGGCGCCCAGGGATGCGTCCTGCTTGGCGATCCCGGGTACTACGGCCGGTTCGGCTTCAAGGCGGATGCTCGCCTCAGGCTTGCAGATTATCCGGCCGAATATTTTCAGGCACTGTGTTTCAGCGGTGAAATGCCGTCCGGCATGGTCACCTATGACGCGGCTTTCGACCTCACGAATGACGAAGCGTCTCGCCACGGACCCTAGTGCAGCCCGCCAACCCCGAGCAGACGTTCCACGGCGGCTTGATCGGTCGATAACATTTCGGGCGTGCCGGTCCAGGCAAGGCGTCCCCGTTCAAGGATGATGACCTGATCGGCGAAGTCGAGCGCACTTTGGATGCGTTGCTCGACAAGAAGGATCGTCATGTCGCCGGTCTTGGCGAGTTGGGAAAATGCCGCCATCAGCTCTTCGCAGATGACGGGTGCAAGACCTTCCAGCGGTTCGTCAAGCAGCAGAACGGAGGGACGGCCGAGAATCGTGCGGGCAGTCGACAACATCTGCTGCTCGCCACCGGAGAGTTGGCCGCCCAGATTGCGGCGGCGCTCCTTAAGACGTGGAAACATCACGTATGCCTCTTCGAGCGCCGTCTTCGGCCGTCCTTTGAGGCCGACGAACAGGTTTTCCTCAACCGTCAAGGTCTGAAAGATGCAGCGTGCCTGCGGCACATAACCGAGCCCTTGATGGGCGCGAGCTGCGCTGGCCATGGATGTGAGGTCTGCGGAGCCGAGGCGGATGCGGCCGTCATAACGTCTGGTCTGTCCGGCAAGCGTCGCAAGCAAGGTGGTCTTGCCCATTCCGTTGCGGCCAAGGATGGCAAGCCGGGCGCCTGCGGGCACGGCGAATGAAACGTCTTCAAGAACCCGCGTCGGTCCATAGCCGGCGGAGAGGCTGTCTACCTCAAGCGACGTGGCTGGCATTCGCATAGCTCCCGAGATAGGCCTCGCGCACGCGGGCATCCTTGGTGACCTCGACCGGCGAACCGTCGAAAATGATGGTACCTGCCGCAAGCACGATGACACGTCTGGCAAAGCGGAACACGAGGTCCATATCGTGCTCGATCATCAACACGGCGAGATCGGCTGGCAGATCGGCGAGCGCCTGCTCGATGCGGGCGGTATCGCTTTGAGGCACGCCGGCAGCAGGTTCATCAAGCAACAGCACCTTCGGTTTCAGTGCCATAGCGACCGCAATCTCGAGGAGACGCTGCTGTCCATAAGCAATTTCACTGACCCTGCGGCACATGAGGTCGCGAAGGCCGAGCGTGTCAAGCAGATCGGTGACTTCTGCCATGAGGTCGGCCATTGCGAGAAAGTTGCCGAACATCTGGCCAGTGCGTCCGTCACGCTGCAGGATCGCGAGCGCGACGTGTTCGGCCGGCGTCATTTCCTGGAAGAGCCGTGTGACCTGGAAGGAGCGGACGAGGCCGCGCCTGACGCGGCCCGCCGCCCCAATTCTCGTCACGGTCTCGCCACCGAGGCGGACATCGCCGGCGTCCGGCGATAGGTTGCCAGTGACGAGATTGACGAAAGTGGTCTTGCCAGCGCCGTTCGGGCCGATGAGCGCAACACGGTCACCTGCTGCCATCGAGATCGATACGTCATTGGTCACCACCAGGCCGCCGAAGGATTTCCGGAGATCGACGACTTCCAAGACGGGGCTCATTGCGCAGTCTCCTTCCGGCGGACGAAAAAGGCAGTTGCTGTCCCATAAAGGCCCTTCGGGGCGAAGAGGACGACAGCAACCAGTAGCGCGCCGACCATCGTCAGCCAGTGGAACGGGTTTGCAGCCGAGACATAATCTTCAAAGAGCATGAAGATGACGGTGCCGCAGAGCGCACCGAAGAGGGAGCCGGTGCCGCCGAGAACGAGCATGACGAGGCTTTCGGCCGAAAGCGTGAAGGAGAGGCTGTCGAGGCCGACCACCTGCGTGGAGATGGCATTGAGGGCGCCACCGACACCGGCGACGGCGCCTGAAATGACGTACATCTTCATCAGCGCCGCCTTCGGCGAGGCTCCCATGGCCCGGACGCGCAAGGCGTCCTCCTTGATGCCGCGGCACAGCATGCCAAAGGGCGAACGCACGACAAGGCGGAGAAGAACGAAAACGACAAGCAGCAAGATCACCCCGAAGACATAGGCGGTATGGCCGTAAAGGTCGAACTCGAAGGTGCCGAAGATCGGATCGGCCGAGATGCCGGAAAGGCCATCGCTGCCACCGGTCCAGGAAGATGCCTTGTTGGCGAATTCGTGGAAGAGGTTGATGAGCGCAATTGACAGGACAAGCTGCGGCAGGCCGTGGGCACGCAAGATGACGATTGCGCAGACGAGGCCTGCAGCAGCGCCACCGGTGATACCGGCAAGCGTCATCAAAAGGGGATCGGTGATGCCGTAATGGGCCGAGACAATGCCCGCCGCATAGGCGCCGGAACCGAAGAGTGCGGCATGGCCGAGCGTCGCCACGCCGCAATATCCGGTTACGAGATCAAGGGCGAGAACGAGCAATGCGGTTGCGATGACGCGCGTCAGCAGCGCGAGGTTATCAGGAAACAGCAAATAGCCGATGCTGGCGAGCACGACGATTGCGGCAATGCCGGCGGTATCGCGGCCGAAAAAGCGAATGCGCCGCATGGGTACTGCTGTCGTGGTTGGGATGTTCATGTCGAGCGTCGTCCTACTGCACTCTTCCGGCAAAGCCGCGCGGAAAAACGCAGACGATTGCAATAACGGCGAGATAGAAGAAGAATTCTCCGTATTCCGGCATCAGGTAACGGCCCGTGGTGTCGATGCCGCCGAGAACCAGGCAGGCGATCAATGCGCCGCCAATCGAGCCCGCTCCGCCGACCGAGACAACGACCAGGAAAGTCACCATGTAGCGCAGCGCATAATAGGGCTCGACCGGCAAGAGCTCGGCGCCGACCACGCCGCCAAAGGCAGCCAGGCCGACGGCAACTGCAAAGCTCAATGCATAGATGATCTCCGTGCGCACCCCAAGCGCGGCGGCCATGGCGGCATTATCGACGGATGCGCGCAGCTTTACGCCAAAACTTGTCTTTTCGATCGTGTACCAAAGGGCGCCCGCGACGGCGAGGCCGCAGAAGATGGCAAAAAGCCGATGCACCGGAATGGTGCGGAATCCAAGATTGGCCGAGCCTTGCAGGGCGTCAGGCAATGGAATGGTCTTCAGCGTCGGACCCATGACGTAGTTGGCTATCCCGATGATGCAGAAGGTGATGCCGATCGTCATCAGAACCTGCGTCAGTTCCGGCGCACCATAGATGCGCCGGTAGAGGAAGCGTTCGACCGGAATGGCGACGACGATGGTTCCAGTGACGGCGAAAAGAACTGCGATGCCGTAGCCAAGGCCGAGATCGCGCGCGGCATAGGAGGCAATGTACCCGCCGATCATGGCAAAGGCGCCGTGGGCAAGGTTGACGACGCGCATCAGGCCCATTGTGACCGAAAGGCCGATCGAGATCACGAACAGCACCATGCCATAGGCCAGCGCGTCGACGGCAATGCTGAAGACAGTCTGCATGAGGCTCGTGTGTTCCTTTTCTCGTCCAGCAGGTGCTGAAGCCCGCTTGGCGTTCTTGTGCCGAAACCCTTTCTTCCGAGAAAGGGGAGACTTGCGGTTGCGCCAGATGCCCTTTTGTTCGTCGAGGCGTGGATGGGGCTGACGAGCGGCCCGGACAAACGCTTTGAGAAGCCTTGCTCGTCCTACTTTGTCGCCGCCAGACCGGGATCCCCCTGCCTTTCAAAGACCTGGATTTCCTTGTTGATGTATTTGCCGTCCGCATCCTTGGCGACTTCGCGCAGATAAATATTTTCAGTGATGTGGCGGCTTTCGGGATCGATCGAAACGGGGCCGCGCGGGCTCATCCAGGAAAGGCCCTTTACGGCTTCGACAGCTTTTTCAGCATCCTGCTTGCCGCCAGTTGCCTCGATCATCTTGTAGATGACGTGCATGCCGTCATAGGCCCCGACGGCTGGGAAGGTGAGTTCGGCCGGATTGCCGAGTGCCTTGCCGGCGGCCGCAACGAATGCCTTGTTTTCGGGAGAGTCGTGCGAGACCGAGTAGTGGTATGTTGTCAATATGCCGAGAGCGGCATCGCCGAGTGCCGGAAGGTCGGATTCCTGCGTCAAGTCGCCGGTCGCAAAGAGCTGGATGCCGGCGCCTTTCAGGCCGTTTTCGCTATAGGATTTCACGAAGCCAAGCGTCGGCGGACCGGATGGCAGGAACGCAAACACGCCCTCAGCACCCGAATCCTTGATGCGCTGCATGATCGGGCTGAAATCGTTGGTGGCGAGTGGCATACGGATCGCTTCGACGATTTCTCCGCCTTGCTTTTCGAAGCCCGCCCTGAAGGCGTTTTCAGCGTCGACCCCAGGACCGTAGTCGCTGACAACCGAGATGACCTTCCTAATGCCCTTGTCGAATGCGACCTTGGCGATGGGCATCGAGGTCTGCCAAAGAGTGAAGGATGTACGAACGACCAGAGGGCTTTTGGTGACGATGGCGGAGGTTGCGGCGTTCATGATCACGAGCGGCGTATTGGCCTGTTTCAAGATGGGCGTAACGGCCATTGCGTCAGGTGTGAAGTAAAACCCGGCCAGATACTGGACCTTCTCCTTGACGACGAGTTCCTGGGCAAGCGCCTTGGACTTGGCCGGATCGGCGGCCGGCAGGTCGCGATAGATGACTTCGACCCTATTGTCGCCGATCTGGGCGCCATTCGTCGCCATATAGGCGTCGATCCCGGCCTTGAAGTTCTTGCCCTGCAGCGCGAACGGACCCGAAAACGGCCCAACGACCCCGACCTTGATCGTCTCGCAATAGGCGGCAGTACCCATGACGATTGCCGCCGCAGCGGCCAGAACCAGCTGTTTCATTTTCCTCTCCCTTTATGCCCGGCGGACTCCACCGCCGAGTTAGCGCGCAGCTCAATTTCACGTTAGTGTGTCATGCGAAACGGTAATGTAAAATGAAATAAATACGGTAATTCATAACTGGTGCATTATGCTACGCATCTGCACCAGCTTGCCACGAACGGTGAGGAAGCAAGCTTGTCTACGAGCCCCCGAGGCGTAGAATATTGCCGGTCAGTTCGCGCGCAAGTCGCAGGGCACCGGCCGTCGCCATGATCATCTGCGGCAGAACGAGCCATTCGAGTGTCCAGGCGGCACCCGAACGTTCCTGTTCGTGAACTAGCGCTTGGTGTATGGCTGAAAGCTGAGTGGCGTTGAAGCGGGAAAATGCCACAAGCGCTTCGGCACCGACGGGGTTGTGTTTATGCACCATGGCTGACGAACTTCCGCCGCCGGCAAGTTCGATCTCGCCGCCGGCCTGCGCCAGAAGCGCTATGTCCTGGCCCATCTTCCCCAGACTGCCGGTGATCAGTGAAAAGAGGTTGGCAAGGTCGGCGACGGGCGCGCGCTGGCTTTGCCATTGTGGCTCGTCAGTCAGTCCAAGTTCCTGGGCGAGCGAAGCGCGTATGGCGGCAGCCTTGTCGCCCAGCCTGTCCAGTGTCCCGGCCGCGCCACCGAACTGGACGGGAAACCTCTGTACCCTTAGCCGGCCATGATGACCTTCAAGCGGCGCTCGCCATGTCCGCAGACGATCCGAAACGGCAATTGGGATTGCGGCCTGCATGCGGGTATGGCCCATCAGACTGTTCTGGCCGAACCGGCGATCGAGCGCGTCGAGAGCGCGAACAATGGCATCGAGCCTGCCGGAAAATAAGAAGACAATCGACTTTAGCCTGATCATCAGACTGGTATCGATGGCGTCCTGGCTTGTCGCCCCGAGATGGACATACTGGGCCGCCTCGCCACCCACGAAGGTGCGCAGTTGCGCGACGAAATCGGGAACGACGACGCCGTCTCTGGCGGTCGCAACCCTAAGAGAGGTGATATCGGCGGTGAAACCTCGACAAGCTTCGGCAATGCGGCGTGCTGCCTTCTGCGGGATCAGGCCAAGGGCGCCTTCGGCCTTTGCAAGTGCAGCCTCGAAGGAGAGCATAGCTGTGATGTCGGCATCAGCCGAAAGATAATCCGAGATTTCATCGTCCCCGCAAAGGCCGCTGAGAAATGGATGGTCGAATGCGGATGCGGTCACGTGACCTCTCATTTGTTTTGCCTACTGTTGCCGCCAGCTTGCCGTTTGAAAACCGCGGCGGCGGCAAAAGATGGCGGTAGAGATGGCACGGAATGTCCTTTCCCTTGCCAACTATGCCTTTACCGGTTTTTCGACCGGCAGAATCCTTATATCGGCATTCTCGTCGACGCCTCGCGCCTTTGCAACGAACGAGAATTTCTTTCGCATGCCCAAGATCGGCTTCTCAATGACATGCCAGGAAAAGACAGCGATGCCCATCGCGGCGCAGATGCCGATAGCATAGAGCGCGATCGCCCCGGTTTTCGGGATCAGGAACGGGCCCGGCGCCAGACTGATCAAAATCTGAAGAAAGGGGTCGTGATACAGATAGACGCCATAAGAGTAGTCGCCCTTGTGAAAGAAGGAGGGCAGGGGCACCGGCGTCAGACCGACGAATATCGTGATATAGACGAGCGCTGGTATTACCAGCAATCTGTTTGGCACGCTCTCGATGGAGGAGCTGCTCAAGAACAGCATCGCCAGGATGGAAACTGCCACGCTCGCCAAGAACAATGATTTTTTGTAAGGAATGAAATCCCGCAATTGGTAGGCCAGGATGCCGAGCAGAAATGCAAATACCAGCTGGGCGCCGCGGCTGACGAAGAGCGTGCTCAAAACCAGGTCAACGCGATAGGGCAGTAGTTGTCCGAAGGACTGGACGACAAGCCCGCTCAGGATAAAGCCACCGGTCAAAAGCGCCAGCTTCTGCCATGACTTGATGATCGAGGTGATCATGAGCGCAGACATGATGATGTAGCAGAAGATTTCCCACGGGACGGTCCACAGAGCTCCGTTTACCCGATGTGTCGGATTTCCCTCAAATACACCCGGCAGGCTGTAATGAATCCAGCCGATGATGTTGAGAAAATACTTGTAGAAGTCGACGCCGAGAAAATAGTCACGCAAAGCGACGGTCGTCACAAGAGGGCCGATAATGAGCGCGCAGACAACGATATCGACCGCAAGAGCAGGAACGATACGCAGTCCGCGGTTCAAGAGAAAGTTCTTCAGGCTGAGGCGCTGAGCGCTTCCTGCGATCAGAAAACCGCTAAGAGCGAAGAACATCGGAACCAGTGCGTATTCGGCAAACCACAATGGGCTCGAACGAAAAAAAGCGTCATTTCCGGTCAGCAAAAATGAATGTGCCAATACGATTGAAAAAGCCAGGGCAATTCTAAGGAAGTCAAAACCTGGGCCGAGACCCTTGTGCACCGTCAGAACGTGCCCGAATGTTTTCTGCATGTTTCCACCATCGACGTTCAGCCCGGGAAAGTCTTACTGCGGTGCAGCATTTTTAACAACCCGCCTATCGTCGTTTTGATAGCCGCGCTGCTCGCTTTGATTGCATTCGGGGTGCCGTCGGCATTGGCTTTTGGCAGGGATCGCCTGCACCAATGGGCACAGAGCCTGACTTTGTATCCTCGTCAAATGTCGAGAAATACCGTTTCCTTGTTCCCCTGAAGTCGGATATCAAACGTATAGGTTGTGCCATCGCGGATCGCGATCATTGTTGCAACGCGCTCGCCGTGTTCGACGCGGGCAAGCAGTGGATCGGCCTTGTTGGCGTCTGCCTCCTCCGGAAAGTACATGCGGGTGTGGAGCCCGATATTGACGCCGCGTGCAACGATCCAGAAAGAGATGTGCGGCGCCATCATGCGGCCGTCCTTGAAGGGCACGCAGCCAGGTTTGACAGTTTCGAACCGATAAACGCCATCTTCGACGCTGGTCGGACAGCGACCCCAACCCGCAAAATTCGGATCGGCCGCGCCGCGCATTTCCGACGGGCTGTCGTAAAGCCCGGCGCAGTCGGCCTGCCAGATTTCGACGACCGCGTCACGCACCGGCGCGCCTGCTCCATCATAGATGCGGCCGGTCACGGTGATTCGCTCGCCAAGGGTCTGTTCGTTGACCATCACGCTGCCGAGATCTTGTGCGTAGACACCCCCGATATCACAGAAATTTGGCGTGAGGCCGATATGGACATAGGGACCTGCCGTTTGCGACGGGGTTTCCTTGAGGTAGCCGAGTTCCTGCATGATCAGTTGCCCTCCAGCCGGTTTTCGAACAGGGTCGATCGGCGACCGCGCAGAACGATGTCGAACTTGTAGGCGCGCGCGTCCATGGGGATGGTGTTGCCCCAGTCGAGCAGTGCAATCAGCTGCTCGATTGCGGCCTTGTCGGGGATCGTGCCGACGATCGGACATTTCCAGATCATCGGGTCGCCTTCGAAATACATCTGCGTGATCAGCCGCTGAGCAAAGCCGTGGCCGAAGATCGAAAAGTGGATGTGTGCCGGGCGCCAATCGTTGGCGCCGTTCGGCCACGGATAGGCGCCGGGGCGAATGGTGCGGAAGGAGTATTGACCATATTCGTCGGTGATACAGCGCCCGCAACCGCCAAAATTCGGATCGATGGCCGCGAGATAGGATTCTTTCCTGTGGCGATAACGCCCGCCGGCATTGGCCTGCCAGAATTCGACCAGCGCGCCGGAGACCGGCCGCCTACGCTCGTCGATCACCCGACCGTGAACGATAATCCGCTCGCCGAGCGCGCTCTCGCCGGGGCGGGCGAAGTTGTGGATCAGGTCATTGTCGAGTTCACCGATGATCGAATGACCAAAGACCGGCCCGGTAATCTCTGAGATCGTGCCGTCGAGCGACAGCAGCGCGCGTTGTGGGCAACGCAGCACCGAGGTCTTATAGCCGGGCGCATAGGCCGGTGGATGCCAGGTGCGGTCTCGGGCGAAAAAGGCACCGATTTCCGGCTTGCGGTTCGATATATCGGACATCTCTTCCTCTCAGGCTGTCTTTTCGGCGTCCATCTGCTCGAAAACCTGTTTGGCGATCTTGATTGCGTGATTGGCAGCCGGAACACCCGCATAGATCGCCACGTGCAGGAGCGCTTCGCAAACATCCTCGCGGCTGGCGCCGGTATTGGCCGTCGCGCGAACATGCATCGCAATCTCGTCATCCTGGCCCAGTGCGGCCAGAAGCGCGATCGTTACGATCGAGCGCTCGCGTTTGGTGAAGGCCGGACGCGACCAGACATGTCCCCAGGCAGCCTCCGTAATTAGGTCCTGAAACGGCTTGTCGAAAGCCGTCGAGCCTGCTTCGGCCCGATCGACGTGGTCATGGCCAAGGACCGCGCGGCGGGTCGCCATGCCCTGCTGGTAGCGTTCGGACGGAATAGAGGCTTCATTCATCGGCTTGGTTCTCCATGCAAGGCGAAATCGATGAAGGCGCGGATGACGGCGGTAAGGGCCTCCGGTTGTTCGACGCAGGGGATGTGACCGGCATCGCGGATCGTTTCAAACCGTGCGTTCGGGATCAGATTTGCGGTGTGTCTCACCAGGTCCGGTGGCGTCGAACCGTCCTGATCGCCGACAATGCAGATGGTGGGAACCGCAATCTTGCCTGCGGCTTCTGTGAAATCGGCATCGCGAATTGCGCCGCAGGTTGCTGCATAGCCTTCGACGGGCTGACGGGCGAGCATGTTGCAGTAGCCGGCATAGGCCTGATTTTCCGGGCGCCGGAAGGCGGGCGTGAACCAACGCTCCATCACCGCATCGACGATGTTGCCGATACCGTAATTTTCGACCGCCTCGATGCGGGCGTTCCATGTTTCGGCGGTGCCGATTTTGTGAGCCGTATCGCAAAGGATGAGACCGCGTACGAGGTCCGGGCGCTGCTGATAAAGTGACTGCGCGATGAGCCCGCCGACCGACAGGCCGCAGATGAAGGCCCGCTCGACCTCAAGGGTCTCCAGGAGGCCGATGAGGTCGGAGGCATGGTCGTCGATCGAATATGGCAACTGGCCTATATCCGAAAGACCATGCCCGCGCTTGTCGTAAAGCACGATCTTGAAATCCCCTGCCAGCCGCACGATCACATCGCGCCAGATCCTGAAATCCGTACCGAGCGAATTGGCAAAGACAATGACTGGCTTGCCGGCAGGGCCACCAATGATCTGATAGTGAATCGTGACATCGTTGACGCGGGCAAATTGCACGGAACTTCCTCCTCGCACAAAATTTGAATGTTTAATTCGGTTAGGTAAAATGATATTTCGTGGCTTTCCGATAACTTATGGGTTATGTGACCAATGATCGATAGCCGTATCAAGTTTCGCCATCTGCAGACCTTTGTCGAGGTCGCGCGGCAGAAAAGCGTCATGAAGGCAGCTGAACTCCTGCGGGTGAGCCAGCCTGCGGTGACAAAGACGATCCGCGAACTGGAAGCAGTGCTGGGCGTTGCTGTTTTCGAGCGCGACGGGCGCGGCATCAAGATCACGCGGTACGGCGACGTGTTCCTTAAGCATGCTGGCGCGGCGCTGACGGCGCTCCGCCACGGGCTCGATTCGGTCACCCAGGAGCGGGTGGGCGACGCTCCGCCGATCCGCATCGGCGCACTTCCGACGGTATCGACGCGCGTCATGCCGCAGGCCATGGAGCTCTTCCTCAAAGAAAATACCTGGAGCCGCATCAAGATCGTGACTGGCGACAATGCGGTGCTTTTGGAGCAGCTTCGAGTGGGCGACCTCGATCTTGTCGTCGGACGCCTTGCTGGAGCGGAAAAAATGGCAGGCTTTTCATTTGAGCACCTCTATTCCGAACAGGTGGTGTTTGCCGTCCGGGCCGGGCACCCGCTTCTGAAAACTGGGCAATCGCCCTTTGCCGCGCTCGCAGAATACACGGTGCTGATGCCGACGCGGGCCTCAATCATTCGCCCCTTCGTGGAAAGTTTCCTTATCGCCAATGGTGTCCCGAACCTGCCGAACCAGATCGAGACGGTTTCCGATTCTTTCGGCCGCGCCTTCTTGCGGTCAAGCGACGCAATCTGGATCATCTCGACTGGCGTTGTGGCAGCCGACATAGAGGACGGCGTGCTGGCAATACTGCCGATCGATACGAGCGAAACCAAAGGGCCTGTGGGTCTGACGATGCGCACGGACGCGATCCCCTCGTTACCGTTGTCCATTCTGATGCAGACCATCCGGGAGGCCGCGCGCGAGATTTCGGCAAGATGAGGTGCCAAGGACGTCGAGCGACACTGATCGGCCCGCCGCCCACGCGCCGCCTGGCGAGACCGCGAGAGTGTACTTCAATCGAGTCGCTATCCTGTGGCGACGAGTATTACGTTGTCGACGCTCTTTTCAATGTGCTTGGCACGACGAAGATGGACAGGCAAACGGCGGTGCTCCGCATCTTGAATGACACAGACTTATAACGCACGAGCGCAGTCCTATTTTTGCCGGTCCTTGCACTAGACTTCTGATCTATGAATGCATTGGCGCAGGCGCCACCCCCGGCGTCGATTTTCAGGTAGGAGGAGGACGTGGTACAAGCCAGCTTTCACGTAAAAAGTAGGTTGTGCGCCCCAGGTTGGTGGCGCGCCATAGCGTTGGCGGGTGCCACCGTCCTTGCATCAACCGCCCTTGCCGAGGCGATTGAACCCTTAACGGTAGCCGTTGCCAATTTCGACTTCAGGGACACGTCCGGCGAAGCTGATGGCCAGATCGACGGCCACGATGAGCGGCTGACGGCGTTCGGCGCAACCCTACGTGACAGTCTTTCGAGACGTAAAAAGTTCAGCATCACTTCGTTGGTATGCCGGAATGGGCAATGCACGGCGCGTGATCCGGGGATTGCGGAGCTTTACGAAGAGGCGAAAAGGGCTGGCGCGAATTACCTGCTCATAGGCGAGATCCATAAGATGAGCACCTTGGTGGGCTGGGCGAAGTATGTCCTGCTGGACATCAACGCCAACAAGCCCACCTGCGACCGGTTTATAACGTATCGTGGCGACACAGACGAAGCCTGGAAACGCGCTGCAAGATTTGTGGCAAATGACATTGAAAGGAACTGCATTCCGTGAGGCATTTCTGGGAGACCGGTCTGAGCGTAGGATGGATGGCCACACTGCGGGTCACCTCGTGTGCTTTTCGGTTCCTTTAACTTCCATCGGCGGTGGTCGTGGCTTCGCGAAGGCTCCGCGTCAATTGCTCGCTGTCGCCCGACAGGAGCTGACCGTAAACGTAGAGCAGGCCGGCAAGGGCGATGACAATGGCGACGGCCGCCGCGCTCCAGCGGCTTATAACGCGGGTGGATCCGTCGTCCTTCATTGCAAACCTCCTTGATCGCTCTTCCGTCACACCAACCCAATGCTGGGCGTTGAATGACGTTCCGATCTGGGGCCACAGTCTGAAGTTGCGAAGGACTTTGGACTTGGTTCTCCATGGGCTAAAGTCCGATCGATCTGCGACTGAAGTCCAACCCAGGAGATGGGGTCGACGCGCTAGCGGAACAAACAAGCCGTCCAAAGCTTCCCTTTCTCACCGAAAGCGGAGAATGAAGATGACATACGATCCTAACAATCCGAACGATCCTAATCGCACAATCACTCCCAACCCGGATCTGGACCTTCGCACAACGCCGGTGGAGCACACCCGATCCAGCGCATGGGTGGGCTGGGCGGCCGCCATTGCAGCGATCGCCGTTGTCGCGTTTGCTTACACTTTGTGGAACGATGCTCCGGATACGGATCCGCAGCCTACGGCATCCACGACGAATTCCGAGCCAACCCCTGATCCGGCAAAGCCGATGGCACCAACTGATAACAACGCGACGCCGGCACCGGCTACGCCGCCGGCCGCTCCTGCTCAACAGTAATACTAAGGAGTTCAAAATGATGAGAAGAATTGTCCTTGCCAGTGCCTTCGTTGGTGCCCTGGCATCTTGCACAGCGACGGAGAGGGGGACGGCCATTGGGGCCGGCACCGGAGCAGTTATCGGCGGGGCCGTCAGCAATAGCTGGGAAGGCGCTGCGGTCGGAGCCGTCGCTGGCGGCGTCGCCGGCGCGCTGATTGGCCGCTCGACCGAACGTCGCGGCTACTGCGTGTATCGAGATCGCTACGGACGAACCTATGAGGCGCGTTGCTAGGAGTTTAATCCTTTAAGCCGGTGCGTGCATACTCAGGTATTCTAAAGCGCCGTCGGTAACCTCCCGGCGTCAAGCCGGTCACGCGTTTGAAGAGACGGCGGAAAAAAGCCGGTTCCTCGTAACCGACCTGCCAGCCGATCTCGTCGACCGATGCCTCCGTCCGCTCCAAACGGCGTTTCGCGTCCTCGATCCTTAGACGCTGCACGTAGGCGATCGGGCTCAACCCGGTCGCCGCTGTGAAACGCCGCTTGAAGGTGCGCTCGGCCAGCCCCGAGCGACGGATCATCTCCTCTAGCGGGTTGGCCACCGGAAAATGCGTGGACACCCATTCCTGAACCGACCGAACGGCGATGTCTCCATGATCGCTGCGCCCCTCGAAGACTATGTAGGGCGTAAGGCCGTCCTGATGCCATTGGAGGGCGAAGCAGCGCGCGACCGCCTGTGCCGCGGTCGATCCAGCATGTCTTGCGATGAGATAGAGGACCAAATCATGCCAGGTCATGGAAGCTCCTGAACTGACCAGTTCTTCGCGCAGGCCCGAGACGACCAGGACCCGCTCAGGGTGGCTATGGACACGCGGAAATTCCGCCTTGAAGGCGTTGGCGTAACCGAAATGCACCGTAGCTTCCGCACCATCGAAGAGCCCTGTTTCCGCGAGAAGGAAAATACCGGAGCAAGCCGAGCATAGGAGCGCGCCGCGTTGGTGCATGGCTCGAAGCCATTCCACAAGTTCCGGGTGTCGTCCTTTTTGCCAACCCTCCGGGCCAAGTAGGATGGAAGGGACGATGATGATGTCGGTCGTCTCGACCGCCGCAATGCTGCGTTGGACCATAACAGGAATGCGACTGGCAAGAGCCAGCGGTCCTGATTCGAGCCCGACGATCTCGACCTGAAACGGTGGCGCGTGGCGCTTTGCGTCGCCCAGCGGCGGCATGATAGAAAAGGCGTTCATCACGTCGAAGATGCCACTCAGGGTCGACACCACGGCCTCGGGAATAGCAACGAGGCTGACATGGAGCGGCTCCGGGCCAGCCTGCTCAGTATTATGCGGCATAGTCAATTCCTTGGACGCAAGCACGGCACGATAACGCGGAAAGGGCAGCCACGCCACGCCCCTTGGCGTGGCACGATCGGCCCGATTCTGGAAAGTTCCGCTCTGCCGATCCCTCCTTTTAACTGCGATGCTCTCCTCAACCTCCGCTTCCGAAGGTTCTTGAACAGGAGAAATGACATGGAACATGTCCAGATCAACACGATCGATTCTGCAAAGCTTGACGCGCTTCTTTCGCGCGTGGTCGAAGACCTTTCTGCTGGTTATGGCGGGGTCATGGTGAGTCTTGGCAACCGGCTCGGCCTCTATAAGGCAATGTCCGAAGCCGGCCCGCTTACATCGCACGAGCTTGCCCACCGTGCCGGCTGCGCCGAACGCTACGTTCGCGAATGGCTCAATTCACAAGTCGCCGGCGGCTACCTCGCTTACCACGCGATCAGTGGTACCTACGAGATCACGCCGGAGCAAGCGCTTGTCCTTGCCAACGACGATAGCCCGGTCTTCATCCCTAACGCCTGGGCAGTCCCTGCTTCTATGTGGGCGGACGAGGACAAGGCGGTAGAGGCCTTTCGCACCGGCAACGGCGTGCCGTGGGGCGACCATAACGGACGTCTCTACTGCGGAGTTGCCGCCTTCTACCGCAATGCTTACAAGGCAAGCTTGGTCTGCGAATGGCTGCCCGCTCTTGATGGGGTTGTCGAGAAACTGAAGGTCGGGGCTTTTGTGGCCGATATCGGGTGCGGACACGGGCATTCTACCGCGCTCATGGCACAGGCATTCCCGGCTTCGACATTCCGTGGCTTCGACGCGCACCGGGACTCCGTAATCGAGGCGCAAAAAGTCGCCACCATGACAGGCGTTTCCAAGCACGTCACCTTCGCGGAAACTCGAGCCGACAACTATCCCGGAACCGGCTACGACCTCATCTGCTTCTTCGATTGCCTGCACGACATGGGAGATCCGGTCGCCGCTGCGGCGCATGCAGCCAAGGCCATTGCGCCAGACGGCACCGTGATGCTCGTGGAGCCCTTCGCCAATGATCGGGTCGAAGACAATATCTCGCCTGTCGCGAGGATGTATTATGCGGCCTCCACGACGATCTGCTGCGCTCATGCGATTGCAGATGGCGGCCGTATGGTGCTTGGCGCGCAGGCCGGCGAAGCCCGGCTGGCGGGCGTGTTCCGCAAGGCGGGCTTCACCCGTTTCCGCCGCGCCATGACAACGCCTTTCAACCTGATCCTCGAAGCTCGACTCTAATCTGACGATCGTCAGCGCCTTCAACAGGCCGCACCAAGGCGGGAGATGTTGTCTTCTTTTGCGAGCACATCCGCTGGAGTTCACCTTGCGGGAACAGAGCGACTGGATCGCATTTGCCTCACCCGTCATCTCCAAAAACTTCGCCGATCGCAGCAGCCAGAATGGAGATTGCCATGATGCCAGCCACAGAAAGATCGGACCGAGCGGCGGAGATGACGCTGCTCAGAATATTCCGAGCCGGCTTCGGAACTTTCTGGGGCCGCGGAGAACGGTTGGCCACCGCCCGTGCACTTTCGGCCCTCAATGATCACCTGCTGAAAGATATAGGAGTTAGCCGGCTGGAGATCGATCTTGGCCATCTAGCCCACCGCGATTGCTGCCGGCACCGCGAGGCAATTGATGGAGGCCCATCCGTAACCGTCGAGCACAGTGCGCTCATCCGGTTGGAAGGGAAGCGCTTCGGCTAGTAGGCAAGTCCAACATAGTTTTCCGCAAGCGCTGTCGCGGCTGCCCGGGAATGCGTCAAATAGTCGAGTTCGGCTTCCTGGATCTTCTGGTCGAAATCACTCGTATCGGGGAACCGGTGCAGCATCGTCGTCATCCACCAAGAGAAGCGAACCGCCTTCCAGACGCGTGACAGCGCGTGTTCGGAATAGGCATCGATGCCGGCGTTCGAGCCCTCCTGATAGTGTTCGATAAGGCCCTTGAAAAGGTAGTATACGTCGCTGGCAGCGAGATTGAGGCCCTTGGCGCCCGTCGGCGGGACGATATGGGCGGCATCCCCGACCAGAAACAGCCGATTAAAACGCATAGGCTCGGCGACGAATGACCGGAGCGGTGCGATCGACTTTTCGAACGAAGGTGCGGTACGCACAGCGTCTGCGTGGTGAGCTGGAAGGCGGCGCCGCAGCTCGTCCCAGAAACGGACGTCGCCCCAGTTCTCGATTCTTTCATCAAGCGGGCACTGGATGTAATAGCGGCTGCGGGTCTGCGAGCGCATCGAGCAGAGCGCGAAACCGCGCGGATGGTTGGCATAGATAAGCTCGTGGCTGACAGGCGGCACCTCGGCCAGGATGCCGAGCCAGCCGAAGGGGTAGACCTTTTCGAAGGCGCACAACGACTTTTCCGGCACCGCCTTGCGGCTTGCACCGTGAAACCCGTCACAACCGGCGATGAAATCGCAATAGAGGCGGTGCGTTGTGCCGTCCTTATCATAGGTGAGGTAGGGAAGTTGACGGTCGAATTCGTGCGGCTGGACGTCAGCGGCTTCGTAGATCGTCAAGGCGCCGCTCTTTTTTCGACGGTCCATCAGGTCGCGTGTGAGTTCCGTCTGGCCATAGATCATGACGCGCTTGCCTCCGGTAAGCCCAAAGAGATCTATGCGGTGATCGCGACCGTCGAAAGCAAGCGAAAAGCCGTCATGCGGCAGGCCTTCGGCATGCATTCGGGCGCCGGCCTTTGCCTGGTCCAAAAGGCCGACCGTGCCTTCCTCCAAGACGCCGGCACGAACGCGTCCGAGAATGTAGTCCTTGTCGACCCGATCTAGAATGACGTTTTCGACGCCGGCTTCCGTCAAAAGCTGGCCGAGCAGGAGCCCGGATGGCCCGGAGCCGATAATTGCGACCTGTGTGCGCATGCTTCCTCCCGCGCTTGTCTTTCGTCAAATTCTCCTCTTGGTCGACGGCCGCGGCAATGGACATTTTACGCGAGAAATTGCACGAATCGAACATCGAGGAATCTACGTGTGATGACGAAATCGGCTCCGACCTATGATCTTTATGGCGAGAGCGCCGGCAAAAAGCCGGATTTCTGGCTGCATTGCGAGACAATTCCGTCGCGCAGCAGCCTTCATGGCTGGGAAATCCGGCTGCACCGTCATGAAAACTTCCTTCAGATCTTGTACATCAATGCCGGATCGGGCGATGCAATCTTCGCACAGGAGCGGCATGCGATCCGTCCGCGCTCCGTGATCACAGTGCCGCCAGGCCTGAAGCACGGTTTTCGGTTTTCGAAAGATATCGACGGCTTTGTTATCACGGTTCTTGCCTCGCATCTGAAATCCACGCCTGGTGATCGCAGTCGGTTCGGGCAGTGGCTGGCGAAACCGCAGCTGACCGGGCTCGATATGCAAGACCAGGATGCCGCTTACGTAGCGCAGACGCTGACGCGGTTGGGAGAAGAATTTTCCGGGCGGCGGAGCGGCCGGAGCGATCTGCTGGATGCGTATCTGACTTCGGCACTGCAACTAACGGCACGGATTTGCGAAGGTGCCGAGAGTGAGGTGGCCGATGAGAATAGCCGGCGCATGGAGGTTCTGAGCGGCCTGGTTCAACAGTATCTAAGGGCACATAAGCCGGTAGCCTTCTACGCTCGCGAGCTCGGCATCTCACCGGCGCATCTGAACCGCATCGTGAAGACTGCAACGGGAAACAGCGTGCGCGAACTCATCGCCCGCAAGCTGACGGAGGAGGCAAAACGCGAATTGCTTTTCACCCTCGCCAGCGTACAGGAGATCAGCTACCGGTTGGGCTTTGCCGATTCAGCCTACTTCTCGCGCTTTTTTCTGAATCGGGTGGGCGAGACGCCGCGCACATGGCGCATCGCCGAGCGGACGAGGCTCGCGGTGTGATGTCCCCAATTGCGGAGGAGGGATCTCCGCACTGCTATCGCAAGACCAGCCGCAAGGCCTTTTGTGTCTCCTGCAAAAGCGGCAGATAGCGGCTCGCCATTTCCGATGCAGGGGCGTGGACTGCGGACGCTCCGATGTTGATTGCTGCAACCGTCTGGCCTCGATCGTTTTCGACCGGAACGGCGATGGAGCAAAGGCCGATTTCAAGCTCCTGATCGATAATGGCATAGCCTTGCGAGCGGACGCGGCGGAATTCGGCAATCAGATCTTCCGGGTCGGTCTTTGTGTTCGGCGTGTTTTGCCTCAACGCTGTCCGACCAAGGATAGCACGCGCTTCGTGTTCCGGTAGCGCTGCGAGCAGCACGCGGCCCATCGAGGCGCAATAGGCGGGCAGGCGGCTGCCGGGCGTCAGATTGATCGACATGACGCGGCGCTGAGAGGCGCGTGCGATATAGACGATGTCGGTCCCTTCAAGAACCGAGGCCGAGGAGCTCTGCTGCGCCTTTTCCGACAATTGGTCGAGATGCGGTTGGATCTGCACGGGCAAGGGTGTTGCCGACAGATAGGCATGGCCGAGGCGCAGGATCTTCGGCGTCAAAGTGAAAAACTTGCCGTCGTAATCCGCATAGCCGAGCTCTGCGAGCGTCAGGAGCGAACGACGCACTGTGGCGCGGTCAAGGCCGGCGAGTTTGGAAGCGTCAGTGATCGAGAGACGTTGGTGCGTTTCACCAAAGGCTTCGATTACTTTTAAGCCGCGGGCAAAGCCGCTGACGAAATCCGTTTCGCGCATTTTGTTGACTCCACATCAAGTCGGCAGAGTTTGTGCGATATACGAACAAAAGTCAAATAACGCACAAAATACTTGCCGCCGATTTCGTCTCGTCTTATTCGTGACTAGGAATGCGTCCCGCCATACATAGCCGGCAAGGAGAAATTCCGCATGGACAAGACGACCGGGAGCGCGGCGGAAGCCATCTGCGAAATCGGTGACGGTGCCAGCATCATGATTGGCGGTTTCGGGGGCTCAGGTGCGCCGATCGAGCTTATCCACGCCCTCATCGACAAGGGGCCGAAGAACCTGACCGTCATCAACAACAATGCCGGCAACGGCCGCATCGGCATCGCCGCGATGATCGACGCCGGCATGGTGGGAAAGATGATCTGTTCCTTCCCGCGTTCTTCGGATCCGCGTGCTTTCACGGATAGATATCTTGCCGGCGAGATCGAGCTCGAACTCGTGCCGCAGGGGACTCTTGCCGAACGCATCCGTGCCGGCGGCGCCGGCATCCCGGCATTCTACACGCCGACGGCCTACGGCACCGAGCTTGCCGAAGGCAAGATAGTCGCTGAATTCGATGGCAGGCTCTACGTCCAGGAACGCTGGTTGAAGGCCGATTTTGCGATCGTAAAGGCGCATATCGGCGACGT
The DNA here is from genome assembly GCF_004342325.1 of Rhizobium azibense. NCBI lineage: Bacteria > Pseudomonadati > Pseudomonadota > Alphaproteobacteria > Hyphomicrobiales > Rhizobiaceae > Rhizobium > Rhizobium azibense. The sequence goes on along the minus strand of NZ_SMBJ01000002.1, from coordinate 299,313 downwards.
ACACGGCAATCTCATCTACAACAAAGCCGGCCGCAACTTTAACCCGCTGATGTGCATGGCGGCCGCAACGACGATCGTACAGGTCTCGAAGATCGTGCCTGCGGGCGGGATCGATCCCGAACAGGTCGTCACGCCCGGCATCTTCGTCGACCGTCTCGTCGAGATATCCAATCCGCAGCAGGAAGAAGAGCTCGTTCGAGCCGGAGTGGCTTACGTATGACCGTCGATACCCGAACTGCGACAACTCGCGAGGACATCAAGCTTTCCAATGCCCAGATTGCCTGGCGTGCCGCTCAAGATATTGCCGACGGCGCCTATGTGAACCTCGGCATCGGCTTTCCCGAAATGGTGGCCCGCTACCAGCCGCCCGGCCGGCAGGCGATCTTCCATACCGAGAACGGTATCTTGGGCTTCGGTGAGGCACCACCTGCCGGCGAAGAGGACTGGGACCTGATCAACGCCGGCAAGAGGCCTGTGACGTTGAAGGCTGGTGCGTCTATCTTCCACCACGCCGACAGTTTTGCCATGGTGCGCGGCGGCCATCTCGACGTCGCCATCCTCGGTGCCTATCAAGTCGCCCAGAACGGCGATCTCGCCAATTGGCGCGTCGGCAGCACGGGCGTGCCGGCCGTCGGCGGCGCGATGGATCTTGTCCATGGCGCCAAACAGGTCTTCGTCATTACAGAACACGTCACCAAGAACGGCGAGCCGAAGCTCGTCGCCGGATGCACTTTCCCTCTGACCGGCGTCGGCTGCATCACGCGCGTCTATACGAGCCACGCAGTCGTCGACATTGTGGGGGGGCATTTCGTGCTGCGTGAGAAGCTAGCGATGATCTCGATGGAGGAACTGCAGGCCATGACCGGCGCGCCGCTTTATGTCGAAGAGCCGGTTTCCGACCTTTTCGCGCCGGCACTTTGAGGAAACGATCATGAGCGACGCCTATATCTGCGACTACATCCGCACGCCGATCGGCCGCTTCGGCGGCTCGCTGTCATCGGTGCGTGGGGACGATCTCGGCGCGGTACCTCTCAAGGCACTGATGCAGCGTAACCCATCGGTCGATTGGCAGGCCGTCGACGACGTCGTTTTTGGCTGCGCGAACCAGGCCGGCGAGGACAATCGTAACGTGGCGCGGATGTCGCTGCTGCTTGCGGGTCTTCCGATTGCAGTCCCGGGAACCACGATCAACCGACTCTGCGGCTCGGGCATGGATGCGGTCATCACCGCTGCGCGCGCCATTCGCGCCGGCGAGGCGGAACTGATGATAGCAGGCGGCGTGGAGAGCATGTCGCGCGCACCATTCGTGATGCCGAAGGCGGAAACGGCCTTTTCGCGCAATGCCGAAATTTACGACACGACGATCGGCTGGCGCTTTATCAACCCGCTGATGAAGACTCAGTATGGCGTCGATTCCATGCCTGAAACAGGCGAGAACGTCGCCGAGGATTACAAGGTCAGCCGCGAGGATCAGGATACCTTCGCGCTGCGTTCGCAGGCAAAAGCCGCCGCCGCTCAGGCAAACGGCCGGCTGGCAAAGGAGATCACGCCAGTCGTGATCCCACAGCGCAAAGGCGCTGCCGTGGTAGTCGAGAAGGACGAGCATCCGCGCGCAACGACGATGGAAGCATTGGCAAAGCTTGGCACGCCGTTCAAAAAACAAGGCGGCACGGTCACGGCCGGTAATGCGTCTGGCGTCAACGATGGGGCCGCGGCATTGATCGTGGCCTCCGAGGCCGCGGCGAGGAGGCATGACCTAAAGCCGATTGCGCGAATCCTGGGCGGTGCTGCCGCCGCCGTGCCGCCCCGCATCATGGGAATCGGACCGGTTCCGGCATCGCGCAAGCTGATGGCGCGGCTCGGCATGAGTGAGGATCAGTTCGACGTCATCGAACTGAACGAGGCCTTCGCTTCGCAGGGGCTGGCCGTGCTGCGCGAACTTGGCATTGTCGATGACGATCGTCGCGTCAACCGCAATGGCGGCGCCATTGCGCTCGGCCATCCGCTTGGCATGTCGGGCGCGCGCATTACCGGAACGGCCGCACTGGAGCTCATCGAATCGGGCGGGCGTTATTCACTCTCGACGATGTGTATTGGCGTGGGACAAGGAATTGCGATAGCTCTCGAAAGAGTTTGACGGCGCATAGCGGCTCAAACGCACACACACACACACACTCTCTCTCTCTCTCTCTCTCTCTCTCTCTCTCTCTCTCTCTCTCATTCTCTTTCTCTCTCCTCTTTCGTTCTGCAGTGGGTGTCGTCCGCAATTCACCTGCTAAATCGCTCGTCAAATCGATTTCACTATCTATTTTTATGTTTTTTCGGGAGGCTGTTGCTGCCATGGCTAATCTTGCTCAATCACTCGCGTCCATAAAAATACCTGATCTGAATGGCAAAGCGGTGCTGATAACCGGTGCATCGACTGGCATCGGTGCGGCTCTTGCGCGGGCGTTCGCGGCGCAGGGCATGAAGATCGGCATCCACTACAACACAAGCCGCGAGCCAGCCGAAAAGCTTGCCGAGGAGATCAGAGCGACTGGTACCGTTGTGCATCTGGTACAGGGCGACGTTTCTAAGGAAGGCGAGACGGAACGCGTTGTAGAGGAGACCGCTAAGACCTTCGGACATCTCGATGGCCTCATCAACAATGCTGGCGGCATGCTTGGCCGCAAACTGACCGCGGAATATACCGACGAGCATTATGCCAAGGTAATGGATCTGAATGCCCGTTCTGTTCTTGCCGCAACGCGCGCCGCCCATCCCTGGCTGAAGAAGCAGGGCGGCTTCATCGTCAATACGACTTCGATCGCTGCACGAAACGGCGGGGGCAACGGTGCGGTTCTCTATGCGGCCTCCAAAGGCTTCGTTTCGACGATCACCCGGGGCCATGCCAAGGAGTTCGTCGGCGACCGCATCCGCGTCAACGCCGTCGCACCCGGTGTCATTGCTACGCCGTTCCACGAGCGCTATACCAACGACGAACAGATGGAGATGCAGCGCAAAACCATTCCGATGGGCTTCATCGGCACATCGGAAGACTGCGTCGGCGCTTATCTGTTTCTAGCTTCGCCGACCCTGTCAGGTTACATCACCGGCCAGATCATTGAGGTGAATGGCGGCCAGCTCATGCCGTAGCGCCCTTGGCGTCGGCGCAGGGAACTTTCGCACTGCGGTAACGTTTCCAGCTTGGCGATCCACCAAGCGGAGTGATTATGAGTTTTTCTTTTTCCGAACTCGATTTCATGAAGCCAGAACTGGGCGCCGAATATACCGGGACGGGGACTCATTTTGCTGTCTATTCCGCTCACGCCGAGCAGATCGACCTTTGTCTGTTTTCCGATGACGGCAAGACGGAAATGGCACGCATGCCATTGCCCAAGCGCGAGGGCGATATCTGGTCGGGCTATGTCGCCGGTCTGAAACCGGGCACCGTCTATGGCTATCGCGCGAGCGGTCCCTATGATCCGAAAAACGGCCACCGTTTCAATCCAAACAAGCTTTTACTCGATCCCTACGCCAAGCAGGTGATTGGCGATCTAATGTGGGACGATGCGCTCTACGGCTATACGATCGGCAAGGACGATCTCTCCTTCGACGAACGCGACAGCGCTCCCTTCATGGTCAAGGGCGTGGTGCAGGATCCCGATTTCGACTGGGACGGCGATGAGGCAATCCGACGCCCATGGACCGAAACGGTCATTTATGAGACCCATGTGCGCGGTATGACGATGACCCATCCGAAGGTGCCGGACCGATTGCGCGGTACCTTTCTTGGCATGTGCAGCGACCCGATCATCGATCATCTGACGAAACTCGGTGTCTCGGCCGTCGAATTGCTGCCGATCCAGTTCTTTCCGAACGATCGCTATCTGGAGGAGAAGCATCTCACCAATTACTGGGGCTACCAGACGCTCGGTTTCTTCGCGCCGCAGTCGCGTTATATGTCGAGTGACAAGATCACCGAGTTCAAGACGATGGTGAGAAAGTTTCATGCCTCCGGCATCGAGGTCATCATGGATGTGGTCTATAACCACACGGCCGAAGGCAGCGAGAGAGGTCCGACGCTTTCCTTTCGCGGTCTCGACAATGCAAGCTACTACATCCTATCGCCTGACGATCCCCGCCACACCTTCGATACGACCGGCACCGGCAACACGCTAAACGTTGCCAATCCCATGGTGATGCGCATGGTGCTCGACAGCTTGCGCTATTGGGTTGGCGTCATGCATATCGACGGTTTCCGCTTCGATCTGGCGAGCACTCTCGGCCGGCAGGATATGGAATTCGACCGGCAGGGCATCTTTTTCAGCGCGATTCGGCAAGATCCGATGCTTGCGGGCGTGAAGCTGATTGCCGAGCCTTGGGATGTCGGCGAAGGCGGCTATCAGGTCGGTGGTTTTCCCCATCCTTTTCGCGAATGGAACGACAAGTTCCGCGATGACGTCCGACGTTTCTGGAAAGGCGATGGCGGCCAGGTCTCGGAGATGGCAGAGCGTGTTACCGGTTCGGCGCTGCAGTTCAATCATTCGGATCGCGGCTCGACATCGTCCATCAATCTGCTTTCGGCCCATGACGGCTTCACGCTTATGGATACGGTCTCGTTCAACGGCAAGCATAATGAAGCCAACGGCGAGGACAACCGCGACGGCCATTCCGACAACCATTCGGACAATATGGGTGCGGAGGGCGCGACCGACGACGCCGATATCAATGACGCGCGCCGCAGGCGGCGCCGCAACATGATGGCAACGTTGCTGCTCAGCCAGGGCGTGCCGATGATCCTTGCAGGTGATGAGGTCGGCAACAGCCAGGGCGGCAACAACAATGCCTATTGCCAGGACAACGAGATCGGCTGGATCGACTGGAGCGGGCTTGACGATCCGTTTCTGACCTTCTGTCAGAGAATGATTGCTTTCCGCAAAGCGCAGCCGGAGCTTCGGCAGGAGCGTTTTTTAACCGGTGAAACCACAGAGGACGGACGGATCGAAATCGCCTGGTACAAACCGGATGGCGACTTCATGGACGATGGCGCCTGGAACGACAACGAATTGCGAGTGCTGAGCGTTTACGTGTCACGGAGTGTCCTCGCATCGGATGCGGAAAAGATGGATGGCCTCTTCATGGTATTCAATGCTGGCGGTGATTGCGAAGTCACCCTTCCGGACGTGAACGGCATCAAGACGTGGCAGCGGGTGGTCGATACCGGTGCCGACGATCCCTTTACGGTATTCAACCCGGAAAACCCGGTGATGGTCTACCGCGAAAGCGTTGCCGTCTTTGCGCCGAAAGGTGCCTCGCAGTCACCGAAGAATGCTACAAAGACCCAACGTCAGCGTTGGTTCCACTTCGGCCGCCGCAACACTTAAAATCGAACAAAGCGATGAGTGCTGAAGCCCTAAGCGACATTGGCCTGGTCTATGTGAGCGACACCGAACCCGGTATTCGCAGGCAGAAAACGGGCCGAGGCTTCTGTTACCGCCTGCCGGATGGGTCATTGGTATGCGAACCGCAGCAAAGGCGTCGTATCGCCGCACTCGGGCTGCCTCCCGCATACGAAAACGTCTGGATATGCCTGAAGGAGAACGGTCATTTGCAGGCGACCGGCTTTGATGCACGGGGCCGAAAGCAATATCGCTATCACAAGGATTGGCAGTCCTTCCGCAGCATAGCAAAATTCGATCAGCTGATCGCCTTTGGCCACGCTTTGCCCAGGATACGACGACAGGTGCAGCGTGATCTTGAGGTCGGCGCTGAAAATGTCCGCGGTGTCCTTGCGGCGTTGACGACATTGCTCGATGAGGCACATCTTCGCGTCGGCAGCCAAGCCTATCTTAAGGAAAACGGCACCTATGGCGCAACGACGCTGTTGAAGCGGCACATCACCTTGGCGGAGGACCGGATCGAACTGAAATTTCGTTCCAAGGGCGGAAAGCGTGTCCGGCGTAGCCTCAAGCACCCCAGATTGCAAAGGATTCTGGAAGAAATCGCCGACCTTCCCGGTCGCCAGCTATTCGTCTGGAAGGACGAGACGGGCGCGTTGAAACCGATCGAATCCGGGCGCTTGAACAGCTATCTGGCGGAAATTTCAGGTATTGCGATCACCGCGAAGACCTTTCGGACGTGGGCCGGCTCGCTCGCCGCCTTCGCCGTTGCGCGCAACGCAGTTGAAAAGGGAAAACGGCCGACCGTGAAGGACATGGCTGAGGCTTCGGCCGCCGTCTTGCACAATACGGCTGCCATCTCGCGTTCAAGTTACATTCACCCTGCCATCATTGCGCTTGCCGACAAGGACTGTTCTGGAGGCGAAGTCATCATGCCCGCTGCTAAGCCGTTGTGGGGACTACGGGCGGCGGAGAACCGGCTGCTCGATTTCCTGTCTCGCGATCGGCAATCGGCGGAGACGCCCGTCCGTAAAGCCTCATAAAAAGAGCCCGCGCTGGGTGTGCGCGGGCTCAGTGAACAGGAGGTCCTATCAAGCGGCTCGCTTCTCGTGGCGGCCTTCCTCGATCTCTTCGACGATCTTTGCAACAAATGCGTCCAGATCGTCCGGGGAACGGGAGGTGATGATGCCTTGGTCGGTCACGACTTCCTCATCTTTCCAGGTGGCGCCGGCGTTCTCCACATCGGTCCTGATCGACCTGTAAGAGGTTGCCTGCCTGCCTCGCAGCGCGTCGGCTTCGACAAGCAGCCAGGGCGCATGGCATATGGCGGCGACAACCTTACCGGATTTAACGAATTCGCGGACGACGCGCATTGCATTCTCGTCGGTGCGCAGCTTGTCAGGATTGATCTGGCCGCCAGGCAGGACGAGGGCATCGAAATCGATAACGTTTACCTCGTTTGCCAGAAGGTCGACACTGATGCTATCTCCCCAGTCGCCATTGCTCCAGCTCTTGATGCTGCCCTCCTTGATAGAGGCAATCTTAATGCTGGCGCCACGCTTTCTTAGCTCCTCATGCGGGACCCGTAGCTCGGAGCGCTCATAACCGTCAGTTGCAAGAATAAGTATTTTTGCAGAACTGATGGAAGGCATGGACACGTCCTTTCCTTCTGCTGTTGATTTGAAAATGCATATGGACAACTACCCGAAGCGCGGTTGGTTCCCCAGATTTTCGGAAAGCACCAAAGGCAATGTCCATTATTGTTCAGTGGACGAGGAGGCGCACAAATGAAACCCGAAGCAATCTGGCTTGAGCCGGGCGATGTCATTCCGAACAATCCAACATTTCCGCTTCTGCTTTATCGTGGCGTGCTGAAGGTTGATGACCGGGCAGCCGGCTTTGAAGCGCTGTTCAGACGAAACGGCTGGGGCAATATGTGGCGAAATGGCGTCTATCCGTTCCATCACTATCATTCGAAAACCCATGAGGCGCTGGGTTTTTCAATCGGTACCGCCACGTTAATGCTCGGCGGGCCAACGGGACTGAAGATCGAGATCCATGCCGGCGATGCGGCAGTATTGCCTGCTGGAACCGGCCATTGTCGACTTTCGGCAAGCAGCGATTTCCTGGTGGTGGGTGCCTATCCGGCGGGAGCCGACTATGACCTCTGTCGTGACGAGCCAACGCCGGAACAAATGAAACGGATACAATCCCTCGCCGCGCCAAGCACCGATCCCGTTACCGGCGGAAGCGGCGGGCTAGTTGCATTGTGGTGTTGAAGTGGCCGAACGTTCTGATTGAATTGAAGGCAGCGGGAAGAGGGAGTGTAAGGAACTGGCCCCTTGTCGGATCTGCGAGGCGGTTTGCCTTGTGCAATTACTTCGCGGCCGTGACAAGCGGGTCAGTCCTTTTCGTAAGGGTCAGCCAGCGCTGCATCTGGCCTGCTGACAGGATAGTCGATGTTGGAGATCTTCTCTGCCAGCTTCTTAGGGCCGTCCTGCTTGAGAAGCGCCCGAAAGCTTGGATGCATGCCTCCGTCGACATAGGCTGTTAAATGAGAAGGGCCGTTCTTCTCTAGCAGCGCGGCCAGCTCGGCATCCTCCGTCTGCATCCTGGCGGCGACTGCAGGATCGGGGGTGTCGATGCGCGCAGGGCATGCGGCCAACGGATCTTCTGGATCGCCTCCCTGAAACTCGGCGTTAAAGACGTATTTTGCCCCACAGGCTGAAATCCTGGGTTCTTTCCTCGTCGCTTCGAAGGCGTCATATCCCGGCTTCAATGTCTTCCAGAATTCGAAATTGGGGTCGTTTCTGTGTTCGGCCATGTTTTTCGCCGTCATACGGAAGGGGAGCGCCTGAACCTGGAACGATGTTTGGCCGCCGGCCAGCGAGGCGTTGACGATGGCATAGATCTCGGCCACGCCCTGGTCGGTCATCGCATAGCAGCCGGCCGAGGAGCACGCACCATGCACCATGAGCGCCGTGCCGCTATATCCAAGAGCGGATTCGAGCCTGTTGGGATAACCCAGGTTGAAGGAAAGGTAGTACTGGGACTTAGGGTTCAGCATGCTCCTGCTGACCGAATAAAAGCCTTCGGGAGCTTGGCGGTCGCCCTCGGTCTTCTTCGGCCCGAGCTTGCCCGACCACCGACATATCGGAAATGTTTTTAGCAGGCGATAACGCCCGGAAGCGTCCTGCTTCCACACCTCGAGCTCGCTCTCCTCCTTGAAGGTTCGAACGAGCACCGGGCTTTGAGGCGAAATTTTCTTCTTACGCATCTCGGCCATTGTCTTGGTCGAGATCTGGGGAGCCGCGCCGCCGAGATCGTCCAGCGCGGTCTGAACGCAGCCGCTGGTCGCCGTCAAAACCAGGATCATCACGGCAGCCGGCAGGATGCCTCGCAGGCGTGACAGGCGGTCAAGAGGACTGGAACAGGTATCATTCATGTCTTGTCTTCCAGGGCGGCATCACGCGGATGCCTCGAGGTGGTTTCTTTGCCGGAAAGACAAAGACAGCGGCAGTTATTTCTTATCTGAGTCCGTTTCGCAACTCGACGGGAAAGGTGGAACGGAGGATATGGATGCCGGCACCTCTGCAGTCCCCCAGCGCGGGGCTGACCTCCACACCAGGGGTCGATGGAAAAGACCCGCCGATGGACCATAGCCGCCGCGATGTCGAATGCGATTAGCCCTCGGGGAGGGAGGCAAACCGGTCAGTGTCGAACCGGTCAGTGGTGGCGACCGGAATGAGTGTCGTACCGGATGCGGCATCCGGATTATGCTGAACCGTGCGGCGGGAAAGGCGAGGCGCTCTCATTCCAATCACCGCGCCCGGGGGATGGAGTGCCCAATTCATCAGCGCAAGGTCCGAAATCGAGCCAAATAGATCTACTCCTTCCCAGGCGGCAGTCATTGGCAGAGAGGCGATCACATGCGCATTTTCCTGCCAGGCGCGGCGTGCGGCAGTGAAAGGTTTGAAACCGGTATAGGTCGGCAATGCAGATGTCAGTTTGTCCGGGAAAACCCCGATTGGGCCGATCGAAGCGATCTCCAGCTTGCCATCGCCCCCCAAGTCTGTTGGCCGCATTGCCGGTATGGGGATCGGGAAAGATGAGAGATCAACGGGCGACCGTTCGTCGTCCCGCTCGTCCGCGTCTGTCTGCAAAGCCAGAGCATCCAATCCGCGGCTTCGCGGTATGGGCAGGAGGGCCGTCACGAGGCTATTGTCTTTCGTGTCGCGGCCCGACGCGGCTGCTGTTCCTGCCTCATCGTCTTCTTGAGCCGTGCTGGCGGTCTGGATAAGGGCGGTGCTGGCGCGCTTCCTGTGGTTCGCAATCGCCTGATTATATCCTGGCAGCGGCCGGCCGTCGGCTGGAAGGTGCATCGTCTGCCCGTTCGGGAATATCCGAGCAAGTTCTTGCCGCGACATGCGGGGCCAAGCACGGACGTTGCCGACGTCGAGATGCACGAAGGGCGATCCCGATGTCGGGTAATATCCGACACCACCGGCCTGCATCTGCATTGCAAGGGCACGCAGCGTCGAAAGCTTCACACCTGGAATGTAGAAGTCCATCGCCTTGCCAAGCATGTGCTGGCTTTTTTTGGCGACGCCCGTGCTGCGCGAACGGTTGCGAAGCATGTTGTTGGTGGCCGGAGAACGGTAGGCGGAGACGATGTGGATGTAGTCCTTCGCGCCGCTGCGCTTGTACACGTCCCAGACCAGGTCAAGCAGCCGGGGATCCATCCGGGTCGGCTCGTTCCGTCGCCAGTCGCGCAGAAACCGATTTATCTGGGACAGGCCCTTCGGATCGAACCTTCCGTCGCGCTTGTAGGTAATCGTGGCTCTTTCGCCCGTATGGGTAAAGAACAGCTTCAGCGTACGATCTTCCGCGAAGGCAAAAGATGGCGAACTGATAAGCGCAGAAAGCGCGAGCAGAGTGGTCTGCGCCACGAACCGTTCCACGCGCGAAAGGAGTACGGCGACCACGCCGTCAAATGCTCCACCCCAGAACCCTTTGACTCGACATCTCACACGAACAATCCCGTCTTACACAAAAATACTCGACGAGGTGCGGGAACGTCCGCATCCATCATGTTCAGTTGAACCACTTTATGGTCAACAAATCCCTAACAGGCGGACGTTTAGTCTCGCTCGCTTGCTTGCCATTCGAGGACGGCAAGCTTTGCCGCAAATACCGTTTGGCTACTGGCGGTGACGTCATCGCGGAACAGGCAGAAACCGACAAGGCAAGTGCGGCGGCCATCGACCTCATCTGCCGTGCGCCCATTATCGGGACAATTTCTGACCACCCTCCTGATGGTTCAGCCTCGGATTAGAGCGATTGAGCGCTTGCCGTCACGAAGAGCCTTGGGTTGTTGCCACGATTTCGGCGCCTCGACGTCGTTCAGGTCTTGACCGCAGCGCGTTAGCAAAACCGAACGATGGCAGGGCGTTAAATCAGATGTCGGGCGAGGTGACAGACCGCATCCCGCCTTCATTCGTTTCCGAGCATGCAGTCATGTGGCTCTTTCGCGGGAAAACTCGGGATTCGTGATGGATTTTGCTCATGGCACCTGCCCTCCCGAGAACAGGTCATTCACGGCCAAGCAGAACCCAATCGAGCTTTGGACCTGAAATAGCGGAACTTTTCGGGCTCCAATCAGTTGAAAAGCTTTGATCGGGAGAAATCTTGAAGGGCCACCTGCATGCCGAATATCCCGAACATGGCGCTAAAGAGCGGGTTCGATCACCGCGACCGGCTGATCGTAGCGCTCTATGCGCAGCTGAAGGCGGAGCGGGAAACGCGTGAAACATTGGAATGGGCAATCCGCAAAGGCGCGCTTTCAGACGAAGTGCTCGAAGCGATCGCCTCCGATCCCGTGCGGCCCGTTACCAGTGACGATATCGCGTCTGTCGAAAGGATAATCGCCTTGGATGAGCGCCGCAAAGCAGCGCCACGCGATGACGACTGAAGAGAGGACAGGATTATGGTCGACATTACCTATCAGATCGTGCCCCATGACGAAGGCTGGGCATACAAGCTCGGCGGCACGCTTTCCGAAACCTACGCGACCGTCGAAGAGGCGATCAATCACGCAAAACGCGCAGCGTCCCGCCAGAAAATCGGCGACGGAGATGCTACGTTGGCGTTTCCGGCTCCGGACGGCGGTTGGCGGTTTGTGCCGCTTGAAACGGACAAGAGTGGAAGCCGGCTCTGAGCGAACGCGGGGGACGACGATGGCAGCGCGGGCCAGCTGGAAGGGTCATCTGAAAATCGGCGACCTTGTCTGCGCCGTCGGGCTTTATACTGCAATTTCCGGATCTGACCGGCTCTCCTTCAATATCATCAATCGGAAAACTGGCCATCGCGTCGAGCGTCAGTTCGTGGACAGCGAGACCGGCAAGCCCGTGGAGCGCGAAGATCAGGTCAAGGGTTACCAGTTGGACAATGGCGAATACATCGTCATCGAAGGCGAGGAGATTGCCAATGTGATGCCGGAGAGCGACAAGGTCATGGATGTAAAGAGCTTCATAACGCTCGATGAAATCGACAAGCTCTACTTCGACCGTCCTTACTATCTTGCACCTGTCGACGAGAGTGACGAAGAGGCGCTGCGCCTGATTGCGAGGAGCATGCGTGAAAACAATGTGGCAGCACTTGCCCAGGCCGTGCTCTTCCGGCGCAACCGGACCCTGCTGATCCGTCAGCGTGAGGACTATGTCATCGCGACGATGTTGAACTTCGACTACGAGGTTCGTTCTGCCGGTCCGGTTTTCAAGGACATTCCGGACATCAAATTCGACACGGAGATGCTCGAGCTTGCCGGTCATATCATCGGTACGAAGCGGGGCGTGTTCGAGCCGAGCGAATATGAGGATCGCTACGAGGCGGCGCTGACCGAACTGGTAAAGGCCAAGATCGAGGGCAGGGCGCTGCCGAAGACGAAGCCGAAGCCGGAGGGCAAGGTTGTCGATCTGATGGAGGCGCTGCGCCAGAGTGCCAAGTTGAGTGAAAAGAAAACGCCTGGGAAAGGGACGGCGCACCGCTCTGCCTCCGATAGCCGCCGCAAGAAAGCTGGCTGACAATGGCGCTCGAGACCTGTCTGCTCAAACTCCTGACGATCATCCGTGAACGCGCTGCGACAAAGGCGCATTCGGTGAAACGGATTCGTGCTTCAAAAGCACGATGTGACGCGGCTGCAGTATGACGGCGATATTGTGATCAATGCACAGAGCTCATCGGAGGAAGGGCGCGGGTTCATTTTTTGCAGCCGGAGCTTGTCGCGAGAATATCGCATGTGGTCCGCCAATGGTAACCTGCGGCACCGCTTTGCGCGAGGACAGACTGGCGAAGGACGTGTCCGCGAGATGGAAAAGACTCCCGCTAAAAACCTGCCGAAATCCCATGTGACGCTGACCCATCCGGATCGCATTTACTGGCCGGACGAAGGCGTCACCAAGGAAGGGTTGGCCAACTATTACGCCCAGGTCTGGCGCTTCATGGAGCCTTACGTGGTCAATCGTCCTCTGGCTCTGCTGCGTCTGCCAGACGGCATTGAAGGACATCAGCGTTTCTTCCAGAAACACGCCTGGAAGGGCATGAACGAAAACATCGAACAGATCACAGATCCGAAGGACAGGGGCGGAGAAAAGTTGCTGCGCATTGCCGATTTCGATGGTTTGGTGGCCCTCGTGCAATCGGCTGTGCTCGAAATTCATCCCTGGGGCGCAACGACGGACGATTGGGAAAAGCCGGACATGATAACCATGGATCTCGATCCGGGCGGCGAGGTTGCGTGGGATAATATCATCGCTGCCGCCGGCGAGATCAAAGAGCGCCTGGAGGCAGAGGGACTTGCCGCATTTGTCAAGACCTCGGGCGGCAAGGGGCTGCATGTGGTCACGCCACTGAAGCCAAAAGCAGGTTGGGGGGAGGTAAAGGCCTTTGCGAAACGGCTGGCGGACGCCATGGCCGCAGAAAGTCCGAACCGCTACATCGTCAAGGCGACAAAATCCGAGCGCACCGGCAAGATCTTCATCGACTACCTGCGCAATGGCCGAGGCAACACTGCAGTCGCCGCCTACTCCACGCGTGCCCGGGCGGGCGCGGCCGTCTCGATGCCGCTGGAATGGAGCGAACTCACCGCCGACATCGGCCCGGCCCATTTCACCATCGACAACACGCCGCCGCGGCTCGAGGCGCTGCCGCACGATCCGTGGGACGGGTTCTTTGCGGCAGCAAAGCCGCTTGAGAAAAAGAAGAAGCGTTAGACTAGCGCCTGGCATTTGCCAGCCGTCAGTCTCTCCCGTGGAGGAAAGACTGACAACGCGATGGTTTCAGCAACTAGGCTGCCTTCGCAACCTCGCCGTGCGGGTCGAGCACGAATTTGGTGGCGGCGCCTTGGTCGAAGCTCTCATAGCCTTGCGCAGCATCCTCCAGTGAGATCACCTTGGCATTGACGATGTCGGCGATCGGAAGGCGGTCATGGAGGATCGCCTGCATCAGCTGACGATTGTACTTCAGGACAGGCGTCTGGCCGGTGTGGAAGGATTGAGCCTTTGCCCAGCCGAGGCCGAAACGAAGCGAGAGGTTGCCGTGCTTTGCGGCATTGTCGACGGCGCCTGGATCTTCGGTGACGTAGAGGCCAGGAATGCCGATCGAACCGGCTGCACGGGTGATCTCCATCATCTGGTTGAGCACGATTGCCGGCTGCTCGCCGCCCGAATGACCGCGAGCTTCGAAGCCGACGGCGTCGATGGCGCTGTCTACTTCATTGGAACCGACGACCTGAGCGATCATGTCGCCGAGGCGGTCGCTCTTTGAAAGGTCGATCGGTTCAAAGCCAACCTTGGCGGCATGGGCCAAACGATCCTTGTTGAAATCGCCGACCATGACGACGGCTGCGCCGAGGATGCGGGCAGATGCGGCAGCGGCCATGCCGACCGGACCGGCGCCTGCGACATAGACCGTCGAGCCGACGCCGACGCCGGCGCGCACTGCGCCGTGGAAGCCCGTTGGAAGGATATCCGAAAGCATGGTGAGATCGCGGATCTTCGCCATTGCCTTGTCGCGGTCGGGAAGCTTCAGCAAATTGAAATCGGCATAGGGAATGGTGACATAGCGGGCTTGGCCGCCGATCCACCCGCCCATGTCGACATAGCCATAAGCTCCGCCAGCGCGCGCAGGATTAACCGTCAGGCAGACGCCGGTGTCCTGGGCTTTGCAGCAACGGCAGCGGCCGCAGGCGACGTTGAAGGGCACGGAAACGATATCGCCGACGCTCAGCATTTCGACATCGACGCCCTTTTCGATGATTTCCCCGGTAATTTCGTGGCCGAGAACGAGACCGGGCATGGCTGTCGTGCGGCCACGGACCATATGCTGGTCGGAGCCGCAAATATTGGTGGAGATTACCTTCAGGATGACGCCATGTTCTATGCGGCGGCCATCTGGGGCTTCCAGTTTCGGATCGTCGATGTCGCGGACCTCGACCTTGCCAGGCCGCATATAGACGACGCCTCGGTTCTTGCTCATTTTCATCTCCTCCGTTGAAAGATCAACTGAGCATGGCTCCTCTCCATGCCGGCTGCTTCGAACAGATTAGTACAGAATAGCGGGCGCGCCGTTCCGTTTACGACGATTTGGGGCCGGAAATGGCCGTGCCCTCAGCGAGATCTCGGTGATCTCGGCTTTTCGCCGTCGGCGGCCAAGCTCTTCTTCAGGGCGTCCATGATGTTGATGACATTGCCGGTCGATCTGACAGCGGGCCGCTTCGCTGCGGGCGCAGCCTGTTTCAGGCTCTTCGTCTTGTTGCGGATCATTGTCTTCAGCCGCTTCTGAATCGGATCCTGCACCATGGAGACACTCCACTCTTTCGTCTCTTCCTTGACAAGGCGCGTCATCATGGCGAGCACCTTGGTGTCGACCTTGGTGTCGATATCGAGGTGTGCGACCGGTTCTCGGACCTCGTTGCCGAAGTGCAACGTCCACAGAACGATGCCTTTGCCTTGAGGCTCGAGAAGCACCGCCCGTTCACGGCGATAAAGCACCAGCCTTGCGATGCCAACGACGTTGTTTGCCCTCATCGCCTCGCGAATGACGCAGAAGGCCTCTGTGCCGACCTTGTCCTCCGGCGCCAGAAAATGCGGCTTGTCGTACCAGATCCAGTCGATCGAGCCACGCGGCACGAAGGTGTCGATGTCGATGGTTCGTGTGCTTTCAAGCCCCACCTCGTCGATCTCGTCGTCTTCGAGAATGACGTAATCGTCCTCGCCCTTCGGAAAACCCTTGACCTGTTCCTTTCCGGACACGGCCTTATGGGTAACGCTGTCGACATAGCGGCTTTCGACCCGGTTGCTGGTCTTGCGATTGAGAACATGAAAACGGACCTTGTTGCTCTCCGTCGTGGCTGGCGTCAGCGAGACTGACGCCGTGACGAGCGACAGCTTGAGATAACCTTTCCAGAAAGTCTGCCGCGCCATGGCCGTCTCCAATGAAAGAACTCAAGGAAAACACCTTCATGGGCGGCTTTTCCTTGGCTCCGGTTAGGTTTTGACCGGCATTCGCACCGATCGACAAAGTCTCTCTTTCCGCTGGACAGATCGCTCTGCTGTCCTTCGGACCTGAACCAGCCTCCACTGGTGCCCGAACCCGGCGCAAACGCCGATATGGTAATCATAAGGGGCAGTCATGCAGAAAGGCCGCAAGCGTGACGGTCCCTCGATCATCACCTGCATCTTAGTGATCCTCTCAAAGGGTACGGCCTTTTTCATGCCTCCTCCTTAAGCCCCCTTGTCGAGTTCTGGATAGTGCCGGAAGATTCCGTCCTCGTTGAAAGCGATGCGCCGCTCCGATTTCAGGTAGGCGGCAATGTTCGGGCGCCTGGCCACTGTATCATGCAGGGCCGATAGCGCCGGGTATTTCGCCTGATAGCCTGTCATGGCGTTGGGGAAGGCATAGTTCAGGCCCTCGATGATCTGAAAGAGCGAGAGGTCGACATAGGTGAGCGCATCGCCGAGGATATGTTGTGGGCCTTGCGGGTTCTGCCGCAGCACGCGTTCGAAATAGCCGAGAAATTTGGGCATGCGTTCCTTGATAAATGCGGCCGAGCGCGCCTTTGCCTCGTCCTTCTGATCTTCATAGTAGAGCGAGGTGGCGATCGGATGGTGCGTGTCATGTACCTCGGCGACGAAATCGGCGACGGTGAGTTGCAAGCCATTCAACACGTAGAGTAGGCCCTCCTGCTTGGGCACCAGACCGAGCTTCGGTCCGAGATAAAGCAGGATATTGGCGACGTGCGGGATGACGAGGTCGCCATCTTTCAAAAAGGGAGGCGCAAACGGGATATGCGGATCCGAGCCGCTCCGCATGAGGTTCATCATTGCGCTGGTTCCCCGGCCGCTCCCGGATTCGCGAGCGACGTCGACATACTCGGCCCCCGCCTCCTCCAGTGACAGGCGGACGAATTCCCCTCGTCCCTGGATGCCGTCCCAGTAATAGAGCTCGTATGTCATCCATACCCTCAATGCCTGGTTTTGTAAGTGCGCTACTTTCCTTCTTCGTCAACCGGTCGCCGGCGCAATTTATAGCTCAACATCGACATAGCCGCGTAAGTGCCCGCTTTTTACGGCCATTCGCCTCCGGGGTGTGTTGATCGATCAGGCGATTGGATCGTCGGAGTTGAAAACGCGTTCCTTGAGGCTGATGCGTCATCGGCCACCTGTTGCGACCATTTCAAAAACTCCTCGAGCAGGAACGGCTTTGGCGGCGCGCCAATCCAAAGATCAGTGATGGGCTTGATGTTCGTGGCGCTTGCGCGTCGCGGCGGCCTTCTTGGCGGATGCCGAACGCTCGGCTGCGGAGCGGGATGCCGATGCCGCGCCGCCTTTGCGGCCGCCTTTTTTAGAGGCTTCGTGCGTGTCTTTCTTCCCGCGACCCGAACCGGACTTATTGCCGCCGCCGCTTTCCTTGTTGACGGTCGCCCAGGCCCGGCGCTCTGCCTCTTTTTCGGAGACGCCACGTTCCTCGTAGCCTTCCTCGATGTGCTCTGCCTTGCGCTTCTGCTTGTCCGTATACGTGGATTTGTCGCCTCTTGGCATATATGCCTCCTCTTGTCTGCAAAGAGATTGAACCGCCAGGGCCTGTAAAAGGTTCCGGAGTAAGCCCGGATTTTGACGCAGGAGTAACGTGCTTGGCAAAGCTAAGCGATCGGTCGGTACTATTTTCGAGAAGGGCGTTGGAAACCGGACAATGCTTTGCTGAAATTAACCAGGCGGCCGGACGGAGATCGGGTTTCGCGGAAGACAAGGCCGACCATGTTGTCGATTGCGACGACGAGACCGAGCGCAAGGACAAGGTAGAGAAAGGCGGCTACAGACAAGATCAGCATCTGCGCCTCACAACGGCGCGATCAAAACGAAGAGACCTGCTACGACAAGCGAAACGAGAACGCTGTCGAAGTAACTGTTCATGGCAAGCCTCCCATTTTCGCCACTAACAGCGCACGAGAAAATTGGTTCCGCCATCGCTGGCCGTTTTGCAGCTTTTTTGGAGCCAACACCGTGTTAGGGTCATTGGGCGATCTATTCCTACGAACACCCTAAAGCGCGAGTAATTCAGTCGTATGACAACAGATGCGTACGCAGCTGGCGCAGCGTCCGCATCTTGAAGCTGAGATGTCGAGTGCGTTCAGGCAGACTTGCGGCTGACCGCACGCTTTGGAGTAGGCTTTGCAGCGCCGTTGCTTTTTGTCCCGGGCGGTGCGGTGCGTTTGCCCCTGGTCTTGACTTCCTTGCCGTCTTTGGACGCAGCAGAACTTTCGAGCTTTTCACGCTCTTTCTTTGCCTGCTCCCAATGTATTGAATCTCGTCCGGTAGGATGTCCCTCTTCTTCCCAGAGGGCGTATGCACGTTTTTTAATCCACTCTTCCCGAGTTTCTGTCATCGCTGATCTCCAGTCACATCATCCCGCAGTCAAACGCTAGACCGGGCGGGATGGTTCCAGAGGAATCGGGGATATTCAAGAAGAATTTTGACACAGTGCAAAATATTATTTGCGCCGCAACATGAAATGCCGGTCAACCGCCTTGGAATGCAACGGCCTTCGCCAGATCCCGCACGAAATGCTCGCGGTTGGCGCGGGCGTCTTCCTCGTCGCGAATGCGCAGGAGGTAGGAAGGATGAATGGTCACAAGAACCGGAGGATGGTTTGCCGCCTGAAGTACCTGGCCTCGCTCGACGGTAACCTTCACTTTGGGGCCAAGCAGCGAATAAAGTGCAGTAGCACCCAGCGCAACGACGAGTTTCGGCTGGAGAATGTCTAGCTCGGCACCGAGCCACCACGCGCAGCGCTGGATCTCTCCGGCATTTGGTTTGGAATGCATGCGGCGTTTGCCGCGCGGCTCGAACTTGAAGTGCTTGACGGCATTGGTGACGTAGCAGCGAGAGCGGTCGATGCCCGCCTGTTTCAGACACTGATCGAGCAGGCGTCCAGCAGGGCCGACAAAAGGCTTGCCGGCCAGGTCTTCCTTGTCTCCGGGTTGCTCGCCCACCAGCACGATCTCGGCCGCGGGGGGGCCTTCGCCGAATACGAGCTGGGTGGCGTTCTTATAGAGATCACAACGCGTGCAGGTTTCGGCCTGCCGTTTCAATTGATCAAGGCCCTTGGCCTCTGCATTCTCAAGTGCGAAGGCCGGACCGAATTTGGGCACGATGGTCATGGAGGTTCCTCCTTATGTCTTCATCTGCAACCGATCCACGCCGATGTTTGTTCCAGCACGGGAACAAGCGGCGCCCTTGATGAATTTCACGAGGAGTTAAAGCATTCACGTCAATCAGGGGCAATCCATGCATCAGGTTTCGAAAGCAGGCTCTGTCGCGGAAGGCGAAAAAGGCTGGGGGCCCACGATCAGGGCGAACTGCGTTGATTTCCGCATCTGGGCGCCGGGACAAAGGGAGATGGCACTCCGTTGCGGCGGCAAAGACAGGCTTATGAACCGGTCTGCCGCCGGTTGGTTTGAGCTGACGGTTCCAGAGGCGAAGGTGGGCGACGCATATGCCTTCGTTCTTGGAGATGGCGGTGTCGTGCCCGACCCTGCTTCTCGGGAGCAGGCCGGCGATGTGCACGGTCCGTCGCTGATCGTGGAGCCTTCCTATCAGTGGCTGAATGACGACTGGAAGGGAAGGCCGTGGGAAGAGGCGGTGATCAGCGAAGTCCACATAGGCGCCTTCACAGGGGAGGGCACCTTCAAGGCAGCCGCCGAAAAGCTCGGCCATCTGGCCAAGTTGGGCTTTACGGCAATCGAAGTCATGCCCGTCGCCCAATTTTCAGGCAAGCGCGGATGGGGCTATGACGGTGTCCTGCACTATGCACCGCATTCAGCTTACGGAACGCCTGCCGACTTCAAGGCATTCATCGACGCAGCACATGGCCACGGCCTCATGGTGCTGCTCGATGTCGTCTATAACCATTTCGGCCCGGATGGAAACTACCTGCACAGGTATGCGCCCGAGTTCTTCCGCTTCGATCGCAACACGCCGTGGGGTGCGGCGATCGATTTCGGACAGGAGCCGGTACGCCGCTACTTCGTCGAAAATGCTCTTTACTGGATCGGCGAATTCCGGCTCGATGGCCTACGGCTCGATGCGGTGGAGCAGATTTACGACACGTCGAAGCAGCACATCCTCGAGCAGTTGTCGGCAGAAGTCGGCAACGCCTTTGCCGATCGAGCGGTGCATCTCGTCGTCGAGGATCAGCGCAACCTCGTGAGCCTGCTCGAGCGCGACGGCGACGGAAGGGTCAAGACCTTTACAGCGGAATGGAACGATGACTTCCATCACGTCGCTCACATCATCGCGACCGGCGAGACGGAAGGTCACTATCGGCCCTTTGCATCTAATTTGTGGGAAAAGACAAAGCTCGCGATGCAGCACGGCTTCGTATTTCCGGACCGTGGCACTCCGCCTGAAGTGCCGAAGGGTGAGCGGGTTTATCTCCCGCCGCAGGCCTTCATCAACTTCCTCCAGAACCACGACCAGGTCGGCAACCGTGCCTTCGGCGAGCGCTTGGTCAGCATTGCGCGTCCCGATATGGTCGAAATGCTGGCCGCGATACTGATCCTCTCGCCGCAGGTTCCGTTCCTGTTCATGGGGGATGAATATGGCGAGACGCAGCCGTTTTTCTTCTTCAGCGATTACGCCGGCGAGCTTGGTGAGATTGTCCGCAAAGGGCGGGCGGCGGAAGCGGAAGGTTTCGGCGGCCTGAAGCGAGGCAAGACGCCAGACGATTTGCCGAATCCGAACGCGGTCTCGACTTTTGCATGTTCAAAACTTCAATGGCAGCGTTGCGACAGTGATGAAGGCATAGGCCAGAAAACCTATCTAAGCCAGCTCATCGATCTGCGGCATAACTATGTCGTGCCGTTGTTGAAGAAGCCGGAACGTGTTGCAAGCGCGGCATTGGAAAGCGTCGATGGCGCGCTGGCAATCGACTGGACCTTTGGTACCAGCAAGCTGGAGCTTCGGGCCAACTTGGCCGACACCCCGCTCGCCGTGCCGGCCTTCGACGGTGCGGTAATCTTTGATCGCCTGGGGAGCCACCTTGTTCAGCCGGGGGATGGTAAACTTGCAGCTGGTTCTGTGGTGTTTGCGATCGATCCTCGGCTGATAAAATAGCAGCCTGGAAATTTTCGCGTCCTGAGGGAGCGGTGGCGAATTGAAGGCCGCCGCTTTCAAGCTATATCTTTCTGCAATGTTTTATCTCATATCGACCTATTGGCCGCATTTCCTTTTCGTCATATCTCTTGGCATGGGGACCGCCGCGGCAATCCATGCGGCTATGACGAAGGAAGAGGTACGCGCCGCAATCGGCTGGGTCGGCGTCATCATCCTGTCTCCAATCATCGGCGCGGTGCTTTACGCCATCGCCGGGATCAACCGCATCCGTCGCAAATCCTTGAGTCTGCGGCGCGATGCCTTGCTGCCGGCAGCCGACCTCGATGAGCTTGAAAGTTTCGATGCGGAGCCGGAGACGATCATCAGCAATTACGGGCGGCGCTTTGCAGCCTTGCAAACGCTTGGAGATCGCGTGGCCCGCTATCCGCTGACGACCGGCAATTCGATCGACATGCTGGAAACCGGCGATGATGCCTACACAGCCATGAAGGCCGCGATCGACGGGGCCGAGCGAAGCGTCCTGCTTGAGACATATATTTTCGATCGCGACACGATCGGCCTGCGCATCGCCGACGCGCTGATTGCGGCGGCAAAGCGCGGCGTCGAGGTGCGCGTGCTAATCGATGCCGTCGGGGCCCGATACTCGGTGCCCAGTATCCTTGGCTATCTCGCCGACGGCGGGGTGACGGTTTCAGTCTTCAACGGCAATGTCATCATGGGCCTGCGGCTCCCCTATGCAAATCTGCGCACGCACCGGAAAATCATCGTCGTCGACGGGCGTGTGGCACTGACGGGCGGCATGAACATACGCCAGGGCTTCAGCCAGGCGATGACGGGCGATGATTTTGCGCGCGATACCCATTTCTCGGTCACCGGTTCTGCTGTTGCCGATCTCTTTGATGTCGCAGCCGAGGACTGGCGCTTCACGACAGGCGAGGTTCTGAACGCAGAGGCGTGGCGTATCGAAGCGCCTGAACGCCAGCCCGGCGATCCTGTCATCATGCGCGTCGTCGCGTCCGGACCGGACCGCAGCGTCGAGACCAATCACAAGATGCTGATGGGTGCCTTTTCCGTTGCGCGGCAATCGATCCGCATCATGTCACCCTATTTCCTGCCGGATCGTGAGCTGATCAGCGCGCTGACGACAGCCGCACGGCGTGGCGTCGAGGTCGATATCATCGTCCCGGCAGTCAACAACCTTGTCCTCGTCGACCGGGCGATGACGGCGCAGTTCGACCAAATCCTCAAGAATTACTGCCGCATCTGGCGTTCGACCGGGAGCTTCAGCCACTCGAAACTGCTGACGGTCGATGGCGTCTGGACCTATGTCGGTTCGTCCAATCTTGATCCGCGTTCGCTCAGGCTGAATTTCGAGGTGGATCTTGAAGTGCTAAACGAGGGATTTGCGGCGGAGATCGACGAGCATATCGATCAGATGCTGAAATCTGCAGCCCCGGTGACGCTGGAGAGCCTGCGGTCGCGGCCTTTCCTGGTGCGGCTTGTTGAAAAGATCCTGTGGCTGGGTTCGCCTTATCTTTGATTTTCTGAGACAGAAGCATGGCAAGTTTTACCCGTGGGCCTATACTCCGAACCCGAGCCGTTTTCGACCAACGGAGCCCGTGTTGACTTCGATGCATGCCAAAAAGGACAACCTCCCCGCCAGCATTCTCGCCTCGATCCGCAACCGGAAAAAACGGCTGGAGGCCGTGCTGGCTGCGGCAAAGCCGCGGGCCGAAGGTACGTTGATCGCTTCATATAACGTCCATAAATGCGTCGGCGCCGACAGGCGCTGCGATCCCGAGCGGACGAGCCGGGTTATCCACGAAATCGGCGCCGACGTGATCGCCCTGCAGGAGGCCGATACGCGCTTCGGGGAGCGAACCGGGATCCTTGATCTGACGCGCCTGGAGCGCGAGACGGGGCTTATTCCGGTTCCGGTTTCGGGCATGTCGAAGGCACACGGCTGGCACGGCAATGTCGTGCTCTTCAAGAAGGGGCTGGTGCGCGACGTGCACCAGATCAAATTGCCGGGGCTCGAACCGCGCGGGGCGCTTGTTGCGGAACTCGAACTGGAAAATGGCGGTGAGCTCCGCATCATCGCTGCCCATTTCGGGCTTCTGCGCCATTCGCGGGCGCGCCAGGCGCAGATGCTGGTCGAGCTGATGGCCGATCGAAGCGAAGCGACGACCGTTCTGCTTGGCGACCTCAACGAATGGCGGCTCGGCGACCGTTCCTCGCTCAACACGCTTCAATCCGCTTTTGAGGCCCAGCCCCCCGCCGTCGCAAGCTTTCCGGCGCGCCTGCCGATCTTGGCGCTCGATCGTATCATGTCGAACCGCAAAGGTGTGCTGACGAATGTCGAGGCGCATGATACGCCGCTTGCCCGCGTCGCCTCCGACCACCTTCCGATCAAGGCGGTTCTCGACCTCAAGCGAGTAGAAGAACTGACAGCGACTGCATGATCCGCAGCTCTGTTTTGCTTTCTAGTTCAAATCGCGTGAGCTTCTCCATGAACGTCTGTCAGGCGCCCAATGGACCCTCGGAGCCAGGCCGGGCATCCTTTGATCGGCGCCGTTTCGAGACAAAGATCGAGAGCAGGGGACCGAGGTTGCATTTCACTGGCTGGCGCACGGGTTGACTGCCGGATGCCCGGTTTTCCTAAACGGAGCCGCCTCCGGGTAACGGAGGTGTTACCGGTGCGACCATGGCCAACGGGCAGACTCTGCCGTAATTTGGGCACCGTAAAGACGCTGCGATGCTTGCTGGAGCCCTTCTGGCTCAAGCAAACCAGGAGGTTCGGCCATGGTTACTTTTACGCTCAACGGGCAGACGAAGACATTCGACGGTGACCCGGACACGCCGCTGCTGTGGTTCATCCGCGATTTCGAGAAACTCACCGGAACGAAATACGGCTGCGGCGTGGCGCAATGTGGGGCCTGTACCGTTCATATGGACGGCTTCACGCGCCGTTCCTGCATCACGCCGATCTCGGCTGCCGAGGGCTCGGAAATCTTCACCATCGAAGGCGTGGAGGGCAAGGAGGCCGAGGTCGTAAGGGCGGCCTGGGTTGCCATCGATGTCCCGCAATGCGGATATTGTCAATCCGGCCAGATCATGTCGGCTGTCTCCCTTCTGCAGAACATTCCAAAGCCGACCGACGAAGATATCGACGGTGCGATGGCCGGCAATATCTGTCGATGCGCCACCTATCACCGGATCCGTCAGGCAATCCACAATGCCGCCGCTGCGATGGAGGGTTGAGCCATGACAGTGCAGCATATTTCCACGACGCGCCGGGCGTTTCTTGCCGGCAGCGGTCTGGTCATCGGTTTTGCGCTGGCGCCGGGGATGCCTGCCCTTGCGGCCGTGAGCGGTGTTCAGGCCGGCGGCGAAGATGCGCTTGCGACGCTCAACACCTTCGTCAGGATCGGTACCGACGACACGGTGACGATCCTCTCCAAGCATATCGAGTTCGGCCAGGGACCGTTTACCGGCCTTGCGACATTGGTCGCGGAAGAACTCGATGCAGATTGGGGGCAGATGCGCGCGGTGCACTCGCCGGCGGACGACAAGGTCTACGCGAACCTCGCTTTCGGGGTGCAGGGCACCGGCGGCTCATCGTCGATTGCCAATTCCTACGAGCAGTTGCGCAAGGCAGGCGCCACGGCCCGCGCCATGCTGGTTGCGGCGGCGGCGGATGATTGGAAGGTTGCGGCAGGTGAAATTACCGTCGAAAAGGGCCGCATCCGCCATTCGGCCACGGGCAAGGAGAGCGGCTTCGGGGCTCTTGCCTCGAAGGCGGCTGCAATGACGCCACCGGCTGAGGTGAGCCTCAAGGACCCGGAGAAGTTCGTGCTGATCGGCCAGGAACTGCCGAAGCTCGACACTGTTTCCAAGACCAACGGCACCGCGATCTTTACGCTGGACGTCATTCCTGACAATCTTCTGGTCGCCGTCGTTGCCCATCCCGATCACTTCGGCGCGACCGTCAAATCCTTTGACGCCAGCGAAGCGCGCAAGGTGACGGGCGTCATCGACGTGAAACAGATGCCTCAAGGCGTGGCCGTCTATGCCGAAAACACCTACGCAGCCCTTAAGGGACGTTCGCTGCTGAAGGTCGACTGGGACCTTTCCGCCGCCGAGACGCGTTCCAGCGAAGAGCTCGCCGCCGACTACGCCAAGATGGCCAGGGAGAATGGCTTGAGCGCCGCCAGCAAGGGCGACGTCGACAGGGCCTTTGCCGGCGAAGGACTTGAAACGCTGGAAGCGGAGCTTGTCTTTCCGTTCCTTGCCCACGCGCCGATGGAGCCGCTTGACGCGGTGTTCATCAAGGCGCCAGACGGCAGCCTCGACGTCTATACCGGGGCGCAATTTCCAGGCATGGACAAGACCGTGGCTGCAAAGAGCGTCGGCCTGGACCCGTCGAAGGTCAGGATCAATACCCAGATAACGGGCGGCAGTTTCGGGCGCCGGGCACAGTTCGGCTCGCCCTATATGCAGGAGGCGGCCGCCGTCTTTGCGGCAACGGACCAGTCACGCCCGGTCAAGCACATGTGGACGCGCGAGGACGATATCCGCGGCGGCTATTACCGGCCGATGTATCTCCACAGAATGCGCGGTGCGATCGACAAGAGCGGCCAGATCGTGGCCTGGGACCAGACGATCGTCGGCCAGTCGATCCTGGGCAAGGCCGATCTCGACGAGACCTCCGTCGAGGGTGCGTCCAACCTCCCCTACAACGTGGCGAACCTGCGGGTGAGGTCGCACAACGTGAAGCTCGCCGTGCCGCCGCTCTGGTGGCGGTCGGTCGGCCATACCCATACAGGTTTTGCGGTCGAGACTTTCCTCGATGAGCTTTTCCAAAAGATCGGCAAGGACCCCGTCGAGGGCCGTCTCGCGCTATTGACGGAAGATCCGCGTTACGCCGACGTCTTGAAGAGGGCGGCCGAGATCGCCGATTGGGGCGCGAAGACTGCCGAGGGGCGGCAGCGCGGCGTTGCCGTCGTCAAGAGCTTTGGAACCTATGTTGGCCAGATCGTCGAAATCTCCGTCGGCAGCGATGGTACACCGCGTGTGCACAAGGTTTGGTGTGCAGTCGATTGCGGTGTCGCAATCAATCCCAATGTCGTTAAGGCGCAGATGGAAGGCGGTATCGGCTATGGTCTCGGGGCCGTCCTCTTTGACGCTGTGACGCTTGGAAAGGGCGGCGCCATCGTACAGTCGAACTTCCATGACTATCGCTCGATCAGGATCAACGAGATGCCGGATGTAGAGGTGGCGGTGATCAAATCTGCTGAAGCCCCGACGGGTGTCGGAGAGCCGGGAGTTCCGCCTGTCGGCCCCGCTGTTGCCAACGCCTGGCGGCGGTTGACGGGGAGTCCGGTGCGCAGCCTGCCGATCGTCAGCGTCGCGACGAGCTGAGGGAGATCACGATGAAAAGCAGATTGGTTCTCGCCTGCACCGCAGGCGGCATCTCGCTCCTAGCGGCCCTGCCGGCATCCTTCATGGCGCTCGCGCAAGGCGCGCCTGCCGCGGATAAGCCATCCTTGAAACCGGCTGCTTCCTTCTCATCGATTGCCGATGAAAAGGCCCGATCGGTGGCTTTGTTTGAGGAAGCGGGCAAGGTCATCGAGCATCCGCGCTGTCTCAACTGTCACCCGGCAACGGACCGGCCACTGCAGCGGATGAGCATGCAGCCGCATGAGCCGCCGGTCACGCGCGGCGAGGCCGGCATGGGGGTTCCCGGCATGATGTGCAACACCTGTCACGGCGCCGAAAACGCAACCGTCGTCGGGCAGTCGCCGACGCTGCGGAGCATACCCGGCAATGCGGCCTGGCACCTGGCGCCAATCGAGATGGCCTGGGTAGGCAAATCACTCGGCGAAATCTGTCAGCAGTTAAAGGACCCGGCGCGGAACGGCGGCAAGGACCTGAATGAGATCGCCGAGCACATGGCGCATGACGGCCTCGTCGGATGGGGCTGGAGCCCAGGCGAGGGCCGCGAGCCCGTGCCGGGCACGCAGGCAGAGTTCGGCGAGCTTATCAGGACCTGGGTGGAAACCGGCGCGGCTTGTCCTGTCGAATAACGAAGCCGTCGCGGCATCAAATCATCCTTTCAGCGCGGGTGCGTCGCTGTTTGCGGCGAAATTGTTTCTCGACGATCGCTTTTACGGCCAGCAGATTCCGAAAGGCCGATATTGCCTTGTGGATCGCGGCAATGAAATTCGCGGCTACCACCAATTGCGATCGGCTGGTATCTCCAGAATCCCGGCGCCGGCTTTCTTTGCGGCCGCATCGCCATTGCATGTGAATAGGTTTGCCGCCGTCGCTTAAGCTGCGCGTGACCGCGCTCGTCCCGTTCACCTCCTTTGCCGGCCTGCCGAACATGACGATCGATAATCCGAACGCGGGCTTGCCATGATGCGTGACATGACCTTGCCATCGCCCGCCCATGCAACGCACAAGGCGGTGCGGTCTTCGCCGAATGATTGACGCTTCTTTGTGGCACGCGTATCCTATAGACAGGCTCTCCATCGGGCACCTTGGGAAAGCCGGCAACCGGACGGTATGCAAAGCATGCCGGACGGGGGTTTTTGCATGCGCATTCGTGCAGTGAGAGGTGCTCAATTGAACTTCGTCGATCTCGTCCTCACGGTGTGCACGTCGGCCGATCCGATCAGTTGCCGCACCGAAAACCTGCATTCTGAATGCCGTGGCTTGTTCGCCCAGTGCATCGATCTTGGCGCCGGCAGTGATCGCAAAGTGGTCGGAAAGCCGTCCGTCACAGAAGTTCATCAGTTGAGATCCGTCTTCCAGCATGTGCCTGGAAATATGACGCTGCTGCAACCATTTCGCCGGGAGGTGTCATCATGAACATATCGAGGCGCGCGCTTTGCGGAGCAGCCGTTCTGGCTGCGACAGATCTTTTGAGCTTCCATGTCTTGGCCACACCGTCCGCGCCGAAGATCCGGGTCGGAATCTTGAAGTTCGGGACAGTGAATTGGGAACTCGACACCATCAAGCACCACAAGTTTGACTTGGCCAACGGGATCGATGTGGAGATCGTATATTTCGCGGGAGAAGACGCCAGCAACGTCGCCATGTTGGCAGGCGATCTCGACATCATCGTTTCCGATTGGCTGTGGGTTTCGCGCCAGCGTTCGCAGGGTGCGGATCTGACGCTCGCACCTTACTCGACGGCGGTTGGCGCCATCATGGTCAAGGACGATGCGTCCATTCGCGCCATTCCGGACCTTGCAGGAAAGAAAATCGGGGTGACCGGCGGGTCGCTCGACAAGAGCTGGCTCCTGATCCAGGGCCTGGCCCGGCGTGATCACAAGATGGACCTGACCAGAGAAAGCGAGATCGTTTTCGGTGCACCGCCGCTGCTGTCGGAAAAGGCCGTTTCTGGTGAACTCGATGCTGTGTTGAACTTCTGGCATTTCTGTGCCCGCCTGGAGGCAAACGGTTTCCGCCGCCTTGTGGGTGCCGACGATGCCGCTAAGGCGCTCGGCGCATCGGGCCCGGTTTCGGCGCTCGGTTATGTTTTTCATGACAAATGGGCGAACGAAAACCCGAACGTCACAATGGGCTTTCTGCAGGCAAGTGGCGCGGCCAAGAAGCTCCTGGCACAGTCTGACGCAGAATGGCAGCGGCTGGCGCCGATCGTGCGAGCCGAGGGCAGGGAACTCGAGGTACTTCGCGATCGCTACCGCCAGGGCATTCCGGACAGGCCGATCGCAGAGGAGGAGAAAGATGCCGCCAAGCTATACGCAATTCTGGCCGAATTGGGTGGGGAGAAGCTTGTCGGTGGGGCGCCCCAGATGGCTCCGGGAACGTTCTGGGCCTTAAAGACATGACAGCAGGACCCGAACGGGAAAGAGCGCCAGTTGAGGGCCGATTGGCGGGTGCCTTTTCTCATGGTCTTCTGCCGGCGGCAACGGCTTTGGTATCCCTTCTCGGATTATGCCTGCTCTGGAACCTCGTGGCGGGAATCTGGCCGAGCCGGGCGTTTCCGCCGCCGATCGACGTCTGGCGTGTGCTGATCAAGGAGGCGGCAAGCGGCGATCTCGCCTATCATCTCGCCATGACGCTGTCCCGGGTCGCTGCCGCCTATGTTGTTGCTATGCTGGTGGGATCCGTCATCGGTGTCTTGCTCGGCGTGCACCGGCGAGTGGATTCTTTCTTCAATCCGTGGCTTATCCTTTTTCTCAATCTTCCGGCATTGGTCGTCATCGTTCTTGCCTACATCTGGTTTGGCCTGACGGAAGCGGCCGCGATCAGCGCTGTGGCGATCAATAAGATACCCAACGTCGTTGTTACCATGCGTGAGGGCGCGCGGGCGCTCGATCCGCGTTACGCCGAAATGGCAAAAGTCTATCGCCTCAGCCGGCTCGACAGGATCCGCCATATTCTGATGCCGCAGCTGCAGCCTTATTTTGCGGCCGCATCGCGATCCGGTATCGCGCTGATCTGGAAGATCGTGCTGGTTGTCGAGTTGCTGGGCCGTTCAAATGGGGTGGGCTTCCAGATCTATTTGCACTTCCAGATCTTCGATGTCGCCGCCATCCTTGCCTATTCGCTGGCTTTCGTTGCCATTATGCTATTGATCGAACTCCTTCTGGTGCAACCATTTGAACGACATGCAACACGCTGGCGCCGCCGCCCCGCTTAAGGTCGATATCGCCGAGAAGACGTTCCTGTCGGCCGAAGGCGTGACCATTGATGCCCTGCGCGGACTTTCCTTCGAGGTGCGGCAGGGGGAGTTTGCCTGTTTGCTGGGGCCGTCCGGCTGCGGCAAAACCACGACCTTGCGCATTCTGCTGGGGCTCGATCAGGCGTTTTACGGCAGCTATCAGTTGCCCAAGGGCGGTTCCAATCGCATCGCTGCGGTATTCCAGGAGCCCGTGCTTTTGCCTTGGCGAACCGTCGAGCAGAATGTCCGCCTCGCGCTGCCTCCAGGCACGCGGGACATGGACTTGGATGGGCTGTTCGACATTCTGGGCTTATCCTCTATGCGGTCGCTCTATCCTTCAGAACTTTCGCTCGGCCTTGCGCGTCGCGCTGCCCTGGCGCGTGCCTTTGCGACAGAACCTGCGATCCTTTTGCTGGACGAGCCTTTCGCCTCGCTCGACGAACGGACGGCTGACAAATTGCGGCGTCTTTTGATGACGGTGTGGTCGGTGAGGCCCACTACTGCCTTGATGGTGACGCATAATCTTCGAGAAGCGCTTCTGTTGGCAGATCGTGTCATCGTGCTGTCACCGCGGCCGGCCCATGTGCGAGGCATCTTCGATGTCGATGTCCCGCGCCAGGCCCGCGACGTAAAGGCGCTGGACGAACTGGTTTCGGATTTCGGGAGGACGTTTCCGGACGCCGGCTGACTTTGCAATTTGCTTGCCCGGCCTGCGGCATCGCAATAAAAGCCGTTTACACGGGTTAACATTCGAGGAAATATTGCAGAGCAACATTTCCCTCTGTTGCTCTGTGTTGCGAAGTTTATTTATGATTGCTTAGGCCATTTGAAAGGCTTATCGTATATTATGGTTTCCGGCTTCAAGGCCTTGCCGAATGGGAGCGGCAGAGTCTCGTAGGCACGAGGACAGGCAACGATGGTGCCTCCTGCCCACCTGGCGAACCATGACACCCTGACGGAAGCGAACGTCCCATCACAGACAACAAATTGGACGCTTGCGTTGGCCTTGGGGTCTCCCGCGGTCGGGCAATCGGTGATGTGATGTGTATCCATCCGTGTTCCCCAATACGATCCATGCTCTCGATGTCAATGGCGGCAAGGAAACGTCATGCCAGGCGTTCGGTGAAAACAAGAACGTCTCCCGCAACCGAGACGACATCTACGAATAACTGCGCGCCGCGATCGTCGGCGACGCGTCATGCGGTCGTTCGGCCTAGTCCCACCTGTATGGGTCATGGTGCGCGGCAGCAATGCGATCAGGGAGTGAGTGTTAGAAGGGCATTAAAGAGGTCGAGTGCGCCAGCGTGCCGCACTTCGTCAACATGACGAAGTGCGGCGCCGACCAGATCGGTGGCGCCGACTAGACCTTCGAGTGCACCGGCAACACCCGCGGGCCGGGCGCAGGGAGCCAGCCATTGCGGCTGGGGCAACCCGGCCGTTCCAGCTGGTGACCGACTGCAGCTGGACGGGCACCGCCTTTGGCGGCGCATGCGGCCGCACCGACGATCGCCGACCTATACACGGAAGCAAATGGTACATGGAAGGCAGGATAGAGATCGATCCGAGGATCACCCATACGATGCCGCTCGTAGACATCAACAGGGGCTTCGAAACCCTGTATTCCGACTTATCCGCAGAGCAGTGAGACGAAAATCGAAGTAGGCCTATATCCGGGGCGCCGGACGGGCTTCGGTGCAACAGGGGAGGAAACATGCAATGGAAAGTGCAGTTCATATTCATCCGGCGGTCGACCAGGGATTAAAACCGGCCGACCCCGGCTTTGCCGGTGGCACGCTAGTTTGTGCCTGCACGGACCGGCCGGTCAAGATCAGGATAGAGGGGCAGGTCGCCCACAACCACGTTTGCGGCTGCACCAAATGCTGGAAGCCGGAAGGTACTGCTTTCTCCATGGTCGCGGTCGTCCCACACGACAAGGTGACTGTGCTCGAGAACGGCGACAAGCTGCAGGTGGTCGATCCGACCGCACTGATCCAACGTCACGCTTGCCAGCAATGCGGCGTGCACATGTACGGACCGGTCGAACGAGAGCATGCGTTCCAGGGGCTGGACTTCGTTCACCCCGAGCGGTTCCAGGAACAGGGCTGGGCTCCACCGGAATTTGCAGCCTTTGTTTCCTCCATTATCGAAGCGGGTATCGATCCCAGTCAAATGGACGGAATACGGGCCCGCTTGCGGGAGCTTGGATTGGAGCCCTATGACTGCCTATCGCCAGCCCTTATGGACTATGTCGCCACCTGGGTCGCGAGAAAATCCGGCGCGCTTGCGAGTTGATCGAGCAGGCGGAGTTGATGAAATCTGTCAGCGGACAAGGATAGCTGAGACCTTTTGGATCGCGCACAATGTAGTCGGCTCGACCGAACGCTAAGGCACGTCTCAGCGTTCAAGCAGCCAAAATGTAAACGTCCGACCGGCATCCCAGGCGAGCGTGCGTGTCGGTCGTGGTGGCGTGTTGTTTGCCGTCACTGTCGACCGGCTGATTGTCGGCGTCC
Source organism: Rhizobium azibense (assembly GCF_004342325.1). Classification (NCBI taxonomy): domain Bacteria; kingdom Pseudomonadati; phylum Pseudomonadota; class Alphaproteobacteria; order Hyphomicrobiales; family Rhizobiaceae; genus Rhizobium; species Rhizobium azibense. Next base: position 267,056 of record NZ_SMBJ01000002.1, on the reverse strand, counting down.
CCCAACCATGGAGAGTGGGCTCCCGGTTGGGATCGGGCTGCTTTCGTGCTAAAATACAAGAAGTTGGAGGGCGATGTTAAACGGGAGGAAGAAACATGCCCACACAGGTTCCAAGGGATTTCCGCCGCGTGATCATTGCCGCGTCGGTAGGAAACGTAATCGAATGGTATGACTTCTATATCTTCGGAAGCTTGGCCGCGGTTCTTTCGGTGAAGTTCTTTGAGCAATCCCATCCAGTCGCAGCGCTGCTGAGTACGATTGCGCTCTTCACCGCAGGATTCCTGATCCGTCCACTGGGGGCGTTCCTTTTCGGCTGGATGGGTGATCGGGTCGGCCGCAAATATACATTTCTCATTACGCTCAGCGGCATGGGGTTGGGCACAGGTGCGATCGGCTTGATGCCGACCTACGCGTCGATCGGACTAACCGCTGCCTTTCTTCTCTTCGGCTTACGGATGATCCAAGGCTTGTGCTTGGGTGGCGAGTACGGTGGCGCTATCACCTATGTCGCCGAGCATGTCCCCGACGAACGCCGTGGCTATTACACCGGGTGGCTTCAGACCTCTCCGACACTCGGAATCGTCGTATCGCTGGCCGTGATCATCGCGACGCGCACCTATTTCGGAAACGACGTCTTCGACGAATGGGCGTGGCGCATTCCGTTTTTGGTCTCCTTCTTGCTGGTTGCCATTGCAATCTACATCCGTCTTCAGCTCCAGGAGACACCGATCTTTGAGGAGATCAAGGCTAAGGGGCAGACGACCAGAAATCCATGGAAGGAAGCCTTCCTTAGCTCCAACATCCAATATGTCGGGATCGCCACCATCGTGCTGATCGGGCAGGGAGTGGTCTGGTATAGCGGTCAGTTCTGGGCATTGTACTTCCTGCAGCAGGTTTCCAAGGTAGACTCATTGACTTCGTCCTACATCGTTGGAGCTGCGCTGCTCATTGCAACGCCGAGCCTGATCTTCTTTGGATGGCTGTCAGACATTATCGGCCGCAAGCCAGTGATCCTGGGAGGAATGTTGCTCGCCGCGACCACGTATTATCCGCTGTACTTGTGGCTGGGATCAGTCACGCAGCCTGGCAACATCAATTATCCAGCCGCGATCTTCATCATCTTCATCCTGGTTTGCTACGTCGGGATGGTATATGGCCCGGTTGGTGCGTTCCTTGCTGAATATTTCCCCGGTAGGATCCGGTACACGTCTGTATCGGTGCCGTATCACATCGGCAATGGTTGGGGTGGCGGATTGGTGCCGTTCATTACCTCAGCGGCGTTCGCGGCCACTGGCAGCATCGGCTACGCGCTGATATACCCGATCGCGGTTCCTGCCGTATGCTTCCTGCTTGCCCTTTTCTTGATGCCAGAGACGCGCAAGATAAGCATCTGGGAGCCGATCGAGCCGAAAGCTGAATTGTAACATGGCACAATGTGCGGGCCGCAAGGGCCCGGCACATTGTCGTCGCACTGCAGTTTCGATGGCCCTTTGGAATGCGGTGACCTCGACGAGGGCAGGCACAATGCCAGCCCTCGCAAGATCGTATCGGATGCCTGCGCGGGTCCGCTGGCGCCTATGCGCAGACACCATATTCTGCGCGACCTATTCCTCACTTCTCCACTATCTGGACCATGGCTCAGGGCTTTGCGCTCGCGGGTTGATTCCGGAACACCGCCTCTCCAGCGTTTGAAACCTCGACCCATTTCTCGTCGGGCATTGCGTTTGCAACGTAGCTGTCATGCCAGTTCCACCACTTGTACGTCGGGGTTTTCGGATAACCCTCGGGCGAGTCTTCCCAGACCTCCTGCCGGCCCAAAGGAGTGATGTCGAGGTAGTTCCACGTGCTCCCCATTTGCTCGTCGCCGCGGTTATTGACGAAATAGGTGCGGAATACGCGGTCGCCGTCACGGTAGAACACGTTCGTGCCATGCCACTCGTCCACGCCGAAGTCGGCGTCGAAGCTGTCGGTGAGAGTATACCACGGCATCTCCCAGCCCATCCGCGCCTTCAGGCGCGCGATGTCGGACTGAGGCGCACGCGAGGCGAAGACGAGAGTGGTATCACGCGCGTTCAGGTGCGCGACATGGGCGACTTGATCGGCCACCATGGAGCAGCCCCGGCACGCGTGGTCGGGCCAGCCGAATACGCCCGGCTCGAAGAAGGCGCGGTAGACGATCAACTGTCGCCGACCGTCGAACAGGTCAAGCAGGCTTTCCCTGCCCGCAGGTCCCTCGAATCCATAGGCCGTCTCCACGGCCATCCACGGCATCCGCCGGCGCTCGGCGGCCAGGGCGTCACGGGCGCGGGTCAGATCCTTTTCTTTCACAAGCAACTGCTGCAAGGCCGTCTCCCAGGCCTGTGGCGACACGACCGGTGGCGTGTGCATATCCGGCTGTGTGCCTTTTTGACCATCGTCCGTTAACCTCGTCATGGCTTTCAATCTCCTCGATTTGGGCGAATTTTCGCGCTTGCTGGCTGACATCCGGTTCGTCGTAGTTGCTCGTCAGATAATTTGGCACCGGAAAGCGAGCAGGGGGAGTAACAAGTGTGACGCTATTTCGTCGGCGTCGCCGACAAAGCCGCGCCGCGCGCACCCGACGCGCAAGCAGGGGGTCTGTATCGTGAGCGTCGTGCAAGGCTTCCGGCGATCAACGTCGGCGCGTAGCAAGCCGCAGAGTGAACCCGACACTCTTGGGTAGGTTGTGTGCGATCGCTCCAACTGGCATTGCTTCCTATCGACCGAGGAGCCAGAGCATCACGGACAGCAAAATGCTGAAAAGCAGGCCGGTGGTAATAGGGATATAGATGGAGAAATTCTCGCGCTCGATAAGAATGTCGCCCGGCAGTCTCCCCAGGCCGATGCGAACAAGCCACGGCCACAGAATACCGACCACGACGACAGCAAGCCCGACAATGATGAGGACTCTGGACATGGCGCACGACGCTATAAGAATTCGGTCGATTGGATGATAGCCCAGTTTCGATACAGCGTCTTTCTTTCCGGATCGCGTGGTCGTCATGAGCTCACGTCCCGGTTCGATCGCCGAAATCTATGATGTCGACTTGCCTCGGCCGAGAGGCTTGGATGTCATGGCGTCGCCCGAGTTTGCCGCTTATACAGGATCGACCCGCAAGCATTTCTACGCTCAGGGTTCACTCGACGACCATTGAGCAGCGCAGTGACGTTGCCGGCGCGGCGCCGAGACGCAAGAAGATCGCTTTGCCGGGGAAGACGACTTGGCGGTTCTGCCACCGCCAATGCCAGAAATCCTTTCCTGGCATCGCTCGTCCGCCGAGGCGGTCAATTTTTCGCACGTCAGCCAAGCCGCTGGATGTCGCCTCGCTGACAGGGGCGATGCTCACCCGTCAGAATTCTTTCCAGGCGTCATTGGCAACCGCCGCATTGTCGTGAAATGCTGCACTCAATTTGGCGGCAATGCTTCGGGCTGGGGATGTGAAAGGCTTCGAGGCGGACGTTATTGCCACCGGGTGTTTCTGAGGCGAAGACATTCCTGTTCCGATGTTGAACTGACCGAGCAATCTGAACAGTGCGTCGGCTTCTTTCGCAAGGCTGTGAGCAGCGGCTGTGGATTCTTCGACCATTGCGGCGTTTTGCTGCGTGCCTTGGTCCATCGTGTTGACTGCAGTGTTTATCTCCTTCAGTCCGGTTGCCTGCTCCTTCGCAGCCTCGACAATCGCCGAGACATTGCGATTGACCTGCTGGACCTGCGATACCATCGCATCAAGAGCCGTTCCCGTTTCACCCACCAGTGAGACGCCGCTTCTTACATGAGCGGCTGAAGCGGTGATCAGTTCCTTGATCTCCTTGGCCGCCTTCGCCGAGCGTTGGGCGAGTTCGCGCACTTCTTGCGCCACGACTGCAAAACCCTTGCCGGCGTCACCGGCCCGCGCGGCTTCCACACCGGCGTTCAATGCCAGCAGGTTGGTTTGAAAGGCGATCTCGTCGATTACGCTGATGATGTTGGAGATCTCCGCAGACGAGGATTCGATTTTCCCCATGGCGTCAATGGCCCCGCGCACGACCACCCCCGAACGCTCGGCGTTCTCACGGGTCTGGCGAACGAGCTGACCAGCCTCGTCCGCTCGCCGGCTGGAGTCAGCGACGGTGGTTGTGATCTCCTCCAGGGCCGCGGCCGTTTGTTCCACCGAAGCGGCCTGCTGTTCTGTTCGCTTGGCAAGGTCATCCGATGCGGTACGGATCTGCTGCGCGCCGGCTGCGATTGCATTGGCGTTTTCGGCTACGGTTTGCATCGCAAGACGCAGTTTTTCGACTGTGCTGTTAAAGTCAATTCTTAGCTTTTCCAGCGTGGGAATGAAGGGGGAGGCGATGTCTTGTGTCAGGTCGCCGCCGGAGAGCTGCCGAAGTGCCGCCGCGAGCTGATCGACGTTGTTCACGCGGCTGGTGACGTCGGTCGCGAACTTAACGACCTTGAATACTTTACCATTCATGTCGAAGATTGGATTGTAGGAGGCTTGGATATAGACCTTTTTTCCACCTTTGCCGATGCGCAGGAATTCGTCGGCAATGAATTCGCCATCAGCCAGGCGCCGCCAGAAGCGTCGATAGTCGTCACTGCTCGTGTAAGCACTTTCACAAAACATCGAATGGTGCCGACCCTCGATTTCCGAGATCTGATAGCCAAGGGCGGAAAGGAAATTCTGATTTGCCGTCAGGATTTCTCCGCTTGGAGTGAATTCGATGATCGCTTGAGCGCGGGAACACGCATCAAGCTTGCCCGCATCCTCAGCACTCTTGAGTTTTTCAGCCGTAATGTCCGTTGCAAACTTGACGACCTTATAGGGCTTGCGGCCGCGAAAGATCGGGTTGTAGGAGGCTTCGATCCAGATTTCCTTGCCGCCCTTGCCGATGCGTTTGTACTGGCGCTGGTCAAACTCGCCGCGATTGAGTTTCTCCCAGAAGTTCCGATAGTCGGAAGACGAGGCCTCAGCAGGATCGACGAACATGCGGTGATGCTGACCGACGATCTCCGATAGCTCGTAACCGAGTGCTGCACAAAAGTTCGCGTTAGCAGCGAGAATTTTGCCCGTAAGATCAAATTCGATAATAGCCTGCGATCTGCTCATCGCCGCCAATACGGCCTTGGCGTCAGACCGGAAGACGGATGCTATTCCTGTCATGCTGTTTCCTCCTACTCAGGACTGGAGAGCCGAGACCGCTTTTGCCATGGCCATGCGCGCAAGCTCCGAATGGGCCATCTAAAGATAATATCCGCCAAATTGATAAAGGATCTGTTAACCGCATTGCCGCGACAGCGTTTCGTCGCTGTCTGGAGAGTGGCCTTCTAAAATAATATGCAAAAACAAAACGATGATCGACTGTGGATTGGCGATGTCGATAGGCGAACAGGTTCAGGCGCGACGTTTTGGCACTTGCGATTGGTATGTTTCCTGTACTCTACGAGATGGAAAATCGAAAGAATTGTTTACCATTTGTTAAGGGTGACCGTGGGGTAATGCGGCGCGAAGAAGGAGTTGCTGTGCCTTCAACTTCGACCAGATCTGCGCTCAATAGCAGGGGCGTCATCCCCGCCATTGTCCTCAGGCCCGAGAGACCTTGATCGCGAGGCGTTTTGAAGCAAGCCGGAGAAGGAAATGACGCTGGAAGCGGTGTTCAACCAGATCGAGGAGGTCGCCGACGACTTTCGCACTCATTACGAAGTCTTCAAATATATGAAGAGCTTGACGCAAGACCTGGGCATGAGCGCTTTCTTGATCATGATATTGCCTACGGTTGACATTGTCGAAATTGGTGCGACGAAGATCATTACCAATTGGCCGGCAGAAATGGTTGATTATTACGATTCCCACAATCTGCTGATAGACAGTCCGGTCGTTCGCCGGATGCTAAGATCGACACGTCCGTTCAATTACGATGTGGAAGCCATCAATGCTGATCGGGGAGGAAGCAAGAAGTCCGCCGTCATCGACCTTTTCAAACGATATGGAATGGATAAGGGCGCTTACTTTCCTGTACATGATGCTGCAGGTGGCCGCGGCGCCCTGTCTATTTCAGGGCAGCGGACCTTCAGCACGATCGAGTTGGCCCAGCTCCTTTTTATAGCGACGCATGTATACGACAGGCTCTCACAACTTACATTGACCGAGAAACATCGTCCGATCGGCTTCACCCAGAGCGAGCTGGACTGCTTGAGGCTGACCGCTGGCGGCAAGAAGGGTAGCGAAATCGCAAAACTTCTTGGTTTTTCGGAGCATGCTGTGAGCAGTCACATCGGCAATGCCATGAAGAAATTGGGATGTACGACGAGGACTCAGGCGGTCGTGAACGCATTGCGTCTAAACATCATTCGTGTGTAGGCCACGTGTGGCGAGGGTCGAGGTGGCACGTTGATCAGGGCGGCAGCTACGCCAGCTGCCGCATTTGCGCTTTCCCCGCCATGTTGATCAATGCCACCAGACCGCGTGCTTTTTCCAAGCAGGCCGGCTGCTGGTCACCGAACCGCTCCGCGTTAATTTCCATGATCAGCGTCGTATCCGGAAGGAACGTGAGCTCGCCGAAAATACCCTCCCAGGGAATGTCACCCCAGCCGATCGGCAAGTGGAGATCGCCGATGCCGAGGGCCGTTGCCTCGGCCGGATGGTAGAAGCGCGTCATGGAATAGGGAAGGCCAAAGCTGTCATGAACATGCAGGTGACCGGTTACCGGCGCCATTGCGCGCAATTCTTCCAGGAAATCAAGGTTGCGGTATGTTGATTCGATATAGGCATGCGAGAAGTCGATTAGTGCAACAACGTTGTCCGAGCCGATAGCCTTGACAGTAGCGGCCACTTCGCTCGGCGTCTGGCGGTACTGGCCGCTCTCTGTGGTGAAGATGTTTTCCAGTGCGATGCGTACGCCGTAGCCCTTCGCGATATCGCCCATCTCGGCCAGAGCCTCGCGCTCCATTCGATCAAGATCTGCCGCATTTTCGCCGTCGGCAAGCTGTCCGGCGCCTGAATGATGGACGAGTATGCCTGCACCAAGCCGGTTGCAGAGTTCGAGCATCGACCGCACGACCTTCTTTTGCAGCTGCAAATGCTCGCGGTCCATGAAGTTGGATAGGATCTGGCCATGCAGCGACAATTTCTTGAAAGGATGCTGGCGAACAATGTCGGCGACGCGGCGCGTCCGATCCTCGATGATGCGGCCGCCGCTGATGATTTCCTCGGCATAGATGCCGATTTCGCAGGCGTCGGCCCCCGTTTCGGCGATTTCCCGCAGCGAAGTGTCAAGCGCGCTGAGGTCGCCCTTGCCGGTCCGGTTGCAAAAGCCGACGGCGGAAATGATGTCGTTCATGCGGGTGTTCCTTCTGGAGGCTCTAGAAAAATCAGTGCACGATCGCCAGCGTCGAGGTCGCGGCCGCGTGATGCGGGGAACTGGGATTCATCTTCGTATCAATCCGGCGACCGCTATCGCGATCGAAGACATGCAAGTGGGAGGGGGGTAACTCCAGGCCTACTCGATCGCCTGGACGCAAGCTCATGTGGTCGCCGATGACGGCTGCAAATGGTTCGCCGTCGATCTCGGCATGGGCGACCCGACCGGAGCCAAGTTCCTCGACGAAGTCTATTGTTGCGCGCACGCCGCTGCCGTCCAGTGAAACGGCACATTGCTCTGGTCGAATGCCGATCGTGACATCTCTTCCGCGCAAGCTGGCGGCAAGGGCAGGGTCGATGGGAACCTGCACGCCGCCGACGCGCACCGATGCTGTCTCGACCTCGACGCGGGTATTGACGAGATTCATCGCGGGAGAGCCGATGAAGGATGCGACGAATATGCTTGCGGGCCGATGATAGATGTCAAGCGGTCGACCGACCTGCTCAACATGCCCCTTATTCATTACCACGAGCTTGTCGGCAAGCGTCATCGCCTCAATCTGGTCATGGGTGACGAAGATGGATGTTGCTGAAAGGCGCTGGTGCAGTTTGCGGATTTCCGCGCGCATGGACACCCGCAGCTTGGCGTCGAGATTCGACAGTGGCTCGTCGAAGAGAAACACTTGCGGCTCACGAACAATGGCGCGTGCCATCGCCACGCGCTGACGCTGGCCGCCGGACAATGCTGCTGGTTTGCGCGCAAGATATTCGCAAAGCCCGACGATCTTCGCCGTCTCCTCGATACGCGTTTGGCGCTCGGCCTTTGACACGCCGGCTACCTTCAGCGCGTAACCGATGTTTTGGGCCACGGTCATATGCGGATAAAGCGCATAGTTCTGGAACACCATGGCGCAGCCGCGTTCGCGCGGTTCCAGCCTGTTGACGATGCGACCGTTAATTGCGATTTCGCCGGCGGTAATCTCTTCAAGTCCAGCGATCATACGTAGAAGCGTCGACTTGCCGCAGCCAGAGGGACCGAGAATGACGACAAATTCGCCCGAGGCAAAAGACAGGTCGACGCCGTGCAGCGTCTGGATCTTGCCATAGGACTTGTGCACGGCGCGAATATCGATGTCAGCCATATTTGAACCTCGTTTCTTAAAATCATCGGGTCATTTTTCGGCAGCGACCAAGCCACGAACGAACCACCGTTGCAGCACCGCAACGACGACGAGCGGCGGTGCCATAATGATGAGTGAGCCGGCCAGCGTGACATTCCAGTCGGGCAGGCTGTTTTCCGAAGGGAGCAGGGCGCTCAGCGACATCATGGTGGTCTTGTAGGCTGGGTCTGTGATCATCAGCAGCGGCCAGAGATACTGGTTCCAGCCATAGACGAACATGATGGTGGTGAGCGCCAACATGTTGGTGCGCGAAAGAGGTATCAGCATGTCGACGAAAAAGCGCACTGGTCCGGAACCGTCCATACGGGCGGCTTCGACGAGCTCATTTGGCAGCGTCATGAAGAATTGTCGGTACAGGAACGTACCTGTTGCGGTGGCAATCAGCGGCAGGGTGAGGCCCGCATAGGAATTCAGCAGGTTCCATTCGACCGATACCTCGATGCCGGTCAGTGCCGAAATCAGTAATCGAAACGGCTGGAAAAGGTCCGCGGCCACCGCATAGGTCGGCACCACGCGAACTTCGAGCGGTAGCATCAGCGTGATGAACACCATCCAGAAGAAGAAGTGCTTGAGTGGCGTGCGAAAAAACACGATGGCGAAGGCCGTGCAGGCAGAAAGTGCCACTTTGCCGACGGTGACGAGACAGGCCATGATGAAGCTGTTGATCATGGCCGAGCCGAGATTGGCGCGCGACCAGGCAGCCGATGCATTTTCGAGGAAGCGGTCCTGGGGGAGGAAATGGAAGGGCACGCTGTTGATCTGTTGCAGCGTTTGACTGGCACCGGCCAGAATGACGAGGAACGGGCCAATCAGCAGGATAAAGCCCAAGACCATCAACAGATAAGTCAGTGCATCGGCGATCGGCGTGCGCTGGATCATGGCGGGCTCACTTATAGTGCACACGCTTCTCGATGAAGCGAAATTGGATGAACGTGAAGATCATGATCAGGCCGATCAGGACGATGCTCTGCGCAGAGGCGCCGGAGTAGTTCAGTCCTTTGAAGGCTTCGTCCACGATGCGAAATACCATCACCTCCGTGCCATGATTTGGTCCCCCGCCAGTCGTGCTGTGTACGATACCGAAGGTGTCCGAACCGACGAACCCCTCCGTCATCATGATGACGAGCAGAAAGAACAGCGTCGGCGCCAGCAGCGGAACCTGTATATCGATCGCGCGGCGGATCGGTCCGGCGCCGTCCATGGCGGCGGCCTCCGTCAGAGAGCGCGGCACCGATTGCAGACCGGCCAGCAGGAAAATGAACGTGTAACCGGTCCATTTCCAGGCAAAGATGATGATGACCAGGATGAGCGCGTGGGCACCGTATTTTGCCGGATTCCAGAAATCAGGGAACGCGGCATTGAGCGAGGCCATCAGCCCGCGTTCTGGCGACAGGATGAAACGGAAGGCCATGCCCGCTGCCGGTCCGGCGATTGCATATGGAAGGATATAGAGGAAACGGAATAGGCCAGAACCGGGCAGTCGACGGTCCACCGCAATCGCCAGCACGAGACCGACCAGGATCGTGAAGCACGTCCCGCAAAGGGCGAAGATGAGGCTGACGGCGACGGAATTCCAATAGAATGGATCGGCGAACACCTCTTCAAAATTCGTCAGTCCGACAAATTCCGCTATCCCGCCAAAGGGAGGCTCAAGTGTGAAAGCCCATTTCATCACAGCGATCGCCGGCCAGTAGAAGAAGAGAAGGATCAGAAGAATCTGTGGCAGGGCGAAAAGAATTGGCAGCCACCAGTTTTTGAAAACGGCCCGCTTTTCCATGGATCAATCAAACCAAAAGTACTTCAGGGACAAGAGCCTGCCATATGCGGCTGGCAGGCTCCTGCTGACGAGAAACTCAGTTCAGCTTCTGGCCGGCATAGGTTTTTTCAAATCGGCGAAGCACGGCGTTGCTTCGATCGGCGGCCTGGTCGAGTTCAGCTTGCACGTCGGCATTCTGCATGAAAATCGCCTCCAGCGCCGTGGAGACCTCCTTGCGGACCTGGGTGAAACCACCGAGGCGGATACCGTGGGTATTCTGCGAGGTCGGCGTGTAGGTAAGGCTGGCAATCGCGAGCTCACGGCCCTTGTAGGGAGCCTTGTCGTAAAAACCATTGGCCTTCATGGCCTCAAAGCCGGTCTTGGTGACCGGAATGTAGCCAGTGACCGTCGACCACCATTGCGCCATGTCCGGCGTGGCGAGGAAGTTCAAGAAAGCGGCCGCGCCCTTGTACTCACCTTCGGGACGGCCGTCCATGACCCATAGCGAGGCGCCACCGACCAGTGAGTTCTGTCGCTGCGTGCCTTTCCAGACCGGCAGCATCGCAACCTCCCACTTGACGCCTTCCGGCAGCGTCTTGCCAATCGTGCCATGGTCAGCGATCGAGGTCTGAATCATCTGGCATGTCTGCGAGGTGAACGCGGGGACAATGTCCATGCCGAGCTGTTTGGTTTTGACGACGAACAGCTTCTCGTCGACCATTTTCTTGAAGAATTTCACATGGTCGACGAATTTGGTCTTGTTGAAGACCAGTTCGGCGCCCAGACCCTGGTAGCCGTTGCCCTTGGTTGCGATTGGCTGATTGTGGATGGCAGAAAATTGCTCCATCATCTGCCATGTATCGAAGTTAAAGCCGAGCGGGCAATCGAAACCCGCCGTCTTGAGCTTGCGGGCGGCTTCCTCGACCTCTTCCCAGGTTTCCGGCTTGAAGTCGATGCCGGCCTTTTGGAAGGCGTCGGCATTATAGTAGAACATGGCGGTTGAAGAGTTGAACGGGAAGGAATTCAACTCCCCTGCAGCTGTCGCGTAATAATTGGCGATACCGCCGAAATAATTGGTCCAGTCTATCGTGTAGCCATTGTCGGCCATCAGTTTCTTGGCCGGTACGAACGCTCCGGAGAGCATCATGTCGAGCGTGCCGGCGTCGTAGATCTGGGTAATCGCCGGCTGCTTCCTGGCACGATAGGCGGCAATCGTGTTCTGAAGCGTCGTGTCATAGCTGTTTTGCGAAGTGCAGATGATTTCATAGTCAGCCTGCATGTCGTTGAATTTTCTGCAGGCGTCTTGCACGCGCTCTCCGAGGTCGCCCGACAGGCCATACCAGAACTCGAATTTGGTCTTTTCGGCATGGGCCGGACCAGCACCAAATACGGTGGCGGCCAGGACGGATGCCAGAGCTGATTGAAGAACAGTGAGTCTCATCGTAAATGCTCCTTGCACGTAAAAAGATGACCGCTGGCGCCTTACGTGGCCATGGATCTTTCGCTGCTTCTGCTAGCAGTCCAATGTGACAGTCAGCGTTAACTTCCGTGAAACTTGGATGACGACGTCTTTCGTTCACCGCACCGAGTGCTATCTGTGCGTCTGCGCGACCGCGTAAATCCGGCAGAAAGGCCGCTTGCGGCCTGCTGGTGGTGAGGCCTGATAGAGTCGCTCGCAGATGTGAGCAGAATCGCTTGCGCTGGCCAGTGACGACCAGGTGCTGCGGCAACCTGCCGCTGATTCGTCACCTTCATGAATCTGCCGTCCGTGTGGAATCGCTCGCAAGCACCGTCCGACATCTGCCAAAGGGCATGGCTGCACAGGACACACTCGAAATGGAGGCAACAACCACGAGACCATATCAGACTAAAGTCTGATAATGGCGTTGGCGTCACAGTTTGGCCCGATTCCCCCGAATTTTAAGGGACGCGCTTTGATACTTCGATCCGCCTCATCGGCAACGGAATAACAGCAGCAGGTTGCAGGAGTGCAGCCGGGCGTTGCTTCGGCGACGAGGGGCCCACGAGACTGAGGGGGATCCATGTTTCATGCACGCGACCGGCAATTGGATGGTCTGCGGACTTTTGCCGTTTCAATGGTGCTATACGACCATTTCTTGGCAGCCGAAGGATCAGTATTGGGCCATCTCGGCGTCCGATTGTTCTTCGTACTCAGCGGCTTCTTGATAACACGGCTTCTCTTGGAAGCGCGCTCGGCAGCCCAATATGAGCCAAGCAATGCGCTGAAATCGTTCTATCTTCGCCGTGCACTTCGCATATTTCCTCCCTACTTCGCAGTCCTAGGCTTCGTCTGGCTTGTCAACCTTGAAGGCGCTCGAGGCAGCCTCAAATGGCACGCGTTATATCTCTCAAACTTCTGGTATGCCCTTCGTGATGAATGGACGCCGTGGGTGTTGTGTCACACCTGGAGCCTAAGCATCGAGGAGCAGTTTTACATCATTTGGCCGCTGATCATCCTATTTGCTCCGCGCCGGTTGATCGTACCGATTTGCATCGCCGTCATCACATTTTCGCTGGGTTATCGGTTCTACTGGCCACTGACAGGTACACCATCTCTCGCGCGTGACCTTCTTCCTCCAGCCTCGATGGATGCACTCGTCGCAGGCGCGCTCCTGGCAGCCCATCGAAGCAGAACCGATGTCTGGCCACAATGGATCCGGCTAAGCTGGGTCCCCTTGACTGTCGTCGCCGTCATTTTCCTCTGGCTGAAGTCAGCCGCCATGCCGCCGGCGCTTGAATGGCTGGCGTGGATCGGTCGCGAGATTTGTCCCCTCGTACCATTCGTATTGCTGATTGGATGTTGTTCGTCAGGTCTGCGGGGCGCCTCCGGCCGGCTTTTGGAACTCGCGCCGATTGTCGCCATCGGGCGCGTAAGCTACGGCGTCTATCTTTTCCATCCAATTGTCCTGTCTTTGATCGTCAAGGCTCAGCCCTGGATTCCGGTGAATGTCTCAGAACAGGGTCCTTCACGTTTTGTGATTGGAACAACAGCCACCTTGATGGTCGCTTCAATCTCTTGGCTGGCTTTCGAAAGGCCGATCAATCGGCTCAAACGCTACTTTCCCTACGTCCGCTCCGGAAGCTTCGCCAATCTTGCGTCGTCTATCAAGCAAAGTGGGGCAGGGGGACGGGAATATGATGCTTCGGCTTATCGCCGCCACTATGTCAATCGCGGCATTTCCGACGAACATGCGAGCTGAACGATGTCCGTTCCATTGATCTCTGTTGTGCTGCCTGTCTATAACGGCGAACCTTATATTGCTGCAGCGCTGGAAAGCATTCTGCGCCAGGACTACGGCCGCTTTGAAGTGATTGCACTTGACGACGGCTCGACTGATCGATCGTTGAGTATTCTCCAACAGTATCGAAAGATCGACGATCGCGTGCGCATCATTTCGCGGGAAAATCGCGGACTTGTTGCGACCTTGAATGAGGGCATCGCCTTGGCCAGGGGTGATCTGATCGCCAGGATGGATGCAGACGACATTTCCTATCCGTCGCGCTTTTCACGCCAGGTGGCACTCTTTACCCAGCAGCCCCAGCTCGCCATGAGTGGAACGGGCATCGATCAGCTTCTCGGTAATCGCGTGGTGCGCGGGCAGCCAAATCCGATCTATCAGTCGGGGGATTGGCATATACTGTCGCTGTTCTTTACGATCTTCTTGCACTCGACTGTGATGTTTAACAGAAGGGTCGTTCCTGAAGACATGCTGGTCTATGACGCCGGTTATGTGCATGCGGAGGATTTCGATCTTTTCAGGCGAATCGCACGAGAGTTCCCGGCGGCCATGATCGATGATAGCCTGGTCGCCTATCGAATTCACTCTGACAGTGTCACAAGCAGACACAAGCGCCAAATGCGTCGAACCCATCTGAAGATCGTTGCCGAGAATCTCGAGCGGCAGTCTCTTAACGATGACCCCGGCGCTCTTCTTGACATCGGCGCCGATGTCACACTGGATACCGTACGCCGAGCGGCGGATTGCATTCTCACGCTGGAAAGAAAAATTGCCAAGCAAGCTGCGCCGGTGTCTTCCAGTTATGCGGACGGAGCCTTGTGTTTCTTCTATTTCCTCTATCAGCTCATTGCCGATGAGCAGCGTCCCGCACTCACCCATGAGTTCCTCACGCGAACTGGAAAGTGGCAGTTCATAAGACGGCGGGAGCGGTATGGACTTCGCTCCGCCATTCTTGCCCCGTGGCTGTGCCGCTTTTCAGACGAGGCCACCCGGCGAGCGGATGCGCTGGCGCGTTACTACCAGTCGGTCCCGGTCAAAATGGTCCCGCCGCTTCAGGGACTTGCATAGTGGCGGGGGGTGCTGCCGGGCTTGCACGTCCCGTCGCCGACATACGACGGGAGCTGTCAGAGGCAATCCCGATCGACCAGATAACTCGTCTGCTGAGGTCACAACCGCCATGCTAGAATTCATCATGTCGAGCTTTCGGCTATTGCGCCAGGCGCTGGACAAACAGATCGGCCTCATTGCGGTTGTCGTCGTACTTGGGCTCAGCAGCGCTGTCCTTGAAGGCACTGGCATTGGCCTTATCATTCCCATGCTCGGCATCATTGGCGGCGAGAAGGATCCCTCCGGCATGGGCGGATTCTCAGCCGTCTTCCAGCAAGTGGGTGCCGGCCTGGATGATCGCGCAAGGCTGACCGCGATCGCCGCCGCCATCCTTGGACTGATCACGCTGAAAAATGTGCTGGCGTTCGCCAACGCCGTGCTTGCCAATTTCATCTACGGCAAAGCCGGCCATGCGATCCGCAGCTCTCTTGCGGGGCAACTCCTGACGATCGGATACCCGTTTTTTCTCCAGCAAAGCCCCGGGCGACTGCTCAATATCATCTCCAACGAATCCTGGCGGGCTTCAGATGCGATACAAACTATGCTCGCTTCGATCGTGTCCGCCTCCGCCGTCGTCATTTTGCTTGCCTTTCTCCTGCTTCTTTCATGGCAGATGACGCTGTGTGTTGCATTGGGGCTTGTTCTCATCCAGGCCATTCATGCGATTTTGTCAGCCAGTCTGAAAGCCCCGAGCCGCAACGTAACTTCGTTCAACGGTGACCTCGCCGCCAGGATGCTTCACCTCGTACATGCCGGACGGCTCATTCGTGCTTTCGGACAGGAGCAGCGCGAAAAAGCAATCTTCGGTTTCGCTTCCGATGCCGTACGAAAAGCGGGTTTCGTTCTTCAATCCCGCCAGGCTGCACTGCCGCCGCTGACCGAGACGCTTCATTCGGGTCTGTTTCTGGCAGTCGTCGTCGGCGCCTGGCTTTGGGGAGTGAGCTTTCCGATTATCGTGGCTTTCGTGGTCCTGCTCTATCGGCTGCAGCCACACGTCCGTGCACTGCAAATGGCATGGAGCCAAGTGCAAAGCTGGAGCGGCTCTTTGGAAGAGGTCAAGTGGCTTCTGGATTCGTCTGACAAGCCGCCGCCGCCTGCCGGCGACGGCCAGCTTCACGCGCCAGTTCAACGAATCAAATTTGATCGCGTCACTTTCAAATATCCGGGGTCTGGCTCGCGACCCGTCGTGCTGCGCGCCGCCACTTTCGAGATTCACCAAGGGCGTTCGACGGCCATTATCGGACGGTCGGGTGCTGGAAAAACAACGATTGTCAATCTTCTGTGCCGATTTGTGGAGCCCGATGAAGGAGAGATTCTGGCCGATGGCACCCCGCTTAATCAAATTGATCCGGTCCTGTGGCGAAGGCAAATTGCGCTCGCAAGCCAGGACCTTGAGCTGATTGACGGGACTATCCTCCAGAATATTATCTATGGTCACAATGCCTCGTTGGCCGAGGCGGAGGCCGCAGCCAGGCTTGCCGAAGCGCACGATTTCATCGAGAAGCTTCCTGACGGGTATGAGACGATCGTCGGCTACAGGGGGGCCAGCCTTTCGGCTGGTCAACGGCAGCGCATTGCTCTGGCAAGGGCCCTCGTGCGTGATCCGGAAATCCTCATCCTGGACGAGGCTACGAACGCCATGGACGGATTGTCTGAAGCAGCGATCGTCGAGACCTTGAAATCAAGAGCCGGTCGTCGTGCGACGATCGTCATCAGCCATCACCGCAGCACGATCTCATTCTGCGACGAAGTCGTGATCCTTGATGGCGGCCGCGTCAGGAATCAGACCCCGTTTGCCGAAATAGCGACGTTAAGCATGGACCAACTTTACGAACACGAAAGGCTCTCTTCCTGAGCGCTCTAGGGTGTCGGCCCTTGATAGCGGATGATTGTCGCTCCGCCTTCGCCGGAAGCACGAACCTTTCCAATACAAGGCGTAATGGGTAAGTCCGGCGGCTTGGCGCGCTGAACGATGATCTGCTCGAGCGTCGAACGCAGCGAGCCAAGGGCTGCCGGTCGGCTGTGATACCACTGCTGCGTTCTTGGAGGGTTGTTATCCCGCTAACATTTTCTGTTGACCCCTTCAGCACGCGCCCTAGCTGACGGTTGAGGCAACAGCGCAAAGATCATTTTGACGCGCGAACAATCGCTTGGGTGTCAAGTTCATCCACAAGGATGATTCCCGCCCTTGGTGACAAGAAGCAACGATCGTCTACGCGGCGACGGGCAAGGCTTCAACAGAGCAGCTATGCGGAGATCAACATGCCACAGCTTGAAAGAATTCCCCATGTCGTACCCCACGACGAACATGTCGTCACTGCAAGAGAAGCTCTTGAGGGCCTCTATTTGAAGCTTGAGCAGGAAGCTGAAGTGCGTCTGATCGCAGCTGCGCTTCGTGCGGGCTGGTCTGCCGAAGAGGCGCTGGATGCCATCGACCAGTTGCGCCAGGAAGACATGCATTCGACTCATTGACGGACTTCGCAAGTGCAATACCCGACAGGTCGGCCGCGCAGCTACCCACGCTCGGTGAGTCTGGCCTCTGCACCCGATTACGACCGGCCCGTCTGCTGCAAGAGCCTGACAACCATCTGCCGGTGCCTCGTTCAGTGATTAAGCAAGGCAAATCGGATAGCCGCGACTGCCCTCGCCTTGTGATGCCGGGTCCTCCGTCGGGCCTGGCAATAGCCGGCGAGGGTCTGGCTTGATCGCGCGTTCCGATCCGCACGGACCTCTTATATCTCTTCCCTGGATCTGTGGACAATCGTCGCTGGTTGCCAAAGTCTCGAGCGGAGACGAGATTTGCAAACTCACAGCTAGGGAGGCAGCCGTGCAGGAACATCTTGCAGAACAACCTCAGCCCACCGCCGGTAGCCGCGAATGGATCGGCCTCTATGTTCTGTCGATCGCCTGCCTTATCTACTCGATGGATTTGTCAGTCCTGTTTCTCGCGATGCCGGCAATCGTCGCAGATCTTGATCCGTCTGCATCGGAACTGCTCTGGATAAACGATATCTACGGCTTCATGGTTTCCGGATTTTTGTTGACCATGGGCACACTTGGAGATCGAATAGGACGAAGGCGGGTACTGCTCATCGGTGCTTTCGCCTTCGCCGTCGCGTCCTCGCTTGCGGCGGCAGCCAGCACCCCTCAACAACTGATCATTGCACGTGCTCTGCTCGGTGTCGCCGGTGCCACGATCGCTCCTTCCACATTGTCACTGGTGGTCAATCTTTTTAAGGACGAGGCCGAGCGCAACCGGGCGATCGGTATATGGGGCACGGCCTTTGCCCTTGGTGGCCTCGTTGGACCGCTTCTCGGAGGCGCGTTACTTGAATATTTCCACTGGGGGTCGGTCTTCCTGATCAATATTCCGGTCATGATGGCCTTGCTGATCGCAGCTCCCTATCTTCTGCCAGAGTATAGAAATGACGATGGCGGCAAGATCGATCTTCTGAGTGTCTTGTTGTCGCTCGCAACCGTTCTGCCAATCATCTACGGCTTAAAACATATGGCCGCCGATGGTTTCAAACCGGGCCATCTGCTTCCCATCCTTCTTGGCGTTTTCGTCGGTATCCTGTTCGTGCGCCGCCAGAAGCGCCTTGTTCACCCCTTGATCGATCTTGGTCTCTTTGGCATTCCATCGTTTACGGCGTCGCTGGTGGTCAATCTCGCCGGTGTGTTTTTCGTCTTTGGTATTTTCCTGTTCCAGAACCTGTTTCTGCAACTGGTGCTCGGGCTTTCGCCGCTGGGAGCGGCGTTGTGGTCGGTGCCCTCGGCGCTGGTCTTTGCCGGTATGTCTTTTCAGGCCTATCGCTTTACCAACCGGTTTGGCCCGGTCAGTACCGTCATCGGGGGTCTGATCGTCAATGCCGTCGGAACAACTGCCATGGCGGCTGCGGCATTCGCTGAAAGCCTCGTTGGCATCCTGATGGCAAGTATGCTTATCGGGCTGGGTTTCGTGCCGGTTATCCTCACGACGACGGGGCTGATCGTCAGCACCGCGCCGCCAGAACGTGCGGGGTCTGCATCTGCAATTTCGGAAACCAGTGCGGAATTCGGCGGCGCGCTCGGAATCGCCTTACTCGGCAGTCTTGGAACGCTTGTCTATCGCATGACGATGGACCAAGTGAACTTAAGCGGTTTCAACGAGGAGCAGGTCGTGGCGATCTCCGCGACGCTTGCTGGAGCAGTGGAAATCGCAAGGACATTGGGCGAATCGGCAGAGCTTCCTTGGCTCGAGACGGCAAAACGCGGCTTCGCGCTCGGATTTGCTGCCTGCTGCGCGCTTGCCTCGGTAACGCTGCTGATTTTGGCCGCTGTGGCTCGCAAAGTGTATGCAGGCGCTGCTATTGATGAAAACGACGCGCCGGCCTAGGTCATTAAAATCGTCCGCGCTCGAAATGCCGTCGCTGCCGACGGCATCAGCCAGAAATGTCTTAACGTCGACGAGGATCCTGCCAGAGCAGAAACGGGATGATCGAGACGTCATCCAACCTCTGCATCGTTCTTTTTTGATGTATTTGCTTAACGCAAGTTGCCGAGCCGCCACTTTGGAGGTGTCGCGTAAACTTGGGTCTGTTTTCTTAGGTGGGACTTAACATTCACGAATTAAGCATGTGCTCATAATAGGGCAGTGGCATATGAAACATCCCAAGCTTCGTGCGGTCTTCCTTCTCCTGATACTTCCCGCTGCCGCGTCGGCATCCATCTGGGCGGCGCTTGCGATTGTGCTCTCGGTCGCAACAGGAACCACCGACGAAGCTGCCATCGGACGCCAGCGGCATCTTGCGGAAATGGTGGTTGCGAAGCTGCAGGAGGGCGTGGCCCATGACCAGGAAAGCGTGACGGTTTGGGACGACGCCGTACGCAAGGTCTCCGCCGGTGATCAAGACTGGATGGAGATGAACCTCGGCAAGTGGATGTTCACGTATTTCCAGCACGAGCGGGCGTTTGTGGTCACTCCGGAGGGGCGGGCCGTATATGCCTTCGCCAATGACGAAGCCGACCGCAAGGAAGCCTTTCGCCAGGTCCATGACATAGTTATCCCGCTTGCCCAGAAGCTTCGAAGGAGGTTGGTCGCCGGTGACGAGAACGGCGTCTCCGACCAGGTCCTAAGCATCGGTGAAAGCGATCTGGCCCTCGTCAACGGACATCCTGCCGTCGTCAGTGTGAAGCCGATCGTATCGGATTCAGGAGATATCGAACAGGATCCGGCGCACGTATATCTTCATGTCGCCGTGCGCTATCTCGATGGAAACTTTCTATCCGGCATGGCGCAGGAATACCTGTTTGACGACCTCCGCTTCACATGGGCACGCAGTGACGAGGACGGCCGTTCCTACGCAAAATTGAAGAAGGTGACAGGAAACGACTTCGGATATTTTTCCTGGCGACCGTTCACACCGGGCGCTGCCGTGGAAAGCCGTGTCGGTCCGACCGTCGCAATGGCTGGCATTGCGGTGTTTGCCGCTATGAGCGCGATGGGAGGAGCAGTCCTGTTGCGAAGCCGCCACCTGCAACACAGCCGGTCCGAACTCGAGCGTCTTGCCGCACATGACGGCCTTACCGGGCTGGTAAACCGCTCTCAATTCCAAAGGCACCTGTCACAGGCGCTCGCCGCTTCCCTTCCCGGAAAATCCATCGCGGTGCTGTTCATCGATCTCGACCGATTCAAGCAGGTGAACGACACGCTCGGCCATGCCGCAGGCGACGAACTCCTGGTGGCTGTTGCTGGCCGCCTTCTTCAAGTTTGCGCCGGACGCCTTGTAGCCCGCCTCGGCGGCGATGAGTTCACCGTTATCCTGGACAATGTCTGCGAAGAGGACGTGGTCGGCGTCTGTGAGCATCTGCTTGAAGCGAT
Source organism: Rhizobium azibense (assembly GCF_004342325.1). Taxonomy (NCBI): domain Bacteria; kingdom Pseudomonadati; phylum Pseudomonadota; class Alphaproteobacteria; order Hyphomicrobiales; family Rhizobiaceae; genus Rhizobium; species Rhizobium azibense. The sequence continues at coordinate 246,534 of NZ_SMBJ01000002.1, read as the reverse complement.
GAGGCGACCCTTCGAGATGGGTGGAGGTTCGATCAGCATCGGGGCGAGCATTGGCGTGGCGGCCGGCGAGTTTGGAACGGCCGCTCAGGAGCTAACGAGAAAGGCCGACATCGCGCTCTACAGCGCGAAGGGAGCCGGCCGAAACTGCTATGCCATCTTCGGTGCTCACATGGATGATCTTCTCCAGGCGCGCCGTGAGATCGAGTACGACCTGCGGCGAGCGGTAACCGAAGGAAAAGGGTTGGAGCTTCATTTCCAGCCGGTCTATTCGGCGGACAACGGTGCGCTCTGCGGTGCGGAGGCGCTTCTGCGCTGGTCCCATCCGACGCGTGGTAGGGTCGGTCCGGACATATTCATCCCGATTGCGGAAGAGTGCGGCCTCATAAATGCGATTGGAGAATTTGTCCTGCGGGAGACGTGCCTTGCCGCGCAGCGCTGGCCCGCGCTCAAGATCGCAGCCAATGCCTCCCCAAAGGAACTGCAAAACGAAAGCTATGCGCTGAAGGTGATGTCGATGCTGAAACACTATGGCATCAACCCCGAACAGCTCGAAATCGAGATTACCGAGGGCACTCTGCTTGACGGCGGCGGACAGTGCCAGAAAAACATCGAAGCACTTCGGTCAATTGGCGTCCACTTCGCGCTCGATGATTTCGGAACGGGGTTTTCGTCGTTCGCACGCCTTCAGAACGTCAGTGTCGACCGTATCAAGATCGACAAGAGTTTTGTCGACCGGTTCGGAAGGGAAAAGGATGGGCGGGCGATCATCGAGGCAATGATCGGATTGGCGCGTGCCAAGGGCCTGAAGACCACGGCCGAGGGCGTCGAGACCGACGACCAGCGCATGGCGCTAAAGGAACTCGGCTGCGATCACCTTCAAGGATACTTGCTCTCCATGCCTCTTTCGAAAGAGCAGTTCGACAAACTCGTTGGTGGCAACGTTGTCAACCTGCGTTCGACGAGGATGTGAATGTTTGTTCAACGCGTCAAGCAGTCAGGCCGAGCAGCAATGGCTGTCAAAGCGATTACGGCAGCCGGAAACTTGGCGGCTGAGGCCGGCTCGTGCGCAGAAGTCGGCTGGATACGCCCTTTAGGCTGTTGACCAGCTTGGACAGGGCGAACTTCGTAGGGGAATGCACCATCAGGTAACATGGTCGTCCTCGCCGTCGCGTTCAATCAATTCGGGCTCGAAGTCGCGACACACCTTGGCGAAGATGTGCGGCAGGTAACGGATTGCCGGTTCTGACAGAACGTTACGGCGGTAGCCGACGAAGCGCGTCGGATCGGGGATCTTGATTTTGCGGGATAGGGGATTTCACACTCCTGGATCAGCGAGCGCGCTTGAAGAGCGTCGAGGCGCGCAATCAGGCAGCTTTCTTCAATGTTTTGCGCGAAGTGGTGCGAAGGTTCGTTGATCCCGTGTCGACTTGCCTCGTCTGAAGGGACGAGCCGAGTCGATCGACATATTCGATGGATGACAAGGAAGCCGGCGCGGAGTTAGCGAATCGACCGGATCGAATGAAGCCAATCACCACTGAAATCATTGGCAATCAGCGGGTGTTGCATGGCGAGCGTGTCGGCCGCCGGCATCAGTCGATGATGTGGTAGCCACCATCGACGTAGAGCACCTGGCCGGTAATCAGTCGCGCTGCATCGTGCGCGAGAAAGGCCGTCGCCATACCGACGTCATCGATGTCGACGAGTTCGCGCGTCGGCGCCTTCAGCTTTGTCTTTTCAAGCAGTGCGTCGAATTCAGGGATGCCCGAGGCGGCCCGAGTTGCAAGCGCTCCGGGGGATATGGCATGCACGCGGATGCCCTTGGCGCCGAGTTCGGCTGCCATGTAGCGGACGGCGCTTTCGAGCGCCGCCTTGGCGACGCCCATGATGTTGTAGTTTTCCACCACCACCTGTGACCCGTAGTAGGTCATGGTGAAGAGCGTGCCGCCATCCTTCATCAACGGCTCGGCGAGCTGGGCCATGCGGATGAAGGACCAGCAGGATATCTCCATCGTCGTCAGGAAACCCTCGCGCGGAGCGTCGGTGACGCGCCCGCCGAGCGTGTCTTTCGGAGAGAAAGCGATCGAGTGGACGAGGAAATCGAGCTCTCCCCAGACCTCACCGATGCGCTCGAAGACCGCTTCGATCTGGCCTGGCACAGCAACGTCCAAAGGTAGGAAGATCGGCGACTCGAGCTCGCGCGCCAGCGGCTCGACATAGGGTCTCGCCTTGTCGTTTAGGTAGGTCACGGCAAGTTCCGCTCCGAGGGCGCGAAAGGCCCTGGCGCAGCCCCAGGCGATCGATCGATCATTGGCAATGCCGACGATCAGGCCCTTGCGACCTTCGAGAAGCTTGGTCTTGACGGTGGGAATGGACATCGGCTTGCCTCCGGGGTTCAGGCGTTGGGGGCACTGATGATCGTGAGCGTGTGGCGCGCGATCATCAATTCCTCGTCGGTCGGAATGACATGCAAGGCAACGCGGCTCCTGGCCGTGGAGATCAAACTGGCGCCAGCCTCATTCGCCAGCGGGTCGAGCTCCGCCCCGAGCCACGCGAGGCCCTCCACGATGCGTGCGCGGACACGAGCGGAATTCTCGCCGACGCCGGCCGTGAATACGAACGCATCGACGCCCCCCAGTGCCGCTGCGAGCATTCCTGAATTGAGAACGCATCGATATACGAAGTGGGCCATAGCAAGTTGAGCATGGGGATCGTCGCTCGCGAGAAGATCGCGCATGTCGTTTGACAGGCCGGAAAGCCCTTTGAGCCCGGCATCGTGGTAAAGCAGATCCGAGACGGCTTGCGCGCTCATGCCCTTGTGGATGATCAGATAGAGCACGACGCCCGGATCGAGCTGGCCCGGCCGCGTTCCCATCGGCAGACCATCGAGCGCCGTGAAGCCCATCGTGCTCTCGACGCTGTGGCCTTCGCGCAGCGCGCACATCGACGCGCCACTACCGAGATGCGCGACAATGACCTTGCCGCGCGCCGCTTCGGGGGCAATCTCGCTCAGCCGCTCGGCGACGTATTCGTAAGAAAGGCCATGGAAGCCGTAACGCCGCACGCCCTGGTCATAAAACGCCCGCGGTAGCGCGTAGCAATCGGCATGCTCGGGGTGCCCGCGGTGGAAGGCCGTATCGAAACAGGCGACCTGCGGCACATCGGGATTGATCTCCATGGCGAGCCGGATTGGCGCCAGATTGTTCGGTTGGTGCAGCGGCGCAAGATCCTGGTAGCTGGCGAGACGGTCGAGCACTGTCGTATCGATCAACACAGGCTGCGCGTAGTCAGGGCCGCCGTGGACAACACGGTGGCCGATCGCCCGCAGTTCGAACCCGTCGAGTGTCAGCAGCCATTCGCGTGCTGCGGCAATGGCGGCTGGAAGGTCGCGCACTGCTTCCGCGGCGTAGCTTCGATCAATGAGGACCGTTCCATCGGCCTTCTTTGCCTGCAGTCGTGGCCGCGTACCGATGCCGCCGATCTGGCCGCGCACCTGGCGCGTCAGGTTGGCGTCGGCGATGCCGAAGACCTGGAACTTCAAGCTCGATGAGCCGGCGTTGACGACGAGGATTGCGTCCATGGCGTTAGACCGCCGCTACTTGTATCGCGCGCCGCCGAGCCGCGAAGAGTGCCGCGACTGCGCAAGAAGCGAGGCGGGTTCGCACCGAATCGGCCCGCGACGTCAGCACGATAGGCACGCGCGCGCCTAGAACGATACCGGCCGCGTCGGCATGGGAAAGAAAGGTCAGGTTCTTGGCGAGCATGTTGCCGGCCTCGAGGTCCGGTACAACGATAATCTGGGCGTGGCCGGCAACCGGGGACCTGATGCCCTTGATGCGGGCCGCCTCAGGGTCGATCGCATTGTCGAAGGCGAGCGGCCCATCGATGAGGCCGCCCGTGATCTGGCCGCGTTCGGCCATCTTGCACAGCGCCGCCGCTTCTATTGTCGAGGGGATCTTCGTCGTGACCGTCTCAACCGCCGAGACGATCGCGACCCGCGGCTCGCCGAGACCGATCGTCACCCAGAGGTCGATTGCGTTCTGCACGATGTCACGCTTGGCTTCGAGGTCCGGAAAAATGTTGATGGCGGCATCCGTGATGAAGAGCGTGTCGGCATGGCCGGGGACATCCATGACGAAGACATGGCTGATCCGCCGATCGGTCCTGAGACCTGTGGCGGAGGCGGCTACCGCATGCATCAATTCATCGGTATGCAGGCTCCCTTTCATCAGAAGCTCGCCCTTGCCTTCACGAATGAGCGCAACCGCCTTGGCCGCGGCGGCGTGACTGTGCGGTACATCGACGATCTCGATGCCACCGATTTCGAGCCGATGCTCCGCCGCCACATAGCGGATCTTCGCTTCCGGTCCAACGAGTATCGGCTTGATGAGCCCCATTTCCGCCGCTTCAAGCGCTCCGCGCAACGAGGTTTCGTCGCAGGGATGGGCAACGATCGTGACCGCGGGCGTTTCGGCCTGCGCGGCGGCAATCAGGCGGTCGTACTTGGACGGCTCTGACGTCAGTGCAATTACCTCGGACACTACGGACCCTCCTAGCAGCTCAATCAGGATGTCTTGCGCTCGCGCGCGGTCTTGCGCGCCACGAACGGCACCGTTTCACTCCCGAGACCAAAGAGCGTCTCGACGCGCTCCAGTCGCTGGGCGGCGGCACCGGTCACGGCTCCGGACGCCTGTAGGACCTCCCGCAGCGAATTGAAGGCGGAGCGGCGTTCCTCGAGGTCCTCCGGCAGCAGGTTCGGGATTGCCGAAAGGGCTGCCTCCTCGTCGACCAGGAGTATGAAATACTGCTTGCGCAGCAGCGCCTTGAACTCCGGCAGCGTCAACTGACTTGCCGTCGGATGGGAACGGCGCAGCCGGCGGATTGCCTCGAAGCCACGCTCGTCGGCACCACCGCGCGCCATTCCGACGAACAGTAGGCCCCTGGCAAGGGCCTCTCGAAGGCCACCCTCGGAAATCTCGGCTCTGAGCGAAGCGATCCTTGCTTCAACCAGCGCCTCATGTAGGCTGCTTTTTGCCGGCTTGCGCGGGCGGCGGTCAGATTTGCTGTCGATGCCGAGCGCGGTCTGCAGCACAGGCGAGCCATAGACGGTGCGGAACGCATCCTCCGAAAGGCGTTCGATCGTCCGACGCCAAGCCTCCAGCCCGTCGACGATCTGCCGCGACACGTTTTCCTGCAGCGCCAGGAATGGGTTCTCTGAGGATGCGTGTTTGCGGTTTTGGCTGGCATGCTCGGCGGCCGCCTGAATCCAGGCCATGAACGGATTGCTCGGGCCGAAGATTTCGTACTGCAGGCGCAGCGGATGCATGCGGCGCATCGCTTCGGCCATGGGCGGTGTGACCACGGCCCTGATCGCGGGTTGCAGGTAGGTTCGGTAAAGTGCCAGATTGATATCGGAGACCTTGGCGGCTGCGGCGAAGCTACGCTCGTCCTCGAGATCGTTGCCCCCGAGAGCGCGGATATCGTCCAGCGTTCGGGCTTCGCAGCGCATCACCCATTCGCCGGCGATCAAGTCCCTGCCTTCAACAACTTCACTCACGGGCTCCAGCACCGCTTCATAGAGACCCGGCGGCAGAACATCGATCAGATCGATGTTGGACGCGAACTCGTCGTGCTCCTTGCGCGCGACGCCGGCGGAGACGAAGATGCCGAGGTGCCCTATTTTCTCATGCACGGCATAGACAATGGTCTGGCCGTGCGCGCGAATCTCGTCGACGCTGTCGTAAAGGTCGAGGATCCAGTCGAGTGCCTGCTGCGGCGGTGTGATGTTGTCGCCCTTCGAGCAGAAGACGACGATCGGAGCGTGAATATTGCGCAGGTCGATGGCGGTGCCGTCGGAGGTGCGGATCTCGCCGGCGGCGAGCTTGTTGCCGACGAAGAGCTCATCGACGATGAACTGCATCTCTTCGGCATTCAGCGTCACATGGCCGCCCCACCAACGCTCGAAGCCGAGGTAGCGCTCGGCCTCGGTGTCTATTTTCGAGTAGAGATTGTACGGCTTGCTCCAGAGGGTATTGGCGGGGTTCTGGTTCTCGAAATTTTGGACCAACCAGGCGCCATCGAATATCCCGGCACCAAGATCGCCCGTGAGCGCCGTCAGCCAGCTGCCGCCGAGCAGGCCGCCCGAATAGCGCATTGGGTATTGGCCCCTGACCCCCGCCCAATAGGAAAGCGGTGTGCCGGCAATAATGATCGGACCGAACAGTTCTGGACGCAGCGAAGCCAGGATCATCACCGCCCAGCCCGCCTGGCAGTTGCCGATCGCGCAGGGCTTGCCGTCGGCCTCGGGATGGCGGGCAATGACCGTTTCCATGAAGATCGCTTCGGCACGGACGATATCCTCGATGGTCTGACCAGGAACGGGTTCTGGAAGGAAGCCGATGAAATAGCAGGGGTGGCCGGCCTTCATCGCCACGCCGATCTCGCTGTCGGCCTTGAAGCCGCCAATTCCGGGTCCGTGGCCGGCGCGCGGGTCGACAACAACGAAGGGTCGTTTCAGTGAGTCGACCACAATGCCTTGGGGCGGGATGATCCGGACGAGCGCGTAATTGACCGGTCGATTGAGCTTGCGGCCGTCAACGACAAGTTCGGCGTCGTAGTTCAGAACGTGCGGCGCAGTCTGCGCCGTATGTTCCTCGTACTGTTCGCCACGCTTTCGCATGACGTCTAGAAACAGGACGGAGCGCTGCCAGGCATCGAGCGAATAGGCGAAGGCATCTGCGAATGTCGGGATGGTGGGCTGAGGCATAAAATCCACTCCTCGGCTTGACCGAATTTCGGTCCCAATCTCCGATTGCATGTAAAGCAATGCTGCGTGTCAAGCATTGATCTCGATCAAACAATACCGCATTGAATGGCAACTTCGCCAAAGGGTTTTCGAGATCGCGGCCCTGGGCCGGCTCTCTCCAGCCATCCACCCGTGAAGCCGGCGCGGCGCAGTAGGCGGTGCAGATCGGTTTCCGTTGGGGACAAGTTGGTCATGATCTTCAGCCGAAAAGGCGGGAACCCGCTAGGTGTCATCCTTGCCGAGCCGAATGACTTCGTCGCCTAGTTCATGGCGCGCTCATCTGTACATGCCGCCCTGGATTGCCGAATCGGCCGCGACCGGAGGAAAGCCTTCAGCCGCCCATCGCGCATTGTCTCCTTCATTTGACGTTGAGGTTCGCTGAACTGCCACAAGGCTAGCGCAGGAGCGCGGTACAAAGCATCCGTAAAACGAGCTGGTGAAACGGGCGGACCTTCTCTTTTGAAGGGGTAAGGTACTATAATGTTCTCCCCGTGCCAGAGGAGGTAGGGACCCACAATGAATCACGATCTGGGGAGCATCGCGGCGGCGCTCGTCGCAAAGGGGAGGGGTATTCTAGCTGCGGATGAGACCGTCCCCACTTTGACCAAGCGTTTCAACGCGCTCGGGATCCAAACTGCCTGGGCCAAAGCCGTGGAAGATCGCCTTTTCATATGGGCGCGCACTCCAGGACCTGGCGCTGAAGGCGTGGCATGGGCGCGACGAGAACCTAAAGATGGGTCAGCGGGCCCTTTGCCACCGGCTCGCTGTACCGGGGCGGCCAGTGTCGGCGCGTAGATGAGATGGAGGCAGTGCCAGGCGGCGGATAGTCCACCGCATCGCGGTGAGGCGGTCGACGAGTAGTTCCACTGGCGGCGCATCCGGGCGCAGGTTGGACGGAACCCCGAAATTCCTAAGCGAGGAGGGCGGGACGTGAATGTATTCGTGATCAGGCATGGTGAGACCGAGTGGAGTCTGAGCGGACAACACACCGGTACAACGGAAATCGCCTTAACCGACAGCGGGCGACGGCAGGCGGAACGAATGCGGCCGCTGCTGGCTAGACAGACGTTCGCGCTCGTTCTCGTAAGTCCTCTGCAGCGGGCACGGGAGACTTGTGACTTGGCGGGCCTCGGCGATAGAGCCGCCGTCGATCCAGGCTTGATGGAGTGGAACTACGGCGAATACGAGGGGCTAACGCCCAAGCAGATCGAGGCGAAACAGCCGGGCTGGTTGATTTTCCGGGATGGATGCCCGGGTGGCGAGACACCGTCGCAAGTCCTTGCGCGTGTGGATCAGGTCGTGGGGCGGGCGCGGGCTGCTGACGGCGATGTTGCCCTGTTCGCACATGGGCACGTACTGCGCGTGCTTGCGGCGAGATGGATTGGACTACCAGCGCGTGCGGGACAGCATTTCCTCTTAAATACGGGCACGGTAAGCGTTCTCTCCTACTATCACGAGATACCCGCAGTGAGGGTCTGGAATGGCCAGCTCGCCAATTAGCATCGCGTGGAGCGCTGGGCGTCTGGAGAGTGGGAGACGATTGCATACCGGTTTGGCGTTCGCGTCAGGCGGCTATGGACCAACACGACATCTCGGGTCCCTCTGACGCAGGCTTCGTCGGCGCTCCGAGTGGTCGTTAAAATAGGAAGCGTTCCACGAACCTGTAAAACGCACAGTTGAACCATGAGGCGCTCCCACCCGTCGAGTCAAGGCACGGGACAGGGTTTGGCGGTCCAGATTTCGGCCGCATATTCGGCGATCGTGCGGTCGCTTGAGAACCTTCCCGAATTCGCGACGTTGAGCAGCGCTTTCCGGGTCCATGCTTGACGATCGCCATAGAGAGACTGCAGCCGCTGGTCTGCTTCCAGATACGAGGTGAGGTCCGCCAAGTGCCTGAAGACGTCGCCGCTCGTCAGAAGGATATTGCGGAGCACATCGACGACATCGGGATCATAACGGCAAAAATGCCCGGACAGGATCAGATCCAGCACCGCGCGGGTTTCGGGTTCGTTGTCATAGTGCCAGCGCGGACTGTACCAGCCGCGGCTCCCCGCGACCTCGTCCGCCGTCAGCCCGAACAGGAAGAAGTTCTCCTCGCCTGCCGCCTCGGCCATTTCAATCGTCGCTCCGTCGCGCGTGCCGATCGTCAGCGCACCGTTCATCATGAACTTCATGTTGCTGGTGCCACTCGCTTCATATCCTGCCGTCGAAATCTGGTTGGAGACGTCGCTGGCGGGGATGAGACGCTCCGCCAGCGAAACGCAGTAATCCGGCAGGAAGACGACCTTGAGACGCCCGCGCACGATCGGGTCGGCGTCCATCGTGCCGGCGAGATTGTTGACGAATTTGATTATCAGCTTCGCCACGTGGTAGGCGGGCGCCGCCTTGCCGGAGAAGAAGAAGGTGCGCGGCACCATATCGAGGCCGGGATCTTCACGGATGCGGTTGTAGAGCGCGACGATCCTCAGCGCATTCAGTAATTGCCGTTTGTATTCATGGATGCGTTTGACCTGGCTGTCGAAGATCGCCTCGGGGTCGACAATGATCCCTGCGCTTACCTTCAGCCATTCGGCAAAGCGCTGCTTCGCCATTCGTTTGGCTTCACGGACGGCCTCGACAAATCCGCCGTCGTCGACGAGCGGCTTCATCTTTTCAAGTTCGGCGAGATTGGTGATCCATCCATCGCCGATGCCGTCGCTTATGCAGCGGGCAAGGTCTGGATTGGACAGGAGCAGCCAACGCCGGGGCGTCACGCCGTTCGTCTTGTTGTTGAACCGTCCGGGGAATATCTCGGCAAGGTCCTTCACCGTCGTTTCGCGCAGCAGCCGCGAATGGATCTCGGCGACTCCGTTGGTGCTGTGCGAGCCGACAATGGCGAGATTGGCCATGCGAACCAGACAATCGGCGCCCCTCTCGATCAGGCTCGCCCGCTCGACGCGGCCTTGGTCCTCGGGAAAACGGGCCAGAATCTCGTCCCTGAGCCGTCGATCGATCTCCAGAATGATTTCGGAGTGGCGCGGCAGCATCAATTCGAACCACCGCAGCGGCCATTTCTCCAGCGCCTCGGGCAAAAGGGTGTGGTTGGTGTAGGCGAGACAACGCCTGGTGAGATCCCAGGCATCATCCCAACCCAAATTCGCGTCATCGAGCAAGATACGCATCAGTTCCGCAACTGCGAGGCTGGGATGCGTGTCGTTGAGCTGGATCGCCACCTTGTCGGGCAGAGAATGCCAATCGGAGTTATTCGAGCGAAACCGCCGGATGAGGTCGGTGAGCGAACATGCGACCAGGAAATATTCCTGAACGAACCGCAGGCCCTGTCCCATGCTAGTCGTATCATCGGGGTAAAGGACCCGCGTGACGGTCTCGGCCGTCAGCCTCTGTGCCAGCGCGCTAACGAACTCGCCAGCGCTGAAGGCCTGGAAGTCGAAGCTATCCGGCGTTGCCGCGGCCCAAAGCCGCAGCGTGTTTATGGTCCTGCCGCCATAGCCCGCGATCGGCCGGTCGTAAGGTATGCCGAGCAGGCGGGACGGCATCCCGGCAGCCACCCGCAAATACCCGCCGCGGACCTCGAAGGAGCAGCCGAGCTTGATTTCGACCGCCTCCTGCGGCCGGGCGACTTCCCAGGGATCCGGTCGGCGCAACCAGTTGTCGGGCTGTTCGCGTTGCCAGCCGTCAACTATCGTCTGCTTGAATATCCCGTACTCGTAGCGCAACCCGTAGCCCATTGCCGGCAATTGCATGGTCGCCATCGAGTCCAGGAAGCAGGCCGCGAGCCGGCCAAGCCCGCCATTGCCCAAACCCGCGTCGGGCTCTTCGACGAGGATGGCCAATTCATCTATGTGCTCCTGATCGAAAAGCCGCTTGGCCAGTGGACCGAGACCGAGATTGGCGATGTTGTTAATGAGAGATCGCCCGATCAGGAACTCCATAGACAGATAGTAAATCCGCTTGGGGTTCTCTCTGACATAGGTCTGTTGCGTGTGTTGCCAGCGCTGCGAGAGCACATCTCTGACCGATCGAGCGATCGCCTCGTATCGCTCGCGGTTTCCCGCATCTTCGGGGGCGATGACGTTGTCGAAGAGGAGATGACGCTCGTAAAGTCCGTCATCGCTTCCCCTGAATTGGATCGGACCGCAGCGATAGTGTGTGGGTAGTTCATGAGATCCAGGTAAATTGGAAGTTTGCGGTCGGGCCTTCTCGCGGCTCATGGTGGTGCCCCTTTTGGCGGTGCTGTAGCGGGACCTTAGCCCCCCAGCGGTCTCAACTGATAATTTCTTCCGGTATTCACGACTGTGGTGCGACGAGGATCGACAGCAGCTCGACGAGCCGTGGCGCCCAGGTAAGTTCGATCGCTCAGCGTCCTCGGCCGTCACAGCCGCGCGCGCCAGCACCGCGGAAGGCTGCTCCGCCACCGCGACCACCGCCTCCATGGAACCTGCGGCCACCGCCGCTGTACCCGCCGCCGCGATCGAAGTTCTGGAAGTTACGACCAGAACCCTGATGAAGCCGGCCATAATGGCGGCTCAACTCATTCCGATTGCCGAACTGTCGCCCGGCCCGATCGATGGAAAGATGATCCGGTGCCCGTTGACGAAACTGCTGATTGCGGCGTGGTGCGGGCCCGGTTTCCGCCCGGTTCTGGATAGGCTGTGTTGCCTGTGGCCTGTTTGATACTGCGAGCTGGCAAAGCCCCAGGGCCCTTCGAGCAAGGCTGATGAGTAACTTGCTGCGCACCAGGAGGCTCCCGCATCACACTCCTTGATATCGACTTCCTCGCCCTGAGGAATAACACGCATCGCGTCAAATCCGGTGCCGGGGCCAACCCTGAAATTCACGTTTGCAGCTAGGGCGGCAGGATCTGCGAAGGCAGAGGTCGAGAAGAACGTAGCGATCGTCAGGTACGCAAATGTTCTGCGCATGATCACAATCCTTCGGTAGGAGTACCTAAAGGTAAAAAATCTTGCGGAAGGCGGCTCGCTGCCCAACGTCGTGTCGGTGTTCGGCGTTGAAATTAACATAGTTTGGCGACTTCCGCATTTTTTAATGCCACTGCTCCAGCAAACCCAACATGGTCGATACCTCGTCGGCGAGCTGCTTACTGCAGCTCTGAAGATGGTGTGCAACACCTTTGCACCGGCCCTCTCGACGGCCTCTGCCATCGTCGGGTCGACACCGTGAGCGACGTACTTGCTCCCCCTTCCTCCGCCGCTGCGTCTCCCAGCGGAAGAGGTGCGAGCTCGAGCTCAAGCGCAGGACTTTGTAGGCGCGTCAGCCCTATTTCTACTGATCCTTATGCCTACCTTACTGGTCGTCTCCCCCGTCTTGTTCATATCAGACGCTGCCATTGCCCTGCGCCTCTCCAATGCCATAGTCATCGCCTCGTTGTTTTCGATCGGTTATGCTGTGGGCGTCATTGGAAAGGTCGCTGCAGGTAAACGGACAGTCATGGTCGAGGCTGCTCCGGACGGCGGACCGGGAACCGTTTGGACTCCATCGCCCGGGCGCAGGAATTGATGATACTGCGGGGCGATTCATGCGATGACAAGCGGCGACATCAATGTGTACGGTTCTCGAAATTCCTTTTCTGCCGAAATCGCCTGCCGGTACCAATGACCCTACCGAAGGCGCGCTTCCCGCCCAACTCATGCCAGCGTCTCATCTGGGCAGCATGACGACGTGCTTGCGAGCCGTATCGATGCCAGGCGATCGTAGCGCCGGTGGCAGATCTGCGCGAAAATGACCGAACCGCATCAGATTTGGTCGGGATCGGATGTGGCTATCAGCCAACCCGCCGGGGCTAGTGGGCACTACCTCATGTTGGTGAGTCGACACATAGCCCGCTATAAAGGATCGTGGCACTTGGTTCGATATTTGAGCGGATATCTGCATGAGCATCAAAAGTCGTCGGTTGGCTGTCAATAAAGCATTTGGGCGCGCGCGCAGGCTCGGTCTCGAAATTGATGCCGATCCAGCCTTTCATGCCTTGATCGAATGTTGGGTCACTGGTGAATTGACCATGCCACAAGTTCGCGAGCGGTATCTTGCACTGCTAAAAGAGCGGGCGCAGTTTAATCGCGAGCGCTCTAGCCATCCGGATCCCGCAGCGCCCGAAGGCGGGGCAAAGCCCTCGACGGCAGAAGTGGAACCCGGGGAGGAATCAAGTCTGCAGCGCGTGCGAAAGCGACGCCGGACACGCAAGAGCGAATGACTACCTTCGTGGACCCCAAGGTTGACTTTATGAAGGGTCGGGTGGTCACGCACGAAGGTGCTTGGCGCGGAGATACGCTGTGGCGGCGCCTTGAAAGGGGTGGTCCGCGTCACCATCTCTCTGTTATGTCTTCAGCCTTTGGGCTTCCTGATTTCGCCGGTCCGGGCGAGTGCTTGGCTATCCAGGAACTGCGACGTTGCGAATTCCACCTGGCGAAGATGACTGCGCTGGACGCTACTGCCTCGCGCATCCATGTTTAAGGATATCTTTATGATAGATACGACCCGCCACACGGCGCAGAGCCTGTTCCAACGCGTAGCGCCAGAAGGTTCCAATGCTGCCAAGCTACAGGACATACGCGCCAGGCAGATCCTCAGAATGAGAGAACTAAGGCCCGTTGAAAGGCAGCAGCGGCTCGAAAACCGCACGAGAAACGCCAACCTCGTGACGCCGCTTGCCCGTAAGGAGCCTTCCCATGGCGCCGTTTGATTATAATGCTGCGGCAGGACTTTATCCGTGCAAGACCGTAAGGAGAACGAGCCACCTTCGGTACAAAAGGTTTGATTCAGCCGCTGAAGCACTTCGCTTTGCGATCGAGGACATGCCCGCATCGATGCTTCGCGGTTCCGTTCTGGAAGTTGAGGAAGCCCGCTTCGATGGGCAGCAGATGCAGAGGTTTTACGAAGACGATGCATATCCACTGCCCAGGCGGAAGAACTGAAGCAGCGTGGTGCCCTCAACCTGAGTGGCGCGTCCAGCTCTACCGAAAGTAGAATATTCCTAAAGCGCCCAAACAAGAAGTTGACGTGATGATCAAAGCGTCTATAGTCCGGCCATCGATACTTTGTTTGCCGATATTTGTTTTTGCTGCGCCCAGCGCTTCGTGACGAACTTCCCTCTCTCAAAAGTCGAAAACGCGCTGTGCATCGCACAGCGGTGAACAATCTTGCTAAGAAAGGCTTCGTTATGACGACCGGCACGGTTAAATGGTTCAATTCCACCAAAGGTTTCGGCTTTATCCAACCTGATGACGGCAGCGCCGACGTTTTCGTTCACATTTCTGCTGTCGAACGTGCAGGGATGAATTCGATCGTCGAAGGCCAGAAGCTCGGTTTTGAACTCGAGCGCGACAGCAAGTCGGGCAAGATGTCTGCCAGCCAGCTCAAGGCCGCCTGAGCTTTAGCCGCCGGTGACCGGGGATTTACTGGCATGAAGCTTCAAGGGGCCAGGCCCGTGTCTGGCCTCTTTCCGTTCTGGAACTCCTTCAGGAGTGCACGATACCAGTGCGGCACCGGGCTTCCATTGGCTGCGCATTCTTTCCACGCATGCAACGTTACGAGATCCAAAGGAATATCTGTTGAGACGTCCCACCGACAATGGCTTTACCGAGCGCCGCAATGCTGCGGCTGATGCAAAACGAGAGCTTTTGGCAAAGTTTGCCTCCGCCCCGAAATCGGCCGATCCTGCCATGCAGGCCCGACTTGCCGCGCGTGATGCGGTGACCCAGGCCCGTGCACTGCGTCGGGCCGAACGGGAAGCATTGAAGGCGGCACAGAACCGTCGAATTCTTGCCGATGCGGCGGCCGAGGAAAAGGCAGAAGCCGAATCTCGTCAGGCAGAAATTGCCGATCAGGTTTCACGCGCCGAAGCCACCGAAGCCGCACGCAAGGCCGAACGCGATCGCCGTTATGCCGCGCGCAAGGCTCGTCAGGCCTGACGCTCCGACCATTGCGTTTATGGACGCAAACAGGTCATGCGCGCACAGATGGTGCAAGATGCGCGAACAGGAACCGCTTTTAATGAATGCAAATGTCTATACACCTGCCTTACGTCCTGAAGACGACGTCGCAGTTTGGTTGAAAACCCTGTCGAAATACCGTCAGCCGCGGGTTCGTCGCAGCGCCTTCGAGCTGATTGTCACTATCATTCCGTTTGCACTATGCTGGGCTGTCGCCTCTTTTTCCCTTGCTTACGGATTCTGGTACGGACTGGCGGCAGTCTTTCCGGCCGCAGCCTTCCTGCTGCGCCTGTTTATGATCCAGCACGATTGCGGCCATGGCTCGTTCTTCGCTCGTCGCCGCATTGACGATTGGACCGGGCGTGTGATTGGCGTGCTTACGCTGACCCCTTACGATTACTGGCGCCGGGCGCATGCCGCCCATCATGCATCGGCTGGCAATCTGGACGAGCGAGGTGTTGGCGACATCACGACCCTGACGGTTGCAGAATACCGCGCCCTTTCGCCCATGAGGCGGCTCGGCTACCGCCTTTACCGGCACCCACTCGTGATGTTCGGCATCGGCCCGGCCTGGCTCTTCCTCTTCAAGCAGCGCCTGCCGATCGGAATGATGAATTCCGGAGCGCTTCCCTGGGTATCGACGATGGGAACAAACCTTGCTGTCGTCACACTTGCGGGCTTGATGATGTGGATTGTCGGGATATGGCCATTCCTGCTGATCCACCTGCCGATCGTGCTTATGTCGGGTGCGGCGGGCATATGGCTCTTCTATGTCCAGCATCAGTTCGAGGATACACATTGGTCGACGGGCAACGAATGGCAGTTTCCGCAAGCTGCCCTTCACGGTGCGTCCCATTACGACTTGCCGCTGGTGCTGCGATGGATGACTGGCAACATCGGCATTCACCACATCCATCACCTCTCCAGCCGCATACCCTATTACAGGCTGCCCGAAGTGCTGCGCGATCATCCGCAACTTGCCGGAATCGGACGCATTACACTTTGGCAAAGCCTGCAATGCGTCGGGCTTGTGCTATGGGATGATCGACGCCAGAAACTCGTTTCATTCCGTGACGCGGCGACAGCGGCGGCTTAATCCCGACACCCGGAGGGGCTCGGTTTCCGGTGTGAGCGGCCGTGGCTGTCTTCGAAAATCCCAAAGTGACTGGCGAAGGCGAGACTACGACTGGGCATACTGGCCAAGTGTCCGCTCCGTATCGGGACAAGCGAGCTTAGATGCTCGATGGAGCCGCTCCGTGGAGCACCACGCGATTGCGACCGGCCTGTTTGGCAATGTAAAGCGCCGCGTCGGCTCGATGCTGAAGCTGCTCGGGCGTTGCCGCTTCTGCGGCTGGCGCCTGTACCGCCACTCCAATGCTCAAGGTGACGTAACGGGAGACGTGCGATCCGGGGTTGGGAAACGTGCCGGCTTCGACGCTCTTGCGAATTTGTTCAGCCACAGCGATGGCCCCGCGCGCGTCCACCCCTGGAAGCAGGACAAGGAATTCTTCGCCGCCGTAGCGCGCCACGTGATCCCGATCGCGCCGCACGCAGTCCTGGATAATATCGGCAACCTCGACGAGACAGCGATCGCCTTCAGCATGGCCGAGACGATCATTTAGGGTCTTGAACTCATCGATATCGCACATCAGCATGGCTGCGCCTGCAGGGCATTTGGTGCCACCGCCCCAGAGCCGATCGAGCGTTTCCATCATCCAGCGCCGGTTTGCGATCCCGGTTAGAGGATCGGTTCTTGCGAGATGCTCAAGTCTGGCATTGGCGTCGGCCAGTTCGGCGACACGGCTGCGGTCTCGAAGCTCAAGAAGGAATGTCTTCTGGGCCAGAATCGTCATGGTTCGTCTGGCAACGACCGTTGCGATGATACCACTGGCAAAAAACAGCGTCGCAGCCAGGGCGCTCCCGATTTCAAGGTTTGGGTTCAGCAACTGAAAAACGAGATAAAGGCCGAGGGCCCAAGCGGCGATCGTCGCCGTCCACGCCAATGGTATGCCAAAGATGATGATGGCTGTAATCGCCACGAAAAGCATGATGTTCAGGTGCCGCTCGTAGAACTCGCCACCCGCACTCACGCCCACCAATGCGATCGACAAGAGAATGAGAAACATGCCGGCAATCAGCGAGAGCCCTTGGAGCCAGGGGGCGCGCGGCCTTTGCCAAACAACGGCGACGGCCATTGTGACGGCCGGAAGGACGCTGCTCGCTGGCAGCATCGGCAGGGTGACGGCTCCTGGAAGCATCAACATGTTGAGCGACAGCGTCAGCACATCCAACAAAGCTACCCATATCATCCAGGCGCGAACGATCTTGGCCGTTCGCGACCAGGAGCGCTCCCGAAACAGGCGACGAAGCTCGCCTTTGAGACGGATGTCACGTGTCCGGCGTGTGAGAAGCCGTTCGACTTCCGCCATGGCAGCTGGGTCCTGCACGTGAAGCGGCACCTGTTGGGACGTATTCAACGAACCAGTGGGAACTGCATTCTCCTGGACATCCATTCGAACCCAACTAGCGGAACATCTGCCGCAGGCAAGCATGGCATACCAGGTACTTTGAAGATGGCCTGCCATGATCGCAACCATTTGCGGTGCAGCCGCAATTCGCTCAGTCAGTGCCGCGGCACAGCCGACGATCGGGCGGGTCGCGTCGATCCGGTTGTCGAGATGCTGATCACCCGTCGGAACCCGGCGACAAGGCCATATTTTTCTCTCACTGAAAGTTGAAGGAACGCAGGCAGTCGAGGGTCATTCTCTCGCCAGGCTGTGTTACAGTCCTTTATGGATTACGCAGTGATTGGTTGACGATGTTTACGACACTCGCGGTTCTCATCAGCCTCTCCGGTCTCGCCTCGACAGTGGCGCAAGCCACGGAAGGCGAGGTCGATGTCGAGCTTGTCCTTGCTGTCGATACCTCACGGTCCATGGATTTTGAGGAAGTTCGCATCCAGCGTGAGGGCTATATCGACGCGCTCAAGCACAAGGAATTCATCGAAGCAGTGAACAGCGGTCTCACCGGCCGCATCGTCATCAGCTATTTTGAATGGGCAGGCTATGTTGTACCCGATTCCGTGATCGAGTGGCAGCTGATCGAGACGCAGCAGGATGCAATCGATTTCGCCGATAGGCTGGAAGCGCGACCGATCAGCACGCAGCGTCGCACTTCGATCTCCGCTGCGATAGCCCAAGGCGCCACAATGATAGCCTCAAGCCCCTACGACAGCGTGAGGAAGGTGATCGACGTTTCCGGGGACGGGCCAAACAATTCCGGCGATCCGGTCATGACCACCCGGGACAAGGCCTTAAGGGCGGGCATCGTCATCAACGGTCTCGCGATTATGCTGAGACCATCCGATGCTCCGAGCGGGCTTGACAAATATTATGCCGATTGCGTGATCGGTGGCCCCGGATCCTTCGTGCTGCCGGTTCGCAAGATCGAGGATTTCGCCGTTGCTGTGCGCCGCAAGCTGGTGATGGAGATCAGTGGCCTTGGCCCGCCTGAGGTGATGCAAAAAATTGCCGGCGAGGTACCGGCTACCGACTGCATGATCGGCGAGAAGCAGTGGCAGGATATGTTCAACCGCTGAGTTTCAGCAGCCGTCAAACGCCGAGCGCGCAGAAAAACCAGTTCACGATACTGCTGAAGCGACGTGATCGGCGCTGGGAAATGGTTGACAAGTCTGAGCTGCCACCACAATGGCTGCGGAGACTGCGGCTCGACGGATATTTCAAGCGCGTCAGGCGCTCAGTAGGCGGCCAACGAATCCCTCAGCGTCAATTTTTCGCCATCGCCGAATTCCTTTGTTAATTTTTCGATTGGATCATCGACGCCATGAACCTTTGAGGAGAGACGCGGAAATGGCAGGGGCAAGACCATTCGGGAAGTCAGTTGCAGAGGCCGCCCAGCGGGAAAGAGCCCGCTTGGCTGCACTGGAACGCTTCGACTCGACACGCCAAGAGACGAAGGTTTCGATCGGGTGGTGCGGCTGATCAAGGAAATCTTCGCAATCGATATCGGAATCGTCTCGGTGATCGATGCACATCGTCAATGGTATAAGGCCTGCTCGGGCCTTTCATCCGATGAGGTGCCGCGCGAAAACACGTTCTGCCGCTACGTCGTGGACTGCGAAGAACCAATCGTCGTGGAGGATTCCACCAAGGATCCGCGGTTTTCGAAGCATCCGGCGGTGACGGGCGAGTCCCACATCCGTTTTTATGCAGGCGTCCCGTTGAAAACGCATGACGGACACGCAATCGGTACGGTGTGCGCGATAGATCGCAGGCCAAGATCATTCGGCAGCAAGGATCTGGCGATCCTCACCGAGCTTGCAGGTGCCGCCATGGACCGGATCGAATTGCTGCAATCGGCAGCCACCGACAGCCTGACCGAAGCTCTTACGCGGCGCGCCTTCAAGCAGGAAGCGGAGCAATTCATCTCTCTGGCTTTGCGGCACAAACACAGTCTTTCCTGTGTCGTCTTCGACATCGATCATTTCAAGCGGGTCAACGACACCTATGGTCATGCTGCCGGAGACGAGGTTCTCAAAACTGTCGCTTCAACATGCAGGACAGCCCTGAGGGCCAGCGATCTGTTCGGCCGCCTCGGAGGCGAAGAGTTTGCCATTATCCTTCCCCATATCGACCGGGAAGGCGCAATTGCAGTCGCAGAAAAACTGAGGACTGCGATCTCGTCGCAGGAAGTCTGCGGCGACTATGGCACGCTGAGCGCGACAGCCAGCTTCGGAGTTTCGGCACTCTCGATCGTCAGCAAAGACATCGAGACACTTCTGGCCCAGGCGGACGCGGCGATGTATCAGGCCAAGCATAAGGGACGAAATCGTTGCGTTTCGTGGAGTTCCATTCAAACGGACCCGACGACGGGTAGCCGTCGTCGGGTCCTGAAGGCCGGTTCCATCATTTTTAACGATCGACGTTCAACCATCGACTGCACCATTAGGTCTCTTGGTAGCGATAGCGCCGGGCTTTCCGTTTCAAACTCGGCCGGTATTCCTCCCGAGTTCGTTCTGGCCATTAAAGGAGAAGGTTTCGAAACGGGTTGTCAGGTGATCGCCCAGGACCGGCAACACATGGAGGTGGCGTTCAGATAACGTCAGGCACGTTTGAAGTGCACGCATAAGCGAATGAACTGCCGAGGGCAGTTTCGCGCGCCGCCTATGAAGGGCTGGACCAAAAGACCATGATGGAACTGGAGATGGTCCGCTACGACAAAAACGGGTGAAGGACCTCGACAGGTTGAGGACCCGGAAAGCTGCAAGCGCTGTATGCCGGACAGTTCCATAGGTTGCAGTCCTTCCGAGGCGGTGCATCGCTGGGATCCGCTTTTACAGCGCAGCCCATCGGGCTGGACTGCGCACCCAGACGCTGCATCATCCAGTTCGGTGCCGTAGCAATGCCACTGCGAGGTCCAAAGTCTAGTGCGCTTGAACCCAGGACCGGCTGCTCCAGTTAACGTGGAAAGACCATATTAGGGAGACCGCCATGCCGCCTCGCAAAAGAACCGATACCGCGCCCTTGGTTGCCAAGGGTGCCAAGATAGGCGAGCCTGTCCCCAAGGCGATTGTCGACACCAAAACCGCCGCGGTAGGCATTCCGCCTCAGCCGGACTATGATCCTCGTGAAGAGATCAGCGCCCTGCGAAAGCAGATGGAGGTGTTGCGGCAACAGATTTCCGAAGCCGCGCAAACCGTGAGGGGTGGCGCAAGACAAGCCGCACGCCAGACTGAAGCAACGGTCAAGCTCTATCCTGTTTCATCACTCCTGGCCGCCGCGGCGGTCGCCGGTGCGTTTGCCTTTGCGATCGCCAGTCTCCGGTCATCGACCCCTCGTTCACGCTACGACCGGGTGCTCGACGAAATCCGCGATCTTTACGACCGTATCCGCGACCGTCTTTAGTGACATTTAGGGATTGCCTATCGATCGATTCTCCCCCACGCTGCGTCATGCAAGCGAGGGGACACGCATGCTCGAAGTCATTATACGCCGCTGCCTGGACATCGTCGACCGGACCGAACGCTTGATCGAAAAGGCGAGAAGGCTGATCGGAAGTGGAAGTCTCGACGACGTCGAGGCATATCGAATACACACGGAGATCGAGCGCCTTACGGACCTCGTCTTCATTATGGACGACGCAGCGCGGATTCTTCGCCGGACATTCGAGCAACGTCCGGAGATGGCTCGTGCATATCCGGCTCACGTGACCCTGCAGTAAGACCGCCGCCACCGCCCCGATATGACGCACGCTGCTATATTCATTCGGGCGCATCTGGTGCCGTCAAGCTGCCTCCCAAGAAGCGGCTCCGTGACGCTGCTTCCGTGGCAGCAGAAAAAATCGGTCCAGCGAGATCGCTTACTCGTTGATGGGCAGCAATCCCTCATGATCTGCCGACACAGAGAAGCTCGCAGGCGCGAGGTTTTGCGAACCTTGTCACTGGCGAGGAACAAACCTACCCATTGATGGTTCATGAGATGCGGCAGCCGCCGTGCGTGATGCCGCATGCTGAAACCGAAGCACAAAAAACTCGGCGAAGCCAGGACGCGGAAAAAACACGCGCGTGGCTCTGTATTCGAAGATTGATCAACGCTGAAGATCGCAACAGAAGTCTCTAACAAGGCTGTTCAATCGCATACGACGTTCATGATGCTTTCAGGTCGGTCGAGGTGACGGACAAATCTTAGCGTCAGCAAGGCAACAGCGACATCAAGAAGAAGCGTGGCCAACTGCTATTTCTGCTGAAATGGAATTACCTATGCTCAGTCGTCCGCACATCAACCTGTCGAGCATCGCCACCCTCCTTGTCGTTGCGGGCTGCGTACTCGTCGCACTGAAGGGTACGCACGCAGACACGCCAAATGGATCAGTGGAGACCGAGCTCGAGGCTGGCCGAGGAAGGGACGCAAGCGTCCCCGAGGCGATACCTGTGAAGGGCTTACGCGACGTCTTCTGGCGGGTGGTTCACGAAGTCGTCGATGATCGTGTGACACTCATCGCAGCCGGAGTGACGTTCTACCTCTTATTGGGTTTGTTCCCCTCGCTGTCGGCACTCGTCGCGCTATACGGGCTGATTGCGGATCCGGCCACCATGGCTGACCATCTCCGCGAGCTGTCCGGACTGCTTCCGCCGGGCGCTTTCGATCTCATCGCCGATCGCATCAAGAGCCTCGCCGAAAGCCGCAACTCGACGCTTGGCATCACTTTCTTCATTGGCCTTGCCATCGCCCTTTGGAGCACCCACAGCGGGACTTTGGCGATCTTCGATGCGATGAACGTGGCTTATGAAGAAAAGGAAAAGCGGGGACTGATCAAGCTTAACCTCGTCGGGCTGTGCTTCACTTTCGGCGCGATGCTTTCTGCTGCCCTAATGATAGGGCTGGTCGCTGTCATGCCTGTAGTGCTTTCCTATCTTTGGCTCGACCTATTCAAGGAGCACCTGGCCCTGCTTCTGAGATGGCCGTTGTTGCTTTTGATAGCGGCGGCAGCGACCACCGCCGCCTATCGCTTCGGTCCGAGCCGCGAGCCCGCCAAGCTCCGATGGATGACATGGGGTGCCTTTCTCGTTACCCTTTCATGGTTTGCAATGTCGGTTGTATTTTCGTTCTACCTCAACCACTTCGCCAACTACAACGCGACCTACGGCACCCTGGGTGCGCTGATGGGTTTTCTGGTCTGGATCTGGCTGTCGATCGTCATCCTGATCGTGGGAGGCGAGCTGAATGCGGAGCTTGAACACCAGACGGCGAAGGACACTACCACGGGGGCGCCATTGCCAATGGGATCACGCGGAGCCTATGTGGCGGACACTCTCGGCGAGACCGCAGACGGGCTGCGCTGAGGGATGCCTTCGCAGCCAGTTTGGCGCCATCGAAATCTTCGAGAACCGCTGCCCCCTTATGCGAGTCTGCCCAATATTGGCAAAGAAAAGCCAAGCAGCCGTCGTAAGTCGCGCGTCCGCTTCATCGCCGCCGAAACTTCGATAGGAAACCAGTCCGTCCGCGTTTCCTTTGTCCATGAAGGACCGGTGGAACGAAGCCAGGGTTTGCTCCCAGCGCAGGGCAGGCGATATGACGCCGATGCTGGCACGAGAGAAGCGCGTGGAACACACCCGCTCGATCCGGCGGGAACAAGGATTTTGCCCATTCTGTCCGCCGTTCAGGGCCCCAAGCCTTGGACGTTTTAGGATAGTTCGACCTGAATACCGCTTGCCATTGAACAGTCTGATACCTGCATCTTGCCTTTTAGGCAGAGGCCATAATGCGTTCTCCAAACGCCGCCAGCCAGATGAACGGGCGCTCGAAGCACTGTAAGAATCAGAAACACTTTGTGACTAAGTTACTCCGAATGCTACGTTTTTCTCTCTTGTCGTCCTAACGGTCCTGACGGATATTAGCGAGCGATGAGAGGTAGTCACCATGATCAGAATGATTAATGACCCGGCAGAGCTGGCGGGCGAGGACATCACAGGAAAATATATACTCCGAAAGTTGAACTACCACTGGTTCGCCTATGGCAAGGCCGCCATTGTCACCGCGTGCAAGGGGACCATTCTGCACCTCGACCGTGAAGAGACTGTTTATTCGCAACGTTGGGGTCGCCGCGCTTATACCGGCACTGGCAAACGTTATCCAGGCGGCGTGTGTCCTATCTCGGCGGTCGCTTGCGTCTGTGACACGCCAGACGATGTGAACGCCGTTATCCAGCTGGACGTTGAAGCGCAGGACGAATTCTACCAGCTGATCGCCAAGACTGAAGCCAGGGTTCATGGCCTAGCCGCTTCCTCACAAAATAGGGTCTATCTAGCGGCTGCCGAATAAGGCGGGGGAACAGTCGCTGGTCCCAGATCTCCAGTTCGCCTACTCGTTAAGGGTATGGTCGTCTGCGGCCAGCTTAGTAGGCGTGCGGCAGAAAGTCAGCGATGACGGTTGGGTGGATGCGAAGAAGGTCTGGCTGCCACATTCTACTAGGTTGCGTCCGTTCATTGGCATCCCGACGACACACGCAGACCATCCAGGCCCTCGATGACCTCGACATTTGGGCGTGTCCGGTGAAGCGTTATCGCCGGGTTCTGAGCGGGTAGCGTCCTCAAGCAGGCGCTCACCGCGCGCTAGCAATCTCGTCTGTCGACTTTTAAGGGCATCCAGGTCACCGCGTGTAAGGGCTGAGCGCGTTGGGTAGCCGTCGCCATGTCTAGAATCCGACCAAAGGAGGAGCCCTCGACGCACGGCTGGTGATTGAGAAATCGCTCAGGTGGAACGTGAAGACTTAGAGTTCGCGCCGCGAGGGCCGGAATCTTCTCCGCCAGAGACCTTCAGATAGGCTGTGCCCTGATGCCCTGGACGGTCTGGGTCTCGCCGATGCACGACGCGTGCTAGAAAATATTGAACGTAGAAACAAGGCGATCATGTCGGCTCGCACCACCGGCTGGGCGTCGCATTGGCGGCACCTGACCAGAGTAGCCAATTTGTGCGCCACCGTGGCCAATGCGACGTCAAGGTCGATATGCACGGAGCTAGCGATTTCATGACGGATCAAAGGGAGACGCCGGTCACCGGGTCGACGATCGGACGCTCGCTCTCGTCCCGCGTACCGGCTGGCGGAACGGTGGGTGCGATCGACTCCTTGTCGGCAGGATCAGGCTTCTCGGGTACCGGCTTGACGTCTTTTGGACGGCGCTGTTCTCGAGTGGCGTTCGTGTCGTTGGTGCTCATGGCAATCTCCCTTGCACCAAGAACACCGATGGTGGCGATCTAGTTCCAAGAAGCCGCCACGCACGCCAGGATCGGACAAATTTCATCGCTCACACGCAACCATCCGAGGATCGCAGTCGTTTCGATATTTGACGACGCGAGGCTTCGGATGGGACTTCTGGCACGAGTGTTGACAATAGTCATGGCGCTACTGGGTGGCGTCGTTTTCTCGCAAGGACCTGAATTTGCCCAACAGTACCGCCAGCGCATCGGTGGGGCCCTGGACGAATTGAGGAAGATCGTCGATGCATTTGATTCCCAGGCCGTCCAAAACGGCCTCGACCGTCAGGAAGCCCTCAGCGTATATTCAGCCTCTCCTGAAGTGTTCCTCCGCAATCAAGGCGACGCGATGCGCCGGATATTCGGGCGTTACGACAGGCTTTCGGCACAGCAGCGGGAGTTGGCACTGGAGCCTCCAGTCACTAGACCATTGCTGCTGCTGCGCCGCCCCGACCTGACACTTGCCAAGAACACTTGGAATGACTTCGTTCCAGCGGTTCCCGTCGATCTGGCAGGGCTGATCTGGGGGGCAGCGGGATGCGTCTTGGGCTGGGCAACGGCAGCCGGTTTTGGTGCTGCGCGTCGTGGAATGACACGGGCGGCACGCGTCCGCAGGGCGTGATCTGGCAAAGAATTGTGCCGCTACCATGAATTGCCTCGGCCGGGGCGGGTGCCTGACGCGGACCATTGGAGCCGGCGAAATCGTAATACGTTGGCAAATGGAGACGACGCTTTCGTAGAGATAGGCGACCCTTTGTTCATCGATAAGATCCGTGAAATCGTCGATCTTTATCTGTCGCCGAGCTGTCGTCGCTGGTGCTTTTGAGGCCCTTTTGGAGGGTGCAAAAGGACATTTTGGGGAGCGGGTCCATCTACATCAGCTGCTAGCGAGGCTCTCTAGGTCTTCCTTCGCAATAATATAATTTTGATTTTATTACATAATATTCCTGACCTGATTGACTGTTCTCGCAGAAATTGGGCGGCCATGAGACTGGTCATGCGGCTTGACGGAGTGCGAGTCTCTTGTGCTCGAGCAGGTCGTCCATATTGATGTCATAACCGCGCAGAACGTGAATTTTGCGATACGCGCGTCGTAGGAAACACCGCATCGACCAATGCTTACAATCTTCCGGCCGCCGGTCGCTTAGTCGGCTGGTGGGCGCCGTGCGATTACACCCCCACGACTTAAGCCCCTCTGTTTAAAGGTGTCGGTGGCGCGACGCCGCTTCCCGTCGGAAATCACGAAGCATCCGCTTCTGCCAGGCGTGGCGGCCTTCGAAGGAGATGCCGCGCAGGCTTTGGTTCTCTGGCAGGTATTCGCCCCAGTTCTCGATGGGCATTCCCGTTCTTAACGAAACAACCTCGCTGATGAGGCTTGGGGGCAGCCAACCAAAAAAGAGAAACCATATGTCAGCTTCGCGCCCGCCGGCGGCAATGAGCCGCTGTCGCAGAGACGTTGTCGAGAGCCCAGTCCAACCATTTTTCGAGCCTGTCATCATTAGACAGATTCACGGTCAACCGGAATTCGGTTTTGTCGATAGCACTCCAGGAGAGACCGTGACCGAAGGCGTTCGGCGACGAGGTGAGCCAAACGGCGATCCTGCCGCCCGGCTTATGGAGATCGGTAACCACATCGCCCACTGTAAGCCCGTACTTATGAATGCCGCGCAGGTGTGCGGACGAGGTGAAATGGTAGAGTTGCAAGAGTTCTCCGGTCATACGCCATACAGAACGGCGCTTTGAAAACCGTCGTCAACATCCAGGGCGACCGCCCAGCGGAGCCGGCGGACTAGATGAGTGTGAAAGTTTTTTGGGGCCAGCGCCTTCGGAGGGAGCCCTGCCGCCAGGTTTACAGGCTCGGAGCAACGCCAAGCTTGGTCTTTGCATAAAATGATTGGAAGTCAGTTGGTTAGGCTTGCATTGCTAAGGGAGGGCGCGAGCGGGACATTGATAAAGTGAAAACACGGAAGAAGAATCGGGAAATGTGGCCACTGTGAAAGGGAATCCTCACCACCAGCTGCTCTGCCCACCTTGACGGCAACGGTTCTTTGCGAAATGCTAAGACGTCAGACCAATTTGACAAGCTGCTGCTTTAAGAGGTTACTGGGGAACCATGAAGGCAAATGTCAGCGATACCCCCTTGATCCGGCCGCTTCCCGCCATGGATCGGGCGCGTCAGGTGACTGAGGCGCTGGCTCATTATGTTGAAGCGGCGAAGCTTAAGGCAGGCGACAGGCTGCCTGCCGAGCGTGAACTTATGGCAGCCCTTGCCGTGGGCCGTTCGACTATTCGCGAGGCGATCCGACACTTTCAGGCCCTTGGAGTGATTGAGACGCGCATGGGAAGCGGCACCTATCTCTTGAAGCCGGTTTCCAAGGCGACCATCCACATGCCGCTGTCACTTGACACGGCGCATCTTCGTGACGTCCTTCTGCAGACGCTGGAGGTTCGCCGCGGTATCGAATGCGAAGCAGGCATGGTGGCTGCGCGTCGCAGGACGGCCAGTGACCTCGCCATCATCGAAGAGAAGCTCGACGAGATGGAGCGCGTGCACCAAGCGAAGGGCACGTCCGGTCCCGAAGACCTCGCATTTCATATGGCTGTTTATCACGCAACCCATAACCCGCTGTTCGGTCAGCTCCTCGAGCAGATGCGCGAGACCTTCGAGCGCTTTTGGACCCATCCATTCGACCGGGAGGATTTTGCGCGCCGGTCCTTTCCCTTCCACCGCACGCTTTTCAACGCCATCGCTGCCCAGGATCCAGAGGCTGCCCGCGCAGAAACATTGAAAATCCTCGAGATTGTCGAGGAAGACATCAAGGAAATGTCCAAATGAGCAACGGCTTGGAACCCTTCGAGCTTGCTTCGCTGATCACTGCGCATGACGAGGGTAACATCGCTGATGCGGTCGTTCCGCCGATTTTTCAGACGTCGCTTTTCACCTTCTCCGACTATGATGACATGATCGCTTCCTATCGCGGCGAGAAGGTGCGGCCGATCTATACCCGTGGGCTCAATCCGACTGTGCGGACGTTCGAGGAGATGCTTGCCAGGCTCGAAGGCGCCGAAGATGCGCTTGGTTTTGCGAGCGGCATGGCGGCGATCTCATCGGCGGTGCTGAGTTTTGTGGAGCCCGGTGACCGGATCGTCGCGGTCAGGCACGTCTATCCGGATGCATTCCGCCTGTTTGGCACGATCCTCAAGCGGATGAGGATCGAAGTCACCTATGTCGACGGACGAGACGAGGAGGCGGTCGCCAAGGCGCTTCCAGGTGCGAGGCTGTTCTACATGGAAAGCCCGACGAGCTGGGTCATGGAGGCCCATGACGTTGGCGCGCTTGCGGCACTCGGCAAGCAGCACGGCGCCGTTACGATGATCGACAACAGCTGGGCAAGCCCCTTCTTCCAACGGCCGCTGACGTTAGGTGTCGATCTCGTGATCCATTCGGCCTCAAAATATCTCGGCGGCCACAGCGACGTCGTCGCCGGCGTCATTGCCGGTTCCAAGGAGATGATCGCGCGCATCAAGGCCGAGGCCTATCCCTATCTCGGCGCCAAGCTTTCGCCCTTTGACGCCTGGCTTCTCATCCGCGGTATGCGCACGTTGCCGCTTCGCATGAAGGCACACGAGGCTGCGGCGATGGCCATCGCCCAGCGCCTGCAGAAATACGACATCGTCGAGCAGGTCTGTCATCCGGGACTTTCCAATCGCCTGCCCAATGGCCTCAACGGCACATCGGGGCTCTTTTCGTTCATTTTTCGCGAAGGTGTGGATATCCGCGTCTTTGCCGACCACCTCAAGCTTTTCAAACTGGGTGTGAGCTGGGGTGGGCACGAAAGCCTGATCGTACCGGGCGAGGTTGTGCTCCAGCAGAAAGCGCAGCCGAATTCCGCGCATGCCTTTGGCATTCATCCGCGGTCCGTACGCCTCCATGTCGGCCTTGAAGGAACCGAGGCGCTGTGGAGGGATATCGAAGAGGCGATTGCCGCCGCTTCATAACCGTCAACTGAAAGAACACCGAAAAGGGGGAACTGAGCATGAAAAGATTGATAACCGCAACGCTCTTCGCAGCGATGATGGCCGGCACTGCGTTTGCCGATACGACTCTGAAACTCGTCGAAGTCATCACCAGCCCGGAGCGCACCGAGACACTTAAATCGATCGTCGGCAAGTTCGAGGCCGAAAACCCGGGCACCAAGGTCGAAATCATCTCGCTACCGTGGAACGAAGCCTTCCAGAAGTTCGCGACAATGGTGTCGGCGGGCGATACGCCGGACGTGATGGAAATGCCGGATACCTGGCTTTCGCTCTACGGCAACAACGGCATGCTTGAAAGCCTTGAACCCTATCTGGAAAAGTGGGAGCACACCAAGGAACTGACGCCGCGCGCGCTCGAACTCGGCCGCGATGTCAAGGATACGGCCTATATGCTGCCTTATGGCTTCTATCTGCGTGCCATGTTCTACAATAAGAAGCTGCTCCAGGAGGCAGGCGTTAACGAACCGCCGAAGACAATGGACGAATTTGCCAAGGCCTCCGAGGCGGTCTCCAAGATCTCCGGAAAATACGGTTACTGCATGCGCGGCGGCCCCGGTGGCTTAAACGGCTGGATGATATTTGCAGCCTCCATGGCAGGCGACAACAAATACTTCAACGAAGACGGCACTTCGACCATGAACAGCCCCGGCTGGACAAAGGGCATCGAGTGGATGGTCGATCTCTATAAGAAGGGCTATGCGCCCAAGGATAGTGTGAACTGGGGCTTCAATGAGGTCGTTGCCGGCTTTTATTCCGGCACCTGCGCCTTTCTCGACCAGGATCCGGATGCTCTGATTGCCATTGCCGAGCGCATGAAGAAGGAAGACTTCGGCGTCATTCCGCTGCCCAAGGGGCCCGACGGCAAATCCTTCCCGACGATCGGCTATGCGGGATGGTCGATGTTTTCCACGAGCCAGAACAAGGACCTGTCCTGGAAGCTGATTGCAACGCTTGAAGGTCCTGAAGGCAACATTGAGTGGAACAAGAAGATCGGCGCGCTGCCGGCCTATACTGCGGCCGAGAAGGATCCCTTCTATGCCGGCGACCAGTTCAAGGGCTGGTTCGAGGAACTGGCTGACCCGAACACGGTTCCGACCGTGATGCCGACCTATCTCGAAGAATTCGCCTTCTTCAAAGATTCGCTGGCGATCAAGACCTCGCAGCAGGCACTTCTTGGCGACATTACGCCGAAGGAGCTGGCCGATCAGTGGGCCGACTACTTGACCAAGGCACAGCAGAAGTTCCTGGCCAAAAAGTAGGTGCCAGGGGCGGCGGAGCGATCCGCCGCCAGTTCTTCCCCACGAGACAGACGGCGCCCTCAGCGCCGCGAACCGGAATTTGGCCGATGACTATGATCGCCGACACGTTGCACAGGCACCACGATCGCAGGCCGTGGCTGAAGCGTCTGGCAGATGCCTCCCAACCCTATCTCTACAGCGCACCGTCGCTGATCCTCATCATCGCGGTAATGTTGGCCCCGCTGGCGGTGGGCATTTCCTACGCCTTTCGCGATATCCAGCTTCTGAACCCATTTTCCGGTGGTCTCATCGGACTTGAGCACTTCCGCGCCCTTTCGAAGGACGAGGCCTTTTACGGTGCGCTTCGCAATACTCTATGGTGGACGGGTGCTTCGGTGATCTTGCAGTTCGCCTTCGGGCTCATCCTGGCGCTTCTGCTCGACAAGCCGTTCTGGGGCAGGGGCATCGTGCAGGCACTCGTCTTTCTGCCCTGGGCGGTTCCGTCCTTCCTTGCGGGTCTCAATTGGGCCTGGCTTTTCAATCCGGTGATCGGGCCAATTCCGCACTGGCTCTTCGGCCTTGGGCTGACCGGCGCGCCTGGCAACATTCTTTCTGATCCGCAATATGCGATGTGGGGACCGATCATTGCCAATGTCTGGTGGGGCATCCCGTTCTTTGCGATCACGTTGCTTGCAGCGCTTCAGGCAATTCCTCGAGATCTTTATGAAGCCGCATCGATCGATGGAGCCGGCTGGGTCCAGCGCTTCCGTTCGATCACGCTTCCCTTCCTTGCTCCAACGATTGCCATCACCGTCTTGCTCCGCACCGTCTGGGTATCGAACTTTGCTGACCTCATTGTCGTCATGACCGGCGGCGGGCCGGCGGACCGGACGCAGATCGTCGCCAGCTATATCTTCACCCAGGCGTTCAGACGGCTCGATTTCGGTTACGCCTCGGCAATCGCACTGGTTCTGCTCGCACTGCTGCTTGCCTATTCCATGCTGATCATCCTGCTGCGGCAGACCCTGCTGAAGGATTGAATAGATGAGACGACCCACTATTGCGACCATCGCCCACAGGCTGGCAATCGTCTGCTATATCGGTTTCGCGCTCTTTCCGCTTTTCTGGCTGCTGAAGGTCTCGCTCACGCCGAACGACCTTCTTTATACCGAGGGCGTGCGCATGTGGCCGTCGCGGACGACCTGGGAACATTATTCCTTTGTGCTTCAGCACAGTGCTTTTCCAACCTTCTTCAAGAACAGCCTCATCGTGTCGGCTTCGACGGCGGTGGCGGTGACGATCTGCGCGTCGCTTTCCGGTTATGCGCTGTCGCGCTTCCATTTCCGGGCAAAATACTGGATCGTCGCGCTGATGCTTTTGACGCAGATGTTCCCGCTGGTCATGCTCGTCGCACCGATCTTCAAGATACTCTCGCCGCTGCACTTGACCAACAGTCTGACCGGCCTCGTCGTCGTCTATACAGCCTTCAACGTGCCCTTTGCGACGTTCCTGATGCAATCCTTTTTCGACGGCATTCCAAAGGATCTCGAGGAGGCTGCGATGATCGACGGAGCGACGCAGTTCACGGCCTTCCGGCAGATCATCTTGCCGCTGACACTGCCGGGAATCGCGGCAACACTTGGCTTCGTGTTCACCGCGGCCTGGAGCGAACTGCTCTTCGCGCTGATGCTTATCAACGGCAATGACGCGGCAACCTTTCCGGTCGGCCTTCTGACATTCGTATCGAAATTCTCCGTCGATTTCGGGCAGATGATGGCGGCGGGTATCATGGCGCTCATTCCAGCCTGCCTCTTCTTCCTGCTCATTCAGCGTTATCTCGTCCGCGGCCTGACAGCCGGTGCGGTCAAGGGTTAGTCACATGGCATCGATCGATATCCAGAACATCAAGAAAGCCTACGGCCACGTCCAGGTGCTGCATGACGTTGATCTCCAGATCAAGGATGGCGAATTCGTCGTCCTTGTGGGCCCGTCGGGCTGCGGCAAGTCGACCCTGCTGCGCATGATCGCGGGGCTCGAAGAGGTCACCGGCGGCGAAATCCGCATTGCCGGGAACCGGGTCAATGAGTTGCATCCGAAAGACCGGGATATCGCCATGGTGTTCCAGTCCTACGCGCTTTATCCCCATATGAACGTAGCCGGCAACATGAGTTACAGTCTAAGACTGAGGAAGACGGCGAAGGAAAAGATCGCCAGCGCGGTTGCAAATGCCGCCTCCAAGCTCGGCCTCGATCCGCTGCTTGAGCGGCGACCAAAGGCGCTTTCGGGCGGGCAGCGGCAGCGTGTCGCCATGGGTCGGGCCATCGTTCGCCAACCCAAGGCCTTTCTTTTCGACGAACCGCTCTCGAACCTCGACGCACGTCTTCGCGAACAGATGCGTGCTGAGATCAAGAAACTGCATGCCGACCTGAAGGCGACCTCGATTTATGTGACGCATGACCAGATCGAGGCAATGACGCTCGCCGATCGGATCGTCGCCATGCATGGCGGCGTGGTGCAGCAGGTCGGCAGCCCCCTCGAGCTTTACGATCGGCCTGCCAATCTTTTCGTCGCAGGTTTCATCGGTTCTCCTGGCATGAATTTCCTGGATGCAACATGCGAAGCGGGCGGGGTCAGGTTGAAGGACGGGACGCTTGTTGCGCTGTCGGCGCCGCTTTCGCTTGCGGGCGGCGCGAAAGTCACGCTCGGCATCCGTCCGGAGCATGTGATCATGTCGCACCCAGGCGGAATGCCTGCCAAGGTCGAGCTGGTCGAACCAACCGGCTTCGGCATCATCCTGCATCTGTCGCTGCATGGCCTGCCATTCAAGGTCTTTACGCTTGATCGCCAAGCGCTGACGGCCGGGCCTGAAGTCAGCGTATGTTTTCCGCCGCAACATCTGCACCTATTTGACAGCGAGGGAAACAGGGCCGGCTGATGTATGCTGTCCGCCTCGACCAAATGACGACAATGGCCGTGGCGGCCGGCGAATACCTCAGCCAGGCTATCGGATCACCGGACCGTTCGCCTTCTTCCAGGCGTCGATTCCGCCTTCGATGTGGCAGGCGCTGGCCAAGCCGGCGTCCTGGGCTGCCTGCACGGCCATTGCTGAGCGCTCACCGAAAGCGCAGTAGAATACGATTCGCTTGCCGGTTGCCTCTGCCAGTTCGTGCAACATGCCGCCGGTGCTGATGTTTTCCAGCAAATCCGGATAGGGCGCATGAAGGGAGCCAGGAATTGTTCCATGCTTTTCCCGTTCTCCCTTCTCACGAAGGTCGACGATTGTAATGTCGGGACGCCCGCTGAGCGCCAGGGCCTCTGCCGCCGAGACGGCCCAGCCCTTGCGTGCAATCTCGTCCTGATGCAGGCCGATATGGATATTTGCAGGCACGGCGACATCCATCATCTTCGGATTGGGAAGCTTCAGATTATTCATGAGGTCGGCGTACTCGTCGGCTGATCTGACCTTCAGGCGTGGATTGAAACGCTTTTCCTCGCCGATGGTGGAAACGGTGTCGCCCTTATAATCATGCGCCGGATAGACCAGGGTCTCGTCAGGCAGTTTGAGGAGCTTGTTGAAGATCGAGTCGTATTGCTGAAGCGGATTGCCGTTCTGAAAATCGGTACGGCCGGTGCCGCGGATAAGCAGGGTGTCGCCCGTAAAAACGCGGCCATTCATGAGGAATGAGTAGGAATCGTCCGTATGGCCCGGCGTATAAAGGACGTCGAGGCTCAGTCCCTCAATCGCCACGCGGTCGCCCTCGGCGACGCGCATGGAGACAACATCGGCAAGCGTCTGCTCGCCCATGACGGTAACGCAATGGGTCCGGTCGCGCAGCGCACCCAGTCCGGTAATGTGGTCAGCGTGGAGATGAGTATCCACAGCCTTGACCAGTTTGAGGTCGAGCTCCTCCACCAGCTTGAGATAGCGGTCGACCTTTTCGAGCACTGGATCGATGATCAGGGCCTCGCCACCCTTGCGGCTGGCGATGAGATAGGTGTAGGTGCCGGAGACACTGTCGAAGAGTTGGCGGAAGATCATCGGCACCTCCCTTTTGCGAACTGCTCCACCCCCTGCCGCACCTATGCCTCTGGTTGCGGTACGATCCGGATATAGGGCTTCGGTGCGGTCCATCCGCTCGGATAGATGGTCCTGGCCTCGTCGTCACTCACCGAACCGGCGATGATGACGTCCTCGCCCTGTTTCCAATTCACCGGTGTGGCAACCCTGTGCTTGGCGGTCAGCTGCAGCGAGTCGATTACACGCAGCACCTCATCGAAATTGCGGCCGGTCGTCATCGGATAGACGAGGATCAGCTTGATCTTCTTGTCAGGGCCAATGACGAAGACATTGCGCACGGTCTGGTTGTCGGCTGGCGTGCGCTTTGTCGGGTCGCCGGAGACTGCTGCAGGGAGCATGCCATAAAGCTTCGATACGTTGTAATCGGTATCGGCAATCATCGGGAAATTCGGCGCTGCGCCCTGCGTTTCCTTAATGTCGCTTGCCCAACCGGCATGGCGATCGACGGGATCGACCGACAGGCCGATGATCTTCACGCCACGCTTGTCGAATTCGGGTTTGATCCTGGCCATGTAGCCCAATTCTGTAGTGCAAACCGGCGTGAAATCCTTGGGATGCGAAAACAGGACAGCCCAGGAATTGCCGATCCAGTCGTGAAATCTGATCTTGCCGTCGGTCGTTTCTGCCTCGAAATCCGGTGCGGTATCGTTGATCGCGAGAGACATGAACCCCTCCATCTGACACATGGTTGCCGAACGTTTTAGCCGGTAGTGCTGGTCTATATTCCGCTAATTTAGGAAATGCGCAATAAGTAAGTGTAGCGGCTCCGATGAAAGCCGCCGGCAATATATTTCCAAAGGCGCTGGCAATAGGCTTGAACTTTCGGTTGCGCCATTCACCTATTTGGACGGCAAGGGTCGTCAGGCGTTCCTGAACAGCTTCCAGCGTTTGGGGCGGAAGGCGATGCGATTGCGGTCAAGGCTGTCAGCTTGCTCGGGCGGCAATTCGAGCTCGATCGACGGATGATCCTTGCCGATGTCGACCTCGATGTGGCGCGTACCGGCAACGCGGCGGCTGGAGACGAGAAGGCCGGCGATGCAGCCACCGCAGCCGTCGCGCAGTTCGATGTCGTGCGGGCGGAAATAGAGCTGCGCGCTGCCGTCCTCCTCATTGCCCGCCTTCAAGCCAAGGGGACGGTCTTCGAACCAAAGTTCGCCGTCGGCAACGCGCACATCCAGACAATTCGACTGGCCCACGAAACCGAAGACGAAGGGCGAATTCGGATTGTCGTAGACCTGGTCCGGTGTGCCGACCTGTTCGATCGCGCCCTGGCTCATGACGACGACGCGGTCGGCAAGTTCCATCGCCTCGTCCTGGTCATGCGTGACGAAAACCGTGGTGTGACCGGTGCGGTCATGGATCTCACGAAGCCATTTGCGCAGGTCCTTGCGCACTTGAGCGTCGAGCGCGCCAAAAGGCTCGTCGAGAAGCAGTACGTTCGGCTCTACCGCAAGAGCGCGTGCGAGCGCGACGCGCTGTCGCTGACCGCCCGAGAGCTGGGCCGGATAGCGCTTTTCCAGGCCCGAAAGCTGCACGAGATCGAGCAGTTCCAGTGAACGGCTGCGAATTTCGGACTTTGTGGGGCGGCGCGTTGCATCGCGCACCTTGAGCCCGAAGGCGATATTGTCGAGCACCGTCATGTAGCGGAAAAGAGCATAGTGCTGAAACACGAAGCCGATATTGCGCTGCTGCACGGTCTTTTTCGAGGCATCTTCATCACCAAAGTAGATCCGACCTTCGGTCGGGCTTTCGAGGCCGGCAATCAAGCGCAGGAGCGTCGTCTTGCCGGAGCCGGACGGGCCGAGCAGCGCGATCAGCTCTCCTGAACGGATATCGAGCGAGATGTCATGGAGCGCCGGGAAGCGATCGAATTCCTTGCGCAAGTTTTGAACGCGTACTTCCATTCTATTTCCTTCAGTGCCGCCGGCTGGCAGCGATTTCTTCGCTGTATCGCATTTCGAGCAGCGTCTTCAAAACAAGAGTCACAAGCGCAAGCAAGGCAAGCAATGTTGCAACGGCAAAAGCGCCGGTGAAATTATACTCGTTGTAAAGGATTTCCACCTGCAACGGCATGGTGTTCGTCTGGCCGCGGATGTGTCCGGAGACGACTGAAACGGCGCCGAACTCTCCCATGGCACGGGCGTTGCACAGAAGCACGCCATAAAGCAGGCCCCATTTGATGTTGGGCAGCGTCACATGCCAGAAGGTCTGCCAGCCGCTGGCACCCAGTGACAGGGCCGCTTCTTCATCCGCCGTTCCCTGTTCCTGCATCAATGGGATCAGTTCGCGCGCCACGAAGGGAAAGGTAACGAACATTGTGGCGAGGATCAGTCCGGGGGCTGCGAAGAGAATCTTGATGTCGTGCGCGTCGAGCCATTTTCCGAGATAGGTATTTGCACCGAAAAGCAGCACGAAGACGAGGCCGGAAATAACCGGAGAGACGGAGAAAGGAAGGTCAATCAGGGTCGTCAGGATGGCCTTGCCCTTGAATTCGAACTTGGCGATCGCCCATGCGGCTGCGACCCCGAAAAATAGGTTCAACGGCACGCTGATACCGGCAACGATGAGCGTCAGTCTTATCGCCGAGAAAGTCTCGGCGTCCTGCAGCGCCTCGAAAAAAGCACTCCCGCCCTTGCGGAAGGCCTCGACGAAGACGGCCGCAAGCGGCAGCAGCAGGATAAGGAGCAGGAAGACCAGCGACAGGACGATAAGCGTCCAGCGGGCGAGCCTTGTTTCGGTGACGACGGAGCGGACCTTGGTTGAGCGACCGGTTGTGTCAGATGCCATTACCGTACCTCCGCCTGCTCCAGCTCTGGATGAGATTGATCACGAGCAGCATGATGAAAGAGATGATCAGCATGACTGCCGCAATGCCTGTCGCGGCCGCGTAGTTGTATTCTTCCAGCTTGATGACGATCAAAAGCGGCGCAATCTCTGACTTGAACGGCAAGTTGCCGGCGATGAAGATGACCGAGCCATATTCGCCGACCCCGCGTGCAAAGGCCAATGCAAAGCCTGTCAACACGGCAGGCGCGAGTGCTGGAAGAAGGACACGGAAGATCGTCTGGAAACGATTGGCACCAAGCGTTGCGGCAGCTTCCTCCACCTCCTTGTCGATCTCTTCCATCACCGGCTGCACGGTGCGTACGACGAAAGGCAGGCCGACAAAGACGAGGGCAACGACGATGCCGACCGGTGTAAAGGCTATCCTGATGCCAAGCGGCGTCAGGAACTGGCCTATCCAGCCGTTCGGCGCGTAGAGCGTCGTCAGAGCGATACCGGCAACTGCGGTCGGCAGCGCAAAAGGCAGATCGACCATAGCATCGATTATCCGCTTGCCGGCAAAACGGTACCGCACCAACACCCACGCAAGGACGACACCGAAAACGGCGTTGACACAGGCCGCGACAAAGGCGGCGCCGAAGCTGATGCGAAGTGCGCTCAGCGTTCGCGGATCGAACGCAATTTGCGAGAACTTGTCCCAGCCGAGTTCGCTCGAACGCCAGGCGAGACCTGACAGGGGGATGAGGATCAAAAGGGTGAGCCAGGTCAAGGTAAGGCCGAGCGCCATTCCAAAGCCTGGAATGACGCTCGGCCGTTTGAACCGCCACCGCGTGGGGCTATGTGCTTTCATGCGAGGTATTATTGGGCCGGCTTGTAGATTTGGTCAAATACGCCGCCATCACCGAAGAATTTCGGCTGTGCTGCCTTCCAGCCGCCGAAGTCGTCGATGGTGGCGAGCTTCAGCTTCTGGAAGCGGTCGATGTCTGCCTTGTCGGCGACCTCCGGCCTGCTCGGGCGGTAGAAGTGCTTTGCAGCGATCTTTTGGCCTTCGTCGGAGTAAAGATAGTTGAGATAGGCTTCGGCAAGCTTGCGCGTGCCCTTCTGATCGACATTGCCGTCGACCACCGCAATCGGTGGATCGGCGCGGATGGACAAGGTCGGAGTAACGATTTCGAACTGGTCCGGCCCGAGCTCCTCCAAGGAGAGGTAGGCTTCGTTTTCCCAGGCAAGCAGAACATCGCCCAGGCCACGCTGGACAAAGGTCGTCGTTGCGCCGCGAGCTCCGGTATCGAGAACGGGAACGTGCTGCAGGAGCTTCGTTACGAAATCCTGCGCTTTGGTTTCGTCACCGCCGTTTGCCTGCTTTGCCCATGCCCAGGCGGCGAGGAAATTCCAGCGCGCGCCGCCCGAAGTCTTCGGGTTCGGCGTGATAACCTGAACGTCATCCTTGGTCAGGTCGCCCCAGTCCTTGATACCCTTCGGATTGCCCTTGCGAACCAGAAAAACGATGGTGGATGTGTAGGGCGCCGAATTATTCGGGAATCTGGATTTCCAGTCGGCTGGGATCTTGCCGGTCTTGCTGGCGATCGCATCGATGTCGCCTTCGAGTGCGAGGGTCACGACGTCGGCGTCAAGACCGTCGATGACGGAACGCGCCTGGGCGCCTGAACCGCCATGGGACGTCTGGATCGTGACCGTCTCGCCGGTGTCCTTCTCCCACTTCGCGGCAAAGGCAGCGTTGAAATCCTTATACAATTCACGCGTTGGATCGTAAGACACGTTAAGAAGCGTCTGATCGGCGAAAACCGGGGCAGTGGCGCCGATTGCGACGCTGCTTGCGAAGACAGCGGCCGCGAGGAATCGGGTCATCCGTATTGACGGCATGGGGGATCTCCTTCGTTCTGAGTAAACTCTATCAACTTGGTCGTATAACGAAAACGAAAGTTCTTCCGGTTCCTCGTGTGCTTTTAGAAACCCATCCCATTCCACCAGCAAAATTGAAACGGACGTGCCGACCTCAGCCCGCCCCGCCTGCAACACGCTTTCAAGCCAGGCTCAACAAACACAAGCGCGGCGCTCAAGCCGCGCTCGCCCGTGAATCTCCCATGAAACGCGGATAGAACGCAACGCGTTTATCGCCTCATGCATCGACTGAAGGACGCCTTCCGATTGCAGGGGTCGCGCCATGGCGGCAGGCACGCTGAGACACTTACCAGGGTTGCTTTCACCAAAATGCAGCAATAAGCCGATTTCGGTCGGCAGATCTTCGATCGCCTCCTCCAGCTACTGGGCGAAGCGACCGGAAGGCCGCGCGGGCTCGTCATGCCGGCAATCGCCGGCATGTGGTTCGGCAATGCCATTGACGATGCCTTTTGAGCAAAGGGTTCACGGCTTCCAGCACCTGGAGGATCGTCTAATCCCCAATGTCAAACGCATTGCCGGCTTTTTCGGCGAGGTTTTGCAGCGCGCGCCGCTTCGTCGTCACGGAAACGCCGATGAAGGTGCTCCGGCCGGTTGATGTCTGCGAGCTTCATGTCTTTGCGTATCGGCTGGTAAGATGCCGGAACTCAATCCGGCTCCCTGAGCCGATAGCCGACGCCGGTCTCGGTGGTGATGTATTGCGGCTGGTCCGGAATCTGCTCCACCTTTTGCCGCAACTGGCGGACGTAGACGCGCAGATACTGAACGTCGGCAGCCGGCCCCCAGACCTGTTTCAGGAGGAACTGATGCGTCAGCACCTTGCCAGCATGCTGGGCAAGGACGCGCAGGATATCGTATTCCTTCGGAGACAGCTTGATCTCCTTGTCGTCCCGCTTGACGATCCGCTTGACGAGATCGATGGAAAGACCGCCCGTCTGGAAGATTGCCTTTTCTCCCTGCTGTTGCAGCCGATGGCGGAGCGCCACGCGAATGCGGGCCCCGAGCTCATTGATGCCGAAGGGTTTCGTCACGTAGTCGTCGGCACCGGTTTCAAGCGCCTTGACAATGCCCGCTTCGTCGGTGCGGCTGGAAAGAATGACGACGGGC
The DNA here is from genome assembly GCF_004342325.1 of Rhizobium azibense. Classification (NCBI taxonomy): domain Bacteria; kingdom Pseudomonadati; phylum Pseudomonadota; class Alphaproteobacteria; order Hyphomicrobiales; family Rhizobiaceae; genus Rhizobium; species Rhizobium azibense. The sequence goes on along the minus strand of NZ_SMBJ01000002.1, from coordinate 206,845 downwards.
ATCGAAAGACCGTCCTCGCGCCATTCGCGCAGCAGATCATGGCCAGGCTTGTCGGGAAGGCCGAGGTCCAGAACGATGAGATCCGGCTCACGATCCTTTACCGCCTGGTGGGCGCTGGCGGCATTCGGCGCCTCTTGAACCTCGTAGCCCTGTGCGCTGAGCCCGACACGAAGAAGTTTACGGATCGGCGGTTCGTCGTCGACGACCAGAATTTTCACGGCTGAACCGGTCATTTGAGTTCGTCCAGTTTTGGAATGTCATTGGGTTTTGGCATGCGGATGGTAAAGATGGCACCGGAGCGGTCCTTGCGGTTTCCGGCGAAGATCGTGCCGCCCATCGCTTCTATGAAACCGCGGCAGATGGAAAGGCCAAGGCCCGTTCCGGCGCGCACCTGATCGCCCTTGCGGAAGCGGTAGAAGGTGTCGAAGATGCGCGTCAGGTCAGCGGGTGGAATGCCGGGGCCCTCGTCGGCGACCTGAATGACGACCTCTCCGGCGTCGGACCATCCCTCGATGCGGATCGCCGAACCTTCGGGTGCATATTTAGCTGCATTGTCGAGCAGGTTGAAGAGCGCCTGTTCGAACAGCACCGGATCGACGCGCACCATCGGCAGGTCAGCCGACATGATCATCTCAGGCTTATGACGCTCAAGGATCTTGGCGGCCCGCCTCAGTGCGCTGCCGGCAATGTCGCCGGGATAGTGCAGACCATAGTTCGCCTCCATGGCTCCGGATTCGATTTTCGTCATGTCGAGCAGGTTGGCGATGAACCGGTTCAGCCGTTCGGATTCATCGACGACCGTCGCCAGAAGGTCGTTTCGGTCCTCCATCGGCATGGAACCGAAATAGTTGCGCAGCGTGCCGGCGGCGCCGAGAATTGCTGCGAGCGGGGTCTTCAGATCGTGCGAGATCGATGTCAGCAAGGCAGAGCGCAGGCGATCGGCTTCGGCGGCAAGCTTGGCGCGATCGACATCGGCCACAAGCTGTATGCGCTCGATGGCCAGTGCTGCCTGATCGGCAAGCGCATCCAGGAGCCGCTGCTGTTCGGGTGTAAAGAGCGGGCCGTCGCGGCGATCGCTATCGAGACCGATGACGCCGACGGCTGTGCGCCCGGTTCTAAGCGGCACATAAAGGCGCTTGGCGCCGGGGAGCGTATCGGCGCCGCGCCCGGCGGCGTGGTTGTGTTCCCAGGCCCAGCGTGCTGCGGCGATGTCGGCATCGTCCAGCGTATCGTCGGGCGGGTATCCAGCCTTGACTGCGATCGTATCGGCTTCGGGCAGGAGCAGGACGACCCGCACCTTGAGCATCGAGGCGATCTGAAAGGCCGTTGCCCACAGTACATCGTCGAGCGTGCCGGTGCTCGCGAGCTTGCGGGAAAAAAGATAAAGGTCCTCGGTGGTGCGCGCACGCTGGCGAGCGGCCGCTGCCTGGCGCTGAACAGTCGCTGTGAGATTGCTCGCAATCACGGCAACGCCGATGAAGAAGAAGAAGGCGACCACGCTTTCGGGGTCGCTGATCGTCAGGGTGAAACGCGGCGGCAGGAAGAAGAAGTTGAAGGCAAGTGCGCCCAAAATGCAGCTGTAGAGCGCCGGTCGCAAGCCGTGGAGTACGGCGGAGGTGAGCACGGCCATCAGGAAGACAAGAGCAAGGTTGCGTACATCCAGAACCTGATCGAGCACCGTGCTGAAGGCGAGTGCTGCCGCAACGTAGATCGTTGCAAGTAGATAGGCCCTGATGTTGAAGGCCGGCAATGCGGGTGCCGGCTTGACGCCGCGACCTTCATTGCCGTCCTTCTCGTTGCCGGAGATGACGTGAACGCTGATATCACCGGCGCCCCGGATCAGCTCGTCGACCGGCGAGTGCTGAAACCATTGGCGCCATGTCGCCTTCTCTGGGGACCCGACGACAATATGTGTTACGTTGTTGGCGCCTGCGTGGCGAAGCAATTCCTCGGCGACCCCTCGGCCGGGAAGCGTGAGAGCCTCGCCGCCTAACCGCTCGGCGAGCCTTAGCGTGGCAGCGATCGTATCGCGCTGTTCTTCTGTCAAACTGATCGACTGATTGGTTTCGATATAGACCGCTGACCACGGCGCGCGCAGCCGCGAAGCCATGCGCGTAGCATAACGCACCAGCGAGGCTGATCGCCGATGGTGATCGATCGAAACGAGCACACGCTCGCCGGCTGCCCAGGGACCGGAGATGGCATGCGCCTGCATATGGCTGACGAGTTGGTCGTCGACGCGCTGTGCGGTCTTGCGCAATGCGAGTTCGCGAAGCGCCGTCAGATTTCCTGGCGTGAAATAGTTGCTCAGCGCGCGCTCGGCCGTTTTCGGCACATAGACCTTGCCGTCGTGCAGGCGTTTGATCAGGTCGTCGGGCGTCAGATCGATGATCTCGACATCGTCAGCCATGTCGATCACCGAGTCGGGTACGGTCTCGCGAACGCGGATACGGGTGATCTGCGACACGACGTCGTTCAAGCTCTCGACGTGCTGGATATTCAACGTCGTATAGACATCGATGCCGCGGTCCAGCAGCTCCTTGACATCGAGATAACGTTTCGGGTGGCGGCTGCCTTCTGCGTTCGTATGGGCGAGCTCATCGACGAGGACGAGATCCGGATTGCGGGCGAGGATGGCGTCGAGATCCATCTCCTCCAGGGTGTGGCCCTTATACTGGACCTTCGCCCGCGGAACGATACTGAAGCCGTCGAGCAGCGCCTGCGTTTCCTTGCGGCCGTGAGTCTCGACGACCCCAACAACGACGTCGATGCCGTCTGCAAGCTTTGCCCGTCCGGAAACCAGCATTTCATAAGTCTTGCCGACGCCAGGGGCGGCGCCGAGAAATATCTTCAGCCGTCCGCGCGTTTCGGCCCGCGCCTTCTCGAGAAGCGCGTCCGGCGAGGGCCTTGGGGCCCGGTCGCTTCTGTCGTCCGGCATGTGTGTCGTCTTTCCTCAAAGCCAGGCCCGGCCCGCTCAAGTGAGTGCCGGGGCCCTCAGCCTTTACTCAGTCATAGAAGCATCAAGGGACAGGTTCAATGCCAGCACATTGACGGTGGGTTCGCCAAGGATGCCGAGTTCACGATTGCGAAGGACGCTGTCTACCAGGGCTTTCACCGCGGCCTCGTCCATGTCGCGAGCCTTGGCGACGCGCGGCACCTGGAAGTAAGCCGCTTCCGGCGAGATATCCGGGTCAAGCCCGCTTCCGGAGGCGGTCACGAGATCGATCGGGACCTCTGCACCAGGGTTGATGGCCTTGGCCGCTTCGTAGTCGGCCTTCACGCGGTCGATCAGCTTTCGGCTGGTAGGGCCAAGGTTCGAACCGCTGGAGCTTGCCGCATTGTAGCCGTCGCCTGCCGCCGAAGGACGGCCGTGGAAATATTTGTCTGTGGTAAAGGCCTGGCCGATCAGCGCCGATCCGATAATCTGGCCGTCTTTCTCGACCAGGCTGCCGTTTGCCTGCGCCGAAAAGAGTGCTTGCGCAGCGCCTGTCATGGCGAGTGGGTAAAGCAGGCCGGTGATGGCCGTGGTGGCAAGGATCATGACGATTGCCGGACGAAGTTGTTTCAACATTGCTCGTACTCCTTAGGCGAGGTGGGCAGCAGAGATCAGCATGTCGATCGCCTTGATGCCGACGAAGGGGACGACGATACCGCCAAGTCCATAGATCAAAAGGTTGCGCGAAAGCAGCGCGCCGGCACCAATCGGACGGTAGCGCACGCCTTTGAGCGACAAGGGGATCAACGCAATGATGATCAGCGCATTGAAGATGATTGCCGACAGGATAGCGCTTTGCGGCGACGACAGACCCATGACGTTCAGTGCGGAAAGCTGCGGATAGAAGGTCAAGAACATCGCCGGGATGATGGCGAAGTACTTGGCGATATCGTTGGCGATCGAAAAGGTCGTCAGCGCGCCGCGGGTCATCAACAGCTGCTTGCCGATTTCGACGATCTCGATGAGCTTCGTCGGATCGCTGTCGAGGTCGACCATATTGCCTGCCTCACGGGCGGCGACCGTGCCGGTATTCATCGCAACACCGACATCGGCCTGGGCAAGGGCTGGTGCGTCGTTGGTGCCATCGCCGCACATGGCGACGAGCTTGCCTTTCGCCTGCTCCTGGCGGATCAGTGTCAGCTTGTTCTCCGGCGTTGCCTGTGCCAGAAAATCGTCAACGCCGGCTTCTGCGGCGATTGCAGCAGCGGTCATCGGATTGTCGCCGGTGATCATCACTGTGCGGATACCCATGCGACGCAATTCGGCGAAGCGTTCGCGGATGCCGCCCTTGACAATATCCTTGAGCTGGATGACGCCAAGCAGACGGCCGTTGCGGGCGACGGCGAGCGGCGTGCCGCCGGCCTTGGCAATCTGGTCGGCAATTGCCTGCAGCTCCCTCACCACGTCGCTTTTGTTTCGAATGGCGACCGAAGCCGTGCCCGAGATGGACGCAGAGCTTGAGCCGACATAGGAAAGCACTGCGTCGACTGCGCCCTTGCGTATTGACGAGGCCTCGAGGTCGACGCCGCTCATGCGGGTCTGGGCAGTGAAGGGCACGAAATTTGCCTTCAGGTTCGCCATCTCCCGGCCGCGGATTGCGTACTTTTCCTTGGCGAGCACGACGATCGAGCGACCTTCGGGCGTTTCGTCGGCAAGCGAAGCGAGCTGGGCTGCATCGGCAAGCTCCTCTTCGGAAACGCCGCCGACTGGATGGAATGCGGTCGCCTGACGGTTGCCGAGGGTGATCGTGCCGGTCTTGTCGAGCAAAAGCGTGTCCACATCGCCGGCGGCTTCGACGGCGCGGCCGGACATGGCCAGCACGTTGAAGCGGACGAGGCGGTCCATGCCGGCAATTCCGATCGCCGAGAGCAGGGCGCCGATCGTCGTCGGGATCAATGTCACGAAGAGTGCAACGAGGATGATGACCGGGATCGAGCCGCCGGCATAGATCGCAAAGCTCGGGATCGTCGCGGTGGCAAGAACGAAGATCAGCGTCATGCCCGCGAGCAGGATATTGAGCGCGATCTCGTTCGGTGTCTTCTGGCGTTGCGCACCTTCGACAAGCGAGATCATGCGATCAAGGAAGGTCGATCCGGCAGCCGCCGTGATGCGAACACGGATCCAGTCGGAAAGCACCTGCGTGCCACCGGTAACAGCCGAGCGGTCGCCGCCGGATTCGCGGATGACCGGGGCAGACTCGCCCGTGATGGCGGCTTCGTTGACCGAGGCTACACCTTCGACGACTTCGCCGTCGGACGGGATGATGTCGCCGGCCTCGACGAGGACGAGATCGCCGACCTTGAGGCTCGTACCGGGCACCAGGCGATAGCCGCTGCCGTTGTTGTCGGTAAGCAGCTTGGCCTGCGTCTCCGTGCGGGCCTTGCGGAGTGAGTCGGCCTGCGCCTTGCCGCGGCCCTCGGCGACAGCCTCCGCGAAGTTCGCAAAGAGCACCGTGAACCAGAGCCAGAGATTGATCTGGAATGAGAAGCCCAGGTCTGAGCCGCTGCCTACAAGATCGCGGATAAAGAGGATCGTTGTGAGGGCGGAAACCGTGGCCACGACAAACATGACGGGGTTCTTGGCAAGGGTGCGCGGGTTAAGCTTCTTGAAAGCGGCGCCCACGGCCGGAATGAAGATGCGAGAATCCACGATGCTCGCTGACTTTGCCTGGCTCATAAGAGACTCCAGCTTGAAAGAGTAAGGTGACCGTTGGGGCGGTCAGCCGTGAAGAATTGGAACGGCGGCGAGGATGACGAGGATGATGTTGGAGGCGCGCGTCATCCGCTCGCTTTCACGTCCCGGCAAACCGGGACGTGAATTGAAGAACGTCGGAGCCTGTGATGAAGGATCATGACATCACCTCAGAAGGCCTGGCCGGTGATCATCATCAGGTGCTCGACGACCGGGCCGAGGGCCAGCGCCGGAAAGAAGGTGAGGCCACCGACGATCAGGATCGTGCCCGTCAGAAGCCCGACGAAGAGCAAGCCATCGGTCGGGAAGGTGCCTGCGGAGGCCGGAACCGTCTTCTTGGTGACCAGCGAACCTGCGATTGCCAGCGCCGGAATGATGACTAGGAAGCGGCCCATCAGCATGCCGATACCGAGCGTGATGTTGTACCAGGGGGTATTGCCCGTCAGGCCACCGAAAGCCGAACCGTTGTTTGCTGCTGCCGACGTGTAGGCATAGAGGATTTCCGAAAAGCCGTGCGGACCCGTCGTGCCGACTGAGGCAACGGCGGATGGTAGCACCGTGGCAATCGCGGTGAAGACGAGCATCGCCAAAGGCAGGCAGAGAATGGCAAGGACAGCCATCTTCATTTCCTTGGCTTCGATCTTCTTGCCGAGATATTCCGGTGTGCGGCCGACCATAAGGCCTGCCACGAAAACGGCAACGATGATGAAGAGCAGGATGCCGTAGAAGCCAGCGCCGACACCGCCTACGATGATCTCGCCGAGCTGCATGTTGACGAGAGGGACCAGCCCGCCGAGTGCCGTAAAGCTGCCATGCATGGTATTGACCGCGCCGCAGGAAGCGGCAGTCGTGATGACCGCAAAGAGCGAGGAGAGCGAAATGCCGAAGCGGACTTCTTTGCCTTCCATATTGCCGCCATTGAGGCCGAAGGCGTGCATCAGCGGGTTGCCGGCGGCCTCTGCCCAGTAGGTGATGCCAACGCCGACGACGAACAGGATGCCCATGGTGGCAAGGATCGCCCAGCCCTGACGCTGGTTGCCGACCATGCGACCGAAGACGTTGGTCAAGGCTGCGCCGATCGCAAAGATCGACAGCATCTGGACGAGGTTTGAGATGGCATCGGGATTTTCAAAGGGATGGGCGGAATTGGCATTGAAAAAACCGCCGCCATTGGTGCCGAGCATCTTGATTGCGAGCTGCGAGGCGACGGGGCCAACAGCGATCGTCTGTTTGGCGCCCTCAAGGGTCGTCGCTTCGACGTAAGGGCCGAGCGTCTGCGGCACGCCGAGGTAAACATAGATCAGCGTCAGTACAATGCAGAGCGGCAGAAGCACGTAGAGCGTGCCGCGGATCATATCGACCCAGAAATTGCCGATTGCCTTGCCGGAGGCGCGCGCAAAGGCGCGGATCAAACCGACGGCGATGGCGATGCCGGTTGACGCCGACACGAAGTTCTGAACCGTCAACCCTGCCATCTGCGTAAGGTAGGACATTGTGCCTTCGCCGCTGTAATTCTGCCAGTTCGTATTGGTGACGAAGCTGACGGCGGTGTTGAACGACAGGTCCGGCGGCACGGAGGCCATGCCGGCGGGGTTATAGGGCAGACCGGCCTGCAAGCGCATCAATCCATAAAGCATGAGTACGCCCAGGAAATTGAAAAGCAGCATTGAAAAAGCATAGGAGGTCCAATGCTGTTCCTCGCGATCGCTGGTGCCGGCAATGCCATAGAGCCCCCGTTCGATCGGAACGAGGACCGGCGAGAGGAACGTGCGCTCACCGTTGAAGACACGCGTCATGTAGCCGCCGAGCGGTTTGACGAGCACGAGGACAATCCCGCAGTAAAGCAGGATCTGAAGCCATCCGTTGAGGGTCATGGGAGGTAACTTTCAGTACCCGGTGCTTCCTAGTCAGAAGCGCTCGGGGCGAATGAGGGCATAGGTGAGGTAAACGGTCAGAAACACCGTCACCGCACCGCCTAGGATATGATCGAGCGTCATGATGTGTTTTTCCGTTCAGAGCCGGTCGCAGGCGCTGGTATAAGCAGAGCACAGTGCGAAGAATGCCACCACGATGCCGAGCAGGATGATGTCCATCATTGATCTTGGCTCCTGTTGTTGTTCTTTGGAGTCAGACAGGACGAGAGGCACCGTTCTTAAAAAAGACGGACACCTTTCATGCTTTCTGGCGCGAAGATGATCTTGTCGATCTCTCGGCCTTCAATATGTGGCCGAACCGCATAAAGGTTCGAGACGGGGTGAAGGACGCCAATATAAAAATCTCATAAGTGCCTTGGGCTGGCCCTTGCCTGCTACCGCATCCCGGATGAGGGGTTCAGCACGAACAAAACCAGCATTTTACAATGACTATGGTGAAAAATGATGTGGCAACCCGTTGACCGCCGGATGCGCCGGTCAGCGGGCTGCTCTTGGAGCGCGTCTCGCTCTCAAGCAAAGGCATAGGAGCCGTCTGGCCGTTTCGGGACGCGCCGTTGCCAATGAACGTAGCCTTCCTCAGTCATTGCCTCTTCGTCCATCTCCACGCCCCAGCCGGGCCGATCGGGCCGAAGCTCTAGATAGCCGTCCTTCGGCAGATAGGGATCGAGGACATATCGCGTCTGCCCCTGCCGCTTCTCTATGTCGTTGCCGCCATAGACATAGGCCTGGCCCGTCGGCAATCGGTACTCGAGAATGCGGAAGTTCTGGGCGGCTGCCGAAAAGTGAACGTTGACCGCAGTTGCCAGCGGGCCCATCGGATTGTGGGGTGCCACGCCGACGAAGAATGCCTCGGCGAGAAACGCAATCCGCCGCATTTCGCTGATGCCGCCGACCACGCAGATGTCGGGTTGTATCAGATCGGCGCCCTTCACCTGCAGCAGACGCAGGAACTCGTTTCGATTGTAGAGCGATTCCCCGGTAGCGAGCACACAGTTGAGCCCCTGCTTGAGGTCGCCCCAGGCTTCGATGTTTTCCGGACGAAGCGGTTCCTCGTAAAACAGCGGATCATATGGTGCAAGCGCATTGCCGAGCTGGCGGGCTGCAATCGGCTCGAAGATCTTGGCATGCGCGTCAAACGCGATTTCATAGTCGTCGCGCACGGTCTCGCGCAATGTGCGAAAATAATCCGCCGAGGCTTTGACGACGTTGCCCCAGCGATGGGTGTGCATGTCGATGCGCCACGGGCTGAGCTTGAAAGCGGTAAAACCCCATTCAGCGTTCAGTCGGTCGAACTCGTCGCGGGCCGCCGGCGCATCCGGTGCTGTATAGACGCCCGCATAGACCTTGATGCGATCGCGCACTTCGCCACCCAGAAGCTTGTAGACGGGGACGTTTGCGGCTTTGGCCGCAAGGTCCCACAGGCAGTGATCGAGGGCGGAGATTGCTGCCAGCCCCAATGCGCCAGGCGGAAATCGGCTCTGCTGGATGAGCAGATTGACGAGATAGTCGACACGTGTCGGATCCTGGCCGGACAGGAAGGCGTAGAGATAATCCAAGAGCGGCGGAAGCGCCTTGTCCGGACCATGGTTATAGCATTCGCCCCATCCTGTCAGGCCGTCATCCGTGTCGAGTGCGACGATGACGCGGGGACGGTCCTTGTCGCGGGTCATGAAAACCCGCATGCGGTCGATCTTCATCTTGATGTCCTTCTACCGATTGAAATAGGCGCGGCGCGACAGTCGCGTCTGCACATAGAGATGCTCGTTGTAGGTTCCGGGATTGTACGAGCCGGCGTCCTCCGGCACGGGTATCGAGACGTTGCCGCCACTTGGGAAGCGAGCCACGAAAGTCTCATCGATGTCGCAGCCGAGCCCTGGCGCATCAGGAACTGCAACCAATCCGTCGACCTGCTCGGGATGAGGCACGATCGTCTGCCGGCGGCCGTCCCAGTCGTCATCGATGCGCTCGAGGATGAGGGCGTTGGGGATCGCAGCAAGCACGTGCAGGGCCGCATATTCGGCGACCGGGCCAAGCGAGCCGGAATGTGGTGCCACCTGGATATGATGCGCCTCGGCCATCGCCGCAATCTTCTTCATCTGCGTAATGCCGCCGGCCCGGCCGGTATCCGGCTGGATCACGTCGACCAGTTCTTCCTCGATAAGTTCTCGTTCGCCGAAGATGGTCGCCGAACGCTCGCCGGCCGCCAAAGGCACGTGCGCCGCATCGCGAATACGCCGATAGCCATCGGTGTTGTCAGGGGCAATCGGATCTTCGACCCAGAAGAGTTCGTAAGGCTCCAATGCACGCACCAGCCGGCAGGCATCGGCAGGCGTCAGCCAGGGCGGTCCGTGCAGATCGATCGCAATGTCGATATCGTTGCCGACGGCCTCGCGCAAAGCAGCGACCTTGCGGACCGGATCGGCTACCCCGCCACACTTGATCGCCTTGATGCCGCGCTCCTTGGCTGAAAGCGCCCGCTCGGGGGAGTTTGCATGGGTGTAGATCGGGATCCGGTCGCGCACCTTGCCGCCGAGCAACATCCAGACCGGCACGCCGAGGGTTTTTCCCTTGATGTCCCAAAGCGCCATGTCGATGCCAGTCATGGCGCCGGCGCCAACTGTTCCCAGTATGCCGTGGCTCATCATGGCGATATGGATCTTCTGCCAGAGCCGTTCGATATTGGCGGGGTCCTCGCCGATAAGCAATGGTGCGAGATCGTGTATCGCCGTCTCGATGACCCGCGGCCAGCCTGAGCATTCACCGATGCCGGTGATGCCTTCGTCGGTATCGAGCTTCAAGAACAGCCAGTTTCTGGTGCCCGGCAGCAGTTTGGGCGCGTCGTCTCGCGAGAGCGCCTCCAAGGCCCATTTCGAGGAAAAAGGTTGGCCCGCATGCATGAGAAAGGTTCTAATTCCGGTGATCTTCATCGCACAGAACTCCCGTTCTTCAAGTTGCCTGGTTCGACGTAGCGAAAACGCCGCGAGCGATCGCGATCGCGCGGGTCGGGGCGCGGAATGGCGGAGATGAGGGCTTGGGTGTAGGCGTGCTCGGGCGCTTTGCAAACCTTGTCCGCATCCCCGACCTCGACAAGCCGGCCCTTGTACATCACGCCGACGCGGTCGCACATGTAGCGAATGACGCCGATGTCGTGGCTGATGAAGATGTAGGCAAGGCCGAGTTCATCCTGCAGGCGCATCAAAAGGTCGAGCACCTGGGAGCGGACGGATACGTCGAGCGCCGAAGTCGCTTCGTCTGCAACGATGACCCGCGGGTTGAGCGTGATGGCGCGGGCAATTCCGATGCGCTGACGCTGGCCTCCCGAAAAGGCATGAGGATAGCGTTCACGGCTCGCAGGATCGAGACCGACTTGTTCCATCAGGTGGCAGACGCGCTCGTCGAGCACCCGCCCGCTCGCGACGCCGTTGACAAGCAGTGGCTCGCCGATGATTTGAGAGACAGTCATGCGGGGATTGAGCGAGCCGAAAGGATCCTGAAACACCATGCGCAGTTCGCGTCGGGCCGTGGCAAGCGTCGGTCCCTTCGCGGTCGCCAGATCGATCGTGCCACCATCGGCACGGCGATAGACGATCTCGCCTGCCGTCGGATCGATGAGGCGCATGATCGAGCGGCCCATCGTCGTCTTTCCTGAGCCGCTTTCGCCGACGATACCCAGCGTCTCGCGTGGCAGGAGCGAAATGGAAATATCGTCGAGCGCTTTGACCTCTCCGAAATCCACGGAGACGTTGCGCAGTTCGAGGATAGGCGCTGCCGTCGTGTCGAGCGGCGTTCGCGCCAGCCTGATTTCGGCCTTGGCCTCAAGCTTCAGTACGGAGCTGATCAGCATTCGGGTGTAGCTGTCTTTCGGCGCATGAAAGATCTGCTCGACCGGCGCATATTCCTTGGCAACGCCGTTGTGCATGACAAGCACGTCGTCGGCGATTTGCGCCACCACGCCCATGTCGTGCGTTATGAAGAGCACCGCCATCCCATAGGCCTTCTGCAGCCGGGCAATCAGGTCGAGGATTTCGGCTTGCGTGGTCACGTCCAGAGCCGTGGTTGGCTCGTCGGCGATGAGCAGTTGAGGTTTGCATGCAAGTGCCATTGCGATCATGGCGCGCTGGCGCATGCCACCAGAATATTGGAAGGTATAGCGATCGACCGCTTTTTCCGGGAAGGGAATTTCCACCTGCTGCAGGAGGGATATCGCTTCGCGGCGTGCTTGCGTCTTGCTCATCCTGGTGTGAAGGCGGAGGGCTTCGATGATCTGGTCGCCCACCGTGTGCACCGGGGAGAGTGACGACATTGGTTCCTGGAAGATCATTGCGATATCGCGGCCACGTATGGCGCGGATTTGACGCCCGCGCGGGCTGAGGCTGACGAGGTCAATGGGGCGGCCGTCTTTGCCGTTCAGGACGATGGAGCCTGCGGCGATGCGGCCAGGCGCGTCTACAATCTGCAGAATGGAGCGCGCCGTCACCGACTTGCCCGAGCCGCTCTCGCCGACGACGCAGAGGGTTTTTCCCGGATCGATCGAAAAGGAAAGACTGTCAACTGCGCGAAAGACGCCGTTGCGCAAGGCAAAGTCGACGGTCAGGTTGTTCACCTGCAGGAGCGGCGGTCTGCTGCCGGCGATGGGAACCACGTCAGTCATGCCGGTCTCACTTGTTATAGGGGTCGGCTGCATCACGCAGGCCGTCGCCGAGAAGGTTGAGCGCCATGACGGCGACGACGACGGCAACCCCTGGCATGAACAGCCACGGCGCCGTAGCGATTGAGCGTATGTTTTGAGCCTCGCGCAAAAGGACACCCCAGGAAATGGTCGGCGGCTGCAGGCCAAGGCCCAGGAAGGACAGGGAGGTTTCCGCAAGGATCATCGCCGGCACGGCAAGCGTGATCGACGCTATGACGTGGCTTGCGAAACTCGGCAGCATGTGACGAAAGATGATGCGCCTTTCGCGAACACCATCGAGTCTTGCGGCGGCTACAAATTCCTCGGTGCGCAAGGACAAAAAACGGCCGCGCACGACACGGGCAAGCTGCGCCCAGCCGGTCAGCGACAGAATGATGGTAATCATCATGTACTGAAGCGTTGCTGGCCAACCCTGGGGCAGGGCCGCCGCCATCGCAAGCCAGATCGGGATCGTCGGCAAGGAGAGTACGAAATCGATCAGCCGCTGCATGAAGAAATCGATGCGGCCGCCGTAATATCCGGAAATGCCGCCGAGGACGACGCCAAGCATCAGCGAGAAGAAGACGCCGACAAGACCGATCGACAGCGAAATCTGAGACCCTTGAACCGTCCGGCTGAAGACGTCGCGCCCAAGCCTGTCGGCTCCGAACAGAAGAAGGGGCGAGGTCTTCTCGGATGACGCGAGCAGATGGATGTCGGTGCTGAAGAGGCCGAGCACGGAATATTCATACCCGCGCCCGAAGAATTGCACGTCGATCCGCTTCGTCCTGTCCTCCTTGTAGATCGCCGCAAGCGTTTGCGGATCACGGGTAAGCTTCAGCGGGTAGTAGTGCAGGCCAATGGAGATCCCGTCGCCGGTATCGACGAGGTGCAATCTCTGCGGTGGATGAAAAGTCGCCCGAGCGTTCTGCAGGTTCGGATCGTTGATGGTGAAGAACCCCGGAATGACGGCTACGGCGTACATCAAGAAGGTGACGACGAGGGATATCATGGCAAGCCGGTGCCGACGGAAAGCCCACCAGATGAGCTGCCATTGCGAGGCGACAGCGGCGCGATCCGGCGCGAGATTTGTGACTGCAATGTCGGCCATGAGGCCTCCCCCTATTCCAAGCGGATGCGCGGATCGACCAGCGCAAGCAAGATGTCGCTGATCAACGAGCCGATCAGAGTGAGCGCGCAGATCAGCAGTACGAAGGCGCCAGCCAGGTACATGTCCTGTGCCATCAGCGCCTGCAGCAACAAGGGCGCTGCCGTCGGCAGATTGAGGACGATTGCCACGACGACGGAGCCGGAAATCAGGTTTGGAAGGAGCCAGGCGATCGTCGAGATGAACGGATTGAGCGCAATTCTTAAGGGGTATTTCACGAGCAGCCTGAACTCGGAAAGACCTTTTGCCCGTGCCGTGGTGACGTAAGGCTTCGGCAGTTCATCGAGCATGTTCGCGCGCATCACGCGGATCAGGCTCGCGGTAGAAGACACGGCCAGAATGATGACGGGAAGCCATATATGTGAAAGAAGGTCGAGGACCTTGGCGATGCTCCAGGGCGCGGTTTCGAACTCGGATGAAAAGAGGCCTCCGACATCCTGGCCGAACTCGACGGCCGCGATATACATGAGCACCAGCGCCAGCAGGAACGATGGAATAGCCAGGCCGAGGAAGGTGAAGGCGGTGAAGAAATAGTCGCCGATCGAATATTTGCGAACCGCAGAAAAGACGCCGATCGGCAATGCGATTGCCCAGGTGGCGATGAGTGTCGAAAGAGCGAGCACCAGCGTCAGCGCCATGCGCTCCCAAATGAGGCCGGAGACCGGTTGCTGCCATTCAAAGGAAATGCCGAAGTCGCCGCGGGAAAGGATGCCCCATATCCATTTAAAGTACTGCACGAGCATCGGCTCATCGAGTCCGAAGCGCTCACGCAATTGCGCCGCGGTGTTCTGATCGATGACTTCGTTGGATGCCGCAAGCGTTGCAATATAAGTCGTGACGTAATCTCCCGGCGGCAGCTGGATAAGCACGAAGGCAAGGAAGCTGACGGCGAAAAGGGATGGCACCATCCATAAAAGGCGTTTAGCGATGAAGATCAGCATGAGACGTCTCTTGCATTAAACACCGCGCCCGAGCTGCGGGCAGCGCGCTTGAAAGGAGCGCCGTCGCGCAAAGGGACGGCGCTGGAGCGGCAAAATCAGCTCGTGAAGCTAAATTGCTGGGGCAGTGCAGGGCCTGGATTCGGCCAGGACCAGCTGTCGGGCTGCTTTTCTGGAACGTTGTGAAGATTGTTGCGGATGATCCCGAAACCGCCGACGGCAAGGCAAAGACCCACTGTCTCGAATTCGTCAGCGGCAATGTCGAAGATCTGCGTCATGATTGCGCCACGCCTGGAAAGATCGGCGGTGGAACGGGCGTCGTCAAAAAGCTTCATGCGTTTCTTCTGACTTTCCGGCGGTTCTTCGCCGCGAGCGCCGTTTGACGTATACCAAAGCGACCAGGGAATGGCGTAGCGCGAGCCCTGCGGGTGGAAGGCGAAGAAGTCGCGCGGGTCAAGCATCGGATCGAGACCTCCAGGACCTGGCCAGACTGCCGCATCATGCGCGTTGTCGTCGCCGCGTGTGTAATAGAGGGCACGCTCGATCGTGTTGACCTTCATCTCGATGCCGATCTGTGCCCAATGCGCCTTGACCAGTTCCAGGGCGTCAACGAGATCGGGATAGAGCGTCGGAATGACGTCGACTGTGAAAAACACCTTCTGACCGTCTGGCCGCAGGCGCAACCCGCTCCCATTCATCTTGTAACCGGCCTCATCCAGCATCGCGCCGGCCCTATCAGGATCATACTCGCAAAACTGACGCGCGAGCCTTTCGTGGTACCAAGGATGTTCCGGGCGGGGGCCGGCCTGGTAGGATTCGCTTTGGCCGAAATAGACGATGTCGATCAATTCCTGCCGGTTGATCGCAAGCGAAAGCGCCTGTCTGAACGACTTGTCGGCAAACATCTTGCGCAGGGCCGGATCCTTGTGGGTCATGTTGAAGTAGATCTGGCACTGCTGGGAGGCGGAAGGCACCAGCGACAGCAGGCGATAGCCGCCTTTTTCCATGTTTTGGGAGAGTGTCGGCTTGTTTGAAAGAACGCTGATATGGCGCTCCTGGATGTCGATCTTTCCCGAGATGACATTCAGCATCAGCGACTCTACATCCTGCGAGATGCTGAAATTGATCTCGTCGATATAGGGAAGCTGGTTGCCCTGAGTGTCGACCTGCCAGAAATAGGGGTTCCGGGTCATGACGACGCGCGTCGCGCCACCGCTATAAGGCTCCTTCACAACCCATGGATCGAGAGTCGGCTTGTCGGGGTTGCCCCATCGCGACGGGATCTCGATATCGCCGCAACGCGCGCGGAAGAGATCGGTCCAACTGCCCACTCCTGCTTTTTTCACTTCCTCGGCGATATTGGGATTGTACTTCGGAAGGAACTGGCTGCAGTAGTGCTTCGGAAAGAGTGTCGGATGCTGGCCAAGCGGTGTTGCCAGGTTTTCCAGATAGAGTGCGTTTGCCGCAGCAAAGGTGAACTTCACCGTAAAATCATCGATCTTCTCGACCTTGACGGCTTTGCCGGCAACAGACAGCTGCGCAGGTGTCGAGCTGTAGAGCTCGCTGTTCTTGACGCAATCCTCAATGGCGAAGACGATGTCGTCGGCGGTAAAAGCATGTCCATCGGACCAGCGCACCCCTTCGATCAGGTAAAAGGTGAATTGCGAGGCGTCGTCGTTGATCTCCCAGCGTTCAGCGAGGTTGGGCACAACTTGCGTGAATTCCAGGTTCCAGCGCACGAGGCTTTGGTTGCCGACCATGCGCAGAATGCCGTTATGGTCGGATGAACCTCTGAGGCCGCGGCGGAGCGTTCCGCCATAGGTTCCGGCCTTTTCGAAAGGTGTCACGATCATCGGCTTCTTTGGCAGCCGTTCGGCAAGCGGCGGCAGCTTTCCGTCCCGGGCAAGCTGCGCCCATGCGGGCGCCTCGCCGCCTGCCGCAACGACGCGTCCGGCAATCGACAGAGCTGCCACACCGGCCATACCTCCGAGCACGGCGCGCCTGGTCACGCCGCGAGACAATAGTTCATCGCGCATTGAAGTTCCTCCCCTTTTTGTGCCGGAACGACTCTGGTGTGAACCGGCGCGACGAGCTCCCACTCGGCGCAAGACGCCCTTCTCGGCGCCATGAGCCGACCATAGACATGTTCTCAAATAATTACAAGAGTTGACAGATAATGACAGATTTAGTAGCCCTTCGACATGGAAAATGGTTGCAGTCGCCGCAAAAGACGGTCGCGCCGGAGCATATTCGACCCTGACGCTCCCGGTGATGGGGCCTTTGCGGAATTTGCTGCCTGGCGGCAGAAAGAAGAAGGACGATGATGAAACTGTCGGCCGTTGCCGACCCCAACAGGGGCGCAACACGTTTCAGCGACATCATCTACGAGAAGATCGTGGGGATGATCGCGGACGGTAACTTTCCGGTGAATGAACGGCTGCCGCCCGAATCGAAGCTTGCCGTCATGTTTGGCGCATCGAGGCCGGTCGTGCGTGAAGCGCTCGAGCGTCTAAGGGTCGACGGGCTGGTCGTGTCGCGCAAGGGGTCCGGCTCCTATGTGCGGCAGCGGCCGGACTCGTCCATGCTGAAAATGGTTCCGGTCGGCTCGCTTGCCGACGTGCAGCGCTTTTTTGAGTTCCGTGCCGGCCTGGAGGCCGAGGCTGCCGAACTTGCCGCACGCAACTGGCAACCCGCCGACAAGGAAAGGATAACGGCTACCCTTTCTGCGATTGAACAATGCTTGAGAGACGGCAAGCTTGGCGCCGAGGAGGATCAGGCGCTTCACGATGCGATTGCCATGGCGACGGGGAACCAGTTCCACATCACGGTACGCGAATGGTTCAGGCCGCATTTCGCAATCGGACATTCCGTGACGCGAAGCTTGAGCCTCAAACGGACACCCGAACAGATACGCAGCGTCCAGGACGAACACGCCGTCATCGTGGCGGCGATCTTTGCGCGAAACGAAGCCGAGGCCCACGACGCTATGAAGAGGCACATATTGAATGCGCGCGCTCGCATGTTCCAGGGCGTTTGAGCGACAACGGGAGGAAGACACGATGAAACGGCTGGCCCTCACAGGCGCTGCCGGACGCGTAGGCACATTGCTGAGGCCGCTTCTTCGGCCGCATGCCGAATACCTGCGTCTGATCGACATCGACGAGCCTGAAGCGCTGGGCAAGAACGAAAGCTTCGTGAGAGCCGACCTTGCAAGGCGTGACGAGGCAAATGCTGCCCTGCAAGAGGTAGATGGCGTGATTCACCTGGCCGGGATAGCAAGCGGCGTCGACATGCGCGCTATTTTGGATGCGAATGTCCTGGGCACCTACAATCTCTACGAGGCAGCGAGGATCAACAAGGTTGAACGGGTGGTTTACGCCTCAAGCAACCATGTGACCGGATTTTATCCGCGCGGCCAAGTCGTCTCGCCGCTGGATCCTATGCGTCCCGACAGCCCCTACGGGCTTTCCAAGTGCTGGGGCGAACTGGTGGCAGGCCTGTATTACGACACCTGCGGCATTCGCACTCTTTCCATCCGCATCGGCAACGCGGGCACCTATCCGACCAGCGAGCGGTCCGTGGCAATCTGGATCAGTGCACGTGACCTGGCACAACTGGTGGCGATCGGCCTTACCCATCCCCTCATCGCCGCAACCGTCGTCTACGGCGTTTCCGACGCCGAGGAGAGGTGGTGGAACAACGGATTGGCAAGCAGGCTTGGCTACCAGCCGCAAGACCGGCCTCGTGACTATGCTCGCATCGAGGAGCCGTCCGAAGGGGCGATCGCCCGTGCATTCCAGGGCGGAGCGTTCTGCGAAACCAACCACGACGGCAACATCCGCATGCGCAATGGCGAGGGTTTGGCCATGAGCCCGGAGACGGTTCCATGACGCCGCCGCGGATCGTCCGTCCGCAAGTCCGTCCGGTGCTGCAACAGCCGCTGGGAGTGGGTGAATCGCCTGTATGGGACGAAGAGAGCGGTACGCTCTGGCTTGTCGACATACAAGCGCCAGCCGTCATCCGGATCTCGCCGCAAGGAAAGGTCGATCGCTTTGACATGCCGTCGGCGATCGGCAGCCTTGGGCTTTGCCGCGACCGGCGTGTCGTGGTCGCGCTTCGAACAGGCCTGCATCTTTTCGATCCAGTTTGCGGAGACTTCGAGCTTTTGTGCGATCCGGTGGGGGGCGCCAACTGTCGTCTCAACGATGGGAAGGTTGGCCCGGACGGCCATTTCTGGGTCGGGTCCATGAGCGAGGCCAAGCCGCAGACCAATGACGCGGCGCTCTACCGCCTGGGGGCGGACGGCAGCGCACGGACCGTCGCAACAGGGCTGACCAGCTCCAACGGGCTTGCCTGGTCACCAGACGGCCGGCGCATGTATCACTCCGACAGCCGCCAATGTTTCCTGCAGGCTTTTGATTTCGACCCGGAAAGGGGCGAACTCGCCAATGCCAGCCGGCTTCGCGTTTTTTCGGAGGAGGAGGGCCGGCCCGATGGCGGCGCAACCGACCGGGATGGCTGCTATTGGAGTGCGGGCGTTTCGGCGGGCCGGCTTAACCGGATTTCTCCTGCCGGTGAGATCCTCGAAATCTACATTCTGCCGGTCGCCGCGCCGACGATGCCGTGTTTTGGCGGTCCTGACATGCGGACGCTCTTCGTCACCAGCCTGTCGACCAACCGCAGCGGATATTTCGAAGCGGGCACGGTCGTTGCTTTCGACGTGGACGCTGAGGGCTTGGCGCCCTTCCGCTTCGGCAATTGATGGAAAGGGAAGAAGATGGGCATTGCAACCATACGTCGGGCGCTGTTGGGTGTGTCGGGTGTGCCGGTGACGGCCTATGACGAAAATGGCGAAGTCGAACCGCAAATCACGGCAATGGTCTACCTCAGGGTGGCAGCCGCTGGGATCCACAATATTGTTGCTGCAGGAAACACCGGCGAATTCTATGCTCTGACGCCGCAAGAGATCCGCCGCGTCCATGAAGCGGCGGTTTACGGCGTTGACAACAAGGCGCCGGTGACTGCGGCGGTCGGCAGATCGCTGCGCGAAGCAATCGGGATGGCGAAGGATGCCGCCAGCATCGGCGCATCTGCGGTGATGTCGCACCAACCCGTCGATCCCTTTGCTGCACCGTCGGCTCAGATCGACTATTTCTGCAATCTTGCGGACGCTTCGCCGTTGCCGTTGGTCGCCTATGTGCGGGCGGATGGCTTTAGTGTCGATGATATGATCCGTCTTGCCGGTCACGGCAACATTGCCGGCATTAAGTTCGCAACGCCGGACCTGATGCTGCTTTCCAGGGCGATTGCGGCGTCGGATCCGGCAGGCGCGCTGTTCGTCTGCGGTCTTGCGGAGAGCTGGGCGCTGTCGTTCACCGCCGCTGGTGCACGTGGCTTCACATCCGGCCTTGTCAATGTTGCGCCGCAATTGTCGCTCGCCGTCCACGATGCGCTCTCCAAGGGCGATTTCGCTGCCGCACGCGCCATCATCAACCGCCTCGAACCGTTCGAACGCATGCGCACGAAGTTTCGCAATGGTGCCAATGTGACGGTCGTGAAGGAGGCTGTGACCCATTGCGGCCTCGACGTCGGGCCCGTGCGCGTGCCGGGACTGCCACTCCTCGATCAAACGGACCGCGAAGAATTGGTTCGCTTGCTCCAAGGTTGGGAGGCTGCAGGCGACATCCACGGGCTTGGAGATCTGCGGCCTTCCCGCTGAGGCGGCGGGCTGAGTTCGACACCATGATTTCAGGCAGGCAAGAGGCGCTTAACCACTGCGCCACGAGATTGGGAGGTCTTGAGATGCTGAAGAACTTACTGACGACGATCGCACTGGCCGGTGCTTTGGTCACGGCACAACCGTCCTTTGCGGCGTCACCGCCGAACATGCTGGTGATCGGTACCAATCTTACCGGTATTCGAACGCTCGATCCGGCCCAGAACAATGCCCGCACGGTCTCCGAGCTGATCTCCAACCTCTATGACAACCTCGTCCAGTTGTCGCCCGATGATCTTAAGACACTGAAGCCGATGCTTGCCACAAAATGGACTGTCTCTGAAGACGGCAGGCTCATTACGCTAACCTTGCGCGACGACGCGGTCTTCCAAAGCGGCAATGCTGTCACGGCCGAAGACGCCGCATGGTCGATCCAGCGCGTCATCAAGATGGGGCAAGTCGGCTCCACCGATGTCGCGCTTTGGGGTTTCACGTCCGAAAACGTGGACAAGCTCGTCCGGGCCAAAGACGAGCAAACGCTGGAGATCGAACTGCCACACGCCGTTAATACCGATCTTGTGCTTTATTCTCTCGCGGGCTCTTCGATCGGCATCATCGACAAGAAGACGGCACTGTCGCATGAGGCGAACGGCGATCTCGCCGGCGCGTGGCTGTCGGCCAACTCGGCAGGAAGTGGACCTTTCACCCTCGCGCAATGGCGGCCAAACGATGTCGCGATTTTCAACGCGCAGAAGAATTATTGGGCTGGCCCGCCGGCCATGGCACGGGTTGTCGCTCGCCACATCCCGGAATCTGGCAATCTGCGCCTCCAGCTCGAAGCCGGCGACGTCGATGTCGGGCAATATCTCGCAAGCGGCGACCTGGATGCATTGGCCAATAACAAGGAAATGGTGATCGATAGCGTTCCGGGGCTCGGTTTTTACTATATCGCTCTCAATCAAAAGGATCCGGACCTGCAGAAGCCCAAGGTCCGCGAAGCATTCCAGCATGCTTTCGACTGGAAGGCGATCTCCGGCAATATCATGCGTTATACCGGTTTTCCGTGGCACTCGATGATCCCTCGCGGCATGATTGGCGCACCACAGGACGCGACGTCCCGCCACGATTACGATCCCGCCAAGGCCAAGCAATTGCTGGCCGAGGCAGGATACCCGAATGGCTTGAAGAAAGTGCTCAATCCGTCGGGAGCGGCGACCTTGCCGTTCGCCGAAGCGCTGCAGGCGAGCGCCCGTGCCGCCGGTCTTGATCTTAATCTCGTGCCCGGCGAATTCACGCCCGCATTTCGCGAACGGAAATATGAAATCCTGCTTGGCAATTCGGGTGCCCGGCTGCCGGATCCTTTCGCGGTTGCCACGCAGTACGCCTACAATCCCGACAACAGCGACGAGGCGCGTCTCGGCAGCTATTATCTCTGGCGAGCCGGGATGAAGGTGGACGAACTCAATACTCTCGTCGATCAGTCCATGAAGGAACCTGATGCGGGAAAGCGCACGGAAATCTTCCAGAAGATGGACGGCATCTACAGCGGCATGAATGCCCCGCTCGTCATCTTCTTCCAGCGCACCGACCCCTATGTCATACGTGCCAATGTCAAAGGTTATCATGGGCATACGACCTGGTCGACGCGCTGGCATGGCGTGACGAAGGAGTAATGGGCCGTGGCGAGCGCCGATCTGACATCGAAACGGGATGCGGAGCGCAATCTGGATGAGGACGGCCTGGTACATGCGCCGTCCCATCCGCTTGCGATGGCCCTGCGACGGTTGGCAGGGCGCGTCTTGGCGGTGATAACCACACTCCTTGGCCTGCTCTTCCTCACCTTTTCGATGGGACGTCTGCTTCCTGCCGACCCGGTGCTTGCCATCACCGGAGCGGAGGTCAGCAAGGAGGTCTATGATCGCGTCTACAACGAACTGGGACTGGGGCGCCCGATCTGGGCACAATTCCTAGACTATGTGCAGAAGGTTGCAACCGGCGACCTCGGCACATCGGCAACGACCGGTCAGCCGATCCTCACCGATCTGCTGACCATCTTTCCCGCAACCATCGAGCTTGCCGTCATCGCCATGATTGTCGGTGCCCTTGTCGGCGTGCCGCTCGGCATCACCGCTGCTGTCAGGCGCGGCACCATCATTGATCACATCGCACGCATCATCGCGCTTGCCGGCCACTCCATCCCGATCTTCTGGACCGGGCTGATGGCGCTTTTCGTCTTCTATGCGAAGTTGAAGCTGGTCGGCGCATCCGGGCGGGTCGACGTATTTTACGAGGGGTTCGTCACGCCGGTGACCGGTTTTCTCCTGATCGATTCGGCAATCGAGAGACAGTGGGACGTCTTTCGAAGCGCGCTCGGACATATCATCCTGCCGGGCACGATCCTTGGCTATTATTCGGTGGCCTATATCAGCCGCATGTCACGCAGCTTCATGCTGGAGCAGCTCGGCCAAGAATACATTACAACGGCGAGAGCGAAGGGGCTTGGACTGCGGAAGGTCGTCTGGCGTCATGCCTTTAGAAATATTCGCGTGCAGCTTCTGACCATCATGGCGCTCACCTTCGGGGGCCTCCTTGAAGGGGCAGTGCTCATCGAGACCGTTTTCGGCTGGCCGGGACTCGGCCAGTATCTTACCCGGGGACTTCAGATGAACGACATGAACGTCGTGATGGGCGCTGTGCTGACGATCGGCGCCGTCTTCCTAACCATCAACATCCTTTCGGATGTCCTTTATCGCATTCTTGATCCGAGAACACGGTGATGCCGATGACAATGTCCGCCCAACATGCAGATCGCGTCAATGCAAGCAGCCTTCGCAGATGGTTGCTTGCGCCCGAGCCGCAGGGCCGGTTTCAGTCCTCGGTGCAGCAATTCCACCAGGGCTGGCTGAAGTTCAGACTTCATCCCCTCGGCCTGGCGGGGCTCGCAATCATCACCCTGCTGATCCTGGTCGCGCTCGCTGCGCCATTGCTGACGCGTTACGATCCGATCGTCCAGGATATGGCAGGGCGGCTCGCACCACCTTCGGCACAACATTGGCTCGGCACCGACAATTTTGGCCGCGATGTCCTTTCAAGGGTAATTTACGGTGCGCGCACGACGCTTTACATCATCATGCTGGTTTCCGTCATCGTCGCTCCGATGGGTCTTATGATCGGCACCTGTTCGGGTTATTTCGGTGGTATCGTCGATGAAGTGCTGATGCGCATCACCGACATCTTCCTTTCTTTTCCAGGCCTGGTACTTGCGTTGGGATTTGCCGCAGCACTCGGTCCCGGCATCACCAACGCGATCATCGCAATTTCGTTGACAGCATGGCCACCAATCGCCCGGCTTGCGCGCGCCGAGACGCTCAGTCTGCGCAAGGCCGATTTCATCGCCGCCGTGCGTCTGCAAGGGGCGACGCCAATGGCGATCATCACTCGCCACATCCTGCCGATGTGCATTCCCTCGGTGATCGTTCGCGTGACCCTGAACATGGCCGGCATCATCATTACGGCGGCTGGCCTGGGGTTCCTCGGTCTTGGCGCGCAGCCGCCTTGGCCGGAGTGGGGAGCAATGGCCGCGACCGGGCGTGAATTCATGCTCGACAGCCCATGGGTCATTGCAGCGCCCGGCATTGCCATCGCGCTTGTCAGCCTTGCGTTCAATCTTGTCGGCGATGCCCTTCGCGACGTTCTTGACCCGAGAGGTTCGGAATGACGTCTTCGCTCATCGACATCCGCAATCTCGAGATTGCCTTCGGCGGTGGAACCGTGCGCGCCGTGCGCGGCGTCAGCTTCTCGCTGGGACACGAAAAGCTAGGCATCGTCGGCGAATCCGGGTCGGGCAAGTCGACTGTCGGGCGCGCCGTCATGAAGTTGCTGCCGCCGAAGGCAATCGTGCGCGCCGAGAAGATGACGTTTCGCGACATGGATCTGCTCAAGGCCGACGAGCGTATGATGATGACAATAAGGGGACGGCGCATTGGACTGATCCTGCAGGATCCGAAATATTCGCTGAACCCTGTTATGCGGATCAGCGAGCAGATCGCCGAAACCTTTCGCTTCCACTATCCGAAGTCGACTGCAAAACAGGCTGACCGGAAAATGATCGAGATGCTCGAAGCGGTCCAGATCCGTGATGCCGAAAGGGTGGCTCGGCTCTATCCTCACGAAATTTCAGGCGGCATGGGTCAGAGGGTCATGATTGCGATGATGCTGATTGTGGAACCCGAGGTTCTGATTGCCGACGAGCCGACGTCTGCCCTCGATGTGACGGTGCGGCTCGAGATCCTGGCACTCCTTGATGAACTCGTGGCCGGCCGCAACCTCGGGCTGATCTTCATCAGTCACGACCTGAACCTCGTCCGCAACTTCTGCGATCGCGTGCTCATCATGTATGCCGGGCGGGTCGTCGAGGTGCTCAAGGCTTCCGAGCTTGAGAATGCAAGGCATCCCTATACGCAAGGGCTGCTTGCATCCTTGCCCTCGATCGAAAACCCGCCCGCCCGACTGCCGGTGTTGAAGCGTGATCCGGCCTGGTTCGATGACATCACTTTGGAGACGCCGCATTGATCGAAATTGACAATCTCACGATTCGTTTCGGTTCCGGTCAGAGGCCGGTCGTCAGGAATGTCAGCCTGCGCATCAAGAGGGGCACGGCATTCGGTCTGGTTGGTGAATCCGGCTGCGGAAAGTCTACGGTCCTGCGGGCAATATCCGGTCTCAACCCGAACTACGAAGGGGGAATCAAGCTGGATGGAGACATGTTGGGTCGGCAGCGCGACCGGCAGTTCTTCCGCCGCGTGCAGATGGTCTTTCAGGACCCTTATGGTTCACTTCATCCCCGCAAGACGATACGCTCACAGCTTAAGGAGCCGCTCCGCAACCAGGGGCTTGCCACCAACTCGGTGGACATAGATGCCCTGCTGCTGGCGGTTGGCCTCGATCCGTCGCTAACCTACCGCTTCCCGCACCAACTTTCGGGAGGGCAACGTCAGCGCGTGGCCATCGCTCGAGCCCTCGTGCTCAATCCGGCCGTGCTGTTGCTCGACGAGCCGACGTCGGCGCTCGACGTATCGGTTCAAGCGGAAATTCTCAATCTGCTGGAAGACCTGCGCAAGGATCGCGGCCTGACCTATCTGCTCGTCAGCCACGATCTGGCCGTCGTCTCCCACATGTGCGGTCGCGTCGCCATCATGGAGGCAGGCGAGATCGTCGAAGAGGTGGATATCGAACGGCTGCGCAAAGGAGCCGTCGAGCACGGCTATTCCAGGCACCTGCTGGATGCGAGCAGAAACTACGGAAAGACGCATTGACTGAGCAGCGAAAAGACAGAACGCTCCGGATATCCTTCAGACATGTGGTCAGATGGCGCGAACCCGGCGCCATTTCCAAGCATTCGTTGAAACTGTTGAACGCCATCAACAACTAATCAGCCCGGCTGAAACGCGC
This sequence comes from Rhizobium azibense, assembly GCF_004342325.1. Taxonomy (NCBI): domain Bacteria; kingdom Pseudomonadati; phylum Pseudomonadota; class Alphaproteobacteria; order Hyphomicrobiales; family Rhizobiaceae; genus Rhizobium; species Rhizobium azibense. The sequence continues at coordinate 181,283 of NZ_SMBJ01000002.1, read as the reverse complement.
GATACTTGCTCCATCGACACCGAACCTTTGGAGTTATCGCTATGACCGAAGCAATCGAGAACCTTTCGGGAAAGACTGCCCTTGTCACCGGCGGCTCGCGCTCGATCGGAGCTGCCATCGCAAAACGGCTGGCGGCTGCGGGCGCTGCCGTCGCCATCACCTACAATCAGTCGCCGGAGAAGGCCGCAGCGGTCGTAACGGACATCGAGAAAGCCGGCGGACATGCCATTGCCATCAAGGCCGATGCCGGCGATCCGGGGGCTATGCGCGCCGCCGTCGCCAAGACCGAGGAAACCTACGGCCGGTTCGACATCCTCGTCAACAACGCCGGTATCGCACTCGGGGGTGCGATCGAAGATATCAAGTTCGAGGATTATGAGCGCATGGTTGCCGTCAACGTGACAGGCGTCTTCGTCGCCACCCAGGAAGCAGCACGCAGAATGAAACCGGGCGGCCGCATCATTCACATCGGATCGTCGATGTTCCGCTATGCGGCGATCGCCGCCGTGCACCCTGATTTGTGGCCGATAGAGTCATTCGGAATCCCTGCATAGGGCGCCAACTCACGGGCATGGTGGAGCGGCATGGCTTCCACGTTTCGAAAGTTTTGCCCATGACGACGGTTTTTCGGAATGTCACCGATGCCGACCAAATACTTGGTCTTTATCGTGTGACAGAGCGTGCTATTGCCCCGCGCTATATCAAGCCGGATGCTGCCCGGGTGTGGCTTGATAGCTTGGCTAATGCAACATTTTTTGCGTCGGTTACTTTGTTTCTTACAGTTGCCTTCGTCCCCACCAAACCGGAAGCGCAGGCGGGCACGAAAAGCTGGGACAAGGCGCTGCTCGCAGTCATCCTGCCGGCGATGGTGGCTGTCCTGCCGGTTGCGGCTCTCGATGCCGGACGGTTCCACTGGTCGGCTGTCCCGGCCTGGGTGTTGCTATCGGGCTATGTCGACTGATCGCGTTGAGGCGGTCAGCTGGCTACAGCCATGGTTCGGCCGTTGCTCAGCGCGACTAGTCATTGCGCACTAATGCGGCCGTGGCAGGCGCCAGTGTCATTCCAGGATGGCAGTGACACGGATCTCAATTCGCATGGCGGGGAGCCCAAGGGCTTCCACACCGGTTTGCGTCCAAATGGGAGCGCGATCGGGCATGTACTTTCGGAAAAGACCGGCAATCGTCTCGTTTACAATCGGTGGAAAGCCTCCAACGTGATAAGAATTGACATGGACGACATCCCTCCACTCCGCGCCGGCCGTGGCCAAGGTTCGCTGGACATTCTCAAACGCTCTCTCGATCTCGCTCACCATCGAATCCGGGATTTCGAGTTCATCATTCCATCCGCCCTGGCCGGAGATCTCAATGCGATCACCAATCTTGAGCGCTTGTGAAAAGTGCAAAAGCTCATGGAATTTCTGCCCGTACCCGGGTGTGACGAAAAGTTCAGGCTTGGCCATCAAGGTCTCCTATTGTCAAAAGTAAAAGCATGGAGAAGGCGCCCACCGAAGTGATCAATGGCCGGCATGCACAGGCGATCAACGGTGGGTACCATTATCCTATTCGGAATTTTACGAGAAAATCAGGCTATCGCGCCGCCGTCTGCGGTCAGAATAGCACCCGTGATAACACTCGCAGCCGGACTTACGAGAAATACGACGGCGTTGGCGATTTCGCGCGGTTCGCCGTAGCGCCCCAGGGACGTCAAGCTCTTCTGCAAGTCTGCAGCTGGTCCATCCGCCGGGTTGCTCTCCGTGTCGGTTGCTCCAGGTTGCACGAGATTGACGGTGATACCACTCGGACCAAGTTCACGCGAAAGACCGCGTGTGAAGGATGTGAGTGCAGCCTTGGACATTGCGTAGGGTGTAATGCCGCGAAACGGTACCCGCTCACCCAGAGCCGAGCCGATTGTGACGATGCGGCCGCCTTTGCCGAGATGCGGGATAACGGCTTTCGCGAACAGGACCGGACCCCGTACGTTGACATCCATCAACGTCTGATACGCTGAGACGTCAAGGTCCGCGATCATTCCATTGTGGCCAATCGCTGCGCTGTTCACAAGGATGTCCAGCCCGCCCAAAACGGAGACGGCCTCGCTTACTGAGCTAGAAATCGCCTCGGGGTCGGCACTATCGGCCTGGATTGCAGCCACGCGACGCCCCATCTTTTCGATCGCTTCCGTTACCTTTGAAGCCTTTTCGGCGGAGCGTTGGTAGGTGAACGCGACATCCGCGCCGTTTTCCGCCAGCGCCAATGCGATCGCAGCACCAATACCTCGCGACCCGCCAGTTACCAATGCTCGTTTGCCTTCAAGATTGATCATGTATCTGTTCCTTTCTTCGAACGATAAGTTGATGTGTTTCAAGTCATTTGCGAAAGACGCCGAAGGCGCGAACCGAACCAACGAACAATATTTCGTGGAGCTTGCTGGCATCCTGTAGGTGCGCGACGCGCAAAACTCTGTTGCGTGAGCTGGAACGCTGGGACTGGTTCATAAAACCCGTACCTGTCTCCCCCGCGAAGCTTCACCCATTGTTTCCTTTTCAGTGATCCTGGAGCCAAACTCGACCACGAGACTGTCGTATTGAGCTTAGACGTGTCTGATCAGGAAGCTCCGGATGAACTGAGCGATCTCATCAGCATGTGTTTCCAAAGCGAAATGGCCGGTATCGAGCAGATGGACCTCCGCGGCGGGCAGGTCACGCTTATAGGCGTCGGCACCCGCCGGTACGAATGCTGGATCGTGTCTGCCCCAGACCGCCAGGAACGGTGGTTGGTGATCCCGGAAATACGCCTGAAACTCTTCATACCGGTCGATGTTTGTTCTGTAGTCGAGGATTAGATCCAGTTGAATGTCTTCCGCGCCAGGCCGCGACATGAACGCGGTATCAAGCTGGTAACCATCGGGCGAAAGACGCTCTTTTGATGCCCCGGTGCGGTATTGCCATTTCTCGATCACCTCAGGCGAGAGGGATGCCCTACATGCCTCCCTGTTTTCGGCGGAGGGGTCACGCCAATAGGCCTCCCACGCCGTCCATTCATCGCTGAACCCTTCCGTGTAAGCGTTGCCATTTTGGCTGATTAAGGCGGTGATCCGCTCTGGATTGGCCGTCGCCATCCTGAACCCGACCGGTGCGCCGTAGTCGAACACGTAAAGTGCATAGCGGCTGAGGCCGAGCGCCTCTGTGAACCCAGTCACGACAGCGGCGAGGTTATCGAATGTGTAAGCAAACTCCCCACGTGGAGGTGTGATCGTTCGACCGAACCCGGGAAGGTCTGGTGCGATGACGCGGTACCGATCTGCCAACAGCGGGATCAGATCACGGAACATGTGGCTGGATGACGGAAAACCGTGGAGCAGGAGTAGGACCGGCGCTTCCTTTGAACCGGCCTCTCTGTAGAAAACCTCGATGTCTCTAACCTTTTGCGTTTTGTAGCTTACGACCATTTTGGAACTCCTTCTCAAAGGTCTGGGCAAACCAACAGTCGACGGATGGATGTAAAATACGACCGAACGGTCGGTTGTCAACCTTTCAAGGTTCCTGTATCAAGTGTCGTAGAACCTCAGCTCGGAGAAGACGTATGAAAGTCATGAGAGAAACGATCGTATCGACTGCGAGGGAATTGTTTCGATCAAGAGGGTATGCTGGCGCGTCGATGAACGACCTCGCGGACGCCGTGGGCCTGAAGAAATCATCGCTATACGTCCGCTTTCCCAACAAGGAAGCTCTCGTTCCGGCGGTCCTGGATCTCACCTTGCAAGAGACATTCGGTCAAAAAGACCTAGGATCAAGGCAATGGGACGCCGAGTTCGTCGAGGTCATAGAACTGATTGCAACCACTCTCACCGATCGCGGGCGATGCGTAGGCCTGCATCTTGCTTATGGCACGAGTGACGAGACCCCGATTGCCAAGGATGCAGTCCGAGCCTTTTTTCAAGCGCATCGCGATTATCTGTCCAGCATCTTGTCCCGCGCGATGCCTGTCGATGTAGCTCGAGACATTGCGACAGACACGTTAGCCCGTTTGGAAGGTGCCACGGCTTTTGTTGCGATATTCGGGGAGAAGGATGCCATGAAAAGGGCCGTTCGCCTTTCCATTGCTGAAGCCCAAAAGGCAGCCGCCGCGAATTCACTTTCTAGCCCATCCTAAGCAATGCCAGTCACGGTGATCCGCTACCTCATTGAGAATACCGGGCCGTCCAGCGGGAAGCTCATGGCAGCCCAGGAACTCTGACCTGCTACGCCAAGCACTAATCTCAATCTCTTGAGTTGGAGGAAATAATGCCTGTTTGTGCTTACGTCGAGATGACGGATGGCTTGCAGCCGCATGGAGCGGCGTGGGACCAATTTGCCCAGGCTCTTGCCAAGCGCCGGCCCGATATACTGGTGATGAATGAGATGCCCTTCGGCCAGTGGCTGGCTCGAAAGGAGGATTTTGCCATGGAGGACGCACGGCAAAGTGTTGAGATCCACGAAGCTGGAACTGCTGCTCTCGCCGCACTGAACATTCCGGCTGTTATAACAAGTCGCCCAATGCTGCTCGCCGACCGTCTTGTCAATGAGGCGATCGTCATCGAGAACGGCCAGGTTCGCCCCCTGCATACGAAGACATACCTTCCGCAGGAGCCCGGTTGGTCCGAGGTGTCCTGGTTCAGTCGAGGCGATGGGCGCTTCAACATCCAGAATATTTGCGGGCTAGGCGTAGGCGTCCTCTTGTGCACCGAACTCATGTTCAACGAACATGCCAGACAATATGGCCGACGGGGAGCCGATTTGATTGCCGTTCCTCGAGCGACCGGTTCTTCCCACGAAAGCTGGATAACTGCCGGCAAGATGGCCTCAATCGTCTCTGGGAGTTATGTCGTCAGTTCGAACAGAATTGGGCAATCTGGGGATGGTCCACGCTTCGGCGGAGGCGGCTTCGCCATCACTCCCGGGGGCGGTCTGGTTGGGCGGACTGAAGCCAGTTCGGCCGTCATGCTCATTGACATTGACGCGCAGGTCTCTGCCCGCCAGCGGCAGGAGTATCCCTGTTACGTGGACGAACTGCATGACGCTGTCGGCATCGAGGTCCCCTGATATCGATATTTAGTTGTCAAAAAACTCAGTCACCGTAGTTCTCGGCAGGACTGCCACTACGTTGCACTGCAATGGACTCGATCCTGCCTGTTCCTCTTAAAGACGGCTTCGGATCAGGTTTTGCCGGGCCGGTTGATCGCCAGGAAATGGCGCACGACCGGCTTGCCGGGTCCTTTGTGATAGGTCAGAAGCTTGCCCTGCAGATCGGCATCGGCATTCGAGACCCGCCTGTGCTGGCGCAGGTGCTCGGCCCAAGATTCGACCATGAACCATTCGACCATCTTTTGCGGATCGGCGCTGTCCTCGGTCACGCCCCATCCATAGGCGCCATCGCGTCGTCTTTCGTGCGAGAGCCGATCGATCGCATGGAGAAACGCCGTGCGATTGTGCTTTTCGACATGGTATTCGATGAGAATGAGGACCGGGCCGCGATCATGGCCGACCGGTTCCGCAACAAGCGGTTCGGGCCAATGGTTGGACGGCACCATGTCCGCATCGCCGGCCGGCAGTTTCAGCCGGTGCATGACGATGCCGGCGACAGCTAGGCCGGCGGCGCTGATCAGCAGCGTACCGGATAGGCCGGCGGCCTCGCCGACCGCGCCCCAGCCGATACTGCCCGCCGTCATCGCGCCGTTGAAGACGGTCAGATAGACGGCAAGCCCGCGCCCGCGCACCCAATTGGGAAGGACGGCCTGCGCAGTGCCGTTGAGCGTCGTCAGTGCCGTGATCCATGCAGCTCCTAGGAACAGGAGAGCGACGATGGCGATCCATTTCGGCGGGGCAAGCGACAGGGTGGCCATGACGGCCGCAGCGGTCAGCGCAGCACCAAGCAGAAGCCCGTCGGGGCTCAACCGTTCGCGCAGCTTCGGCATGACGAAGGCTCCACCGATCGCGCCGGCCCCGACGGCGCCGAGCAGGATACCGTAGAAGCTCGCATCCCCACCAAGCATTTGTCGGGCAACGAGCGGCAGGAGAGCCCAGACGGCGCTGGCGAAGGCAAAGAAGACTGCCGCGCGCAGCAGCACGACATGCAGCGGTCGGCTGGCGCGGGTGTATCGCAGGCCGGCCCGGAAGGCGCCGAAGAAACCTTCGGCCAGCGCATCATCGGTTTTGCTCGCCCTCGGCCACCAGATCAGTGCGGCGATGACCACGAGATAGCTCGCGACATCGACGCCATAGGTCACGCCCGCTCCCAAAGCGGCGAGCAGCAGCCCGCCGGCCGCAGGGCCGATCGACCGGGCTATGTTGATGCCGAGCGAATTGAGTGCGATGGCGCTTTTGACATCCTCGCGCTTAACCAGTTCCGGCACGATTGCCTGCCAGGTCGGCCCCATCAGCGCGGCGCCGACGCCGCCAAGGAAGGTGAGCCCGATCAGGGCGCCGACCGAGAGCATTCCCGTCTGCGCCAGGATCATCAGCGTGATGCTGACGGAGGCCAGAAGGAGTTGCACCGCGATCAGGAACTTGCGGCGGTCAAGGATATCGGTCAGCACCCCGGCGGGGATGGCCAGCAGGAAGATCGGTAGGGTTCCCGCCGCCTGGACCATCGCTACGGCGGCGGGTGAGGCGGAGAGATCCGTCATCAGCCAGGAACTCGCAACGTCGCGCATGAAGCTTCCGGTATTGCCGAGCACCGTCGCTGCCCAGAGCACGGCGAAGACCGGCTGGGCGAGCGGCGCGAAACTTCCCCCCGGGGGGCTTGCCGGGCTCATGCGCCCGCACCTTTCTCTAGATCGAAGGCGGCCACGAGAATAAAGGCGCCGGCGAGCCCGACATGCTCGAAAAAGGCATTGGTGGCCATCATGCGCTCCATGCCCGGTGCCATTTCCCAGAAACGGAGGGCAATAAAGGTTGCGAGGAGCGTGAAGCCGGACAGGGCAAGCGCGCCTGCCCAGCGCAGGATGCCGGACACCACCATGGCAGAGGCGACGAGTTCGAAGACGATGACGGAGACAGCGAAGAATGGCGCCGGGTGCAGGCCGAAATGCGTCATCTCGGCCAATGCGCCGTAGAAATCTAGGATCTTGGTAATCGGACCCTGGATATAAGCGGCGCAGAGGGCGAGCAGTGCCAGCGTGCGGATCGGCGAAGCGGAAACGAGCCGGGCGGTCAACGAGCCCAGGCGCCTTGCGGATGGAAGGTTATCGGTCATCTGTGCGTCTCTCAAAGTGACCTGCCCGACCGGGTCGTCGGTGTCAGGAGGGGCAACCACCGATAAACCGGCTTGGACGAGCAACTGAAAATCGAAGATGCAATTCTATCGGAGTTGGTCGATCAGGGATGGGCAGCGATCGCCGCTGCCCATCCGGTTCTCGCCGGATCACACCGCCCAGCAGGAGCAGCCGAGAGCGCCGAAGAAACCCTTCAGGTCCGCGACCGGCAGTTTCGAGGTCCAGGCACCGGCATGATCGTGGCCATGGACGCCGCAATCGCTGGCGCAGCCGCATGTCGAGATCGCCGTTCGGCGTAGCGAGTTGCGGCCGGCGCCGTCGGGTTCGCCCCAGGCGGCATAACCGCCGAATGTACGCACCGGAGACCAGTCTGGCATCGCGGGCGGCACGTTGTTCTCGTCCAGCGCCCTGAAATCACCGGCGCCGTAGACGACCTTGCCGCCGACCATGGTGAGATCCGACGTGAGGAAAGAGATCTCGTCCTCGGGGCAGGAAAAGAAGTCCTTGTCCGGCACGATCAGATCGGCGAACTGGCCTTTCTCGATGCGTCCCTTCTTGCCTTCCTCGTTGGAAAACCAAGTGACCTTATCCGTCCACATCCTGAGCGCCGTCTCGCGGTCGAGGCAGTTGGCGCGCGGATAAAGCTGCATGCCGCCGATGGTCTTGCCGGTGATCATCCATGACAGCGAGACCCATGGATTGTAGGAGGCGACGCGGGTCGCGTCGGTTCCGGCAGAGACATTGACGCCCTTGTCCAGCATCTTACGGATCGGCGGGGTCGCTTCGGCAACACCATGGCCATAGCGCTCGACGAAATACTCGCCCTGGAAGGCCATGCGATGCTGGGTGGCGATGCCGCCGCCGAGCGCCGCGATCCGATCGATCGAACGATCCGAGATCGTTTCCGCATGATCGAAGAACCAGTTCAGTCCCTGGAAGGGGATATCCCTGCTGACCTTTTCAAAGACGTCGAGCGCGCGCGAAATCGTTTCGTCATAGGTGGCGTGCAGACGCCAGGGCCAGCGGTTTTCGGCAAGGATGCGGACGACGCCCTCAAGCTCGCCCTCCATTTCGGGCCGCAAGTCGGGCCGCGGTTGACGGAAGTCTTCAAAATCTGCAGCCGAGGCCACCAGGTTCTCCCCCGCACCATTGTGGCGGAAATAGTCGTTGCCCTGCTTGTATTTGACCGACGACGTCCAGTTGAGGAAGTCCTCCTTTTCCTGCTTCGCCTTCTGCGTAAAGAGATTGTAGGCGAGGCGTACCGTCATCTGATTTTCATCGGAGAGCTTCTGGATGACCTGGTAGTCGTCCGGGTAGTTCTGGAAGCCACCGCCGGCGTCAATAACGCCCGTCACGCCAAGCCGGTTGAGCTCGCGCATGAAGTGCCGGGTGGAGTTGACCTGATAGTCGAGCGGCAGTTTTGGCCCCTTTGCCAGTGTTGCATAGAGAATGGTGGCATTGGGTGTAGCGATCAGCATGCCAGTGGGATTGCCGTTGGCATCGCGAGTGATCTCGCCGCCCGGCGGGTTCGGAGTATCCCGCGTGTAGCCGACAGCACGCAGAGCTGCGCCATTGAGCAATGCGCGGTCGTAGAGATGCAATAGGAAGACTGGCGTGTCAGGCGCGACAGCGTTGATCTCCTCGAGCATCGGCAGTCGCTTTTCGACGAACTGATGCTCGGTGAAGCCGCCGATCACGCGGACCCATTGCGGCGCTGGCGTAATCGCCACCTGTCGCTTCAGCATGTCCATGGCGTCGGCTAGTGACCGGACACCGTCCCAGCGCAGCTCCATGTTGTAGTTCAGGCCGCCGCGAACGACGTGGGTATGGTTGTCGATCAGACCGGGCAGCACGCGCTTGCCCTTGAGATCGATGATTTTGGTCTCGGGACCGGCAAGACGCATGATGTCCCCATCCACGCCCACCTCGAGAAAGAAACCATCCATGATGGCAACGGCGGTTGGGCTCGGGTTGGTTCGATCGAGCGTGGTTAGCTGTCCGTTGTGCAGGATGATATCAGGATGCATCTTACTAGCCCCGGTTCTCACGGGATCGGCGGCATGGGCCGATGAGAAGAGCGATGGAAAGGCGAGGCTGGATGCTGCGCCGAGAAGGGTTCTGCGTGTAGGCATCAGATTTTCTCCTTTGCGGGCGGTATCTGGCGACCGGCGATCTCGGCGCTGCCATGATTGCCCTTCGGCAGATGGCCGAACATGTGGGGCTTGATGTCGTTGAGCCACGAGATGGCTGCGGGTTGCCTGCCCCAGATTGTTTTCGCAAGCGGGACGATCTGCTCGCCGACGAGAATGCCGAGCGGCCCCACCAGCGCGATGACCGGCGGCGCCGGCGAGCGGACATTGAGCAGGCTATAGACGACGCCGACGAGCAGCCCAGCGCCAAGCGACAGAAGTAGAGTTTCACGGCAAAGCTCCTCCAGCGGCGGAAACCGCTCCGACAGGGACTATCGGAGCGGTGCGATCAGGCCTTACCGTGCAGCCGGGTTCGGGCCGATCCGCTTGCCGTGCTTGACGCGCTCAGCGCCGCCATGGACGTGAGTGACGGCGTAGTCGATGCCCATGCCGTAAGCGCCGGAATGTTCGCGCACCAGCGACGTGACGGCGTCGTAGGTTTCCTTGCGCGCCCAGTCGCGCTGCCATTCGAGCAGCACCTGCTGCCAGGTCACCGGGATCACACCGGCTTGCACCATGCGATCCATGGCGTATTTGTGCGCGTCGAGCGAGGTGCCGCCCGAAGCGTCTGCGACCATGTAGATCTCGTAATCCGGCACATCGTGGAGTGCGGAAAGCGCGAAGGTGATATTGCATACCTCAGTCCAGAGGCCCGCCACGACGATCTTCCTGCGGCCATCGGCAGCATTCTTCGCCAGCGCATCGCGCACATTCTGATCATCCCACGAGTTCATCGAGGTCCGCTCGAGGATGTCGTGTTCCGGGTAGACGGCAAGCAGCTCAGGAAAGGTGTTGCCGGAAAAGCTGTCCGTCTCGACTGTCGTAATCGTCGTCGGAATGTCGAAGATCTTCGCAGCCTTGGCAAGGCCGACGACATTGTTCTTCAGCGTTTGACGATCGATCGACTGGACGCCAAACGCCATTTGCGGCTGTTGATCAATGAAAATAAGCTGAGAGTTTGATGGAGTTAGCACCTGTAGATAATTTGCCATCTGGATATCCTTGCATTCAGCCACGGCGAAAGGCGCCGCCCAGCCTAAGTGGCCATCGGTTGAGAGAAAGCTGCTCGGCAAGAACCTAGGCAGCAATTCGGATCAGGATTGTTTTCTTCGGCGCTGCATTCCGAAAACTGGCCGAAGTTTCGTGAGCTCGCCTTCCGAATACTTCCCACTCAAAAACCTATCTTATCGAGTGAGTGATCGATGCGGGCGAGGCGGACTTACCTTCAGACGGTGATTTCGGACCCGTCTGGGCTCGCTTTAATGGAATACTCGCCGCCATCTCTGAAACTGCGGACGGTTGCAAAAGTATCTTCCATAAACTGCACGTAGGACAACTTGCCGTTCTCGCCGCGCGCCAGAACCGAGAAGGGCGACGTCACCGTTTTACCCAAAACGTTTGATGTGTAGGTGAATGTGCCGAAGATCGCCGCGCCGTTCTTATTTTCGAAACTGTCCTGGATTTCGAAGTTGTCTGTCGTCCAGTAACGGCCGACATCGATGAAAGTCTGAACCAGCCCTTCGGTACCTTCGTTGGTACCTGCCCAAGGCATGATCCGTTTCAGCTCCGGGTGCTCATAGTTCAGCGAAACATAAATGAAATCGTCCGTCGTGAATTGTTTGACGAACTCCAGGTCGGTCGGGTTCGACAAGATCGACTGCAACACCCCCAAAGGCGATGTCGGCGACGCTGGTTCTGCTTTCGATAACTTCTTCTCGGCGTTCGTATCGGTAGACATGGTTATTCCTCCTTTTGAGTGACTTTGGGTGTCAGCGATGCGTCAAGCCCGGCTTGAGCGCGATATGCTTGTGTTCAATGAAATCGTCGAGCGCAGCCAGACCGTTCAGGCGGCCAAGGCCAGACTGCTTGAACCCGCCCTCTTCGGTACCGTCGTAAACTTTCGCCCAGTCATTGATCCACACTGAGCCCGCCTCGAGCGCCTGCGCAACGCGCAAGGATCGATCGACATCGCGTGTCCAAATGCTGGCCGACAGTCCGTACTCATTGTCGTTGGCAAGCCGGATCGCTTCCGCCTCGTCAGCGAACCTCTGAATCGTCAGCACCGGACCAAAAGTCTCCTCTTGGACGATAGCGAGACTGTTGTCGGAAACTTCCAGAAGCGCCGGACGGAAGAAGGCGCCGTCCGCAAGCGGACCAACATTGATGGGACCGCCACGCTCGACGACCTTCGCCCCGGCTGCGATAGCGGCCTCGACAACACCATCGACCCGCTCGACGTTGGCGCGGTCGATCAAAGGCCCCATGTCGCTGGAGAGGTCGGCGGCGGGGCCGACCTTGACGTTGCGCAACCTCTCCGCCAAGCCGTCGCGAACGGCCTCGTATTTGCCATTCTGCACGAGCATGCGGGAGCCCGTCATACAAAACTGGCCGCTGAAGACTGTTAGTGCCTTTTCCAGGACCGGCAAAGCGGCATCGAGGTCTGCATCGTCAAAGACGATCATCGGCGTCTTGCCGCCGAGTTCCATGCCGAAACGCTTGAGATACCTTGCGCCAGTGCTGCTGATGGCTCGGCCGGTACGGGTGGATCCTGTGAAACTGACGACCGGAACCTCCGGCGAGTCCACGAGATAGGCAGAGCCTTCAGGCCCGCTCTCGAAGAACAGATTGATCACGCCGTTCGGAAGATCTTCTGCTTCAGCCATTATCTCCGCCATAACGCTTGCAGTCTGTGCGACTTGCGCCGGAAGCTTGATGACCGTGGTGCAACCAGCAGCAAGCGCTGGAGCCAGCGAGCGGATAGTCAGAATAACCGGAGAGTTCCAAGGGGCGATAACTGCGGCGACCCCCATCGGTTGCCGAAGGATCAGGGAAATGCTCCCCGGCTTGGGTGTCATCGCCCGTCCGCCTTCGACCAGAGCAGTTGCGGCCGAATAGCGAAGCTTACTCGCAACCATGTCCAACTCGAACGCGGCTTCTGCCTTCACCTTGCCGTTCTCCAACGACAGAATCTCGAGCAGTCTGTCGCGATTGCGCTCAAAAGCGCACGCTAGTTGGTCGAGCACACGCGCCCGTAGTTCGTGATCGTGCGCCCACAAAGTCTCACGAAAGGCTTTTGAGGCTGCTGCCACGGCAAATTTCGCGGCCTCAAGGCCGTAGTCGGGATAGTGGCCGATTACGTTGTAAGTCGCCGGGTCGATGGATCGCTTCAACTCACCTTCTTGGCACTGGGATCCGTTGATCCAATTGAAGGCTTTCCGGCTCGTTGCGCTGTCGGGAGTCATCGTCATATCTCTGGATCCTTCGACTTTTGAGTGATCGTCCAAGACGGACGAGGTTAGAGCCGGCTTCTCGATTGCCACCGCACAATTTCCTTTTCGATTTTCCCGACAATCGTCCTCACTGCGGGCTGGCTAATGTTTGTAACAATCGGCACGATCAAGAGCGTTGCGCCCAAAACACGCAGTGGCGTTGGCCAGTTCTGCGTACGGTCGCCCACAAGCCAGATAACCAGAAGGACGCTCGGGTAGACGGCGAGCCAATCCATCACGGTCGTTTTCAAGCGTTCCAAGATCACCTGCCGCAACCGGGTCATTGCTTGCTTGATCCGTTATTCGGCGCGTGAGATGATCAACGATGGGGGAACGTGTGCGTGAGTGAAATACAAGATTACTTCCTCCCAAAGCTTAGCTCGGCACTCTGGAGGCGGTTGCCCCAGCGTTTGCTGTTCAGATATTGGAGGATCGCAGCAGTTGACGGAATAGGGGTACTCGTCGCATCATACCGGCCATAATGTCGTCAATCGTCTCCATAGAGTCCCTCAGCGGCCTTGTCGCATTTTCAGTCGCCGTCGAAACCGGAAGTTTTGCGGCTGCGGGAAGGAAGCTCGGCCTATCCGCATCGGCCGTGGGCAAAGCGGTAGAGCGCCTTGAAGCGCGTCTAGGTCTGCGGTTGTTAAACCGTACGACCAGGTCGCTGGCCGTGACCGGCGAAGGTGACATCCTGTACCGATACGTCACCCGTATCGTGAAAGAACTGCAAGATGCTGAGCAAGAGCTTCATCTGGTCCAGAAGGCGCCCCGAGGTCGCCTCAAGGTGAGCGTGCCCACAGTGTTAGGTCGCAAGATCGTCATGCCGGCGCTCCTTGATTTTCGAACCCGGTTTCCAGAGGTGACGACCGAAATCAGCCTCGATGACGTGAAGGTTGATATCATCGAGGGCGGATATGACGTGGTGCTGCGACTTGGAGAGCTGGACGACTCAACCTTACGCGCACGAAGGATCGGACCACATACATTCACAACATGCGCCTCACCTGGATATCTTGCCCACCGCGGCATTCCGCAAAGTCCAGCCGATCTCCATAGTCACTGCTGTATATACTATCGTTTTCCAACCACCGGCCGGCCAGAGGTTTGGGCGTTCAGGAATTCACCCCAAGCAACGCCAATCAAGCCGTCTACGATATTGAACGACGGCGAGGCACTTGCATCGGCCGCACTGGGTGGATTAGGAATCATTCAGGTGCCGAGCTATCTCGTGAGCGATGACATTGCGGCGGGGCGTCTCAAAGCCGTTCTCGCAGATTACACGGGCGAACGTGGCAGCGTTTCGCTCGTCTGGCCCCCTATGTCGGCAAGAGCGCCTAAAGTTCGCGCTTTCATTGATTTCATGGCCGAGCACATTTCTCAAAAACTTTATTAAGGAAACACTCAAGATCTGTCGTCCTTCCCAAAAGACAATTTGCGGTTTGGATGATGTTCGCAGAATCGGTCACGTGAGAAATGCGCTTCAATCAAATCGCTTAGCCGCTGAAGTGCACGGGCCGAAGGTTCGTATCTGGTTCGTATCTGTTCAAGGCGATTGAGGTCTGGCGAAGCGTACAGTCGCCGGCACCAGCCTGTAGGAGCGAACGCACCGCGACAAGTCCGCAAATCATGGCCCCTCAGTGAGAGGTGGCTCATCTGTAGCCGAGGTCCAGCGATTAGGCCCGCCCGCCAAAACCCGCTTCTGAGACCGAGGTCTGCAGTTTCCGATGTCGCAGGGAATACCATGCAACGCCTGAAGTCTCTCGCCCCATTCGCACATGCTGACGAGCAATGGCTCCAATGATAGCCCGAGTTCCGTGAGTTCGTATTCTACCCTGGGCGGCACCTCCGGATAGATAGTCCGGCTAATAATGCCGTCGGCCTCCAACTCCCGCAATTGAAGCGTGATCATTCGTGGCGTCGCAGCAGGAGTGAGACGACAGATTGCGTTAAATCTCATTTTGCCATCGAGCAAATGAAACAAGATGACGGGCTTCCAGACGCCACCAACAACCGAGATCGTCGCCTCGACAGCGCATCCCGTTTTCGTTGCTGCGCGACGTGTCCGCTTTAGGGGGGCACTATCATTCATGATACTACATGCGCTCTTTGTACGTACTTATCGAGCAAGCAGCTTATCCTTATGTAGTTCGCATGGAAAGACGGATGCACCAAAGCCAGCGTGCCTGTTTCCAATGGCTGAACCTACACAAGGAACTGAGTTTTGATGCCTCAAAAACAAAAACCGCTTATTTCGGTTGTCGGCGCAACTAGCAAGCAGGGCCGCAGCGTTGCGGCGACGCTTCTTAAAAGCAATCAATATCGAGTCCGCGCACTGACCAGAACCCGCGATTCAGCAGGATCCCGCAGTCTGGCGGAACTAGGGGCAGAAATTGTGGTGGCGCCCCTCAGTCTCGGCCATGAGAAGGAACTCGTTGCGGCATTTCACGGTGCCGACGGTGCCTATCTGATGACCCCCCAGCTCGTACCGCAAGACAATGCCGAATTTGCGCTTGGCAAACAGATTGCCGATGCGGCAGTCGAGGCAGGCGTGAGCCACATCGTTTTTTCGACTTTGGACAATGTCGACAAAATTACCACGGGAACGAAATTCACGCCGCACTTCACTGACAAGGCACTGGTTGCTGACTACATTCGCACGTTGCCCGTTACGCATTCGTTCGTGTCGCTTGCGTTTTTCTACACGAACCTGCTCGAATATTACGTTCCCCAGATGCAAGGGGACACGCTCCTTATGCCAATCTACCTTCCGGAAGACTTTCGTGCACCGTTTGTCGATCCGACGACGGCGACGGGACCAGCTGTGCTCTCTGTATTGTCTGACCCGGACACGTTCAAGGGTAAGACACTTCCGATCGTGGGTGAAATCATTTCGCCTCGCGAGATGGTTGAAACCTTTCAGCGAGTAACGGGCATCAAGGCCGAATACCGCAGCGCCTTCAAGCGCGAGGACCTCCTGCATTTCTTTCCTGGCTTCGGCGCCAACGATCTCCTTGTGCAGGAGCTAATCGGAATGGTCGAATATGCCGTAGAATATGGTTACTTTGGCAAGGAACACGATCTGGAATGGAGCCGGCGCTTGGACCCGGAAACGCTCTCCTGGGAAAAGTTCATTCAAACCTCGGGCTGGCGCGGTGGTAAGCATCAGTTTGGCCCTTGACGAACCTTGATGCCCAACATGGGGGGATCTTATCCCGCCTAAATCAAAAAGTTCGGCCCTCCCGCAATTCCCTCCGGCGGCCGGCCTTTGCTTAAACTCAGAAATCAGCTCCAACCAATATTGGGAAACGAAATGAGCGTTGAAGACAACAAGCGCGTCGTGCGCGAGTTCTGCGACCACTTCAGGAAGTCCAATGCCGACGGTCTGATCGATGTGATGACAGACGATGCGACCTGGTGGGTCAACGGCAAGCCGCATCTCTTTCCGTCGTCGGGCACGAAAACTAAAGAGGAGGCCGCAAAGATGTTCCGTAACATGCTTTCAGCCTATACCGACGGCCTCGATATGCAGATCGTCAGCATCATCGGCGAAGGCGACATCGTGGCGGCCGAAACTCGTTCACACGCTACGACCAGAACCGGGAAAGTATACGAAAACGAGTACGCGCTCCTTTTCACCATCAGGGGCGGCAAGATCGCGAAGGTGCGCGAATACACCGACTTGCTTCACGTCCTGGAAGTGTTCGGGTGATCAAGCCTGTCGCCGGCTTCAACCGCAGTCTCGTGCGTGACCTTGGGCCTAAGGGGATCACCGTTAACACCGTCCATCCTGGTCCAACGGACACCGATATGAACCCCGATGGAGGTCCGGTCTCGAGGATCGTCGGTCCCGGCATGGCGATCGGCCGCTACGGCAAAGATTATGAGATCGCAAGCGTCGTCGCCTACCTCGCGAGCCCGGAAGCAGCCTTCGTGACAGGCGCCGACATCGTCGCCGATGGCGGCTTCACGGCGTGATCCGATCAGCCTCATCTTGATCTTAAGGAAGAAAAGATGTCCACCGGCGTCATCGGTGCCGGCAATATGGGTGCGGCCTTCGCCCGCGCGCTTGTGCGATCGAGCATCCATCGCCGGCAGGTTTGCACAGGTCCCGGGCAGCCGCTACCTGCGCCCAACCTGGTCGGGATTAACTGAGCAAATCATCACATCGCGAGCAAAAGCCTCGTTATTCTGTTGCTCTGTTGGCCTGGTGGGTCGTATAGTCGGTCAAACGACGTCCAGGTGAACCGGACGAACTATCAGGGAAGGAAACCGACTTATGGCCAAAGTCCGTGCGCTGGTACTGGAGCGTCAGCATGAGCTTGCCCTTCGCGAAATTGATCTACCGCTGCAAACCGGACCGGGACAGGTGAAGATCAAGATCCACACCGTCGGCGTGTGCGGTTCGGACGTGCATTATTACACCCACGGCAGGATTGGGCCATTTGTCGTCCGTGAGCCGATGGTGCTTGGGCACGAAGCGGCCGGTACAGTGGTCGAAGTCGGTGAAGGCGTGGCACATCTGAAGGCCGGCGACCGCGTCTGCATGGAACCCGGCATTCCCGATCCGAACTCCAAGGCAAGCCGGCTTGGCATGTACAATGTCGATCCTGCCGTCACCTTCTGGGCGACGCCCCCGGTTCACGGAGTCCTGACGCCAGAAGTGGTTCATCGCGCCAACTACACCTACAAGCTTCCGGACAATGTCAGCTTTGCCGAAGGCGCGATGGTCGAACCATTTGCGGTCGGCATGCAGGCCGCGGCCAAAGCAAAAATCGCACCCGGCGACACGGCCGTCGTTCTCGGCGCCGGCCCGATCGGTACGATGGTGGCGATTGCGGCGCTAGCCGGAGGCTGTGCCCGGGCGATTGTTGCCGATCTCGCCCAGCCGAAGCTCGACATCGCCGCGCAGTATCAGGGCGTCATTCCGGTCAACATCCGCGAGAAAAATCTCGTCGACGAAGTGAGCCGCCTGACCGCCGACTGGGGCGCAGACGTGATCTTCGAGTGCTCCGGGTCGCCAAAGGCTTGGGAAACGATCATGGATCTGGTGCGCCCGGGAGGGGTCATCGTTGCCGTCGGCCTGCCGGTGGATCCCGTCGGCTTCGACATTTCGACGGCTTCGACCAAGGAGGTTCGCATCGAAACGGTCTTCCGCTACGCGCACCAGTACGAGCGATCGATCGCGCTCCTCGGCTCCGGCCGCGTCGACCTCAAGCCGCTGATTTCGGGGGTCTTCCAGTTCGAGGATTCGATCAAGGCTTTCGATCGTGCCGTCGAAGCGCGGCCGACGGATGTCAAGCTGCAGATCGTGATGGAATAAGAGCCTCTCAACTTCTTTCCGGGGCAGAAGGAAATTTCTCAAACCGCCTTTAAATCTCCCAGCACCGTCGGAATCAGTTCCGAGACGGTCGGATGGATCGGCACCGACCATTGCAGGGCAGGGTAGGTCGTTCCGGCATTCATGGCATCGATGATGCCGTGGATTGCCTCGTCGCCTTCGATGCCAAGGATTGCGGCACCGAGAATTCGCTTGCTTTCGACCTCGGCGACGATCTTCATGAATCCCATGGTCTCGCCTCGTTCGCTGGCACGACCGACGCGGCTCATCGGGCGGGACGAGACCATGATGTTTTTGCCGGAAGCGCGCGCTTCCTTCTCCGTCATGCCGACGCGGCCGAGTGGCGGATCGATATAAAGTGCATAGGCGGGAATGCGGCTGCTCACCTTGCGATCGCCACCATCAATCAGGTTGGCTGCGGCGATCTCGAAATCATTATAGGACGTATGCGTAAAGGCTCCGCGGCCGTTGCAGTCGCCGAGCGCGAAGATGCCCTCGACATTGGTCATCAGCCTGTCGTCCACCGTAATGTAGCCGCGCTTGTCCGTCAAAACGCCGGCGGCATCGAGGCCGAGATCGTCGGTGTTCGGCCTGCGGCCGGTTGCAATCAGCACATGACTTGCCTCGATCACCGGCTTGCCGTCGCCGGTGCTGACGGCAACAACATCGCCATTCTTTGCGAATGCGATACGATCTGCCTGAGTGTGAACTGCAATACCTTCGGCGCCGAGTATCTGCGCGATTGCATCGGAGATATCCTCGTCTTCGCGGGAGGCAAGCTTCGGCCCGCGTTCGATGATTGTGACTTCGGCGCCGAAGCGACGGTACATCTGCGCGAATTCGAGACCGATATAGCTGCCGCCTATGACGGCCAGGTGGCGTGGCAGCGTGTCGAGGTGGATGATCGACGTGCTTGTGAGATAGTCGATGTCCTCGATACCGGGAAAATCCGGAATGACCGGGCGAGCACCGACATTCAGAAAGATTTGCGGCGCCGACAGCATCTCGCCGTTGACCATGACTGTCTTCGGACCGGCAAATCTGGCCTGGCCGTAGATCACGTCCATCGTATCCATGCTGCCAAGCCAGCTGATCAGGCCGTTGCGGGCGTTCATGGTAACGGTTTCGGCGCGCTGGCGCACGATCATCATGTCGATCTCGATCTTGCCAGCGATCTTCACGCCGTAATCGCCGCCGCGGCGCGCGACATGGGCGGCCCGGGCACTGGCGACCAGGGTCTTCGTCGGCATGCAGCCGGCATTGACGCAGGTACCGCCAAGAAATTTTCGCTCGATCAGCGCTACGTTCATGCCCTTTTCGGACATGCGGGCGGCGAGGAAGGGGCCGGACTGACCGGCTCCGATAAAGATCGCGTCGTAACTTTTCATGGCACGGCCACCAAGATCAACAGCGCGCCGCCGATGGCGACACCATCTTCGATAAGTGCCGCCGGCAAATCCTTGCCGAAACCCTTCGCAAGCTTGCCGCGGATAAAGGCACCGCCGAGCGTTCCGACAACGGCACCGACGATGCCCGCAATGAGCCCCGCTGTCAGGGAACCATCCGAAGCGCCGATCGTTGCGCCTGCCAATGCACCCATGATCAAACGGGCGCCGAACTGCATCGGCACCTTGCGGCTTGGCGTTGTCGGCAATTGGTCGGTGATCATTTCGACGGCGGCAAGCACCGTGAAAATCCACGGCGTCCACCGGTAGCCCATAAAGGCGAGAGATGTTTGAGAAACGTTGAACCCGCCAAGTGCGGCGCCCCAGGCAACGGCGGCGGGCGCAGTCATGGCCCTGAGGCCGGCAATAATTCCGATCGAAAATGCAAGGAATAGAAGCATATGAGAAACCCCTTCCCCTATTGGTGCTGTATCGGCGACGGCAGCGTTGCACAATCTCCATACGGTTGCAATTGACGCCCCGGCCCATTTTCGAATGCGGAGCTGAGCTTCGATTGGATAAGGATCTTGCATGTCCGATCACGATCGGCATTGCCTCAAGGGGCAGGCTCGGTGCCACTTAAGGGCAACGATGCGCTCGGGCATCGCGGGAAATCTTGTTGCTTCGGTTGCCTCTCGCCGCCGCCGGGCGGAACGCTAATTCGCGAAGGCCTGTATTCCCGTGATGGCGCGGCCGAGGATGAGGGCGTGGATGTCATGCGTACCCTCGTAGGTATTGACGACCTCGAGATTGACGAGGTGGCGGGCGACGCCGAACTCATCGGAGATGCCATTGCCGCCGAGCATGTCGCGGGCGGTGCGCGCAATGTCGAGTGCCTTGCCGCAGGAGTTGCGTTTGAGGATTGAGGTGAGTTCCACCGGCGGACGGCCCTCTTCCATCATGCGGCCGAGCCTCAGGCAGCCCTGCAGGCCGAGCGCGATCTCACTTACCATGTCTGCTAGCTTTTTCTGGATCAACTGATTGGCGGCAAGCGGCCGGTTGAACTGCCTGCGATCGAGGGTGTATTGCCGGGCCGTCGCATAACAGGCTTCGGCCGCACCGAGCGCTCCCCAGGCAATGCCGAAACGGGCGGAATTCAGGCAGGTAAACGGCCCCTTCAGACCGGTCACATCGGGCAGCAGGTTTTCCTCCGGCACGAAAACATTGTCGAGCACGATCTCGCCGGTGATCGAGGCGCGCAGACCCACTTTGCCGTGGATGGCCGGCGCCGTCAGGCCCTTCCAGCCCTTTTCCAGGACAAAACCGCGGATCACGCCGTCCTCAGTCTTGGCCCAGACAATGAAGACATCGGCGATCGGCGCATTGGTGATCCAGGTCTTGGACCCGGTTAGGCTATAGCCGCCATCGACCCTTTTGGCTCGCGTCGCCATCGATCCGGGATCGGAGCCGTGATCCGGTTCGGTGAGCCCAAAGCAGCCGATCCATTCGCCGGTTGCAAGCTTTGGCAGATATTTCTGTTTCTGCGCCTGCGAGCCGAACGCCTCGATCGGCACCATGACGAGGGACGACTGCACGCTCATCATCGAGCGGTAGCCGCTATCGACGCGCTCGACTTCGCGGGCAATCAGGCCGTAGGCCACATAACCCAAGCCTGCTCCGCCGTATTCCGATGCGATCGTCGCACCGAGCAGGCCAAGTTCGCCCATTTCGCGGAAGATCGCCGGATCTGTCCTTTCGCTGCGGAATGCATCGAGCACCCGGGGAGCGAGCTTTTCCTGCGCATAGGCGTTTGCCGTGTCCTGCACCATGCGCTCCTCGTCGCTCAGCTGTTCCACCAGCCGGAAGGGATCGGCCCAGTCGAAGGTTTCGCGGGTATGCTGCATGACGGCGTCTCCTCACCGGTCTTCAGGCAAGCCTGATCAAGCCCGCGATAAACCCGGGCAGCTTCAGCGTCAATTGGAAGGAATATACCGTTGCGCCCTTTTCAAACAGACCCCAATGCTCCAACTTGCCGCCCGATGGGAATCGAAGTGGGGAGTTGAACATGACATCGAGTGGTCTTTTCGTGCATGCCGAAGGCGCTGACTGGATCAGTCCGGAGCCGGGGGTTACCCGCCGGATCATGGTCTACCTGCCCGAGATGATGATGGTTGAAGTCGCCTTCGAAAAAGATGCAATCGGTGCTGCGCATTCGCACCCGCACATCCAGGCGAGCTATGTTGCCGAAGGCAGCTTTGCGGTCACCATCGACGGGAAGACGGAAGTGCTGAAAGAAGGCGGCAGCTTCATCGTGCCGCCCGACCTCGTTCACGGCGTCAAGGCATTGGAGAAGGGGCGGCTGATCGACACCTTCGCGCCGCACCGCGCCGAATTCCTGAAATAGTCATCCGGGCCTTCGCCCGGAATGGATTGCGGCCGCAAACGGCGGGATGAAACGTGCGTCTTCGCCTTTCACGGCCTCCCGCAGAAAGTCGATAACGGCTCGCACGCGCGGCGCTTGTCTCATATCCTGATGACAAGTGACCCAGTAGTTGCGGCAGAGATCCACTTCATCCGGCAGTACGCGCACGAGTTCAGGATAAAGGCTTGCGAAGAAGTAGGGAAGCACGCAAAGCCCCAGGCCGTTTCGCGTCGCCGTCAGCTGCGCAAAGATACTGGAGCTTTGGAACTGCGGCTTGATGCGCGGATGCACGTCGCCAAGATAGTCAAGCCCCGGCGCGAAGATCATCTCCTCGATATAGCTGATGAAGGGATGGTTCAGCAGATCGTCGCGGCAGGTGACCGGCGGGCTCTTGGCAAGATAATCCCGCGAGCCGTAAACCTGCAGATGGTAGTCCGTCAGCTTTTCGGAAAAATACGGGCCGCCCTTCGGCTCGTCCAAGACGACGGTAATGTCCGCTTCCTTGCGCGACAGGGACATGATCTGCTGGATCGTCACAAGCTCAAGCGACAGATGCGGATGGAGAGCTGCAAATTTCGGCAGCACGCTCGCAAAGAAGAAATTCGCAAAACCCTCCGGCGCACTCAATCGCACGACGCCGCGCTGCGTCATCGACCCTGCGGCAAGGTCGGCTCGCAGGCGTTCGGTCTCCTGTTCCATTTTTTCAGCGGTGTCCACGAAGCGCGTACCCATCGCAGTCAGCACGTAGCCGCGCGCGTTGCGCTCGAAAAGCTTGACCTTCAGGGAAAATTCAAGCCGGTCGATGCGTCGCGAGACGGTGGCGTGGCTGCTGCGCAGCTGCCTTGCGGCCGTCGATAGCTGGCCGGTGCGCGCCACGGCTAGAAAAAACTGAAGATCGTCCCAAGTAAATTGCGGAAGATTGCTCATGCAGCGTCGCGCCGTCCAATCTGGGTCTCTGGTCTCATCGCCGATCGCTGCCCAAGAATGGAAAGCGCCCTAGCGTGTCGGTTTCAACCTTCTGTTCAGAAATGAACAGATACTGTTTGTAATTAGCTGTAAACCACCGGTTGCCTCAAGGCCGATTTTCCTTGATCGTAGGCGAAGCGCCGGCTGACTTGAGGAGAGCGGCTGGCCAATTTTGAACAGACGCGCGATCTGGCCATCTCTGGGAGGAGAGACATATGCGAAAGAATCTCATTGCGTCCGTGGCATTCCTGCTTGCCAGCGGCACCGCCGTACTCGCCGATGGAGCTTCCGACGGCAAGGTGAAGATCGGCATCCTCAACGACCAATCCGGCGTCTATGCCGATTTCGGTGGTAAATCGTCCGTTGAAGCCGCCCAGATGGCCGTCGAAGATTTCGGAGGTAAAGTGCTCGACTCTCCAATCGAGATCGTCGACGCCGACCATCAGAACAAGCCGGACATTGCATCGAACATCGCCCGGCAGTGGTACGACACCGAGCAGGTCGACGCTATCATGGAACTGACGACGTCGTCGGTTGCGCTTGCTGTCCAGGCAATTGGCAAAGAAAAGAAGAAGATCGACATCGTCACGGGTGCCGCGACGACGGATCTGACGGGCAAGGCCTGTTCGCCCTACGGCTTCCATTGGGCCTATGATACGCATGCCCTTGCCGTCGGCACCGGTGGCGCACTTGTGAAGCAGGGTGGCGACAGCTGGTTCTTCCTGACGGCGGACTATGCCTTTGGCTATTCGCTGGAACAGCAGACGAGTGATTTCGTAAAGGCCAATGGCGGCAATGTCATCGGCTCCGTCCGGCATCCGCTCGCCAGCCAGGATTTTTCGTCTTTCCTGCTGCAGGCCCAGTCTTCCGGCGCCAAGGTCGTCGGTCTTGCCAATGCAGGCCTCGACACGTCGAACGCAATCAAGCAGGCGGCCGAGTTCGGCATCACGCAGGGCGGCCAGCGCCTGGCGGCGTTGCTCTTCACGCTCGCTGACGTCCATGGCCTTGGCCTCGAAGCCGCTCAAGGCTTGACGCTTACGGAAGGTTATTACTGGAACCGTGACGACGAGAGCCGCGCTTTCGGAAAGAAATTCTTCGATCGCACCGGCAAGATGCCAAACATGATCCACGCCGGAACCTATTCCGCCGTGCTTCAGTACCTGAAGGCAATCCAGAAGGCCGGAACAGACGATACGGATGCCGTCGCCAAGCAACTCCATGAAATGCCGGTCGACGACGTTTTCGGCCGCGGTGGCACCGTCGGCCCGAACGGCCGCATGATCCATGACATGTATCTCCTGCAGGTGAAAAAGCCGGACGAGAGCAAGGAGGCCTGGGACTACTTCGACGTTCTCGCCACCATCCCCGGCAAGGACGCCTACATCGATCCCGCCAAGAGCGGCTGCGATCTGGTGAAATAAGCTCATGGCGGTTCCCGCAACAGAGACGAATGCAACGCCGCGGGTGGTACTCTCCGCCCGCGGCCTTCGCCGGGATTTCGGTGGCTTCACGGCCGTCAAAAATGTCGATCTCGACGTCTATGATGCCAGCGTCCATGCCCTCATCGGACCGAATGGCGCGGGCAAGACGACGGTCTTCAACCTGCTGACCAAGTTTCTGCAGCCGACGCACGGCACGATCACGCTGATGGGGACGGATATCACCAGGACATCGCCGGACAAGGTGGCGCGCATGGGGCTGGTGCGTTCCTTCCAGATTTCGGCGGTCTTCCCGCACCTGTCGGTGCTCGACAATGTGCGTGTCGCCCTGCAGCGTCCGAACAATCTCTCCACGCAGTTCTGGCGGCCGGTGTCTGCACTCGATCGCCTGAACGACCGCGCCGAAGAATTGCTGGCAAATGTCGGCCTTTCCAAGGAGCGCGACCATATTGCCGCTGATCTTTCCTACGGCCGCAAGCGCGTACTGGAGATCGCAACGACGCTTGCGCTCGATCCGAAGGTTCTGCTTCTCGACGAGCCGATGGCCGGTATGGGGCAGGAGGACGTCAGCGTCGTTTCGGCCATCATCCGCGAGGTTGCGCGCGTGCGGGCGGTACTGATGGTCGAACACAATCTTTCTGTCGTTGCCGATATCTGCCAGCAGGTGACCGTACTTCAGCGCGGCGAGATCCTCGCGGAGGGCGATTACGCCTCCGTCAGCCAGGATCCACGCGTCCGCGAGGCCTATATGGGCACGGAGGAAAGTTGATGGTTGCCCTGCTGGAAGTTCGAGGCCTCAATGCCTGGTACGGCGAAAGCCATATTCTGCACGGCGTCGACATGTATGTCGGCGAAGGCGAAACCGTCACTATCCTCGGCCGCAACGGCGTCGGCAAGACAACGACGCTTCGCACGATCACCGGCATCGTGCGGGCCCGCAGGGGCAAGATTAGCTTCGCCGGAGCGGATATGATGCAGGTGCCGCTGCACAAGACGGCACACAAGGGCATCGGCTTCGTGCCTGAGGAGCGCGGCATCTTTTCGACACTGAGCGTGTCGGAAAACCTGCTCTTGCCACCGGTCGTGGCCGAAGGCGGCATGAATCTCGACGAGATCTACGAACTTTTCCCGAATCTTTACGAGCGCCGCGCGAGCGCCGGGACCAAGCTTTCCGGTGGCGAGCAGCAGATGCTGGCGATCGCTCGTGTCCTGCGCACCGGAGTCAAGATGCTGCTGCTCGACGAGCCCACCGAGGGGCTTGCGCCCGTCATCGTCCAACGTATCGGTGAGGTCCTGCGGAAGCTGAAGGAGCGCGGCATGACCATACTGCTCGTCGAACAGAATTTCCGCTTTGCAAGCCGCATTGCAGACCGCTTCTATCTGATGGACCATGGCCAGATGGTGACCGAGTTCCCGGTCGGCGAATTGCCGCAGCGGATGGATACGCTGCACAGTGTGCTGGGAGTGTGATGCCATGACGATGATATTCGGCATCCCCGTGCAGGCCCTTCTCGGCCAGTTGCTGATCGGCCTCATCAACGGTTCTTTCTACGCGCTTTTGAGCCTTGGCCTGGCAATCATTTTCGGCCTGTTGCGCATCATCAATTTTGCCCATGGCGCGCAATACATGCTCGGCGCCTTCGTCGCCTACCTGATGCTCGCCTATGGCGGTATCGGCTACTGGCCCGCGCTTATTCTTGCTCCGCTCGCAGTCGGTCTTTTCGGCGCCGTCGTCGAGCGGCTCTTCTTGCGGAGGCTCTATGGCCTCGATCCACTCTATGGATTGCTGTTCACGTTCGGCATGGCGCTCGCGATCGAAGGGACGTTCCGCTATCTCTACGGTTCTTCCGGCCAGCCCTATGCCACGCCGTCAGCCCTTGCCGGTGGTACCAACCTCGGTTTCATGTTCCTGCCGATCTATCGAGGCTGGGTGGTCGTGATGTCGCTGGTGGTCTGCATCGGCACCTGGCTTCTCATCGAGAAGACCAAGCTCGGAGCCTATCTTCGGGCGGCCACGGAAAATGCCGTGCTTGTGCAGGTCTTCGGGGTCAATGTGCCGGTCCTGCTGACGCTGACCTATGCGTTGGGTGCCGGACTTGCAGCCTTTGCCGGCGTACTGGCTGCACCTGTCTACCAGGTCTCGCCGTTGATGGGGTCCAACATCATTATCGTCGTCTTTGCTGTTGTCGTGGTTGGCGGCATGGGCTCGATCATGGGGGCGATCGTCACCGGCTACGTTCTAGGCGTTGCCGAGGGGCTGACCAAGGTTTTCTATCCGGAAGCGTCGAACATCGTGATCTTCGTGATCATGGCGATCGTGCTTCTCGTCAGGCCCGCGGGCCTTTTCGGCCGGGATGCGTAAGATGACGGACATCACCGAAACCATTCGTGCAGAAAAGAGCCGCACCGCACTGTCGGTACAGGCCGGCTTCCTGATCATCGGCCTTTTGCTCCTGCTGCTCGCACCGTTCTTCTTCTACCCGATCTTTCTGATGAAGCTGCTGTGCTTTGCACTCTTTGCCTGCGCGTTCAACCTTCTGCTCGGCTATACCGGATTGCTTTCCTTCGGGCACGCGACCTTCTTTGGCGGGGCGGCCTATTTCACTGCCTATACCGTCAAGACATGGGGAGTGCCGCCGGAACTCGGCATCCTGATCGGCGTTGCGGGTGCTGCGCTTCTCGGCCTCGTCATGGGCTATATTGCAATTCGCCGGCAGGGCATCTATTTCGCGATGATCACGCTTGCGCTTTCGCAGATGTTTTTCTTCTTCTGCCTGCAGGCGGAATTCACCGAAGGCGAGGACGGCATCCAGTCCGTTCCGAGGGGGCATCTCTTCGGCTTCATCGATTTGAATAATTCCACCAGCATGTACTACTTCGTCCTGGCGGTCTTCGTCATCGGCATGCTTTTGATCTGGCGTTTCATCCATTCGCCCTTCGGCATGATCTTGAAATCGATCCGGGAAAACGAGAACCGAGCGATTTCGCTCGGCTATTCGGTGGCGCGTTACAAGCTCGGCGCCTTCGTGATGTCGGCAGCCCTTGCCGGGTTGGCGGGAGCCTTGAAGTCGCTGGTTTTCCAGTTCGCGACGCTGACGGACGTCGCCTGGCAGATGTCGGGCGAGGTGATCTTGATGACGCTTCTCGGCGGCATAGGCACGCTAATTGGTCCGATCTTCGGGGCGGGGCTTGTCGTGACACTGCAGAACTATCTCGCGACTTCGGAATTTCCCGTTACGATCATCACCGGCGTCGTTTTCATGATCTGCGTGTTGATCTTCCGCCGCGGGATCGTCGGCGAATTCTACGCCTCGTGGATCGGCCGGAAACTGGGCTTCGTGTATCGCCGTTGAGCGGCCGGTGACATCAGATGGATCGCTACGACTATATCATCATCGGCGCTGGCAGTGCGGGCTGTGTGCTGGCAAACCGCCTATCCGAAGACCGCAATAACCGCGTACTACTGCTGGAAGCCGGCGGCAACGACAACTACCACTGGATACACATCCCGGTCGGCTATCTCTACTGCATCAACAATCCGCGCACCGACTGGTGCTTTACAACTGCACCCGAGGAAGGGCTGAACGGCCGGGCTCTGGGCTATCCGCGCGGCAAGGTGCTCGGCGGCTGTTCGTCGATCAACGGCATGATCTATATGCGCGGCCAGGCCCGCGACTACGACCTTTGGCGGCAGATGGGATGCAGCGGCTGGAGTTGGAGCGACATCGTGCCCTTCTTTCGCAGATCGGAGGATTATTACCGCGGCGCCGACGAGATGCATGGTGCAGGTGGCGAATGGCGCGTGGAAAAAGCGCGGGTGCGCTGGGCCGTGCTCGACGCATTCCAGCAGGCGGCTCGGGAAGCCGGCATTCCGATCACGGAGGATTTCAACCGCGGCAGCAACGAAGGCTCCGGCTATTTCGACGTCAACCAGCGCTCCGGTATTCGCTGGAACACGGCAAAGGCCTTCCTCCGGCCGGCTATGAAGCGCGCCAATCTGACTGTTCTGATGAAGGCGCAAGTGCGACGGCTGCTTGTGGAGGAGGGTGCCATTTCCGGCGTCGAATACCAGCACGACGGCATCGCCAAGCGCGCATATGCGGCCAAAGAGACGATCCTTTCTGCCGGTTCCATCGGCTCGCCGCATATCCTGGAGCTCTCCGGCATCGGTCGCGGCGATGTGCTGAACAAGGCCGGGGTCGATGTCGTTGCCGAGGTCAAGGGAGTCGGGGAGAACCTGCAAGACCATCTGCAGCTTCGCCTCGCCTACAAGGTCACCGGCGTGCCGACGCTGAACGAGAAGGCGACAAAGTTGATCGGCAAGGCGGCTATCGGGCTCGAATACCTGATCCGACGATCCGGGCCGATGGCCATGGCACCGAGCCAGCTTGGCATCTTTACGCGCTCGGGGCCAGATAAGGAAACTCCCGACCTGCAGTATCACGTACAGCCGGTCTCGCTCGACAAGTTCGGCGATCCGGTGCACGCCTTTCCGGCCATCACCGCAAGCGTCTGCAATCTGAGGCCGGAAAGCCGCGGCTCCGTGCATCTTGCGAGCCCGGATTTTGCAACGCAGCCGACGATTGCTCCGAAATACCTCTCGACGGAGCGCGATCGCGACATAGCTGTTCGATCAATAAGGCTGACACGGCGGATCGTTTCACAGCCATCCTTTGCGCGCTTTCAGCCCGAGGAGTTCAAACCCGGTCCCTCCTATCAGACGGAGGCCGATCTGGAGCGGGCGGCGGGCGACATCGGCACGACGATCTTCCATCCGGTCGGAACCTGCCGAATGGGCGCAGACAAGGACAGTGTCGTTGATCCGCGGCTGAAGCTGCGCGCGCTCGCCAAGCTCAGGATCGCGGATGCCTCCATCATGCCGTCGATCACGTCAGGCAATACGAATTCTCCAACGATCATGATCGCCGAAAAGGCGGCCGCAATGATTATCGAAGACAACAGATAGGAGGCCACCATGGCACGGATCGCATTTATCGGGCTTGGCAACATGGGCGGGCCGATGGCGGCCAATCTCGTCAAGGCCGGGCATGAGGTGACGGGTTTCGATCTCGCCGCGCCGGTTCTCAAGGCGGCAGAGGAAACCGGCGTGAAACCTGCAAGCCACGCGAGCCAGGCGGTGGCCGGTGCCGAGACTGTCGTCACGATGCTGCCGCAAGGGAAACATGTGCTGGCCGCCTGGTCGGACATTCTCGCTTCCATTGCCGCAGGAGCGCTGGTGATCGACTGCTCGACCATCGACGTCGAAAGTGCGCGTAAGGCCCATGCGATGGCCAAGGCGGCAGGCTGCCTTTCGCTCGACGCTCCCGTCTCCGGTGGAACGGGCGGGGCTGCGGCGGGAACGCTGACTTTCATGGCGGGTGGTTCGCAAGAAAGTTTCGCCAAGGCCAAGCCGATCCTTGAAGCCATGGGCAAGAAGATCGTCCACTGCGGCGAAGCGGGCGCTGGGCAGGCGGCCAAGATCTGTAACAATATGATCCTCGGAATATCGATGATCGGCGTCTGCGAGGCTTTCGTGCTGGCTGAAAAACTCGGCCTCTCGCACCAGGCGCTTTTTGATGTTGCATCGACATCGTCCGGTCAGTGCTGGTCCATCAATACCTATTGCCCGGTGCCGGGACCGGTTCCGACCTCGCCGGCAAACAACGCCTTTAAACCGGGCTTTGCCGCCGCCTTGATGCTGAAGGATTTGCGCCTTTCGCAGGAGGCGGCACTTTCGAGCGGCGCATCAACCCCGCTTGGTGCCGAAGCCGCGCAGCTTTACGCGCTCTTCGAAAAGCAGGGCAATGGCGGAAGGGACTTTTCCGCCATCATCGAGATGTTTCGCAGCAAGGTCTGATTATTTCGCGACGAGCGAAAGGTGA
This sequence comes from Rhizobium azibense, assembly GCF_004342325.1. Classification (NCBI taxonomy): domain Bacteria; kingdom Pseudomonadati; phylum Pseudomonadota; class Alphaproteobacteria; order Hyphomicrobiales; family Rhizobiaceae; genus Rhizobium; species Rhizobium azibense. The sequence goes on along the minus strand of NZ_SMBJ01000002.1, from coordinate 151,142 downwards.
AGCTTGCTGGTCTCGCCAAGAAGGATGTCGATCTTGCCGGGCGAGTTCAGTTCGATCGCGCCGCATAGGGTCCCCGTCGTAATCAGCGCACCTGACTTCAGCGCGCTTTCCGGCCGCAACCTGTCATTGGCGTAGCCGACAAGCCAGGTGAGCACGTCGCCCTTCGGATGCTGCGCGGGGGCATCGTAGACCGGCTGGCCATTGACAGTGACTTTCAGTGGCGTTCCGGTCGCCGTGTCGATGAGCGTTTTCGGCACTTGCGGACCAAGTAATATAGCCGCTGTTTCCGAGGCGATCGGCAAGGAAAAGCAAAAAGCAGGCCCTGCCGCTTTCCTGAATGGCGGAAACCAGGAGTTCTGCGCCGAGATGGACGGTCGCGACTGCATCGGCGACTTCAGCCCGGCTGTAGCCGCTATCGCGGATCGGCAGATCCGTGCCGAGCCGAATGGCAATCTCCGCTTCAAATTTCATGCCGTCGGACCAGATTATTTCGGCACCCGAATCGGCTTCGATATAGGGATGAAGCGGCGCAGCCACAGCCTGGCCATCCGGCGAGGCCGCCACTTTCCACGCACTGCTGGTAATGGCTTGCTCGGCTGCAAGCATATTCTGCGCGTCCATGGCGTGGCGGAGGTCGGTTGGAAGTGCGAAATCGGCAGTCTTTGCCTGCTTGCCTGCATTGCGGAGGCTAAAAAGCCGCGCGGCAAGGGCACGCGGATCGAAGAGCGCGTTTGAATCCGTCATGATATCTCCTGCGCCTGATTCTGAATGAGCCGACATTAGCTGCCGGCTCGAGATGAGGTAAAGAGCACGAATGGAAAGAGCCGTTATTCCATCGCTTTATGCCAGGCGCAACGATACTCCTTGAGACCGGTTATCGTGGCTGGCGTGAAACGTCTTTGCGGACCGGGCGCGGGGCTGATACCGGTCAGCAATGCGGCGCCCTGGCTGGTGCCGGTCGAGCCAGGCAGCGCGCTCACCTCCCGTCCCACCAATGCCGCGAGGACCTTGAGATACGTCTCGTTCAGCGCGAACGGCCCTTCGACGATGACTGGCCCATCGGCGCCAACCAGGCCGAGGCAGGTCTCGGTCATCAAAGCAAGGTAGAGGCACATGGCGGCGTAGCGTTGCGCAGGGCTTGCGCCATCGGCATTCAGCCAGTGCCTCTTGCAGTCGGGAAAGGGGCCGGAGCCGGGGGCCACGTTCGGCAGCAGCATCAGATGTCCTGCAACGACCGGGTCGAGTGCTGCGGCGACGTCTTCCAGCCGAACATTACCAATTTCTGCGGAAAGAATTTCGAACTCGCGCCCGCCCATGAAGCGGGAGGACGGCACGGCCCGGCCATAGGCATCGACATTGGCGAGCGCATCGCGCTCCGGGTCGAGATGGGTGAGATCGCCGCCGACGCCGAAACTTACAACCCATGTTCCAGTGGAGACAACCGCAAAGGGCGCCCTGCGCGCAACGAGATGCGGCAGCAGCGAAGCATTGGAATCATGGATCCCGCAATAGACCGGGACCTCTGTGGCCAGGCCGATCTCGGCGGCGATGACCGGCAGGACGGGGCCGAGCGCGTCGAAAGCAGAGCGGATCGGCGCCATGAGATTGCGAATGCCGAGCCGATCGACGAGCGATGAATATTCGCCTTTTCTTGGGTTCCAGAGATCTGTATGGCAGCCGAGCGAGGTCAGCTCGTTGGCTGTAACGCCCGTCAGCCGTGCCGCCCAATATTGAGGATAGGTGACGATTGTTGCCACCTTTGCGAATTCCAGCCTAAAGGCCGTCTTCTGATAATGAAGCTGGGCGCCGACATTCAGCCCCATCGACTGGCGCGGTGAATAAGTCTCCTCGAAGGAAGGGCGCAGCGCCGTATAGGCGTCTTGGATTTCTTGCGGATATTCATGCTCGTAATCGAGAACCGGCATCGCAATCTTGCCGTCTGCGCTGAGCAGCGCTGCTGACGCGCCATGGGTCGTGATCGAAATCGCGTCGAAGCCGGGCTTTGCCGCGAAAGACTTCAGCGCACCGACTGCAAAATCCCAAAGGCTGTCGATATCATAGTGGGGATAGATGCCGGACCGTATGACTGTATTCGCCGTTTTTGCGGCTGCCGTTTCCCTGCCGGTTTGACCGTCGAGCACGACGACTTTTGCATTCGTCTTGCCGATATCGAAAACGGCGATACGGCGGTATTCGGGCGGCTTGGTCATGGCATGTGAAAGACGGTGATGAGGTCGCTCTGTCGCGGTGAATTGTCCGGATTTGTTTCCATGATGTCGGCCATATGGCCCCACCACTTTTTCATGAGAGGATGTTCCGGCAGACTCGCCATCGTGTGATCCTTCGGCCGCGTCAGCACTCCGAAGAGCGTGTTCGTCTCGCGGTCGAGATGGATCGAATAGTCGCTCGCGCCGGACATGTGCAGCAGCTCGACGAGTTCCGGCCAGATCTCGTCGTGCCGCTTCTTGTACTCCGCTTCCATGCCCGGATTGAGCTTCATCTTGAAGGCGTGTTTTTCAAAGGTCATCTGGAACTCATGGCTTTGATACGTCGGGCGACGATCGGAATGGCAATTGTGATGATGAGCAGCAAGCCGATGAAGATCGACATGACGATGCCCGGAACGTTGAGGAGGCCCAGGCCGAAGGTAACGAGACCCATGACGAAGGCTGCGATAACGACGCCGCCGATCGTGCCCGAGCCGCCGAGGATCGAGACGCCGCCGAGCACGACCATGGTGACGACTTCGAGCTCCCAGCCCTGCGCAATCGAGGGACGGGTGGAGCCAAGGCGCGAGGTGAGACACACTGCTGCGATACCGCTCATCACCCCGGTCAGCATGAAGAGGATAAATTTCACGCGTTCCACCGGAATTCCGGAGAAGCGGGCGGCAAAATCGTTATTGCCGATCGTATAGACCTGGCGGCCGAAGTTCGTGGCGTGCAGCAGGATGGCAAAGAGGATTGCCAGCAGGAAGAACAACACGAATTCAAAGGAAAACACCCAGACAACATAACCTTGGCCGAAGTAGGCGAAATCGGCGGGATATTTGCCATATGCCTGGTCCCCCAGCACGATATAGGAGATGCCGCGGAAGAGGCTCATCGTGCCGATGGTGACGACGATCGACGGCAGTTTCAGCACGGAAACGAGGACGCCGTTGAAAACTCCGCACACCAGACCCGTACCGACGCCGATCAGCACGAGGCCTGGTGTCGCGATACCGGCCTGCGCAGCCGCTCCCATGGCCGTCGATGCAAGCGCGATGATGGCTGCAACCGAAAGGTCGATCTCGCCTGCGATCACAAGCAGCGCCATGGCAAAGGCGATCATCGCTTTTTCGGTGAAATTGAAGGTTGCGTCCGAAAGGTTCCACGCATTCAGGAAGTAGGGTGATGCCATGGAGTTGAAGACGAAAATCAAGATGGCAACGCCGAAAAGCAGTACTTCCCAGCTGGCCATGATGCGGCGGAACGGTGTGCCGAGACGATCGGGAATGACGCGCTTTTCGGTTGGGGCGGGAATGGTGCTCATGCGGCGACCTCCGCTGGAGTTTCTGCAGCTGCCTTGTCGCGCAGGATGATACGGCCGCGACTGCGCTCGCGCCGGGCATTGAAGACGACAGCAAGGATGATGACGGTGCCTGAGATCGCCATTTGTGTGAAGGGCGAGATGCCGATGACGGGAAGCGCATTCTTGATGACGCCGAGGAAGAGTGCGCCGAGCACCGTGCCGATGACCGACCCGACGCCGCCGGCGATCGAGATGCCGCCGATGACGCAGGCGGCGACGCTGTCGAGCTCAAAGCCGCTGGCGATATCGACATAGGCGACCGCATAACGCGAGACCCACAGGTAGCTTGCAAGGCCGGCAAGTGAACCGGACAGCACGAAGGCCAGGAATTTCGTCCAACCGGTATCGATGCCAGCATAGACGGCCGCCGTCGGGTTGCCACCAGTCGCATAGGCCGATCTTCCGAACTGGGTATGTTTCAACAGAATGTACATCACGAGTACGATTGCGATCCCGACCCAGCTCAAAACCGGCAGGCCGAGGATGGGCGTGCGGGGCACGGAAAGGAAGGCCGGTGTCATCTGGTGGGCGTTCACCCAAGCACCGCCGGAGAGCACGAAGGCCATGCCGCGGTAGATGGTCAGCGTCCCGAGCGTGACGACGATCGGGGGGATTTCAAGCGCCCAGACAAGAAAGCCGTTGATCGCACCGAGGCAGGCGCCGATCGCAATCGCTGCAAGGATCAGGACGACCAGGGGCAGACTGGGAAAGGCAGCATTCATCATCGCGATTGCCATGCCAGTGAAGGCGAGATTGGCGGCGACCGAAAGGTCAATCGATTTGGTCAGGATGACGGTCATCTGCGCGAGCGCCAGGATGATAAGGATGGAGGTATCGTTGAAGATGCCGGCGAGGTTTGAGGGCGTCGCAAAATCTGCAGCGCGCACCGAAAAGACCCCGATCATCAAGACGATGATGAGGAAGAGCAGGGTTTCGCGTTTTCTGATCAGTCGTGCCATTCCATCACCTCATGCATTTCCCGTCGCTGCACGCACCAGTGTCTCTGGCGAAAGCTCTGCGCGCTCGAACAGACCGGCCGACAACCCCTCCTTCATCACCAGGACACGGTCCGACATGCCGATGATTTCCGGCAGCTCAGAGGAGATCATGATGATCGAGAGCCCTTCGGCGGCAAGCTCGCTGATGAAGCCGTGGACGGCCGCCTTGGAACCGATATCGATGCCCTTGGTCGGCTCGTCGAGGATGATGACCTTGGGCTGCGTCGCCAGCCATTTTCCGATGACGACTTTTTGCTGATTGCCGCCAGACAGCGTGCCAACGGGGACCGACAGTGCGGCTGCGCGAAGGTCAAGCCGCTCGGCGTATTTACGGGCCAGCGCAAATTCGTTGGCGGCCTTCAAGAAGCCCTTGCGCGAAGTGCGCGTCAGTGAAGGCAACGTCATGTTCTGATAGATCGGCATCGGCAGCGCCAGGCCATGGCGGCCGCGCTCTTCCGGCACATAGACGATGCCGGCACGGATGGCGTCGAGGGGTGAAGCCATCGAAATTTCCTTGCCGTCGAGCATGAGCCGGCCGGAGAGCGGCTTGGTTATGCCGAAAAGCGACTGGCAAAGTTCCGAGCGTCCAGCGCCGATCAGGCCATAGACGCCGAGGATTTCGCCCTTGCGAAGCGTGAAGGAAATATTCCGGAATTCCGTTCGGTGACAATAATCCTGGACTTCGAGAACGGGGCCGCCGATCTCTACCGGAAACTTCGGAAACACGTTCTCGACATCGCGGCCGACCATGAGCTTGACGATCGCGTCCTGCGGCGTTTCCTTCAGCCTGCCGTTTCCCACGGCGCGCCCGTCGCGGAAGACGACGAAGTTGTCGGCAATCTCGTAAAGTTCGTCGAACTTGTGGCTTATGAAAAGGATCGCTTTGCCCTTTTCCTTCAGGGCCTCAATGATGCGGAAGAGATCGTCGATCTCCTTGCGCGAAAGTGCAGCCGTCGGTTCATCCATGATGACGATGCGGGCTTCGATCGAAAGCGCGCGTGCAATTGCAACCAGATGACGCTGTGCGATCGAGAGGTCCTTGAGCCGGATTGTCGGATCGATGCTGCTTTCGAGTGAAATCAACAGCTCCTTCGAGCGGCTGTTCATCGACTTCCAGTCGATGGTGCGCAACTTTGTGAGCGGGGCATGGCCGAGAAAGATATTTTCGGCAACCGTCAATTCGTCGAAGAGGACAGTTTCCTGATGGATGGCAGTGACGCCTGCATCGATTGCGGCTTGCGCACTGGCGAAGGTGACGGGCTGGCCGTCGACGAAGATTTCGCCTTCGTTCGGCCTGTAGATGCCGGTCAGGATCTTGACGAGCGTGGATTTGCCTGCGCCGTTTTCGCCGATCAGCGCGGTCACCTTGCCGCTATAGAGTGCGATGCTGACCTTGTCGAGCGCCTTTACGCCTGGAAAGATCTGCGAAATGCCCCGCATTTCGAGAATGGCAGGCGCCTGTGCGGCCTTGCGGTCCGTGGCGGTTTGTTGAAGGGCAGTGTTCATCAGCGCTTTACCGGTGTCGAATGAGAAATCCCGGCGGCCCAAGGCCGCCGGGCTTCTTGCGTGATGGTCCGGATCAGAAGACCTTGGAGAACTGGTCGATGTTCGAAGCGTTGTAGACGAAGGGATCTGCCATTGCGGCCTCGCCATTGTCGCCAACCTTGATCTTGCCCATGCGCCCGGTTTCGATCTCGCTGCCGGGTTTGCCGTCGGTCTCACCCTTGACGAGGCGATAGGCGATCTGCGTGGCCGAATAGCCGAGGTCGATCGGGTTCCAGATGGCGAATTCCTTCGTGGCGCCCGACTTGATTGCACCGGCCATTTCAGACGGCAGGCCGAGACCCGTGACATAGACCTTACCGATGAGGCCCTTGTCTTCGACGACCTTGGATGCCGCCAGAACGCCGACAGTCGTCGGAGCGACGATGACCTTCACATTCGGGTTCGACTTCAAGAGGCCTTCGGCTTCGCGGTAGGACTTGTCGGAAAGATCGTCGCCGTAAACGGTCGTGACGAGGTTCAGGCCGGGGAAATCCTTGAGCTGCTTCTTCATCTGATCGATCCAGATGTTCTGGTTCGTCGAGGTAGTCGTTGCCGAAAGGATCCCGAAATCTCCCTTGCCGCCGTCGAGGTGGTTTTTCGCAAGAGTGAGGCACATCTTGCCGATCAACTCGTTGGACGACGGGTTGAGCTGCAGGATGCGTCCTTCAGGAGCGACACCGGAATCCCAGGAAATGACCTTGATGCCGCGCTGGGTAGCCTTCTTCAAAGCCGGAACGACTGCGTCAGGGTCGTTCGCCGAAATCGCGATGGCGTCGACGCCCTGTGCGATCAGCGAATTGATGACTTCGATCTGGCCTTCGGCCGTCGTCGAGGTCGGGCCGGTATAGATCACTTCGACGTCGCCGAGCTCCTTGGCGGCTTCCTGGGCGCCCTTGTTGGCCGCGTCGAAGAAGCCGTTGCCGAGTGACTTGACCACAAGGCCGATCTTCATGTCGGCAGCACTGGCCGTGCCTGCCATCATGGCGACGGCGAGTGCGACGCCCACAGCGAGTTTCTTTGCGAGTTTCATGCTTTCATCCTCCCACGTTGATTAAGACTAACTACACCTGGACGGCGCTTCTCAGGCGACCGACGAGGAATCCTCCTTCACCGATTGCAGGCCAGCGCTCGCGACGACGAGCTTGATGCCTGCATCCTCGATCATCCTGACGGAATCTTCCTGGATGCCATCGTCTGTGATGATCGTCGAAACACGCTCGAGGGGGCACAGAATGAGGCTCGACCGACGTCGAAACTTGCTGGAATCGACCATGACGACGAGCTCGTCGGCCTGATGCATCAGCTTCTGTTCGCTTTGAATGATCTGCGCGTCGGCTTCCATGATGCCGAGCGGGCCGACGCCCTGAGCCCCTATGAAAAAGCGGCGTGCATAGAAATTGCGGATGGCGTCATTGTCGAAGGGCGACAGAATGAGGCTCTGTTCACGATAGATCACACCGCCCGGCACCGTCACCGTATTCTTTGTGTGCTTTACCAGGTGTTCGGCGATCGCGAAAGAATTGGTCATGACCTGCATGCGGTGCGCCGACATGAAGTGTACCATCTGAAATGTCGTCGTGCCGCCATTGATGATGATCGCATCGCCTGGGTCGCACAGATCCACGGCGACGCGCGCAATTGCGCGCTTTTTATCGATATTGACCGATTCTGAAACTCTAAAGGGGCGTCCTGCGAGATTGCCGAGCTGCGGCGGATGGACGGCTTCAGCGCCGCCGCGAACGCGTCGGATCTTGCCCTGCACATGGAGAGCCGCGATGTCGCGCCGGATCGTAGCTTCGGAAGCTTCGGTCAGCTCGGCAATATCCTGGATCGTGACCACTGACTTTTCCTGAACTGCGCTCAGGATGATGCGATGGCGTTCGCGTTCGTGCATTTGGCTCCTCCCCTGTTCGTATTTATTTCGTATCCATTAACAGCTGTCAATCAAAAACGATCAGAAATTTTCATATTGCGCTGCACAATAGTCGTTTCTGATCGTTTTCGATTGACAATATGCATTTTGATGAGCGATACCGTCACCGGTTACAGCGTGGCTTTCGTCTGCGCATAGGCACACAAGGGAGGATGACATGGCGGCCACCGTCCGGCTACTTGAGAACCGTTGGGATGACTCTTACGCAACAGGGCTCGACGAGCCCGGCAAGCTGCTTTACCGGTCGAACCTCCTTGGCGCTGACAAGCGCATCACCAATTACGGCGGCGGCAACACCTCGGCAAAGGTGATGGAAACGGATCCACTGACCGGCGAGAAGGTGAAAGTTCTCTGGGTCAAGGGGTCTGGCGGCGATGTCGGGACCATTAAGCTCGATGGCTTTGCGACGCTCTATCAGGACAAGCTTGATTCACTGAAGGGCATCTACAAGGGCGTCGAAGACGAAGATCGCATGGTCGGCTTTTTGCCGCATTGCACCTTCAACCTGAATTCACGCGCCGCCTCGATCGATACGCCGCTGCATGGATTTGTGCCCTTCACGCATGTCGACCATATGCATCCGGACGCCATCATTGCGATCGCAGCAGCCAGGAACTCCAAGGAACTGACGAAAGAGGTCTTCGGCGACGAGATCGGCTGGCTGCCCTGGCGCCGCCCCGGCTTTCAGCTCGGTCTCGATCTTGAAGCCTTCGTCAAGGCAAACCCGGATGCCAAGGGTGTCGTTCTCGAAAGCCACGGTCTCTTCACCTGGGCGAACGACGCCAGGGCCTGCTACGAGCTGACGCTTGCCGTCATCAACAAGGCAATCGAATGGTTCGCCCAGCAGACTGAAGGCAAAAAGATCTTCGGCGGCCAGGCAACGCAAAGCCTGCCCTTGGCTGAACGCCGGGCCATCGCTGCCCGCCTGATGCCGGAAATCCGCGGGCGGATCGGCAAGCAGGAGCGCAAGCTCGGCCATTTCGATGATCAGGATGGCGTGCTCGAATTCGTCAACTCGAAGGATCTCCGTTCCCTCGGCGCGCTCGGTACCAGCTGCCCGGATCATTTCCTGCGCACCAAGATCCGCCCGCTGATCCTCGACCTCGACCCGGAAAAACCGGACGTGGAGTCGATCGTTGGCGGTCTCGACAAGGCTCTGGAAGACTATCGTGTCGATTACGCGCGCTATTACAATGACTGCAAACACGACAATTCACCGGCAATGCGAGATGCCAATCCGGTCATCTTCCTTATTCCCGGCGTCGGCATGGTGTCCTTCGCCCGCGACAAGGCGACGGCCCGCATCGCAAGCGAATTTTACGTCAACGCCATCAACGTGATGCGCGGTGCCTCGACGGTCTCCCAATATCAGGGTCTGCCTGAACAGGAAGCCTTCGATATTGAATACTGGCTCTTGGAAGAGGCAAAGCTGCAGCGCATGCCAAAGCCGAAGAGCCTTGCCGGCAAGGTGGCCTTTGTTACCGGCGGCGCCGGCGGCATCGGCCGTGCGACGGCGGCCCGTCTGGTAGGCGAGGGCGCCTGCGTGGTTCTTGCCGATATCGATCAGTCGGCACTGGAGGCGACGGAAGCCGAATTCGTGAAGAAGTATGGTGCGGATGCGGTGCGCAGCGTCAAGCTCGACGTCACCAAGGAAGATGCGGTGGTCTCGTCCTTTGCCGAATCCTGCGTCGAGTTTGGCGGCATCGACATCCTCGTTTCGAACGCCGGTATTGCGTCTTCAGCGCCCATCGAAAACACCGAGCTCTCGATGTGGAATAAGAACATCGACATTCTGGCGACCGGCTACTTCCTGGTTTCGCGCGAAGCCTTCCGCCTGTTCCGCCGCCAGAACCTCGGCGGCAACGTCGTCTTCGTCGCCTCCAAGAACGGCCTTGCCTCCTCGCCGAATGCGGCTGCCTATTGCACGGCGAAGGCAGCCGAGATCCACTTGGCCCGCTGCCTGGCGCTGGAAGGGGCAGAAGCAGGCATTCGCGTGAATACCGTGAACCCGGATGCGGTGCTGCGCGGCTCGAAGATCTGGAGCGGCGAGTGGCGCGAACAGCGTGCAGCTTCATCGAAGATCGAGGTAGACGACCTGGAGGAACACTACCGCAGGCGCTCGATGTTGAAGCTCAACGTCTTTCCCGAAGATATCGCAGAGGCGATTTATTTCCTCGCGTCGGATCTTTCGGCGAAATCCACCGGCAACATCATCAACGTCGATGCCGGCAACGCCCAAAGCTTCCCGCGCTAGAGATCTACTTCCGCAGTATCACCCAGATTGCATGAATGATCCCGGGCAGGTAGCCGCAAAGCGTCAGTAGGATATTGAGCCAGAAATGCAGGCCGAGCCCGACCTGCAGGAAGACGCCAAGTGGCGGCAGGATGATCGCGAGAAGGATGCGGATGACGTCCACTGAAGCCTCGTGGCGGGTGGGATAATAAAGCAGTTAAACGCACAACAGGGCCTATGGTTCGTGTTTCAGGGAGGATTTGATGGCCGAGTTCAAGATTGCGCAGCATCTGATTGCCGAGGAAAATGCAAAGCGGGCGGCGGCTCACAAGGCCGATTACGACGCCCTCGGAGCAAATCTTGCACGCCGCGGCGTCGATATCGACGCCATTACAACGAAGGTTTCGGCGTTCTTCGTGGCGGTTCCTTCTTGGGGCGTCGGAACGGGCGGTACGCGCTTTGCCCGCTTTCCAGGCTCTGGCGAACCGCGTGGCATCTTTGACAAGCTGGACGACTGCGCCGTCATTCACCAGCTGACGCAGGCAACGCCGACCGTTTCGCTCCACATCCCCTGGGACAAGGCTGATGTCGGCGAGTTGAGGGCCAAAGGCGACGCGCTCGGTCTCAGCTTCGATGCAGTCAATTCCAATACCTTCTCGGACGCGCCGGGTCAGAAGCACTCCTATAAATATGGCTCACTCAGCCATACGGACGCCGCGACGCGACAGCAGGCCATCGAGCACAATCTGGAATGCATCGAGATCGGCAAGACGCTCGGCTCAAAGGCGCTGACGGTCTGGGTCGGCGACGGTTCGAATTTTCCCGGCCAGAGCCATTTTACCAAAGCCTTCGAGCGCTATCTTGCGGCTATGGCGGAGATCTACAAGGGGCTGCCCGACGACTGGCGGCTGTTTTCCGAGCACAAGATGTACGAGCCGGCCTTCTATTCGACCGTCGTGCAGGATTGGGGCACGAACTATCTGATTGCGCAGACCCTCGGGCCGAAAGCTCAATGCCTGGTCGATCTCGGTCATCATGCTCCGAACACCAATATCGAAATGATTGTCGCCAGGCTGATTCAGTTTGGCAAGCTTGGAGGCTTCCACTTCAACGATTCCAAATATGGTGACGATGACCTCGATGCCGGTGCAATCGAGCCTTACCGTCTGTTCCTCGTCTTTAACGAGCTGGTCGATGCCGAGCATCGCGGGGTGAAGGGCTTTTACCCGGCTCACATGATCGACCAGTCGCATAATATCACTGACCCGATCGAAAGCCTGATCAATAGCGCCAGCGAAATCCGCCGCGCCTATGCACAGGCCCTGATCGTCGATCGCGAGGCGCTGTCCGGCCATCAGAATGAAAATGATGCGCTGATGGCGACGGAAACGCTGAAGCGCGCGTATCGAACCGACGTCGAGCCGATCCTCGCCGAAGCGCGTCGGCGCGCCGGCGGCGCCATTGATCCGGTGGCGGCTTATCGCGCCAGCGACTACAGGAAAAAGGTTTCTGCCGAACGTCCGGCCTCTGTGGCTGGCGGCGGTGGTATCATCTAGGCCTCCCAAGGCGTTGGGGCCGCCGCTTCGACAGCGGCGGCCAGGCAAGACCTTAAGGCATCCCATTGGCCGCGATCTGGCATCGCGATGTTCAGCCGTTTCAGACATTCATGGTGGCGTGGCGAAGCCGTAGGCCGCAAGGCTCTTAGCGTCGCAATGGCGTGCCGCCTCGTCCCAGATTTCGTCCGCACCGGATCGACGCAGTCGCCGATGCGGGTGCGGCTTCTCTCAGCGTCACGCTGAAGCGAGCGCTGGCGGAACGGCTCGCGGATGAACAAAGCGACCTGTACCGAAAGTCCGCGCATCGGACCAAACGATGTGGACCATCGAACTTGTCCTTTGCGGTCGCCGCTGCCAATCTCCCGTAGCCCAAAGGACACGTACTCGGATCGAACATGCTAATCAAACAGGCCAGCCGCGATCACTTTTGCGCCTTGCGCACCATAGAGCTGGCATCATTTGAAACATTGCGCGACGCACATGCCGTCAGCGGCGAGCCATCGGCAAGCAGTGACGAAGAGTTGCAGCAGTACCTCGACCACGGGTTCCTCTACGCCGTGTTCGATGAGAATGGTGTCCCGGTCGGTTACGGGGGAGCGTACGTTACCGAAGGCTGGCTCCACATCGGAGAGATAGACGTGCATCCTAGCTGGCAACAGAAGGGTCTTGGAAGAAGGCTTATGGAGACGCTGCTTAGTGAGGGCCGCTCAAGACAGCTGGGTGGAGCGACGCTCACGACGGATCGGTTCGCGCCGTTTAATGCACCCTTCTACACATCTCTCGGGTTCCAACTCATTGCACGAGACAAATGTTCGCCGCGCCTCCGGTCCGTTCTCCGTTCGGAGGTGGAAAAGGGTGCCGATCCACTTCGGCGGGTCGCCATGGTTTTGATGTTCTGATGTCTTTGATAGCCTTGGTTTCGTCCCGATGCCCGCTCTTGGCGCTTTCCGGCATAGGCTTATCTTCGGCTTATGGCCCAAGCAGCCTTCGCCTTGATCCTTTTCAATCGAGCAACTGCTTGATCTGGAAGACGGTTTGGGAAGGCTTTGATAATCGCGGGCTGCAGGGCAAAGTTTTCAGAAACACCATAAGCTGATGCCGCCGTCTGGTGAAAAATCCGGCCGAAATATCGTCAGCTGTCGGCCCCAAAGCCGCCATCAGCCGGCGGAACCTCCACCGAGGGCAAGCAGATACCGCTATCGGTCAGGTTTTTACAAGGCCACGCATCGAGGCTACTCCCTCCAGAGCACGTTGGATGTGGGCCTGTGTATTGTAAATGTGGGGGCAAAGTCGTAACCCGCCACTGGAAGAGGCTGCTATCCCGAATTTTGTATAAAGGGTGTCGACCACCGTTTTTTGGTTTTCCTTCGGAACCTCTATCACAACAACCCCGCCGCTCATCGCCGGATTTTCCGGAGTGACAAGGGTAGCCCCGAGATCCTTTAATCCCTGCTTTAGTTGGCTCGCGAGTTCCGCGATGCGGGCTTCTACACGCTGCGGGCCGATCTGAGTGTGAATATCCGCAGTGTCCGCGATCGCTGCGATGGCCGCATCGTCGCGTTGCCCGAGCGTTTCAAACTTCTTTGCGTTGTCGAGGTCGAGTTCGACCTTAATCTCTCCAGTGTAGCCGATCGTGTTTGGCCATATTCCGCCGGCGCGTCCTTTGCGCACGTAAAGGATGCCGACCTCCTTCGGACCCATGAACCACTTGTGCGCGCTGGCTGAGAAGCTATCGCATCCCATGTCGTGAAGGTTGAGCGCCGACGCGCCCCAGCTCTGAGCCCCGTCGACATGACAATGGATGCCCTTCTGGCGAGCCATCGCCGCAATTTTCTTGGCCGGGAGCTTCAGTCCGCTCACGTTGGAGCATTCGGTGAAGCTGACGGCCTTCGTTCGGTCGGTGCAGGCCTTGGAGAACAGCTCGACGATTTGTTCGTCGCTCTCGGGTCGTCGCGGCAATGCCACGCGCACGACCTTCAGGCCAAACCGCCTGGCCCGGATATCCCACGCCTCGTTGTTTGTGACGTGGTTCTGATCCCAAATGACTACCTCGTCTCCCGACTTGAAGTCGAGACCGTTGGTGATGACGCTGTTAGCCTCGGAGGTGTTTCGAACCAGGGCGATTTCATCCGGATCGGCTCCGATCTGGGCCGCGACCTTCATTCTTGAACTGGAGAGCCGGTCGTTGAACTGCGCCCGGTTATTCAATGAAACGTCGTAGTCCACGACGCGGGTCAACTCTGCCACCTTCGATGCCACAGACTCGAAGGACGGGCAAAGGTTCGCGCTATTCATCGGAATTGCGGTGTCCGGGAAGATGAACTGGTGGCGGACGAGTTCCCAGTACATGTCCCCGCTAATCGTGTCTGCACGTGCCGCGGACGTGAGCAGGTTTGATGTCGTCGCGACTGTGGCGGCTGCGCCTGCGAACCGCATCAGCGTGCGTCTGGTCATATAGCCTTGCATTGCACTTCTCCTTGTGTTCCGTGACGAGCTACTGGAGGTCGATGACGACGCGGCCGTCGATCTTGCCGTCCTCCATGCGCGCGAAAATGTCGTTGATGTTCTCAAGCTTGTCCCAACTGAAGTGGGACGCCACCTTCCCGTCAGCGGCAAAGCCGATGGATTCTTCAAGGTCCTGGCGTGTGCCGACGATCGAGCCTCTCACCGTGATGCGCTTGAGAACCGTGTCGAAGACGGGAAGGCTGATCATGGACGGCGGCAGTCCGACGAGCGACATCGTCCCTCTGGAACGCAGCATGTGGAAAGCCTGCTCCATCGCCTTCGGAGACACAGCCGTCACCAACGCGCCATGCACGCCTCCGACTTCCTTTTGGACCTTCGCAACTGCATCAGGCTTGCGTGCATCGACCGTCATATCCGCACCAAGTTGGCTCGCAAGGGTGAGCTTGCTTTCGGAAACGTCGACGGCAACGACGTGCATTCCCATCGCTTTCGCATATTGGACGGCCATGTGTCCAAGGCCACCGATGCCTGAGATCATTACCCACTCACCAGGGTTCACCTCGGTTTCCTTGAGGCCCTTGTACACCGTAACGCCAGCACACAGGACAGGGGCTGCCGGGCCGAAATCGAGGTTGTCAGGGAGAATGCCGACAAAGTCGGGGTCGGCGAGGCCGTACTCGGCGAAGGAGCCATTGACAGAATAGCCCGTGTTCTGCTGGCTTCCGCACAATGTTTCCCAACCCGTCCGGCAATGAGAGCAGTATCCGCAAGCAGTATGGAGCCACGGAACGCCGACCCGGTCGCCCTCCTTCAACCGCTTCACCGAACGACCGGCCTTGGCGACATATCCAACGCCTTCGTGGCCTGGGATGAACGGTGGACTTGGTTTGACGGGCCAATCCCCACGGGCGGCGTGAAGATCGGTATGGCAGACGCCTGTCGCAGCGAAACGCACCAGTATCTGATCATCCGCAGGGTCTGGTATCGGCATTTGCTCAATAACCAGTGGCTTTTTGAAATCGAGGACAACCGCTGCTTTCATCATGTTCGGCATGGTCTTCTCCCAACGATAAGGACAGCGGCCGAAGCAGAGCACCGCCAGACCTCTCATACAAGAGAGCATCATGTTTGTTACACGTATCGAAGGGCTGCCCAGGATCGTTCGGACGGCATGGCGGAGTGGCCGAATTTCCCGGCCTCGTAACTTGCCGCTGCGACTGCGCCGCCTGCCTCTGGGCCATCGACCCTGACTGGGGGTCGGCGACCGATAATCTCCAGTGACCGCCGCCGGACGCCGACGAGACCCACGACTTCTACTCTGGGTGGGGCTCCTCGTACGTTAGGCAAAGCCGTCGTTATGTCCGGAGTTGGGCGCGAAGCGGAAGTGAAGGGCCCTGTGTAGGTCCCACTGGGTCGGACTGGCCGCAATCATCTCACAGGGACAGCGGGTATCGAACCGCAGAGGCCCTCCATCTGCGAAGAATTGGTGTCCGCGTCTGGGCCACCAATCGTTTGCGTTCGTCGCGCGAGACGCCCTCCGATGAAATTCGGCATTCAATGATGAGCGAAGGAACCGGCTTCAGCGATGGCAAGCAAACCTGGGCCGTTTGGTCCGACGGGTGCGCTGATGATCGTCTCGCGCAGCAGCCCTAGCGCGCATTCTCGTTTCTCAGCCCAGGCCCACATTCCCGGTTGACAGGACCATCATGGCCGATATTCTATTATAAAGACCTATATAACATAAATATGGAACAATATAATCGGGAGCAAGAAATGAAGAGTCTAATCGCATTTCTCCTCGGCACGGCACTTTTCGCCTTGCCGACCACACTGATGGCGCAGGAAAAAGGCGGCATCATCAATGTCGCGACGATCGGCGAGCCCCCGACGCTCGATCCGATGTCCTCGACTGCCGACCTCGTCGGAATCGTCACGCAGCACATATTCGAGACGCTCTATACGTTCGACAAGAGGTGGAACGTCACACCGCTTCTGGCCGAAAGCCTGCCCGATATCAGCGCGGACGGCAAAAGCTACACGATCAAGCTGCGCAGCGGCATCAAGTTCCACGACAACAGCGACATGACGTCGGAAGATGTCGTTGCATCGCTCACACGCTGGACGAAGATCGCCTCGCGCGGCAAGCAGGCTGCAGGCTTCATCGAAGCAATCGCTGCAGTCGATCCGGCAACCGTCAAGATCACCCTGAGGCAGCCCTATGCGCCGCTGACCTCTCTGCTTGCCTTCAACAATTCCGCTGCGATCGTCATTCCTTCCGACAAGCAGGACGAGCCGATGAAGGATTTCATCGGAACCGGCCCCTACATGCTGAAGGAGCGCAAGGCCGATCAGTACATTCAGCTCGTTCGCTTTAGCGGCTACAAATCACGCGGTGGCGACAGCGATGGCTATGGCGGCGCGCGCCACCAGTATCTCGATGAAATCCGTTTCGTTCCGGTGCCGGATCCGAACACCCGCGTCGAGGCTGCAGTATCCGGCCAGTTTGACTATGTCGATTCCATCCCGGTCGAATCCTTCGACAAGCTTAAGGCATCGACGGCCTCGCAGCCGATCATCCTCAAGCCATTCGGCTACCCGGTTTTCGTCTTCAATACCAAGGAGGGCATTGCGAAGAACATCGAGGTCCGCAAGGCGATCCGCCAAGCCCTCAGCATGGAGGACATGCTGGCCGCTGCCTTCGGCAATACGGATTTCTATACGCTGGACGGCGATATCTATCCGGAAGCCTATTCCTGGCACACGGATGCCGGCGTTGAAGGAAACTACAATATTGCAAAGCCCGAAGAGGCTGGCGAAGCCCTGAAGAAGACGGGCTACAACGGCGAGCCTCTGCGTATCCTCACCAGCCGCCAGTACGAATTCCACTACAAGATGGCGCAGGTTGCAGCGGAGTATCTCAAGCTCGCGGGCTTTGCCGTCGACATGCAGGTCGTCGACTGGGCGACGCTGACGCAGCGCCGCGCCGATCCGAAGCTCTGGGACATCTATATTAGCCACAGCCCATTCCTGCCGGAGCCGGCGCTCATTGGTTCGCTGTCGACCAGCTCACCGGGATGGTGGGATACGCCCGCCCGAAAGGCCGCCGTCGATGCCTTCACCTCTGAAGTCGATTCTGCCAAGCGGATCGAACTATGGGCCAATGTCCAAAAAGCGATCTATGACGAGGCGCCTTTCATGAAGATCGGCGACTTCAACGCCGTCTCGGCGGAATCAAATAAGCTCGAAGGCGTCGATCCGGCTCCGTGGCCGTACTTCTGGAACGCTTCGATCAAGAAGTGACGACTGATCATCGGGATGCCGGTTCCTGCCGGCCGGTATCCCTTTTCGACGGTGCCCGGCCGGGCATAAGGGCCGCAAATCAATGATCCGTTACATTCTCCAGCGCCTCTTCGGGATGATCGTTGTGATGTTCCTCGTCGTCACGATCGTCTTTGTCATCGTGCGCGTGACGCCAGGTGATCCGGCAGCCGTCATGCTGGGACCAGATGCAACGCCTCAGGATATTGCCGAGCTTCGCGGACGTCTCGGGCTCGATCAGTCGCTCCTGGTGCAATATGTCTATTACATCAGTCAGCTCCTGAGAGGCGATCTCGGGCAATCGATCTTCTTGAACATGCCGGTCACCGCAGCCCTTCTAGACCGCGCCGAGCCGACGTTTTTCCTGACGGTGTTCTCGCTGGCGATCGCCTGCGTCATCGCTCTGCCAATCGGCATTTACGCTGCCTATCGCCGCGGGTCCTTCATTGATCAGGCGGCTACGACGCTAGCAATGTTTGCGGCTAGCATTCCGAGCTTTTGGCTTGGGCTGATTCTGATGCAGTTCTTCGCCGTGCGCTTCAACTTCTTTCCGGTTTCGGGCTATGGCGGACCGGGTGCGAACTTCTTTGGGCGCATGTATCACCTGACGTTACCAGCCTTTGCCCTCGGCATAGTTTCCTCGGCGCTGATCCTGCGTTTCACCCGTGCCTCGATGCTTGATGTGCTCGGCGACGACTATATCCGCACGGCACGCGCCAAGGGCCTGATCGAACGGCGGGTGATCCTCAAGCACGCGCTCAAGAACGCCCTGATCCCGATCCTGACCGTTATCGGGTTGACTGCGGCGGTGCTGATTTCGGGGGCGGTCGTGACCGAAACGGTCTTCGGCCTTCCAGGTGTCGGCAATCTGGTCGTCTCGGCGGTCCTCCGTCGCGATTACCCGGTGATCCAGGGCGCGCTGCTCATTATCGCGGCCCTCTACGTGCTGATCAATTTTGCAATCGACATGCTCTATCTTCTGGTCGATCCGAGGGTGCGCTACTGATGACGGATATTTTAACAGCACCTGCCTTGAGCGAGGGCAGCAAGTTCGTCCGGCGTTTCCTGAAGCGCAAGACCGTTGCCTTTGGTGTGCTCATCCTCACGATCTTCGTGCTCTTGGCGATCCTTGCTCCATGGGTCGCTCCCTATTCGCCCTCCAAGCTTTCGATCGTCAACCGGCTGAAGCCTCCGAGCGGAATGTTCTTCTTTGGAACGGACGAATTCGGGCGCGACGTCTTCTCGCGAACGATCTTTGCTGGGCGCCTGTCGCTGCTCGTCGGCGCAGCCGTCGTCGTTTTATCGGCGTTGATCGGGGTGAGCCTCGGCCTGCTTGCCGGCTTCTTCAAGCAATTCGACACGCCAATTGCCCGGCTGATCGACGCAATGATGGCCTTTCCGGACATTCTGCTGGCGATCGCGCTGGTCGCAGCCCTTGGACCGTCGCTGACCACGGTCGTCTTCGCGTTGTCGATCGTTTATTCGCCACGCCTTGCGCGTATTGTTCGTGCATCGACGCTGGTCATCCGCGAACTGCCCTATGTTGAGGCAGCACAAGCGCTCGGGATTTCCACCTTTCACATCATGACACGGCACGTCCTGCGTAATCTGCTTTCGCCGATTCTAGTGCAAGGCACCTTCCTCTTTGCCAGCGCCATGCTGGCTGAAGCGGGCCTTTCCTTCCTCGGCCTGGGCGTCAGCCCCGAAATTCCAACCTGGGGAACAATGATCGCCGCCGGACGCCAGTATATCGGCCAGGCCGACTGGATGACGTTTTTTCCGGGCGTCGCCATCGTTCTTTCCGTGCTCTCCTTGCAGATGGTCGGCGACGGACTGCGCGACATGCTCGATCCCAAACTTCGAAAGGACCTTTGAATGATCGGGCAACAAGAGCGCAAGCCGCTCCTGCTCACCAATGTGAGGCCTATAGGCTTTGGTGCTGAAACCCCAGGCAGTGCAGTCGATATCCTGATCGACGGCAACGGCCGGATCGCACAGGTCGGTCCACAGCTTTCAGTCTCTTGCGAGATGATCTGCGTCGACGGCAAGGGCGCCTGGATTTCGCCGGGCTGGATCGACCTCCACGTGCATATCTGGCATGGCGGCACCGACATCTCGGTCCGTCCGTCCGAATGCGGCGCCGAGCGCGGCGTGACCACGCTGGTCGATGCAGGTTCTGCCGGTGAAGCCAATTTCCACGGTTTCCGCCAATATATCATCGAGCCATCGCGCGAGCGCATCAAAGCCTTCCTGAACCTCGGTTCGATCGGTCTCGTCGCCTGCAACCGCGTCTCCGAATTGCGGGACATCCGCGACATTGATCTTGACCGCATCCTTGAATGTTACTCTGAAAACAGCGAGCACATCGTCGGCATCAAAGTGCGCGCCAGCCACGTCATCACCGGCTCGTGGGGTGTAACGCCGGTAAAGCTCGGCAAGAAGATCTCCAAGATCCTCAAGGTTCCGATGATGGTGCATGTTGGCGAACCGCCGGCGCTTTATGATGAAGTGCTGGAAGTCCTAGGCCCCGGCGACGTCGTCACCCACTGCTTTAACGGCAAGGCCGGTTCGAGCATCTTGGAAGACGAGGATCTTTTCGATCTCGCGCAGCGTTGCGCGGGTGAGGGCATTCGCCTCGACATCGGTCATGGCGGCGCCTCCTTTTCCTTCAAGGTGGCGGAAGCCGCAATCAAGCGCGGCCTCATGCCGTTCTCGATCTCGACGGATCTGCATGGCCATTCGATGAATTTTCCGGTTTGGGATCTGGCGACGACCATGTCGAAGCTGCTTTGCGTCGGCATGCCTTTCGACAAGGTGGTGGCAGCGGTCACGCATGCGCCTGCCTCCGTCATCAAGCTCTCGATGGAAAACCGGCTCGCCGTCGGACAACGCGCCGATTTTACCGTCTTCGATCTTGTCGATTCTGATGTCGAAGCGACCGATTCCAACGGCGACGTTGCCGTTCTTGAGAAGCTGTTCGAGCCTCGCTATGCGGTGATCGGCAGCGAGGCGATTGCCGCAAGCCGTTACATTCCGCGGGCCCGCAGGCTCGTGCGCCACAGCCACGGTTATTCCTACCGCTAAAAGCCAGAAGAAATCCGCATGACAGGAGTTTGCGTGAACATGTCTCCAGCCAACGCCAAGCAGGCAAGCTCGCCCTATGAAAGGCTTGTCGCGCTCGGCATAGAGCTTCCGCCCGCCCCGCCGCCGATCGCCCATTTCGTGACGCATGTGCTGGAGGGAAACATTCTCTATCTTTCCGGTCAGGGGCCGCGCGAGGCCGATGGTTTTTTGTATTCTGGCAAGGTCGGCGCTGAAATCGGTGTCGAGGAAGCCTATAGACATGCGCGGCTCACCGGCATCAATCTTCTTGCCGTCATGCACGATGCGCTTGGCGATCTCTCCCGGGTAAAGCGCGTCGTGAAGCTACTCGGCATGGTCAACGCCGTGCCGCAGTTTGCGGACCATCCAAGCGTCATCAATGGATGCTCGGATCTCTTCGTCGACGTTTTTGGACGAGATACTGGCAGTCATGCTCGTTCCGCGGTTGGCTTCGGCTCGCTTCCGGGTAACATCACCGTCGAAATCGAGGCGATCATCGCCTTGCGTGATTGAAGAGGGGAAAGCCTAGTGGTTGCGCCAGCCCATGATCTTTTCGATGCGTTCGGCCGATGTCCGCACCTGCGCGGTATAGTGGTTCTCGTCAGAAAAAGCCTTCTGTTCTGGAAGGACAATGGAAATGGTCGCGACGCATTGGCCTTCTCTGTCGCAGATCGGCGAAGCGATGCAGGCGACCGCATAGTCGGACTCGCCAGCCTGGATCGACAGGCGCGACTGAAACGCCACGCCGGCGGAAGCGGAAAGCACGCCTGGGTCAACCTCGGCGCGGCCGGTGGGCGAGGATTTGGCGCAGCGCTTGAAAAGTTCGATGCGCTCTTCTTCCGGCAGGTGGCCGACAAGCAGGCGGCCGGATGCCGTCCAGTTCAGAGGAACGCGTGTGCCGACACGCGAAGCGACCTGGAAATGACTGGGGCCATCGGCCATGGCAAGCACGAGCATATAGTCGCCGTCGCGACCGCAAACCTGAACGGTTTCGCCCGCCTGCCGGCAAAGATCGTGCATCTCGCGCGTCGCGACGCTCATGAAATCGAGCGATCGGGCATAGGCAAGGCCGTAATGGTAGAGCCGCGAACCGAGCCAGATCGTGCCGTCGCCATTGCGCATCAGCATGTTCTTTTCGACCAGATCATCGACGATGACATAGACGGTCGAGAGCGGCGCCTTCACAGCCTTGGCGATTGCATAGACCCCCGTCGGAGAGCCTGTTTCGTAAAGATGATCAATCACCTGCAGCGCTCGGTCGATACCGCTCACCCGCGAGCGACGTGCGCCCTTGCCGGCGGGTTCTTCAATAGATGCCTCGTCTTCGGAGAAAACTACTGATGATGTCTTGCCGTCCAATTCCACGCTCCTCGTATGGGGCCATGAGTCTATTACATTACTATGGGATAGCCGTCGAGGATACAAGCTGCAACACTCGCCATATGGCCATTCAATCTGGAGATACACATGTCTGATGACATTTGCGCGTCGATCGGCCTTCGTCCGGTCATCAACGTTTCCGGCACAATGACCAGCCTCGGCGCATCGATCGTCGTCCCCGAGGCAATCGCGGCCATGTCGTCGATCCTGCCGCAATTTGTCGAAATCAACGATCTGCAGCGCAAGGCGAGCGCCGTCATTGCCCGACTGACGGGTGCCGAAGCCGGTTTCGTGACGGCATCGTGCTCTGCGGGCATTTCCCTGGCCGTCGCAGGTGCCATCACCGGCAACAACCTGCTGGCGATCGAGAAACTGCCGGATGTGACGCCGGAAAAGAACGAAGTTCTGGTGCAGATGGGCCATGTTGTGAGCTATGGCGCACCCGTCGATCAGGCGATCCGCCTAGCTGGTGCTAAGCCCGTGCTGATCGGTCAGGCAACATCCACCCATCATTTTCACATGGAAAATGCAATCACCGAAAGAACGGCCGCAGCCGTCTACGTCGTGTCGCATCACGTCGTCGATTATGGTCTTTTGAACCTTAAGGAGTTCGTCGAGATCGCCCACGCCAAGGGCGTGCCGGTCATCGTCGATGCAGCGTCTGAGTACGACCTGCGTGTTTTCCTGGAGCAAGGCGCAGACATCGCGCTCTATTCCGGTCATAAATTCCTCGGCGGTCCGACCTGCGGCATCGTCGCCGGCACAAAGGAACTAGTGCGCAACGCCTTCCTGCAGAACATGGGCATCGGCCGTGGCATGAAGGTCGGCAAGGAAAGCATTTTCGGCGCCATGGCAGCCTTGGAGGCCTGGGAAAAGCGTGACCACACCGGTATTCGCGAGCGCGAAACGGGCTACCTCAATTTGTGGAAACAGATGCTGGACGACCGCCCCGGCGTAACCGCTCTGATCGAACCCGATCCGACCAAAAATCCGCTTGATCGTCTGCGCGTTATCCTCAAACCGGAGGAAGCACATATTACCGCCTGGGATTTGGCCGACGCGCTGGCGGGCGGGACGCCGCCGATAATCGTCCGGGACCACGAAGTCGAGCATCAGTATTTCTATCTCGACCCCTGTAACCTGCACCCGGGTCAGGAAAGGATCGTTGCAAACCGCTTGGCCGAAGAACTGGACAAGGCGCGCGCCTCCAACGAAATCATAGCATCGCCAGTCGAAAACCGCGGCAAGCGCCGGTTCGACGCTGTGTTGCGCTGGCCGGATTGATCTTTTCGGCATTTGGCAATCCAGGAGGAACGGTACATGGCAGGCTTTCAGGCGCAGTCGATCCAGCAGGGAGAGCCCGTTCTCTCCGTCGAGAACCTGACGACATCGTTTCTGGTCGAGGGCGAGTGGAGGCCTGTCGTCCGCGATGTGTCCTTTCGCGTGGCGCCGGGCGAAACGGTTGCAATCGTCGGCGAGTCGGGCTCTGGCAAAAGCGTTACGTCGCTGTCGATCATGCGGCTGCTTGAGCCGGATACCAGCCGGATCGAAGGAAAGATCATGCTTGGCGACCGCAATCTGCTGGCGCTTCGCGAAAGTGCCATGCGGCAGGTACGCGGCAATGACGTCTCGATGATCTTCCAGGAACCGATGACGAGCCTCAACCCGCTCTTTACGATCGGCGACCAGATTTCCGAAGCGCTGCTTTGCCATTCGGCCATGTCGAAGACCGAAGCGCGAGGCGAAGTGATACGGCTTCTGGAAAAGGTCCGCATTTCCTCCGCTGCTTCGCGCTTCGACGAATATCCACACCGGTTTTCAGGCGGCATGCGCCAGCGCGTGATGATCGCCATGGCGCTTGCCTCCAAGCCGAAGCTGCTAATTGCCGACGAACCGACTACGGCGCTCGACGTCACCATCCAAGGACAGATCCTCGATCTCATCAAGATGCTGCAAGAGGAGGAAGGAACCTCTGTGCTCTTCATCACCCACGACATGGGAGTCGTTGCCGAAATAGCCGACAGAACGGTGGTGATGTATCGCGGCGAGCAGGTTGAAACGGCGGCTACGGCCGACATCTTTTACCGCGGCCGCCACCCCTACACGCGCGCGCTGATTTCCGCCGTGCCGGTGCTGGGCTCAATGCAGGGGCACGAAAGGCCGCTGCGTTTTCCCGTCGTCAATGCAGCGACAGGCCAATGCGACGTTCCGGTGGAAGTCGGCGACACGGTTTCTGTTTCAGCAAGGCCGGTCTTGGAGGTGCGGAACCTCACCAAGCGCTTTGATATACACTCTGGTCTCTTCGGTCGCTTGAGCGGACGCGTGCATGCCGTTGAAAATGTTTCCTTTGATCTCTTTGCCGGTGAGACGCTGTCATTGGTCGGCGAATCGGGCTGCGGAAAATCGACGACCGGCCGCGCCATAATGCGGCTGATCGAACCGCAAAGCGGGTCAGTGAAGGCCGATGGCAGGGACGTGCTGGCGCTCGACAAGAACGGGATGCGCGAGATGCGCAAGACCGTGCAAATGATCTTTCAGGATCCGTTCGCCAGCCTCAATCCGCGAATCCGCGTCGGTGCGGCGATCGCCGAACCTTATCTTGAACACAAGATGGGAACGGCAAAGCAGGCCAAGGAGAAGGTCGCTGACCTTTTGGAAAAGGTCGGTCTGAACGCGGATATGATGACGCGCTTTCCGCACGAGTTCTCCGGGGGGCAGCGTCAGCGCATCTGCATTGCCCGGGCCCTGGCGCTCGATCCGAAGGTGATCGTCGCCGATGAAAGCGTCTCGGCCCTCGACGTCTCGATCAAGGCGCAGGTCATCAATCTGATGCTGGACCTGCAGCAGAGCCTCAACCTCGCCTTCCTGTTCATCTCGCACGACATGGCCGTCGTCGAGCGCGTCAGCCATCGTGTTGCGGTCATGTATCTCGGCGAGATCGTCGAGATCGGTCCGCGCGCTGCCATCTTCGGCAACCCGCAGCACCCTTATACGAAGACGCTCATGGCAGCCGTTCCCGTGCCCGATCCGGATCGCCGGCACATCAAGCGGATGGCGGCCAACGACGAGATCAAAAGCCCGATCCGGGCAGTGGACTACAAGATTTTGCCGCGGCAGTATCGGCAGGTGTCATCAGGGCATCTGGTGGCGATTTGAGCGAGATTTCGAAATACAGGTGCTTTGCGGCAATCATTGCCAAGACCCGTGCGAGGGCCCTTTTGGTCCCGACGTCGCATGATGCGCTCAGATGGCGACCGTCCAGCGCTGAGGAGAACCGGCATATCAATGTCGAGCATCAGTAGCGGCACGCCGCGTATCTGTAGCGGTATCGCCCGCCTCAATGCAGTGGCCCAGTTCACCTGGATCGGCCCACGGGTGGTGGCATCCGGGAAAATCTGGAAATCACTTGCCGTCTCCACCGTGGCGCAAATACAGCGAAAGCTGCCGTTGGGGGAAGACGGCAGCTCTCGCACGGGGCAGGGAAGGTCCCCGGGAAGTCAGCAGAAGCAGGAAACCGTCGGCGGGTTCACGCCGGCGCGATTGGCAATCGCATTAACGAAGCCACCCACCTTGGAGGCATTCGGTTGGCGTTTGCGGGCTGCCGTTTCAAGGAGTTGCTTGAAATCGTCAAGCTTCACGCCATCGGCGCGCATCACCATGGCAATCAGCGGGTCGCGAAGGGCTTCGGATATCGTGAGGTCACTGGTCTTTCTCATGGTTCGTCCTCCTTTCGTGGGCAGTCGCCCGTGTTCCGCTGACGCCGCCAGCCCTCTCGGCATTGACTTGTGCAATAAGCGGTGTTACCAGTAAGTAACAATGCATTTGTTACCGATCGGTCACATCTATGTCAAGGACTTCGTCCGTAAAAAAATCCGAAACTTCGCATGAAATCCCAAGCGTGCTGACAAACGAGAAAATCCCCCCGAGGGAACGCATCGTCTCGACGGCTTCCGAGCTTTTCCGCGAACATGGCATACGCGGCATTGGCGTCGATGCGATTGCAGATGCGGCGCTCACCAACAAGATGACGCTTTACCGGCATTTCGGCTCGAAGGACGAGCTCGTTTGCGAGACGCTGCGTCGCGCCTGCGAAAAGGCCGAGGCAATATGGCGTGAACTCGAGGCGATGCATCCCGGCAACCCGCGCGCCCAGCTCGACGCCTGGGTTCAGGGGCGAGCCGAGTGTCTCAACGGGGAGCCGGCCGGTTGCGATCTTGCCAACGCGGCGATCGAACTGAAGGGTGAGGGACACCCTGCCCATGACGTGATCGAGCGCCATAAGGCACAGCAGCGTCAACGCCTTGAAGAACTCTGTTCCGCCGCCGGGGCTCGGGAGCCTCAACTTCTTGCTGACACTCTCACACTTCTTCTGGAAGGCGCCCGCGTCACCCGGCAGGCGATGGGCAGCGACGGTTGCTGCAGCCATTTCTCAAAAGCCTGCAGTGCGGCAATTGCATCTCTCGGCTGAGCCTTCAAAGGCATCGGAACCTTCCATCTTCGAGATCGTTTTTGAACTTGATGAGGAAGGCAATATCGGAGGTGGTAGAGATATGAACTACACCTATCTCCATCGTCTGTATGCCAAGCGCGCCGAATTGGAATCGAAACTCGAGCTTCACGATGCGCGCAATTGCTTTGGCGATGAAGAACTCGAAGATGGCACGCAATCCGATCTGCGCGAGCGCCTCAATGAAATCTCAGAAGAGATTGCAGCGATGGAACAGTCTCCCGGTCGTTAAGTCGCGGCGTTGAGGATTTTCATCGTCCGCTCGTCGAATTTCCCCCCGTAGAACCGATCGATTGCTTCGTGGAACAACGAGCCTTGCTCGCTGACGGCTGCAAAAAGCGTCAGTGAGGAGCGAAGTTTGAGATCATCCGGGGATCCGAGAATGTCGTGGGCCGTGCGTCCTTCCACTGAAAGGATCGCTTGGACGCAGCGAAGAAGTCGCCCGCCCAGTATTGGGTCGCTCAGATAGGCGGCAGCTTCCTCTGCCGAGCGGATCGCGTATTTCTCGGCCATCGCCGATGAGCCCAGCCCGGCAGCCTGCGGGAAGATGAACCACATCCAGTGCGAGCGTTTGCGCCCGGCGCTAAGCTCCCGCAGCGCCTGGTCATATATCCCGTTCTGTGCAGCGATAAACCGCCCGAGATTGTATTCGACGTGACCGGCCATGGTTTTTTCCTTCTGGTGCGACACATCGAGGGCGGCTGACTTTCAAGAGTGGACCGCAGCGATCCGAAGTCAGCACCTCTTCTCTGCGTAAGGGCTGTATTCCCGGCAAGAATCCAGGCTGCCATGAGATGACGCGGGTGTCGCGGGCGCAGCAATTGCGCCAGTGACCTCAGGCGATACCGAAGAATTAAGGTGCCCGGTCAATCCGGCAATACCGAGAAGGACCAAAGCCCCTACCACAAGCAGCCGTTCTCCCAGAGAGAGCTTCTGTGCGTTGAGGTGCTCAACATAATCGCGCTCGCCCTCGCTGGTGGCTTGTGCGTTTGTCGGGTGATGTGCCACCATAGTGTTGTGGCGCGGGTTCAAAATATCATGGCGTGTCATTTTTTATTACTCCTGCGGCACAGCGGGACCGGGCGGTCAAAATATGATGCCCGTTGGGGGTCCGCATGTCGGGTGCATGTGGTCTTGCATGTGGCAGAGTTGAAGAGCCGATCTGCAAACTCAGTGTTCAGAAAATCGGACCAATCGGCGATACCACGGTAAACAGGCTGGTCGGCAGCGACGATCCGCGATAGGTCAAGGAAAACGATACCGTTACGGATTTCTCCCATGACCAAGCCATTCGGCGCGATGACTGTCGCGCAACTGTCGGTCCTCATTCAGAGCGGCGCTGCTGATCCAGTCGAGGTCGTGCGGTCGATCTTTGAGAATATCGAAGGCCATTCCGACAAGGCGGTCTTCACGGTGCTTCTGAAGGAACGGGCCATTGACGAGGCCAAAGCTTCCTCGCTGCGCATCCGCAAGGGTTGCTCGCTTGGCTCTCTCGACGGTATTCCGATCGCATGGAAGGATCTCTTCGACATCGAGGGCCTTGCAACGACGGCCGGATCGAAAGTTCTGGCGAGCACTACGCCAGCGGCAAGTGATGCAGCGATCGTTATGGCGCTCAAGCGGGCCGGAATGATTACTGTGGGGCGAACGAATATGAGCGAATTCGCCTTTTCGGGCCTCGGCATCAATCCGCATTATGGTACGCCGCATAACCCGCACGGCATCGATGTGCCGCGTATCCCGGGGGGCTCATCTTCAGGGGCAGCTGTGGCTGTCGGCTCCGGCCTCGTACCGGTGGCGATGGGAACCGATACGGGCGGGTCGGTCCGTATCCCCGCCGCGCTCAACGGGGTGGTAGGCTTTAAGGGATCGCGCCGCCGATATTGCATGGATGGCGTCTTTCCGCTTGCAAAGAGCCTGGATTCGCTCGGTCCGCTGTGCCGAACGGTAAAGGATGCCGTGTGGATCGATGCCGCGATGCGCGGTCTGACCTCATCGGAGGTACGTGCCCGTCCGCTGAAGGGCATTGAGATTGCCATTCCCGAAAACGTGGTCTTCGACGACGTCGAGCCCGGCGTTGCGGCTGCCTTCGACGCGGCGGTGGAACGGCTGGCAAGAACCGGGGCGATCATCAGCCGCGCGGCGATGCCCGCTTTCGACCAGATCCTGACATCGATGACCCGTTACGGCGCGCTGGTGACCGCCGAAGCTTTCGCACTGCATCGAGAGCGCCTGGCAGGACCGGAGGCTGCGGGCATGGATCGTCGCGTTGTCATGCGTACGCGTCTCGGCGAAAAGACAGGAATGCCGGACTATATTGCAATCCTCGAGCTTCGAGACCGGCTCATCGCCGAATGCCAGCAATTGATCGGCGACCGGCTGCTTGCATTCCCGTCCGTCGCCCACGTGGCGCCGCCGATCGCGCCTCTGGAGATGGATGACGATCTCTTCTTTGCGACGAATGCCAAGACACTGCGAAACACGGCGCTCGGCAATTTTCTCGATTGGTGCGGCGTGTCGATCCCATGTGGAGCCGGCGATGCCGGAATGCCGGTGGGCTTCCTATTGTCGGCGCCGGCCAATGGCGATGACGTGCTGCTTGGCGCCGCACTTTCCGCGGAAGCCGTCATTCGCGGCGATTTCGTTTGAAGGGCCGAGCCTTTGATGGCTAGGATGGAACAGACGAGGAGGGCGATGATGGCGCAGGCTTTGCCGAACGGCCGTTTTGCAGTTTCCACATGGTCGTTGCATCGCCTCCTTGGACCGATTTATCCCTATAGTCCTGATCAGGAAAGAAATGCGGCGCGCAAGGAACCTTACGGCCCGGGTGCGGCCTCGCTGGTCGAGTTGCCGCAGCAGCTTGCCGAGCGTGGCATTCACCGGCTTGAGGTCTGCTCCTTTCATCTGCCGAGCCTTGAGGCCGGTTATCTCTCAGACCTTCGCGGTGCGATGAAGGCATCGGGCGTGCTGTTTCAGACCCTCCTGCTTGAGGATGGCGACCCCAGTCACCCTGATCGCGCCAAACGCGACGCAGCGTGGATGTCCGGCTGGATCGAAAGGGCGGTCGTGGCGGGAGCGCAGAACTTGCGCGTAATTGCGGGCAAGCAGCCGCCAACGGAAGAAAATCTCAGCCGGGCTTTGAGGCATCTGAGGCAGCTGGCGAAGGAAGCCGATGGCAGTGGGGTGCGCATCGTCGTCGAAAACTGGTTCGACCTTCTGCCTTCGCCTCGGCAGATGAACTGGCTGCTGGACGGGCTTGAGGGCACGGTCGGCCTCAATGGCGACCTTGGCAACTGGACTGCGCCCGAAAAATACGCAGATCTTGCCGATATCATGTGCCGTGCGGAGCTTTGTCATGCGAAGGCAGATTACAATGCCGCCGGTCTGGATGGTGCTGACTACCTCATGTGCCTGGAGGCTTGCGACGCTGCCGGTTACGTCGGACCGTTCACGCTGATCTACGATTCACCGTTTTTCCCGGACGAGTGGGATGGAATCTTGTTGCAGAAAACATTCATCGAGGAATTTCAAGATCAGCAAACACGCGCTCGCCTGAGCGGGGAATGGAGAACGACATGACGCAGAGACCGGCAATCGAAAGCTTCGCGGACAGGATCAGGGCAGACGGACATGCTGGCTTGGTTTCTGCTTGGATCGGTATACCCGAACCGATGGTCGTCCATCATCTGGCGCAGGAAGATTTCGATTCCGTCGTGCTCGATATGCAGCACGGCATGTGGGATATGGCTTCAGCATCGAATGCCGTTACGCAGTGCCGTTCTGCGGGAAAACCCGCACTCGCGCGCATCCCGGTTGGCGATTTCGCTTCGGCCTCCCGGCTGCTCGATGCTGGATGCACCGGCATCATCGCGCCGATGGTCAATTCGGTCGCCGATGCGAAGGCGCTTGTGCGGTTTGCCAAGTATCCACCGCTTGGCGAACGAAGCTGGGGACCGACGCTGGCGCTCAACCATATGGAGCTCTCGGCAGACGAATACCTGCGCACCGCCAACCGGCTGACGCTGACGATTGCGATGGTGGAGACGCG
Source organism: Rhizobium azibense (assembly GCF_004342325.1). Lineage (NCBI taxonomy): Bacteria > Pseudomonadati > Pseudomonadota > Alphaproteobacteria > Hyphomicrobiales > Rhizobiaceae > Rhizobium > Rhizobium azibense. Next base: position 120,483 of record NZ_SMBJ01000002.1, on the reverse strand, counting down.
CGCAGCACTTGATGCCATCGATGGCATCCTTGGTGTCGAAGGCATCGACGGCGTCTTCGTCGGTCCCTCCGATTTGTCAATTGCCCTTTCGAACGGTGCAAGGCTCGCGCCGGACACCGACGAGATCGACAAGGAACTGGCCCACATTGTCGCGCGGTGCCGAGCACACAAGAAATTCACCTGCGCCTTCGGCAGCAATGGAAAGCGTGCTGGCGAGCTGTTGAAGCTCGGTTGCGATCTAGTTGTTGCGAGCGCAGATACGACGCAAATGCGCGCTGGCGCTGCCAGTGCAATCGCCGCTGCCCGGACGTTTGCTGACGGCCGCTAGGCAGACGATTTGACAGCGAGCCAGATGACGTGGCGCGCTCCTCCGCGCGTGCCGTTGGCGCGTGTATTGACCGCATCCACCAAAAAGCCGCTGTCGCGCAGCTTGCGGCTGAAGCTCGGATCGGGGCCGGACGACCAAACTGCAAGAACGCCGCCAGAGCACAGCGCTTCGCGCGACGCTCGCAGGCCGTTGAGGTCATAAAGCCGATCATTGGACGTGCGGGTCAGCCCGTCCGGCCCATTGTCGACATCGAGCAGGATTGCGTCGAAGCCCGCTTCGACTGAGCAGATGACCTCTGCGACATCGCCTTGATGGAGGACGACGCGCGGATCCTCGAGGCATCCCTTAAAAACCTCCGCCATTGGCCCGCGCGCCCAGGCGACGACCGCCGGAACCAGTTCAGCGACAACCACTTCGGCGTCCGCAGGTAGGACCGCGAGCGCTGCACGCAAGGTGAAGCCCATGCCAAGGCCGCCGATGAGGATCTTCGGTCGTGTGTGGTCTTTGATGCGATCCCAAGAAAGCGTGGCAAGCGCTTCTTCGGATCCGCTGAGACGGCTGTTCATCAGCTCGTTGGAACCGAGCATGATGGAGAATTCGCTGCCGCGCCGCTTCAGGCGCAATTCTCCGCCGTCCCCGGGGATGATCGTGGAATCGAGCTGTATCCAAGGTAGCATTGCGGCAAGGCCTCACGGAAATTCGTGGTCTCCCCTAACACGAAATTCATGCCGGCGAGATAGAAATTGGCGTGGCGGACTTGCTGCGCCCGCTGTTGTCCTATTGCGGGCACGCCCGGCCATAGCGGCTTGTCTTGGCGGCAACGCCGCGTTTTGGCGTCGGGCAACGCCTGACATCGGTCGGGCCGGCGTTATGCGGTATGACGACATCGACACTGCCGGTTTCTATCGGATCAAGCGGAATGACGAGACCATTCGTCGTTGGGCTCTCCGGCGAGGTGCCAAGAGGAGGAGTGCCGTCAATGCGCCCGGTATAATCCGTGCCCATATTGGATTGCGCCAACACGGGACCGGCTATGCCGAGAAAGACAATCGAAGTCACCGCGAATATCGTGCGCATGATCAAAATCCTTTCGAGCTGATCAACGCGGCCACAACGGCAAAGGCGCCCATTTGTTCCGAACCGTTCCGATCACATCGCAGAGAGCGCTTCGCCTTATGGGGCAGCGGTTCTAGCGCGCTGCCCAATTGGCGCCGCGCCGGAAGATGGACTTCATCTGCGGCACGCCGAATTCCTGGGCCCGATGGCCGAGCGAAGAATAGAAGACGCGGCCCTTTCCGTACTTCCGCTTCCAGACGACCGGCATTACCACGCCGTCGATCCAGTAGGCATGATCACCTGTGAACGTCGTCGTTGCCAGCACCTCGTTTGAGGGGTCGACATGCATGTAATATTGCTCCGACGTATAGGCAAAATCGCTCATCCCCTCCATGACCGGGTCGTCCGGCCGCGTAATATTCACTGTGTAGTCGATGATGTTGCCCGGATGGGCGACCCATTGACCGCCGATGATGAACTGATATTCGACGCACTCGCGGAAGCTGTCGCCCGCGCCGCCGTGATAGCCGGCGATGCCAACGCCGTTTTCAATCGCAGCAGCAAGATTCTTGATCTCTTCCTTTTCGATCTTCGACATTGTGACGATGGGCACCACGAGATTCAGATCATGCACCGACGGATCGGCCAAGGCTTCAGTGCTGTGCTCGACATAGACCTTGAAACCGTCCTCCTGAAGCATGTCCTTGATGATGGCCGCGCATTCCTGCGGTTCGTGGCCGCTCCAGCCACCCCAGACGATCAGTGCTTCGCGCATGTTCTTTCCTCCTGAATAATTACTTGCCCAACCGTCCGTCGATAAGGGAATCCGACAGCGCCGCCGGGCGCTGCGTCTCTGTGGCAATCGTGACCGTGCGGCCGGTTTCGGAGGCGGCTTGAAACGCCTCCATGACTTCGAGAACGTGCAGCGCGAGGCTGCCGTTTGCCCGGTGCGGGCGATTACAGCGAATGGCGTATGCAAGATCTGCCACGCCGAGCGAGCGGTAGTTGGCGTCTGCGTAAGGCGCTGTCAGTTCCTGCACTTCGAAGCTTCCGCCCTTTTTCAGAAGCTGGACCTCCCCGCCGAAATGGTTCGGGTCAGGAACGATCAGCGTGCCTTCCGTGCCATAGAGTTCAAGCGGCACATGCTTGTGGCCGGCGACGTCAAAACTCATGCCAATCTGAACGATCGCCCCGTTGGCAAAGGCCATCACGCCGACGACATGGGTTGGCACATGCACTGGAATGTGCTCGCCGCTGTGCGGCTCGCTGGTGATGGTCCGCACCTTGCGGGGCGCGATCGCAAAGCCCGCGACCTGCGCTACCGGCCCGAAGAGATTGACGAGATCAGTGATGTAGTAAGGTCCCATGTCGAGCATCGGCCCGCCGCCGACCTCGTAGTAAAAGGCCGGGTTCGGGTGCCATCTTTCGTGGCCGGGGCACATGAAGGTGGCCGTACCGCCGACCGGCTGGCCGATCATTCCCTTGTCGATCAGAGCACGTGCCGTCTGATGCCCGCCGCCCAGAAATGTATCGGGTGCCGCGCCGATGCGGAGGTTTTTCGCCTTCGCGGCTTCAGCAAGTTTTTTGCCTTCCGCAAAATTGATTCCGAGGGGCTTTTCCGAATAGGTATGCTTTCCTGCTTCAAGCGCCTTCAGGCCGACGGCCACATGCGCTTTCGGTATGGTCAGGTTGACGATGATTTCGACTTTTGGATCGTCAAAGAGCTCGTCGACGTTTTTTGCCGGGACGCTGAATTCGGCAGCCTTTGCCTCCGCCAAGGATCGGTTGAGATCGGCGACGCCGCGGATATCGAGGATCGGGAACGAGGCCATGGCCTTGAGATATGCGCCCGAAATATTGCCGCAGCCGATGATGCCGATGCCGACCGTGTCCATGATGACCTCCCAATCGATTTTACAGTTACAGCGTTCACAGTGCCGGCCCCGTCGTGTTCCAGGGCGACTCATAAAGTTCGTAAAGGGCAACGGCTGCCGCACCTTGCGCCCAGAAATCGTCTGTGGAGTCGTCGAAGACCAGTTCGGTGACGCCTTTCAAGGATGGCGGGATCGCAAGTGCATAGGCATTGCGCAGACTGTTCAGAAATGGCTCGCCCAGCGCCAGGCTGGAGCCGACGAGGATCACGCGCGGCGGGGCAAAGAGCGTGACGATGTTGGCGATCGTCAGCCCGACGGCCTCGCCAGCGCGTATGGCGGCGCCGATGAGGACATTGTCCTGCTGCTTGATTAGCGCCTGAGCGTGAGCCATGCCGCGGCCGAGACGGATTGCTTCGGCAAAACGCCCGTCGGCCTGATGGTCGCCAAGGATTGCACTTTCGCCGGCCTGGCTCGACAGGCGCACGGTGCCCTGCGATCCCGTGCCGAGCACGAGGTCGCCGAGATTGTGGCTGAGGCCGCCGGCACCGCGAAAGAGTTGGTTGCCATGCAGCACGCCAAGCCCGAGCGTCTGTTCCAGGGAAACCAGCACCATATCCTCGAGATCTCGTGCCTTGCCGAACCAGTGATGGGCAAGCGTGATGGCATGCGCATCGCTCTCGATGATCGTCGGCGTCCCAAGCCGCGCAGTCATTTCCGAGGCGAAATCGACATTCGTATCGCGAAAGATGGGGCTGCTGCGAACATGGCCGGTGCGATGCTCGATTACGCCTGGAAGGCCAAGACAAACGATATCGACATCTTCCAGCGACAGGCCGGCATCCACGACGCAACGGCGTACGCCATCTTCCACCAGGTCGGCGATGACTGTGATCGGCTGTCGGTCGATGCGGATTGGCAGGGTGAGCTTGGAAAGCACGTCTCCGCGGAAATCGGTGAGCACGAAGACGAGCCGGCTTGCCGCAATCTTTGCACCGACGACACGTGCCGCATCCGGGTTCAATTCGAGCATCACACGGGGACGGCCGCGGGCAGCCTCGTTGCGGATGTCTCCTTCATGACGCGTCAAAATGAGCCCGTCATCGAGAAGCGAGGCGGTAATTGCCGATACCGTCGTGGTCGAGAGTTCGGTGCGTTGGCTGATCTCCACACGTGCGATCGGCCCGTGGCGGCGGATCGTGTCCAGCACATTCAAGCGATTGATCGCGCGCATTAATTCAGGATCTGCGGTCTTCATGAAACTAGCCGGGCAATCGCTTTGCGTCAGGGCAATGCCCCGATGATTTGGACGGGATACAAATTAAATAACAGGCAGTTTGCGGATGCTGTCAAGCGAATCTGGCTGAAACTTGGACTATCGGGTTGACATCGGTCAAGGCAGCGGTGAATTATTCCGCATAGGGGACAAAATAGTGAGGACATTGGCCCCCGGGAGGAAAAACCATGACCTATAATCGCATGAATGCCGCTCTTTGCGCCAGACGCATCGCATTCCTGGCTGCGGCCGCAGGCATTTCCGTGATGTTCGGAGCCGGTGCAGCTTGCGCCACAACGGTCGTAAAGTGGCTGCATCTGGAGCTCGATCCGAGCTATGTGGCCAAGTGGGAGGAGATTGCCAAGGCTTATGAAGAAAAGCACTCCGATGTCGACATACAGATGCAGTTTCTCGAAAACGAGGCCTTCAAGGCAAAACTGCCGACGCTTCTCCAGTCCGACGACATACCGGACTTCTTCTTCAGCTGGGGCGGGGGCGTCCTCAAGCAGCAATCTGAGACCGGCGCGCTTCAGGACGTGACAGCCGCCCTCGATGCAGATGGCGGCAGGCTGCGCAACGCCTATAGCGCGGCCTCTGTCAGTGGTCTGACCTTCGACGGCAAGGTCTGGGCAATGCCATACAAGGTCGGTCTCGTCAGCTTCTTCTACAACAAGGAGCTCTTTGCAAAGGCAGGCGTGAAGGCCGATGGCATCAAGACCTGGGCAGACTTCCTGGACGCCGTAAAAAGGCTCAAGGACGCCGGCATCGTGCCGATCGCAGGTGGCGGCGGCGAAAAATGGCCGATCCATTTCTATTGGAGCTATCTCGTCATGCGCGAAGGCGGACAAAAGGTCTTCGACGCTGCCAAGAAGGGCGAGGGCGAAGGCTTTCTTGATCCGGCGGTCATCAAGGCCGGCGAGGATCTTGCCGAACTCGGGAAGCTTGAACCCTTCCAGCCTGGCTATTTGGGGGCGACTTGGCCGCAAACGCTCGGTGTCTTCGGCGATGGTAAGGCCGCCATGATCCTCGGTTTTGAAAATACCGAAGCCAATCAGCGCAAGAATGCCGGTGACGGAAAGGGGCTTTCGCCGGAAAACATCGGCCGCTTCAATTTCCCGGCCGTAGAAGGCGGCGCCGGCAAGGTAACCGATACGCTGGGAGGCTTGAACGGCTGGGCGGTAACCAAGAAAGCGTCCAAGGAAGCGATCGATTTTCTCGCCTTCTTGACGAATGCAGAAAACGAACGATCCATGGCCAAGGCCGCGATGCTTCTGCCGGTGGCGGTCGGCGCCGATGATGGTGTGACCAACTCGCTTCTGGCTCAATCCGCCAAGCAGCTCGCCGCCTCGACCTGGCACCAGAACTATTTCGATCAGGATCTCGGCGCTGCCGTTGGCCGTGTCGTCAATGACGTCTCGGTTGAAATCGTCTCCGGGCAGATGAGTTCGCAAGACGGCGCCCAGCAGATTCAGGACGCCTTCGAACTGGAGCAATAACCCGCTCCGCTTCCTTTGTCCCGGCGCCTTCTCAACTGGCGCCGGGATCAAACCAGGAAAATGCGAAGGCGAAACAGATGGCCAATATTTCGATTTCACCGGCGATCGGAGCGGCACGGCCGGCCAGGAAAGCGGCGAGAAACCGCAGTTCGGCTGCGCACGACCGCTGGGCCGTACTTCTGTTCTTTCTGCCGCCGGCTCTGCTGCTCTTTACGCTCTTCGTCATCATGCCGATGGGCGAGGCGGCCTGGTACAGCCTCTACAAGTGGAACGGCTATGGTATGCCGACGGAGTTCATCGCGCTCCGCAACTTCCAGGTGCTTATGCGCAACGCCGCCTTCACACAGGCGCTGGTCAATAACGGCCTGATTATCCTGATATCCATCGCCATCCAGGTTCCGCTGGCGATCTGGCTGTCGACAATGCTGGCTCACCGCATCGCTGGCGTCGTCGTCTTCCGCTTGATCTTCTTTCTGCCCTACGTTCTTGCCGATGTCGCAGCTGGCTTGATCTGGCGCTTCGTCTATGACGGCGACTACGGCCTCTTTGCCGCAATCTCGAATTTCTTCGGTCTCGCAACGCCCTATGTGCTCGCCGACAAGGACCTCGCCATCTACGCCGTGCTTGCCGTTATCGTCTGGAAGTATTTCGGCTTTCACATGATGCTCTTCATCGCCGGGCTGCAATCGGTCGACAAAAATGTGCTCGAAGCAGCTGAGATCGACGGGGCGACAGGCTGGCAGAAGTTCCGCTATGTGACGCTGCCGCTGCTTGGATCCACGCTGCGCCTTTCCATCTTCTTTGCGGTTATCGGCTCGCTGCAGCTCTTCGACATGATCATGCCGCTGACAGGCGGCGGACCGTCGAATTCGACGCAGACGATGGTGACCTTTCTTTACACCTACGGCGTCATGCGCATGCAGGTCGGTCTCGGCAGCGCCGTCGGCGTTGTTCTCTTCATCATCTGCATGACACTCGCCTTCGGCTACAAAAGGATTTTCATGCGCAATGATTGATACCGGCTCCACCATTCGCATGCCGCTGCGAACGCGCGTTTATCTCTACGTGTCGCTGACGCTGATCGCGGCGCTGGTTCTCATACCGTTGCTGACGACGGCGCTCGGCGGTTTCAAGACGCTGGGCGACCTGCGCACCAATCCCTTTGGGCTGCCTGCAGAGTGGCAATGGTCGAACTATACCGACATCCTCTTCGGAGACCGATACTGGCTGCAGATCTTCAATTCGCTGGTCATTGCAGCGCTCACGGTCTCTCTGACGCTGATCGTCTCATCGATGGCCGCCTTCGCCTTTGCGCATGTCCGCTTCTTCGGATCGTCATTTCTGCTGAACTATTTCCTGCTCGGCCTGATGTTTCCTGCAGCAACGGCGATCCTGCCGCTCTTCATCCGCATCCGCGATCTGGGCCTACTCGATACCTATTGGGGTGTGGTGCTGCCGCAGGTGGCATTCGGCCTCGGAATGAGCATCCTGCTTTTCAGGAACTATTTCCGCAACCTTCCGGAGGAATTGTTCCAGGCGGCCTTTGTCGACGGTTGCGGCTATCTGCGCTTTTTCTGGTACATCTCGCTACCGCTGGCGCGGCCGATCGTTGCAACCGTCAGCATCATCTCCTTCGTTGGCAGCTGGAACAGCTATATCCTGCCGCTGATCATGCTGAATTCGGAGCCGAAATATCCGTGGCCGCTCGGCATCATGGTCTATCGTGGCGAGTATGGCACCGAATGGCAGCTGGTGCTCGCCTTCATCACGCTTACCATCCTGCCGACGGTAATCGTGTTCTTCATTGCCCAAAAGCATATCATTGCCGGTCTGACGGCCGGCGCCGTGAAGACCTGAGCAGCCTGTGCATCATCCTGCCCAGAGCTCATGAAAATGCTGAACCGGACCCTGGCCCGAACCGACGCTGAGCATGCCGGCTCCGGCAACGGCTGCAGCCAGGTAATCCTTGGCTGTGGCGACCGCTGCCTCGAGCGATCTGCCCTTTGCGAGCTCTGCTGCAAGCGCGCTCGAAAGCGTGCAGCCGGTGCCGTGCGTGTTCTTCGTCGGAACGCGTGGAGCTTCGAACCAGGTAATCTTGCTTTCGCTTATCAGAACGTCGGGGCTTTCCATCCCGCCAAGATGACCGCCCTTTACGAGAACGGCAGAGGGACCAAGCGCGTGCAGCTTTTCCGCTTGCCACTCCATGGCATCTCGGGTGCCTGCTACCTGCTCTGCGAGCAGGGCGGCGGCTTCTGGCAGATTGGGGGTCAGAAGCGTTGCGAGCGGCAGAAGCCGGGTCTTGAGAAAGCCGATGGCTTCAACATCAAGAAGTGCCGCACCGCCTTTGGCAATCATCACCGGATCGAGCACGATCGGGATCCCGCGGTGCGGCAAAAGCGCTTTGGCGACAGCTTCGGCAATCGGCGCATTGGCGATCATGCCGATCTTCACCGCATCGACGCGGATATCGGCGAAAACCATGCCGATTTGCTCGGCGACGAACTCCGCTGGAACTGCATGCACGCTGGAAACGCCATGGGTATTTTGTGCCGTCAAGGCCGTCAAAACGGCCATGCCGTAGGTGCCGCGCGCCGAAAATGTCTTCAAATCGGCCTGGACGCCGGCACCGCCCGAAGGGTCAGAGCCGGCAATGGAAAGAACGTTGTAGATCATGCGCGTGCCTTTCGGATTGCCTCAGTCAAGCTTGCACCAGCCTGCCGCGGATCCGCGTGCCACAGATGACAGATACGAGGACAAGCCACTTGACCCTGTCGCAAGCACCCGAAGCGGCGGCGATCGCGGTATTGACCATGCTGGCGCCGCGCAAAGGCTCGGGGGGAGGGATAAGGGGATAGATTGAAACGCCTCATATCGATGTTACTCTCGCAATCCGCGAGTGTGTCCCATCGAGCTGCATCGCGACAATCGATGGTGATGCAATGGACAAGTGGCGGCGTCGCGCGCATGGCCGCAAAGAGTTGCCTGGGTGAATTTCGTATCGGCATTTGCCCCTTTCGGGCGGGGCAAAGACGCGGGGAGCCTTACTGAACAAGCGAAGGCTCCGAGCGACTCCCTCCGCCAGCATTATCCGGTTCAGGTTCGAAGGGTACTTCTCAGCCCGTCTTTCAACGAACGCCCCTGTCTCTCATCGCGGTCTTCATTGCAGACAAATCTCTGTCTGTCACCCCTAAAAACGGCATGGCCCGTATTGCTTGAAGCCAGGGCCCGTGCCAACGTCTTCGCTTGTGGAGCCCGATTTGGCGAAGTCGCGAATAAAGACGTCCTCACCATTCTGTGGTCGAGCTATGGCCGCTTGCTTTTCCAAGCGGCGGAGTTTGCAAGCCCGCAACGACGGCGCTGACGAGAACGAGAGGGCGCTCAATGCGTCGATATTTGTTGAAACGCTTCGACGCGTTCGGCCGGAATGCATACCCACTCGGGGCGGCTGCGATCATGTATGGCGTAGTCGTTTTCGCGAAATATTCTGGCTACCTCGTCAAAGTCCTCGGTAACTTCCACCACTATGAGAGGCCTTACATTTGCCAGACAGTGTGAACTACCGAGAAGCACACGGTGTTCAGCTCCCTCCACATCTATCTTCAGCAGCGCCGGACGAAGGCCCGTCTCTTCCAAGTATGTGTCAAGCTGCATCATCTCGACCGTAATGGATTCCATGAGCGCATCGCTGAACGCATTCTCGCGGTTTTGTTCAAAGTTTTTATAGTTTCTGTCCAACGAATTGTTCTGTCCCGACAGCCCTTCTATCCAAAACTCCACGGGGCCATCGAGATCTCCACACGCAGCCTCAACGATTTTAATGTTCGCAAAGCGCTCTGTGTTGGTTCGAAGATACGGCAAATTGTTGGGCCCAGGTTCGAAAACGACAACAGTACCGTCATCGCCAACAATCTTTGCTAAATGCACCGACAGATAACCAATGTGACCGCCGAGCTCGACAACGGTATCTCCCGGCCTTGCAAGCTCGGCGAGCGTCTTCATGATATGCTTCTCGCGGTGCTTGCCTTTGAACCAGTATCCCCGATGCTTGTAAAGGTTCAATCTCAGGGGCGCATCGCGCCACCAATGATGGCGCACGACAATGTCGCGCGTTCCCCACTTGCGAAGGAAATGGAGTGCAACGCGCCGCAGTGGGCGGTATCTTGCCAGACTTCGCAGCGGCATAGCACGGTCTCCGACCGAAGATGATCTAAGGGCAAGTTCTCCTCGTTTTGAAGTTACTTCACTTTTTTGCGTTTTAGAATACCCTAAACCAACGGAGGCGTTGGCGATGAGCTTAAATGACGTTGCATCGGATGCCAAAATCGATGAACGTGCGAAAAGGCATGAGCAACCTGCGGTCGCGACAATTTCGCGATCTTTGGAATTATATGCGTTTTTTGCTGCTATATTTCTCTGTTCGATGAATTATTTTAGAAGTGACTATATTTATTTCACACTCGCAGATCTGTCTTTTCTTCTTTGCTTTTCTCTTGCTGTTGCGAACGCGAATGTCGTCGTCAATGTCATTGGCAAGCTGAGCACGGCCGTCTGGTGTTTCGGGCTTGCCCTGCTGCTTTTGGGATTGACTGCCAGCAGCACGGTAAGCGCAGCGCCGGAACGCGGTCTCGTGGTCGTCCTGCAGTATTTCTACGCCTATTTTATCGTGCTGCTTTTGTTTGGTGGACGGAGCTATGACGAGCTCTTAACGGCGGCAAAGATTTATGTTTTTTCGATAGTGATAATTTGTATACACGGCATTTTTCTCATCCATGTTATTGGAGAGACAAATACGCAGTTCGTCACCGGGAGCGGACGCTTCAGCGGTTTGATGGAAAGAGAAAATGCGTGCGCCGCCGTTATTGCGCTCGCAATTCAAGTCCTGCTTCTGCTCGTTTCCTTGAGACAATTAAACAGGTTGCTCGCGCTTTGTGCCTTTGTGATCATGTCCTACGGTCTTCTTCTGACTGGCTCGAATACCGGGCTCATCGGCTGCGGGATCGGCATTGCGATCTTTGTCCTGTTCAATCTTACGTGGAAGACGGTTTTGCCTGCCGCTGCTCTTTGCCTCTGTGTTCCACTTATCGCGATTACGCCGTTGCGTGATTATCTACCGGACGTTTTCCAAAAGCGCGTGCTTACCGCTGTCGATACAGGAGACATCAGCCAGGCGGGAACGTTTGGTCGTCGCTTTGAACTCATACAGGAGGCGGCCGGTCAGACGGGGTCCACGCTTTTGCTCGGGATTGGAGCGGATCAGTACAGAGTAAGCAGCGCCGTACAGAAACCCGTACACAACATTTACTTGCTCCTTTGGACGGAGGGGGGCTTCATCGCGGCTCTTGGCTTTGTCGTCATGGTGATCAGCCTCTCGGGGCCGGCGCTTGCGGCTACTCGCATCAAGGACGGCTTTCCGTTCGCCATCTGTATTTTTGCGACCGTTGCGGCGTTTTTGGCTATGGGCAACGCAATGACTCATATGTATGGACGTTTTTGGCCGGTTCCGCTGCTCATTCCTGCCGTTCTCGGGCAGGCCTTTGTGAAGCGATCGCAAGCCTAGTCACTCCGGATTGGTCGGGATTGTAAACTGTGGCCCAGCGCGGAGCGTCGCGAGGCACGCGTCGAGATCAACAAGACTGGTTATCACCGCATCGGCTCTATGGTCAGGCTCGCTGGCGTCTTCCATGTGGATGCGGCCCAGCCGGGCAATCTGGATCGTCCTCCATCCCAGACGCCGCGGAGCGATGAAATCCTTGGCGGGATTGTCAGCGATGTAAACGAGCTCCGTGCACGGTACTCCGGACCATTCCTGGATAGCCTCGAACGCCCTCGGATGCGGTTTCCAGAACTTGGAGCCCCAGACATCGGTATAAACGATGCGGTCAAAGATCGCCTCAAGACCCAGCGCCTTGACCTTTGCCATTTGTGTTGCTGCATGGCCGTCGGTTATGAGGGCCAGGCGTGCCGTCCTGGCTGGATTGCAAAGATACTCCAACGCATCGGGCGCCAACTGTATGCGCGGATGATGTTGCCGGTAAACTTCAATCAGTTTTACAGTCAACGTCCTCTCGCCGGCCAAACCTGCAGCAACGAGCGCCTCATCGAACACGCGTGAGCGCCTGCCGGTGGCGAAGATTGCCTGGCAATGAGCAGCGAAATTCGCAACACCCATTTCTCGATCCAGCCAGGCGGATGCCGCCTCGAAACCACTCTTGGCAAAGTCGCTTTCGAGATAGAGCGTGTCATCCAGATCGAAGACTAGAACGCCACCTTGTAATTCACTCATCTTCGCCGTCCACGAAGATCGCTTCGTCGTAGCGCAGCATCAGTACGCCAGAACGCCAGTTGTCATGACAGCTTGCAGGTGAGCCTGAGACTTCCTCGAGCAGCCATTTTGCAAATTGCGCGCCTGCATGATCAGCCAGAGGATAGCCACCTCCGAACCGTGCGTTGATCTCGATCACTTTGGGGCCGGCAACGCCGTCGTCCATCATCTGAAAGCAGAACGCACCTCTAAGACCCGGCAGCGCGCCGACGATGTCATGGGCGATGCGGGAATGTCGCGCCTGGCGCTCGGTGATGCCTTTTTCGACCTCGCCGGCCCTGACACGAACGCGACGATGTGTAATGGCTGTCTGTAGTCTACCGCGCGCGTCTACAAAGCCGTTCACCGTGTATTCAGTGCCCGTCAGGTTTTCTTGCACAATCATCGGTTCGCTGATCTTGGAGGGCAGCTCGTCTCGCGATCCGGCGACGCTGATCGCGCGGCTGGCGCTTCCAGACCGTGGCTTGACGAAGACCGGCCAGGACCATTCGCTGGTCGAGGCGAACTCCTCAAGTGCGATGGTGCGTGGGACGGGGATTCCCGCCGCGCCAAGCACATTCATCGTTTCAAGCTTGTCGCGAACGATGTCGATCACCGCCGGTTGGCTGACATGCACGCGACAGCCGATTGCCTCAAAATCGTCCATCGCCCTTGCGAGAGCCGGGAGTTCGGGATCGATCGTTGGAACGATCAGATCTATTTTTTCACGCAATGCAATTTCCTGCAACGCCCAAACGAAGTCGGGATCGTCACAGGCCGGGACAGCGTAGCTTGCATCCGCGGATCGGCAGGCAGGGCTCATTCCCGGATCCAGATCACATGCAATAACCGTCAGCGATATGCCGACCTCCTTCGCCGCCCTGCGAAAGCAGTTGATGAGCGCGACCCGTCGGCCGGCGGACGAAATCAGGATCTTGACCGCTTCTGACGTCATTGCCGCTTTCCTCTAGGAGTGCGAAGCTGCGAAGTCTTTTCCAGACGCATTGATGCCTATTACGGCCAAGCCTGGAGCGAGGACCCGGACCGCAAGTGGTCGTGCATCCGCAGCCGCGATGTTTCGGGGCGCCAAGCGCTGACATCAACGCAATTGCCGTCGCCACACATGACCAGAAAACCGCTGGCGCCGACGGTTTGAATTTGTCCGGGAAGGCCGATGTAGCGATCCGGATTGGGGAATAGATCAGCTGCATCGATATATATCCTTTCGCTTCCAGAATGGGTAAAAGCGCCGGGGTAGGGGTCTCCGACCGCACGGATGAAGCGCGTAATGTCTGCGGCCGGCAGGCGCCAGTCAATCAAGCCGTCTTCAGGCCGGCGCCTCGCGCAATAGGAGGCCTTCTCCTCGTCTTGGGGGATCCTGGGCGCGCTGCCGGTTTCAACCATCCTGATGGCCTGGGGGACCATTTCTCGAATATTCAGCAGGTGCTTATCGTAGAGGCTGCGGGCCGTCTCATTTTCAGCTACGTCAAAGACGCGCTGAAGCAGGATCGGTCCGCAATCCACACCGTCATCAAGCCAGAAAAGTGTCGATCCCGTCGTCTGTTCGGAGCGAAGAATGGTCCAGGGTATGACGCCCCGACCCCTTAGTCGGGGAAGGGCGGCGGGATGAAAGCCAATCGCCCCGTTGCTTGCAAGCTCGCGTAACGTGCGCCCGCATATTTGGGACCACCCGACGACAAGGATCACATCCGGACCGATACTGGAAACCTTCGCAAGGGTCTCGGCAGAGTTCACATTCGTCGTATGAAAAAAGGAAATGCCGATCTCGCGACCCATTGAACCGAGATCGGCAAAATCCGAGTGACGATCAGCAGCGGTTGGCGGCAGGGTTACGACAAGGGATGGCGGCCGCCCAGAGGAAGCGAGCGCTTCAAGGGCGACTTTTGAACCTTCCACTGCTCCGACGAGAACGATCCGCATTCTGGGGCCACGACAGCGAGTTATGCCGAGCGATTGTTGTATCAAGCAAGGCTTGCCTTCACGGAAGGCTCTTTAGAAGCTATAAAAACACGAGCGCACAATTCCTGTCCAGAGGACTTGCGGGCTCTGTCGTCTTGCCACGCGCTGAGGGGCACTATGGCCAAGGCAGATGTCATGCATATCATTACCAATTTCACAGCGCATGCCGGCGCTGAGACGATGCTGGCACGGCTGCTACATGCCTCGGTCGACCAGCGCATATTGGTCGTTTCGCTCATGGGGATCTCGGAGCGAAATCTTAATATTTCGAGCAATCCCAGTGTCGAGTACGTATCGCTCGAAGCCACGAAGTTGAGGTCTCTCGCACGCGCCTTGCCGAAGCTTGCCAGGTTAATCAGGCACGAGAGACCACCCGTCATTGTGTGCTGGATGTATCATGCGATGATCGTCGGCACGATCGCGGTCCTGCTGGCACACAGGAGCACCGCAGTGATCTGGAACATCCGCCAGTCGTTGGATGACTGGACGTCTTTGACCCGGAGTTCGCGCGCCGCTGTGATTGCGGCCAAGTGGCTATCGTGGCATCCGAAGGGCTTTATCTTCAATTCAGCCAGGGCGCTCGAGATGCATGCGGCGGCTGGTTATCGAACGCACAATGCCGTCGTCATACCGAACGGCTTTGAGCTGCCGCAATCCGTGACCCCTCAGCCTCGATCGGTAAATCGGATCGGCATTGCAGCGCGTTTCCATCCACAGAAGGATTATCCCACTTTTTTCAAGGCGGCGGCGCGCCTTCTTCAAACCCATCAAGGGCTGACTTTCGTGGCTGCGGGACGTGGTCTGTCCTGGAGCAATCCAGCCGTCCCACAGATGATCTTGTCCGCAGGTCTGGCGCCGGAAAATGTCCAACTCCTGGGCGAAGTCGATGACATGGCTGATTTCTATCGATCGATCGACATTCTCGCTCTCTCTTCGAGAACAGAAGGTTTTCCCAACGTCTTGGCGGAGGCGATGAGCTATGGGCTACCGGTTGTTACGACTGACGTGGGTGACGCTGCAAGCATCATCGGCGACGGCGGCCTTGCAGTCCCCTCCCAAAATCCGGAGGCGCTGGCCGCAGCGCTTCGAACTCTTCTTGACAGCGGAACGGATCGATATGCCGAATATGCGGCGGCGGCACGACGGCGTATCGAGGAAGAGTACGACCTGGGCACAATAGTGCGGAAATACGATTGTTTCTTGAAACAATTCAAGGCTGCAGTCGAAGGAAAAGATCACATCACTCTTTGAGATTGCGGGCTGATGCGCATTGTTCGTTCTTTGTGTGCTACGGTTTCGACCGTTCGAGGTTGCTGGCGATGTTGAAACGGCTGTTCGATGTCCTGTTTTCCATTGCCGCAGGACTATTGGCACTGCCAGTGTTTATCATCCTGGCTGTTACTGTAAGGATCGTTCTTGGTTCCCCTGTCATGTTCAGCCAGGAGAGAGCTGGCAAAGAGCGTCGACCATTCATGATGAAGAAGTTCCGGTCAATGACCAGCGATGTGGATCCTCACGGAAAGCTCTTGAGCGATGACGAACGCACCGGGAAATTCGGCGCGCTGTTGCGACGTTCCCGACTGGATGAGCTGCCCGAATTGTGGAGTATCGTCATTGGCGACATGAGCGTCATAGGACCAAGGCCGATACTCTTGAAAAAAATACATGCCCTTGGCGAGCGCGGGATCTTGCGCTGTTCGGTGAGGCCGGGATTGACCGGGTGGGCGCAGATCAACGGGAACACCAAGCTTACCGACGATGAAAAGGTTGATCTGGATATCTGGTATATCGAAAACCGCACATGTCTGATGGATGCCGAGATAATCGCTAAGACCGTTTTGGTCATGATTTTCGGTGAGAGACGGAACGAGAAACGCCTTGCTGCGGCCGTTTCTGCTGCGAGGAGTCGCGACCGGCCTCGTAAGGGTTCACAGTAGAGCTCGTTTGAAGATCGACGTCCGTCAACCTGCCGCAAGCGTCTATTATGCTTTCAGGAACGCTGAGTGTTCTTTTTATCCCGAGGTGTCGTCAATACCTGACCTCTCAGGGGATGTTTTTACCATGAAGCCAATATACTTGTTCCTGCTTTTTACAACGGAGTATTTGTGCTGAACAGTTTCTGAGAAATGAAAGAAAGCGAGATTGTCCTGAATGTCATCGGAGATAAATACACCACCAGATCGCAGCGCCTGCCAAAGGCGGCTATAGCCAAACATTCTTCCTGAATAGCTCTTATCGCTATCGTAGTGACACATATCCAACGGATGTAAGCGCCCCAGCGCCTTGCCTATCCCGCTGCGGTCGGCTTCTCGGATGAGCTCCCAACAACTGCGAAGGTGTAAGGGGACCGCTGCCCCAACATGCTTTTCGCTCCCTAAGCGCAGGTAGGGTCGATCAACACTGACGAGCTTTCCCCCGCTTCGCTTGGAAACGCTCGCAAGAATTGCGAGACTGGAATCACCCAGAGCGACTCCCGTTTCAACAACATGCTTGGCCTTCAACGATTGCGCCATGCTATAAAGGAAGGACATATCGGCTCCGCCCCCAATGTATTGAGGGGCGACAGTTCGGGCCTTGCCTACTAGGCGTGCTAGTTCAGGCTCCGCGTCCTCGAACGGGGTCCAAACAAATCCGGACATGACCGAAGGAAGGCGATCACATTCGATGGCCTCTCTTGCGCAACGAGCCTTTGCAATGGGACCGGTTGCCTCACCTTCGGCAGGAAACAATGTACGGGAAACCAGTGATGGGATGGTCGGCCACAATGATGGCCGCAAAGCATAACCGGCAACAGACTGAAACGCAGCCTTCATCATCTGCTCCTATTTGAGGCGAGCGTGCTGGCGAATGTGATTACATTCAGCAGATGGCAGGCCGCTGCAGACAAACGCTCCCAAGAGTGTGATAACCATCTTATTTACAGAATGCTAATATTCAAGTGGGCTGATTGAAGTATTTCCTTTGCGGTCATTTTTCCGACGACCTGTTTGCGCCCATGCTTGGATCGTTTGCGGCCACGAGCCCGCAGCTGAAGCAACGGCTAGAGGTCAGTTATCATCCTCCATTGAAGAGGCCTGCTGACGAAAGCTGTGCCGTTTGCGCCATACATTCTAAGCCGTGCTCTAGCTCGTGCGCTTCGTTATCCTGCGCCATCGCGGGTCCTTTGGGGCCAGGCGGTATTCTCAGGTCGTTTCATCATGGTGATCATCAAAACCGCATCAACGGGAATAATAACTCGGCCACCTTGACACAATGGGCTGCGACGCCGATGAATTTCTAACATGCGCCGGGGATTATTTGGATGATGCAACACGGCAATCTGAAAGACCTGGGGCGAGTTGCAGCAATACCAGCGCGGAACACTACAGTTGACTTTTTAAGGGCCGTAAGCGTCCTTTGGATCGTTGGCTTCTGGCACCCCATTGGATATTCACCGATCAGGGAAGTCGGCAAGAACGCTGTGACCCTGATGGCGACGGTCGCCGCCTTGGGACTTTTTGTGCTTCTGTCTGGCTACCTGCAAGGAGGCCGCGGCCGTAGTTTCTTCGACTTTTATAGGCGACGCTTTTGGAGGATCTACGTACCATTCGTTGGTGCCAGCTTGCTATTCATCATCATGAATATTGGAGATCATCTTTCGCTGATCAAAGGCGTCTTCCTGGTGGCAATGCTGGATGAGCCGGCAGCGGTTACGCTGTGGTTCATCAATATGATTATGCTCTTTTACCTTTGTACGCCAGCGCTGCTCTGGATCAAACGCAGGTCGCTGACGTTGTTGTTGATTATATCGGCCACAATCTTACTGGGATTGCTGGCCGCCGACTGGTTTTGGGAACGTCTGGACAATCGGCTGGTGATCTACTTCCCCTGCTTCGTGGCCGGGATCGTTTTGTCTGGATCAGCTCCGCCAAAGATGGTCTGGCCGGTAGTGTTCGTCGCCGCAGTCGCTTGTGTCGCCACGCTTCCTGCGCCGACCGATGGAACAGATATTATCCTTCTGCCTTGGGCTGTGCTCGCCTCGCTCTGCGTGTTTTGCTTAACCTCGGGGCGGCTTGACGACCTATCGGATACGGCGACGATGTGGATCGAGCGAGCCGCCTATGCCAGCTTCTTCGCCTATCTTCTGCACCGGCCCGTATACAGGATGCTGGAAGCACTATCGGCTGCAATCGGGCTTGATCCCTTGATCTTGATTGTCGCGCTTGGAGTACCGACAACCGCTATCGCGGCGTACTTCCTACAGAAAGGCTACGATCGCTTGCTCGCATCCGCCAGAATTGCCTAACGTGATCCGTCACCTTCCTTCATCCCGCGCGCGATCGTCAGGCCCACATGCGGCTGCAGAGCGGACGGTCTGCTTGGGGCTCTCCTTTGACGGCAATGCCTGATGAGATGCCGTAAGATCGCCATGCCGACCGGGTTGCCTTTGAGCCCGGCGCCATGAAATCCATCATAATTGTTATCGTGTGAGATGCAGCTTCAGCACGTGGATCTTCAAGCGGGAACCTCAATACAGCACCCCAGAGCAAAAAATCACGGTGTGATTGAAGGTAACGGGAGCTCCAGGCCTTTCTTCCATTTAAGCGGTAGGAGCGCTGGCCGACGCAAATCAGACTCACGTTAAAATTGAATTCAGCTGGCGATGCCTAATGCAATGTTATCGCGTCCGTATATAAAACTAAATGATTAATCAGTATAACAAAGTATTAATATAAGAAAGCTTTAATATAATATGGCTTTACAAAAAAAATTGCTGATGTACCGTCTTAAGACAAATAGAAGACTTGATTAAACTGTCACGGAAACGTCACGGTACGCTTATGTTTTACCGGCTAACGCCGGGGTTCGCAAGGCATCGGAGTTTATCTTGCCATTCGCGTTGCGACAACAGCGCGCGTTGCAGTTGTACGGGGGATGCATGCATGGAACGGGGCGAAAAAGCCGTCTCTGCTCGGCGGCAGGAGATGGATGCTAGACGGGACGATGTGTTGGCGGCCTGGAAGGCTGCGGTTGACTATGCCGATTCTGTGGTCAGCGCGGCCGTGCTTCTGTCAAAAAAGTCGGCCCGTTCTCACGTTCGCAAGGTTAGGCAGGCACCTTTGCTGTTTGCGACGGACCTCGTATCCGCAGGCTTCGCCCTGAGCTTTGCATTCGTCGCGCGCTATGGATTGGAGCAGGTTCAGGCAAGTCCGGAGCTGATCGAAACGCTGTTGTTTGCAGGTCCGCAGTATCTTGCGATCTGCATTGTCGTCTTTCCAATGGCCGGTCTTTATAGCCGCAACTGGCGATACGGTTCGATCTCCGATCTTTGGACGATCCTGCGGGCAGTCCTCATAACCACGGCCCTTTTGGTTTGCGTGCTGTTCTTCATAACAAGGCTGGAAGATATCCCGCGCGCTGCCTTGCTTCTCGAGGCGCTCCTGCTCTCGCTATTCCTTTCGGCGTCGCGGCTGAGCTTTCGTATGAACGAGTTGTCCCTGCCGGATAACACTGGCTGGCTGAAGCAAGCCTCCGGGCAGGAGCAAATGATTCCGACGCTGCTGGTGGGTGCAGGAGATGCTGCCGATCTCTATTTGCGCGCCGTGAGCCGCGACCGCAGCTGCTTCCATCGTCCGGTTGCCATCATCGAGCCGACTGGCGCCTGTGAGGGGATTATGTTGCACGGCGTGCCGATTGTGGGTGCCCTGACGGATTTTGAGAGGGTCGTTAGGGAACTGTATCTGTCCAATTCCTTCCCGCGGCACCTTGTGTTCACCGAAGCACCTTCCGTGTTTGGCGAGGAGGTCAGCGAAAAACTCATCAGACAGGCCGAAGCGCTCGGCATTACCGTTTCCCGATTGTCCCAGATGACGGAGTTGAAAGATGCCAAGCGGGAAAACAGATTTGAACTCAAATCCATCGAGCTGACGGATCTGCTGGAACGGCCGCAGGCCACTTTGGACCGGGACGCCATTCTCAGGCTCATCCGGGGGCGCCGCGTTCTCATCACCGGTGCCGGCGGCTCGATTGGCTCCGAACTCACGCTTCAGATCGCCGCCTGCGAGCCGTCACAGCTCGTTCTGGTCGAGAATTGCGAGTTCAATCTCTACACAATCGACCTTGAGCTTGCAGAGCGCTTCGCGACGCTGCCCCGCGCAACCTGTCTTTGCAATGTTCGGCGGGCCAACCGTGTCAATGACGTTTTCGAGGAATACAGGCCGGAGCTGGTTTTCCATGCGGCAGCGCTGAAGCACGTGCCGATGGTGGAGATCAATCCGTGCGAGGGCGCGCTTACAAACGTGATCGGCACAATGAACGTCGCCAATGCTGCAAGGCAGGTCGGTGCCCTGGCGATGGTTCAGATTTCTACTGATAAGGTGGTCAATCCGACGAGTGTCATGGGAGGGACGAAACGTCTGGCGGAGCTCTATTGTCAGGCGCTCGACCTTGAAGGCGTGGAGCGGGGAGGCGGGCCTCGTTACATGACCGTGCGGTTCGGCAACGTTCTTGGCTCGAGCGGCTCGCTCATTCCTTTGTTTAAGAGACAAATCGCCAGCGGTGGACCGTTGACCGTGACCGACCCGGACATGACGCGGTTCTTCATGACCATTCGGGAAGCCGTGGAACTTACCCTCCAGGCCTCCGCCTACGGGCTCGAGGGCGACATCGGAAAAGGCGAGATCTTCGTTTTGGACATGGGAAAGCCGGTGAAGATCATGGACATAGCGCGCAGGATGATCAGGCTTGCGGGCCTCGTTCCCGACAAGGACATAGCGATCAAGGTCATCGGGTTGCGTCCTGGTGAAAAGTGCTACGAGGAGCTTTTCGACATCAACGATACTCCGGTTCCCTCACCTGTTCCGGGGGTTTTCGGCGCAATTCCGCGGCCTGTGCCGCTTTCGAAGCTTCGCACGACGTTCGCCCGGCTGGAGCGCTTTGCCGAATTAGGCGATGCATCCATGGTGCTCGCGCTCATCAGCAGCCTTGTCCCAGGTTATGCGTGGAAGCGTCCCGCATCCGCTGGTCCTGCGGCCCTGGCTGCGGCGCAGGATGAAACTCCTCGCGAAGAGGGCGAGGATCATGACGCGGGCCTCCCGGACAACTTACTTGCAGCTCTTGTGGCTGAGACTGATGCAGGACGTACTGAGGTGTCTGGGCGGATCAGCCCTTCACGGCTGCAATGAAACGAAATCAGTGGCGGGCGCCGGTCGCTCCCACGAAGCTGGTCTATTGGATCTCGTCTGGAGACAACTGTGTTGAATGTGGATGCAGCACCAACGGATAACATTCCATTGGATCGCCTGCTTTGGCGCCAGCGGGAACGAAGCCAGCGCATTCTGGTACTGTCCAGCTATAGCCGTTCGTTAACGAATTTCCGTTTGGAACTTCTAAAGTCCATGGTGCGGGCCGGCCATGTCGTGGTCGCTGCAGGTCCCGAAGACGACGCGGAAGTGAAGGCCGAT
The DNA here is from genome assembly GCF_004342325.1 of Rhizobium azibense. Taxonomy (NCBI): domain Bacteria; kingdom Pseudomonadati; phylum Pseudomonadota; class Alphaproteobacteria; order Hyphomicrobiales; family Rhizobiaceae; genus Rhizobium; species Rhizobium azibense. Next base: position 98,733 of record NZ_SMBJ01000002.1, on the reverse strand, counting down.
CTTTCGAGGATCGGCGTTGAGTTCGCCAGAATTCCTATGGCCCGTGCCAGCTTGAGCCCGGTCAGGGACATTGCGACATTCCTCCAGATTCGGCGGCTATTGAAAACAGTAAGGCCTGATGTCGTGGTCCCCTATACGATGAAACCGATCGTCTACGGTGGAATCGCAGCCCGCTCAGCAGGTATTGCGGGGCGTTGCTTTCTGATAACCGGCCTGGGGCATGTTTTTTCGGAAGCGAGCCTGAGGACTCTAAAGGGTCGTTGGATCAAACGACTGAGCGTGTGGCTTTATCGGCGGGCGATGGCAGGAGCGAAGGCGGTTTTTGTCTATAATGATGCAGACCGCTCGGACATCCTTGAAAATTCATTGGTCCACGACCTTTCCGTCATTCATCGCGTTGCCGGCTCCGGCGTGGATGTCGATCGCTACGCCTTCGCACCGGCCCCGTTCGAAAAGCCTGTCTTTCTGATGGTGACCCGGCTGATCAGGGACAAGGGCGTCTTCGAATATGTGGAGGCGGCACGACGCTTGAAGCGGCATCGGCCTGATGCCGAATTTCAACTTCTCGGACCGTTTGATCCCAATCCAGGGGCAATATCGCGGCTGCAGGTCAGGGAGTGGATCGAAGAGGGGATCGTGAACTACCTTGGCGAGACAAACGATGTCCGCGCCTTCCTGGCGCAGTGCAACATATTCGTGCTGCCCTCCTACTACCGAGAGGGAATACCCCGCGCCATCCTGGAAGCGATGGCCGTCGGGCGCGCGATCATTACAACGGACCTTCCCGGTTGCCGGGACACCATCGAACCCGGCGAAAACGGTTACCTTGTCACGCCGCGAAGCGCAGACAGCCTTTACGGCGCCATGTGGGCGCTTGCCGACCGCCTTGGACTGGCCGTTGAGATGGGTCGGCGTTCGCGCGAACTGGCCTGCACCCGGTTCGACGTCCACTCAATCAACGCAATACTCATCGAACGAATGGGTCTCTCAAACCATGACCACGCGGGCCGAGGGGCTGCAGGAGCTTGTGGACGGGAGGAAAACCAGGCTGACACTGTCAACCGATCGCTCGATGCAACTGGGAGGGTCATCTCTTGGAGAGGGTGAAGATAACAGCACATGGGCTCGCTCCATCGCCTTCAGGCAGGCACCACAGCATCACGTATCAGCGGCGCGTGCTCCGCCCGCGTTCAGGCTATGGACTTGTCGATCTGCTGGAACTGGTGCGCAGGCACCGATGGTCCTTCTTTTCAGTCCTTGCGGGCGGGCTGGTTCTGACCGTCTTGACCGCCGCCTTCATGACAAGGGTCTATGTCGCTTCGTCTGCCATTGTTTTCGATCGCAATGATGCCCGTCCCTATGAGGCCGTCGAGGAACTCCGCAAACAGGAGCGCGACAAATCCGTCATGGAAACGGAATTGGACGTCATCAAATCGCGGGTGTTCGTGGGCACTGTGGTGGACGCGCTCGACCTGGTGAACGACCCCGACTACAATACCTACCTTCCGCGCCGCGACGACGAAAATGAAGGAGGCATCAGCCTTCTCGTTTCTGCTACGACCAAATTCTTTGCCCCGGAGCAGACCCCCGACATGGTTCGCAGCCGACTGGTTTCGAAGAGCGTTCAGCGCGACAGGGCGATATCGGCGCTGCTGGGCTCCTTCACCGTCGACCGCAACGGTGACAGCCTTGCGATGACGATCCATGTGCGGCAGACAAGGGCGCTGAAGGCAGCGGCGATCGCCGACGCCATTGCTCAACATTATGTAGACTGGACTGCCAAGCTTACGGATGAAGCAACGAAGAACACAATCGACTATCTTCGAGGTCAGGCGAAGGAACTTGGCAGCCGCATAGCGACAATGGAACGTGAAATCGCAGCGTTTTCGGCTAATCGCGATCTCACTTTCGATCCCAAGGATGACATTCTCAGGTCTCGATTGGAGCTTCTCAACGAGCAATTTGCAGTAGCAAGTACTGACGAGACCGCCGCTCGGTCGAAATATCTCGAGGCCAAAGCACTGATCGCGTCGGGCGATGTGTCGGCCGTCGTACGTGTGGTCGCGTCAGAGCCGTTGGATCGTCTTCGCACCGAGCAGTCACGTCTGGAACGGCTGAAGGCGCAGCTGAGCTCTAAATTCGCCAAGAACCACCCGTTGATCGCTGATGCCGACGCCGAGCTCGAAGCCAATCGACGGATGATGACGGACGAAGCAGAACGAATTGTCCAGGAATTGGCAAATAGCGCAGACGTCGCAGCCGTCCGTGCTGCCAAGTTTAGTACCGATGTCGCAGTGCTCCAGAAGCAGATACAGGGCCGAAGTCTTGCGGAAATTCGTCGGCGGGAACTTGAGCGAGATCTGCTGGCCGAGCAGAAGCGTTATGATCAGGTCGTGCTTCGACTGGGGGATCTAGATCCCGAGCGGGGCGAACACAAAGCGTCAGCCAGTGTCGCGTCCTATGCGGAGGTGCCGACGAGCCCGACCTTTCCGAAGCCGGCCCTGGTTGTCGTCTCGGGATCGCTGGGTTCTCTCATCCTCGCGGTCCTGACTGTCATCATTGTCGATGTGCTCGACGATCGCCTGTATCGCTCGAACGACCTGGAAGACATTCTGGGCCGGCCTAACCTGGTAACCGTTCCACGCGTGAACCGGCACTTTCGCAACGGTGCCAGCTCGTTCGAATTTGCCGTCGATCATCCATCCTCGCCCTTCGGAAAGGCAATGCGAAACTTGTGTCTTGCCTGGCGGACAATCGAACGCTCGATTGGTGGAAAGATCGTGATGCTTTGTTCACCGTCGCCTGGCGACGGCAAGACTGCGCTCGCCCTCGGCATGGCTGCCGCGGCGGCAACGAGCAGTCTTCGCACGGTTCTGGTTGACTTCGACCCATCGGCGAAAGGTGCGGGCGCTCTTCTTGGCATAGCCGCTCCTCGTCTGGTGCCGAAGATCGAAGAATCACCCGATTTATGCATCTCGAGCATGACGTCACCGGCTCATCCTCGCCTTGACGTCGTCTTTGCAAGCTTCACCGCCGACGATTTAGGACCACTTTGCTCCTATTTGCGCAAAATGTATGATCTGATCATCATCGACGCGCCGAATTTGGACAGCGAGGAAGGCGCTGTTTGGCTCGCCGCCCATGTGGATTCCATCGTTGTGGTCGCCTCGGCCGGATGCACAACGGAACGAAAGCTGGTGAATGCGCTGAACCGCCTCTCGGTCAACCAACCCTTCATACTTGGGGGAATTCTAAACCAGGGCGCGATGTCTGAAGCAGGCAATGCAGGACTGGTGGACCCCTGGCCGTGGGCGCAATTCAAAGCGCGGTTTCGCAAGAAACAAACCGCATAAGTGATTTTCCAGGTAATAAGCGCCGTCGCAAGACACCGGACACAGATGGCAGAAGAAAGGGCGGGCAACGACGGCTTGAGCGGCCCGCCATTGAAAAACGGTCCTTTGCACTGACTGGCAACTCGCCTCCCTCAAGCAGGTTTAGCCAATTCATGGATCATGCGGTTCTGCCGGCAAGCTCACGATAGATATTCATTATTTTTTCTGTATGGGAACGAACGCCGTAATGCGCCAATGCAGATTTCTGTGCGTTTGCGCTCACGCGCTGCCATTCAGGCGCATCCTTCAAGAGCTTGGCCATCGGCGGCACAAAGGCGTCCGGCACTTCGGGCTCGACCAGATAACCGGTCTCTCCATCAACGATTGCTTCGGGATTTCCGCCGTGATTCGTCGCAATAACCGGCGTTCCAACGAGCATCGCTTCGATGAGGGTTCTTCCGAACGGTTCGTTGATTGCCGGTACAAGTAAAATGTCCATGGCGCACATCAAACGGTTGATCGGCGAGCGGAAGCCCATCAGGTGAATGGCATTTTCTATGCCCAATTCGCGCGCGCGTGCCGTCACCTCGACATCGAGTCGCTCGCCGCAATGGCTGGGCGCTCCAAACAACAAGCCTGCGATCTTCGGTTCCGGATGTTGCGCGCAAAACGCGTGGATGGCTTCGACAAAGCGGATTGGACGCTTACGATCGATGAGTGTGCCGAAGAATCCTACGAGGCGTGTTTTCTCATCCAGTCCGAGTTCCCGCACGAGATCCATACGGCACTCTTCTCTGTCAAGCAGAGGTTCTGGATGGTCAAAAGGACTGTGGATCACCGAGGTCCGGTCGTTGATGGGTAGCAGAGGCGAGGTTGGCTTTGCATAGTTGGAGACAGTTACGATGTGACTGGCAATAAACGGTGCGAGGAGATTTATCCCCCGTCCGGCCGGATCCCCGCGATGGTGCCATAGGAGGCGTGCTCCAGAAAGCACCGTTGGGAGCCCCCATGTCGCGTGAATCGAGCCATCATTGGTGTGGACGATGTCTGCCTTGTGTCGGCGAAGAAAACGGATCAATCGGGCGATGGTGTAAAGATAGCCTGCCGCAACAGCGCTTCTAGTGGCGCCGCGATATCGAGGTCTGAGGATGGAAACCTTCACCGTCAGATAGTCAATCTTGCGCTTGTCCAGATACTTTGCGAAATCCCCGTTTGGCCGATGGACGACGACCACGGGCCGCACCTCGGAAGGCTGGAGCGCTTCGATCAGCTTGATTGCCGAGATGTCGCTTCCGCCGAATTTATCTCCGACAAACGGATAGACCACGACTATTGGCTTCGAACCCAATGGATTTACCCCCAAAATTCGAAAGCTTGTATGCGCCAGAGCCTGTTTACCTGTGTAAACCGTATCGGCGATAGTATCGCCGAATGGAGCGATATTTGATATCACCCCAATTGGTTATTGATTGTACTGAAGCCCGGCCCAATTCGACAGAGCGCGCTTCGAAAAGGCTCATCCTCGTCGAGCTGAACGGCCAGCTAACGATAGCGCGAGGCGCGTTCTGTTCACCTGGTATCGGTTGAGGTGGTGGCTTTGGATGCGAACGGCATGGACCCGCGAGATGGCATGCATCGGCAAAGGCCCTGCTGCTCTCCAATGCGCTTGGCTGCAACCTACCTAGTCACATTCACCTTCATCTGGCTGGAGGCTGTCGGCTTTACTCAGGCAGCAAACGCAGCGTCCGATGCGTTCCCTGGCGCCGAGGGTTACGGAAAGAGCGCGCAAGGCGGAAGAGGGGGCGCGATCATCGCTGTCACAAATCTGGAAGACAGCGGGCCGGGAAGCCTCAGAGCCTGCATCGAGGCGGCCGGTCCGAGGAACTGCGTCTTCCGGGTTGGCGGTACGATCAAGCTCAAGCGAACGCTCATCGTGCGCAGCGAAAATGCTTTGGTATCCATCCTCGGGCAGACGGCACCGGGCGGTGGCATCGTCTTGACGATTGAGCGGCCTGACAAGAAGGGAAAAAATACGCTATTGGGAATCAAGGGAACGAATGACGTTATCGTGCGGCATATTCGCATCCGGCCGCAGCTCCCAAACACTGTCAAGAACGTTGACGGACTGGTCATCGAGAACAGCCAGAGAGTATATGTTGACCATGTCTCGGTTTCCTGGGCAACGGATGAAAACATCAGTACCCACGCTGACGCCACGGAGGTCACGATCGCAAATTCGATTCTTGCGGAGGGCCTCAACAAACATAGCAAATGCACGCTGCTTGGATCCGATCCTCGGGCGCCGCAAAAACTGACGTTTCTCCGAAATCTGTGTCTGTCGAACAATGATCGGAATCCAGACAACAATCACTACGGGCAGTCCTGTATCGAGATCGTCAACAACGTTTTCTTCAATGCGCGGTCCGAGTGGGCGGAGATCTTCTCGCAATTTCCAGGCGGAACCCCGATCGCATACGCCGGGAACTATTTCAAAGCAGGCCCGAGTACTAACGATCTGACCTACGCCATTCGGTCGAAAGATGCCGCCATGGTTGCGGAACCGCAGATCTATCAGGAAGGCAACGTAACCTGGGCACCGCCTTCCAAGACGATCGTCACCGTGGCGCCCGATACGGAGCGCTTTCTTGTTTCCAGTCCGCCCTGCGCCTTAAGCGTGACTGCGATCGCACCGGCAGCAAAAGCTTACCATGACGTTCGAACACGATCGGGCGCGTTCCCACGCGACAGCCTCGATCGTGGCTGGGCCAACGATATGGGACCGGAGGGGGAGAAGGGCGACGGCAAGATGGTGAGCGAACCCGGTCAGATTCCGTCGATGGATACCGGGGCTGCCTATAGGGATGACGATCAAGACGGGATGGCCGATTCCGTCGAGGCCAGGTTTGCCGCCAAGCCCGGGGTAAATGATGCCTGGGCGGTGACCACCCCTGACGGCCCAGCCCATTTCGACGAATTCATGGAATGGCTCTCGGAAGAACGGATCGCTGGTCGGTACCCACAGTGATGCAGGCACCGACCAACCCGGTCGTCGGGCAATGAGGTCCATGCAGAGGCGTGCGATCCCAGTTCTGCGTACAACGGTTGGGCCTAAGCCGATTTTCTGGCGCTGTCGGTCGCCGCAAGGACCGCATCCCGAAGCGCTCTGGCATTTTGAAGAACGGCCACTTCGCTCAAGCTGGGATCGACGAGGAGAGCTAGGCTCGTTTCGCCGAGTTTTTGCGCGACAGGCAACCTCCCCACCGGTTGCAGGTCGGCGAATGCTTTTTCGAGGTAAATTTCTGAGCAGCTTCCGGTAAAGCAGGAAACGCCTGCGCTGTTCAGGCTCGCCAGAATCTGATCGCGATCATAGCCCATCTTCAGTCGATCAGGACGAACAAACGTGTAGAAGCGGTAATACGCATGGCGAATGCCGCGACGCGGAACTGGTGTGCGAAGAGCATCGAGGTCGGCAGTCGATGTGATTAGTATGTTCGCATTTCTTTCTCTTGTCGCTTGCCACTCCTTTAGCCGGGCGAGTTGGCAGAGGCCAAGCACCGCCTGATACGACATCATCCGCAAATTGGTGCCGACGGACTCGTGAAGCCAGCGAAAACCGCTTCGGCCCGCCTTTTGATGAACGGCATCATACGATTTTCCGTGATCCCTTCTGCTCCACGCCTTCTTCCAAAGTGCTGTGTCGTTCATCGCGATGAGGCCGCCTTCGCCGCCTGTGGTGATGATCTTATCCTGGCAGAACGAAAAGGCAGCAATATCGCCGAAGGACCCGACCGGCCTCCCATCGATTTCCGCGCCATGCGCCTGGGCGCAATCTTCAATGACCCACAAACCTCTTTGGCGGGCAAAAGCCATGATCTCGGGCATGTCGCATGGCCATCCTGCAAGATGGACGGCGATGATGCCCTTGGTCCTCGATGAAACCTTCTGTGCTATCGCGGCTGGCGTGATATTCTGGCTGTTCTCATCGATATCTGCAAAGACCGGCATTCCACCGCAAAAAGGGACGCAAGCGGCTGATGCGACGAAACTGCGTGGGGTCACGATGACCTCGTCCCCGGCACCCAAGCCGAGGGCGAACAATGCCAGTTCGAGGGCAGCGGTTCCATTGGTGACGGCGATGGCGTGTTCAACGCCTAGAAAGGCGGCATAGGCTTCTTCGAACTGCGCAACATAGGGGCCTGTCCAGGCATTGACCTGACCGGTGCGAAGCATGGAAGCGACCGCTTCGATCTGCTCTTCATCAAAAACCGGCCACTTCGCCATTTCGCCCTCCGTGTTAGATGCGATATCCGCTTCTCGAAACCGGCTCCTGCGTCACAGAACCTGGCGAACCATCACGAAGGCTTCCGCGGCTTGACTGAAGACGGTTGCGCCGCGCAACGTCGCCAGCGCCCTCAAGGTTTCGATCGCGCGCTCATGCGGTGGTGGCCGCAGCTGCGACTGAAAAGCCGACATCGCTTCCAATTTGGTTTCGAGATGCTCCTCGATATCGATGAAGACGTGTGGAACGAAACTGGGCGTCACATAGGCCGCGTTCCAATTCGTCTCCGAGAGGGTCTCATATGCCAGAATCAGTCTCGGATATTGCTCCTGATGAGGTCTTGCCGCCACGAGCGCAGACGTAAAGACGATCTGATGATCGACATGCATGTCTCCGACGAAAGGGAGGAGAAGCGTTTGCGGGGAATATGCCGTCATGATCTCGAACAGCGAGCGGTTCAAATCGGAAACGGCCGTCTCGGCCAGGCCGGCTGCGGGGAAACCCATCCAATCGGTTTTGCCGACACCAAGGATAGCGTGCGCCAGGCGAGCCTCGTCCCTCAAGCGAGATACGGCCTCGGATGGGTATTGCGGCGGCTTACCCTCGGTTACGATGACGATCCGAACTTCGGCTCCCTCCGAAGCGAGCCGTGCAATTGTACCACCTGCCCCGAGGACCTCGTCGTCCGCATGGGGCGCGATGACAAGCGTCCTACCGAAGACATCGCTCAACATGCGTTCGCAGCCTTTTTCCATCGGCTTTTTATCCCCGCGTTCATATAGGGAGGTGACGCTGATGCTCGAGACCACGTTCGCTCCTCGATTGCTACATGCCCGCGATCGACACAGCGACAACATCCCCCGGAAGCAACTCCGTATATGGCGCACCATCGATCACGGTGTTGACCCCTTTTTTGGGGCGGCGAACCTCGTAAGTGAAGGAGATCTGGTCACGATTTCTTTCGTCGGCGGCCACCGAAGCAATGAGATAGAATTGCTCTTCGGCGGATTGGCGCGTGGACTGGAGCTTCTTGATCGCTGCTTCGCGCTCCTGGAGCTTCAGTAATATGTCTTTTTCCCGATCTGCCTGCAGTTTGGCGAGCTCCAGCTTGAGGTTGCCGAGTTCGCGCCTCGAGCGTGACATCTCCGCGTATATCTCCAGAAGCTGGGTTTTTTCATTGGAGGTCGTATTCTTGACCCGCGCGATCTCGGTCTCCGTATTCAATTCGCGTTTGCGTAGCGCGGTCACACGTTCAAGATCTCGCTCGTTCATCTCGACGACACTTTTTTGCTCGACTTCAAGCTGGGCGAGGATCTTCAAGGCTGCCTCTGTTTCGGCAATCCCCTGCGTCAGAATCTGGACTTGAGCCTGTGTGGTAATCAGATCGGTCTTCAGGATCTTCTCCTCGATCTCGAGCACGCTCTTAAGTGATGTTTTTTCGAGAAAGGGTCGCGCGGTCTCTGGAGCGTCGCGCAAGTCGATGGTTTCGGCACCACGTAACTGGGCCGCCAAACGTGCTGCGTAGATCGCCTCATGGACGATTTCCACCTCGGCGCCGTCCATCGTCCCACGCAATCTCGCGCGGGCCATGATCTTGTCAGACGCACTCGACGCCGCCGTCAAAGTCCCACCTGCAAGGCCGACAGCCTGTTCGACCGTCAAGCCCGGATAAAAGGGAAAGGATCCGGGATTTTTGACCTCGCCCAGGACAAACACCGGCTTGTAGGTCGCGATGTTCAAAGCAATTTTAGGATCGACCAACATCTGCCGGTTCTTGTACTCGGTCCGTAACTTTTCCAGCGCCTGGCTAACACTGAGACCCCCGATTTCAACGCCGCCGACCAAGGGAAATTGCGCAGTCCCATCCGCGTCAACTGTCAACAGAACTGGCAGCAGGGCGTCGTCAAGAAAATCAAAATTTACGACGTCTCCGGGCTGCAGCTGGTAAACCTCCGATCGCGTACCGTTCGCGGCCGCGACAAGGATGGCCAGGGCGACCCAGATCGACCGGCAAGACGCAAGGCGTTTGCCGGAAATTGCGTCGCTTTTCATCCAAGGATGAGCTGACATCACGTCCTCCCATTGACGCAGCGGTTGCGCGCAACCGGCGTGGGTCCGATCTCTATCTAAGAAAGTTGTTACTTTTAACGTCAAGTAAATAAATGTTAAACCCGTGCACCTAATAGTATATGAGAATGAATATAATTTGGGCTATGAAATTCGGTTGCGTAACCCGTCAGAATTATATTCTATTTGATGCGATACGCTCCGAGTATCAATTTTTGGGTGTGCTTCGCTTGTCGTTTATTTGATTCTTTGATGGTATGTTGTTTTTTAAGGTTAGATTTTCTGCCAGTAATATTCTAACATAAATTATTCCACCTTCGGGCAGCTGATGTGCATACTGATACTCTGTTGCATTCTAGCGGAAGATATCGAGTGCCTCACCAGGAGTTGAGAGATGCTCATCGAAAACAAAGCTGAGTTGGGAGCCTATCAGCCACTTTCGCAAATGCACAGCGAACGGCAAGTGTCTATATATCGCGTCCATGCCTCCCGCCTCGAAGGGGAAGTCTTGGTAAGTGGAGCGAAGAACAGCGTGCTGCGTCTTCTCGCAGCCTCGCTGCTGACATCTGGTAAAGTCGAGATCTCGAACTATCCCGGGATGCTCCTGGACGCGCAGGTACATCTTGGGATGCTGGAGGCGCTTGGAAAGCATTGCGTTGTCGAAGGCGAGATTGCCTATATTGAGGAAATTGTTCCCCCGCCGGCGGAGCTGGTGTGGAGGGGCCGCTCTATTCGCAACACGCTGTTGATATTGGGTGCCCTTACAGCTCGTACCGGGAGAGGCTGTGTGCCATTGCCGGGTGGCTGCAAATTCGGAGAGCGGAAGCATGACCTGCATGTTATGCTTCTCAAGGCACTTGGCGCGACCGTTACAGAAACAGACACCAGTCTCGAAGCCTATGCCCCTAAGGGTCTGACAGGCGCCGACATCCGCTTGCCGATCCGCTCAACCGGGGCTACCGAGAATGCTCTTTTGTGCGGCGCATTGGCCCGCGGTGTTACCACCGTTTGGAACCCGCATATCCGTCCTGAAATAATCGATCTGATCGCCATGCTCCGGACGATGGGCGCAAAGATCAAGGTGTTCGGTCAGGAGCGCATCGAAATTGAAGGGCGAGAAGAGCTCACAGGTGTTCGACACAGGGTCATTGGCGACAACATGGAAGCTCTAACATGGTTGGTCGGGGCGTGTATCACCAACGGCGACGTTGAGATCCATGGCTTTCCGCTATCGGACCTGGAGGTTCCCCTCATACACCTCAAGGAAAGCGGTGCGCGTGTTTATACCGGTCAGGAGAGCATAATCGTTCGCGGCGGCAACTGTTATCCTGTAGAGATCAGTACCGGCGCCTATCCCGGAATAAATTCGGACATGCAGCCCCTCTTTGCAGCCTTCGGTGCGATGTCGCGCGGGGAGAGCAAGATCATTGATTTGCGTTTCCCTGGACGCTACCTCTACGCGCAAGAGATGGGCTTGATGGGACTTGACTATTCCATCGAGGACAATCTCCTGCGAATTCGCGGCGGCACCAAGTTGCGTGGCGCGGAAGTGACAGCACGTGACCTTCGCGCAGGCATCGCCCTGACGTTGGCCGGTCTTGTTGCCGACGGAGAGACGGTCGTTCACGATGCCTGGCAAATTGAACGTGGTTACGATCGATTCATCGAGAAAGTTACATCGTTGGGTGGGGACGTCCTGGCCGAATGAAGACAGGCGGAAATGGCGCTGTTGGTCATCGTGGAACTGACTGTGAACACTCCGAAGATATCAAGCAAAAATGTTGTGTCGCTTCTCGGGACAATCAGGAACGTTGAGATTTCAACTCATGTCCCGCTGAAATATGTCGGGCGATGGCAAATTGGTGGGCCGGCTGACGTCGTGGTGGAACCACTCGACGGGCGCGCGGTCAGCGAGGTTTTGAAGTGCCTGGGTGCAGAGAAAGTGCCATTCCTGGTGATTGGCGATGGCACGAACCTTCTCTTTGATGATGCAGGGTTTCGAGGTGTCGTTCTGCGGATCGGCCGGAAAATGTCGCAGATCGCGATCAATGGCACACACGTCGTCGCTCAAGCTGGAATATGGACTCCTGTTTTTGCCCGAAAGGTCGGATCGGCCGGATTGACAGGTGCGGAGCACACTGTGGGGATTCCTGGAACTCTAGGCGGCCTGGTTGTTATGAACGGCGGCAGCCAGCGAAAGGGGATCGGCAGCAACCTTGTAAGCGCCACCGTCGTCGACATTGATGGCAAGGTGAACATCTTGGATCGAAATGCATGCGAATTCTCATATAGAAAATCCAACCTGCAGCGGCCGAACCTTGTCCTGCTGGAAGCAGATTTCGAGTTTGCCACCGCCAACAAGTCCGACGTGCGAAGGACAATGATTGAAATTATGGTGTCGAGACGAAAGAAATTCCCCCTTCGCTTGCCGAACTGCGGCTCAGTTTTCCTCAGTGACCCCAAGATGTACGACGTGGTCGGCCCGCCGGGAAAAGCGATCGAGGATGCCGGGTTGCGGGGACGTCGCATAGGTGGAGCACAGATTGCCCCCGGTCATGGTAACTTTATCGTCAACCTCGGTGGTGCGACGAGCTCGGATGTGCTGGGCCTGATCGATTTGGTAAGAAGGACGATCTTTGAACGAAGCGGCTTTTTACTGGACTGCGAAGTCCGTCACGTTCGTCCCGACGGAGTGCTCCAACCAGCTCATCTGTCGGTTCAGTCAGGAAAGTGGAACTGATGCCTCGCGTGGTCGTAGTGTCCCCATACTACAACAGGGCTCATCTGGTCGATGAGACCGTCACGGCAATTCGAGATCAGACATATCAGGATTTCGAGGCTTATTTCGTTGACGATGGGTCGCAAGATGGCACCTTCCAGGCACTTTTGAAACATGAGTCGGATAAGATCCGCGTTTCGACGCAACGCAACGCCGGGTTCACGCGGACTATGATTTCGACTATCGCCTGCACAGACAGCGAGTTCATCGCGGTGCAGGGATCAGGCGACATATCCTATCCAACACGACTGCAGAGCCAAGTTCGATTTCTGGACGAGAACCCCGGCGTGGTTGCAGTGGGTTGCTATCGGGAAGTCGTATCGGACATAGCTTCGAAGAGTTACATTGTTAAGCCGGTCGTCGATAAGAATATTAAAGTACAACTCTTTAGCGGCAATCCTTTTTCCCAGGGCGAGGTTCTTATGCGACGCTCTGTATATGAAAGAGCCGGGGGATATAGAACCTTCTTCTTATATCGTCAGGATCTCGATCTGTGGCTGCGCATGACGGACTATGGAGCGATGGCTGTCGTTCCCGAGATTTTATACAAAGCTTGGAAGCGCAAGGATTCTGTAACCGGCGATGCGCGCAAGTTAGCAGTTGCGATGAGCTGCAGAGATTTCGCCTTGTATTGTGCGCGAGAGCGCATGGCAGGCAGACCCGATCCCCTGGATGCGAATGGGCCGATTTCCGCGTTGATGCGACCGCGCTCAAAGGATCTTGCGACACGCCTCGCCTCAGAGGCCAGGCGGCGGGCCTTGATTGGACTTGAGGATGATGCAAGGCATTTGCTCAAGGCGGCTTTCAACGAGAAACCAGTCATCTCAGCCTGGATTACACGCGTTATTTTATTCGCTCCGTGGCTGGGGCCACTCACTCCGCTTGCCAATCGTCTTGTGCGCCTACTCAAAGGGTGGGCGGCAGCGCACCGCGCGGACAGGGCCGCTTGATCTGGATGACTTCGTCAGAGCCCGCAAACAAAGGTCTCAGTCACCAAGTCCGATCCGAGGTCGCGATGACCTCGATATATCAAGGCGCAGGCATAGCCATCGACTTGGCTTACATGGCCACCTTATCACGCCTGCTGTCGCCAGCGGATTTTGGCGTCATGGCAACGGCGATCTTGTTTCTCTCATTTTGCAATCTTCTGCGTGAGATCGGGCTCGGCGCGACGATCGTTCAATTGCCAAGCCTCACGGAAGTTGAGCAGCGGACAGCACTCACGTTGGTTCTGATCTCGTCTGCCATTCTCTTCATTCTGGCGCAGGCTTGCGCTGCGCCATTTGCGCGGTTCATGAACATGCCCGCGTCGGAAGTTGTTGTTAGAGCGCTGTCGTTCATCATCATCGTTCAAGCATTCACCTCGATATCCGAGGGCCTCCTCTTACGCCGACTGGAGATGCGCCGTATCCGAATGAGCGAGATTGCGGCCAAAACACTCGCATACGGCACAACCGGCATCGGTTTGGCATTTGCGGGTTTCGGATATTGGGCCCTTGCCGCGGCATCGATATGTGAGGCCAGTTTCCTGGCCCTCGTTCTGGTTTATGCCGCTAAACCGAACCTTCGACCGATATTTGATAGTCCATCCAGCCGTCGTCTGATGGGAAAGGGATCCGGCTTTACTGCATCACGAGTAATCAATTTCATCGCGCTTCGCGCCGACATCGCCATTGTCGGCCGATCCTTGGATGCAGTTCACCTTGGCCTCTACTCTCGAGCATATCGCCTGATGAGTCTACCGACGGACGTTTACGCCCGTATGGCGGATCGAGTCGTCTTTCCTGCGATGGCCAAGGTGCAGTCTAACCCAGCGCGGCTCAAGAAAGCCTATCTGCGAGGCGTTGGTCTAACCGCTCTTTTTGGAATGCCAATGAGCGCAGTAATCTATATTCTCGCTCCGGAGATTGTTTTGTCCCTGCTCGGCAAGCAGTGGGGGGAAGTAATCCCCGTGTTTTCCTTTCTCGCAATTGGAATGTACTTTAGGTTGGCTTCACGAGTGAGCGGATCTCTTCTGCGTGCGACGGCGGCCATACGCGCGCTTATCCTGTCGCAAGCTGTTTATGCATGCCTGACGATATGCGGTACGTTGTTGGTTGTAGGGCATGGACTGTCAGCCGTGGCGACAGCAGTGGGACTGGCGATTTTTGTATATTTTTGCGTAATCACAGCGTTTGCCTGCAAAGTGGCCCGCGTCTCCCTCATCGAGTTGATCATAGAGCATCGATACGGCATGCGTGTATCGGCTATGGTTGGCATTCCTTGCTTTGTCATCGCTTATGTGCTGCGGCTCGAAAACGCGCATGCGAGCATCATACTGCTTTGCGAAATCCTGTATCTGGGTCTCTTCTCGCTTTGCTTCGTATATCGGATGCCGATCAATCTGATCGGCAACGAGGGCGCTGAATTTAGTGGCCACATGCGCAGCGCAATTCGTTCAATGCTGCGCTCTGGTAGAAATGATCCATCGTCTTTGTGAGGACCGGCCCCGACAGGCCTCGACGCTGTCGATGCTGACTGCGCCCCTTGGCGCCACGCCCGCATACCATCTGATAGCTCACATATGAAGGATCGGACCAGAATATCCGCCAGAAGGCAAAGAATTCAATCTGCTGCTCGACGAGGGCCGTGCAAAGGGTGAGCGAACGCGGGCATCATCATTGCCGTCGTTTGTAATGAAGGCCGCGGTCTCTTGACGATCCCATTCAACGGCTCATGAGGTTCGCCCGTTCGGCGCACGACCAGACGCGCGACGTCCAGCATCGCGACATTTTTGATGATCGTCCATGGTATGGAATGCCTGCCGGTTTGCGACGGTTGCCCTTCCTTTGGACAAATGCGCCGAGCGCTCAGCGGGTGGCGTGAGACGGCGGCATGCCCAGTCAAGGCGACGAATTCAGCGCTGCCGTCGCCACAGGCGAGTCCCACAATGCGATCTCATCGTCGGTCAGCAAAGCCAGTGTGACCGACAGTCCCTGCATGTCGAGGGAGGTGACATAGGTGCCGACCAGTGCGCGTTTAATGTGAAACAGCCGCTCTTCCATGAAACGGTGAGCGGCGTTGTAGGCAAGATAGAGTTCGGCCGGCGGCGTGCTGCCAAGGCCGTTGACGAAGAGCAAGGCTTTCGTATCCGGCTGGATGGAGATGTCTGCCGAGATTGTTTCGCAGAGATGACGGATGATGTCGTCAGCGGCCAGGAGGCGTTGTCTCGAACGGCCCGGCTCTCCATGGATGCCGACGCCCACTTCCATTTCGTCCGTGTCCACTGAAAATGTCGTGCGCTGGATCTGTGGTATCGTGACCCCGTTGAGCGCCACTCCCATTGTCCGGACACGTCCGTCCAGCCGGGCGCCGATCCGCTTCAATTCGGCGAGCGGCAGGCCCCGTTCCGCCGCCGCACCGATGATTTTCTCGAAGATCAGCGTGCCTGCGACACCGCGGCGTCCTCGGCCTTCATCAGCTCTTCCTGTCTCGATATCGTCGCTGACGATGACAGTTTCGATCCTGTGGCGGTTGGCGGCCATTTCTATCGCCATCTCGAAGTTCATGATGTCGCCGTCATAATTCTTGATGATGAGCAGGCATCCGGCTCCTGTGTCCGCCTCCTCTATGGCGCTCACGATCTGGTCAGGCGTCGGCGAGGTAAAAATATGCCCGACGCAGGCCGCATCCAGCATCCCCTTGCCGACAAATCCGATATGCATAGGCTCGTGACCGGCGCCCCCTCCGGAGATGACTGCGACCTTACCTGGTGTGAAGTGTCGACGGCGGACGCATTTTCGCCCTGCGCCGAACACGACCAATTCCCCATGGGCGCGCACGAAGCCTTCCAGGCTTTCAGCGACCATGGTTTGCGCAGTGTTCATGAACCTCTTCATCCAGCCCTCCCCAAGGCGGCGATATGTTTGCGGTCCTTAGCCGGTCCGCGAAATTCCGATTAATCCGTTCCTCCGCAAAGGGCGGCGATCTTCTGCACCAGATCGGAGATGGCCTCCTCCAGCAGGCGGTTCTTCCTCTCGTCGCCGAAATCCGGAACCATGATGGAAAATTGCCGCAACTTTTCGGCATGGCCCAGCTCCGGAAGTTTCCCCGGATGCGCCGTTTGATAGGCGTCCAGAAAACGCTCCTGTTCGGCGGCACTGAAGTGGCACACCTGAAAAACCGTCGCCAAGTGCCGGGCCGGCAGCGGTGTCGCGTAGGTCGGACTTGTAATTTGCGTAACGAAGCTACGGTGCTTTCCGAGCTCCGTGGCAAGCCGCTGACGTGTGCCGGAGGGACGATTGTCGATGATCTGCGCCAGGATGGACTTGTAGGCGATAATGGCGTCCTCGGTGTCGTCGCGCGCCATCTTAATCTCCGGCTGCCTTTGTTCCATCGGCTCTCAACCCGACGATCGCCGATCTTATCGCGGGAAGCTGTACGGGCGCCACGGAAAAGTGCCGCAAGCCGATCGCAAGCAATCCCGGAAGCCATTGGGGGTCGCCCGCGATGTTTCCGCAGATGCTGACAGGTTTGCCGCCCTTTGCCGCAAGTCGCATCGCTCCTTCAAGAAAACGAAACAGCGCCGGTATGGCAGCGCGATGAAAGGTCATCGAGTTGGCGCCATCGCGAGTGGAGGCGGCGAGCTGCTGTGTGAGGTCATTGGTTCCGAGTGAAAAAAAATCAGCGGTTTCAAAGGTGTCAAGCATCAGTGCAGCGGCCGGCACTTCCACCATCATGCCGATCGGCGGGATGGGGTGAGGCATGCCGCGGCTGGAGAGCCGTTCGGCTTCCTCACGGAATATGCTCCGCATCTCGTTGATCTCTGACGGAAAGGTGACCATCGGCAGCGTCACGCGAAGATCGCCGTGGACTGCGGCACGCAGCAGGGCGCGTGCTTGCACGCGCGCAATTTCGGGGTGTGCGAGCAGGAGACGGATGCCCCGCAGATCCGTTGCCGGTCCGCCAGGTGGCACACTGAGCCCGGCAAGTGGCTTGTCGCCGCCGATATCCAGCATGCGAATTGTCACAGGCTTGCCAGCCGCCCATTTCAGGACGTGACGATAGATGACGATCTGCTTCTCTTCGCTCGCCGCCTCCGCGACCGACGAGACCGCAAATTCCGACCGCATCAGGCCAACGCCGGCCGTTGTCACCGGCTCAACTGAATCCAGATCGGCCGGGTCGTTTACATTGATCGACAGCAGGATCTTCGTCCCATCGGCCGTGCGCACCTCACCATTGTCACAAGGACTTGCGTCCGTGAACATGGAAATCAATTTCGTCGAAGCCGATTCGGCGCCTGCACCATCGGCATGGATGGTGATTGCACCGCTGTCTGCATCGACCCGAATATCATCGCCTTCCGTAACGTTGAAATGCCCTGTGTTGACGACCATGGGGATCGATTTCGCCCGTGCGAGCAGCGCGACATGGCCGATGGCACTGCCATTAAACAGCGCGATGCCTCCGCCCTGCGACCAATCATGTGCCAGGAAGCGGCTCGGCTCCATATCCCTGGCAACAAAGATCGAGCCTGCCGGAAAGTCCGCGATGGGTGCTCCGGCCAACGCGCAGAGCACGCGGTTCTTGATGTCCAGGATATCGACGGCGCGCGCCCGTACCTGCTCTTCGTCTGCCGTCTCCAATTCGCCGATGTAGTCGTCGAGCGTACCTGCCCACGCAAAGACGATATTTTCTCCGGCATCCATACGCGCTTCGGCTGTTTCCGCTATCGTCGGGTCGCGAAGAACCTCGATCTGAAAATCGATGATGTCTCGGCTTTCGGCGTCCGACCTTGCGGCGAGGGCTTCAAGCTCGCCGACCGATGCTTCGATGGCGTCGATGAGCGCCTGATATCCTGAAGCAGGCTGCAGTGACGAAGGGGCGGCAACAGGCATTTCTGCCAAATGCGCCGGTCCGTAGGCGACGCCGGAAGAAGCGCTCGTTGCTTTTAGGCTATCCCGTTCGGCCATGTTTCTTGTCCTCGTCGAAGTTGCGTTCGACAAGTTCCTTCAATTCCTTGACTGCCTCTTCCGCCAGAATGCCGTCCGCTCTTATGCGTAGAACCGATCCCTTGCGGATTCTGGCGCTCATGATTTTGATAATGCTCTTGCCGTTCAGCCAGACATCGCTGCCGTTCACGGCGACTTCGATCGAACATGGGAACGACTTTGCAAGCCGGGTGAATGTCACGGCCGGGCGCGCGTGCAGTCCAACAGCATGCTTGACCTCCACGTCCGTCTGGTAGCTGACATGCAATCGTGTAGTCTCCGTCGTCTCTATTCGAAATTCACTGCTCATCAGGGCGAGAGCTCCTCGGCCGTAGCGACGACTTTTGACAGCGAAGCGCCGCCGGAGGCCTCCGCCGCCGCGATGACGGCGCCTTCCACCAAAGGGGCGTTGCAGATCGCAACGAGCGCCGAGCGCGGCGCGCCGAGCATCTCGATCGCCATTTCGCTGTTTGTTTCCGCCCCACCGAGATCGACGAAGACGGCGACCCCTGCATCCGACCAGGCCGTCTCGATTGCCTGCAGGATGCCGCCAGCGTCGGTGCCGAGCTCTCCGCGAACATTGCCTCCCGACCAGGCGAGCGGCACGCAGTCACCGACCATCTGCCGCACCATGTCGGCAATACCTCGCGCGACCAACGGCGAGTGGGAGACGATCACGATTCCGACGTTTGCGGTGTTTCCAGTCGTCATGCCCGATGGTTCTCCCCGAAATAATGGCAGATAGCCGTAGTCAAAAGCGCGCAGCTTGATGCACCCGGATCGACATGACCGATCGAACGATCGCCGAGATAAGAGGCGCGGCCGCGCCTGGCCCGCATGGCGGCGGTCAGGCTGGCGGAGCGTTCGGCGTGCCGCGCGACATCGATCAGCGTCGAAGATCGGGCAAGCGCATCCTGTACCGGATAGAGCACGTCGAGCAGCGTCTTGTCGCCTTGGTGCGAACGTCCGCGCCTTGCAACCGCATCGATCGCCTTTTTCAGCACGATCGCGAAATCGTCAGTCCGGTCCCGTGCCCGCAGCTCCCGGCCGATTTCCATCAGCAGTGTCCCGTAAAGAGGACCCGCAGCACCGCCGATATTCATCACCAAAGTCATTCCTATCTTTTCCACGGCATCAGGCAAGGGGAGGTTGGAAAGGGCAGTTCCTTGCGCGCTCACCGCCTCGCATCCTCGCTGCATGTTGCTGCCGTGGTCTCCATCTCCAATCGCGCAATCGAGCGCGCAAAGGTGATCGGTGTTTGCCGTGATGACCGCCCGGCAAGCTTCGATCAGTCCCAAAACAAGCACGGGTTCTGCCTGCACCTCATGTCCTCCCAACGGCGGCACGTTTTTACGCCATGGCTGTCGCCGCAATGGCTGCCGCGACCTCGAATGCGCCCGCGACCGCCACCGCACCAGGGTCAGGCACTCCTTTCAGATCCTCCTCCCCGACATACGAGGCGCGTCCAGCCTTTGCCTTCTTCATCGACTTGGTCGATTCCGCGCCTGCCACAGCCGCCTTCGCCGCCGCCGCGAGGTTGCCGGAGGTAAGTGCTGCAAGCGCCGGGGCCAGCGCATCGACCATGGTGCGGTCGCCGATCCCGGCTCCACCATAAAACGTCATCCGATCAAGGCCGGCAAGAAGGGCCGCGGCGATATCGGCTTTATCCGCCATAGCCTTGGCTGCGGCGGTAAAGAAGATCGACAGCAAAACGCCGCTCGAGCCCCCCATGCTCATACTCAGAATGTCGCCGATCGAAGCCAGGGTGGCGGCGGGCTCCTTGAGCGGCAGGGTGTCAATACGGGCAAGCACGCTGCGAGCGCCGGTTGCGACCGTGGAGCCAGTGTCTCCGTCGCCGAGGCGGCCGTCCAAGCGGTTAAGCTCGCTTTCGAGCGAAATCAGGTGCTCGCAGAGCGCTGTTATCAGGCGACGGCTATGGCCGTCGTCGCTGGCTGCGGCCGTTTTATCCGCAACGGCGCCGCTTTGGGGACCTGCAATGACATTGATCCCACGATGTTCGACTGCAGGTACCCAGGCATGCGGGTCGACCGGGGCCTTCAAAGCGACCTCGCGCGCGTCATCCAGCGGGATCAGGGAGAGCGAGAAACCGTTCATGTTGAGCGCCGTCATCATCGGCGCCGGCCCGACAATCAGTTTGACACGGCGTGCGAGAGGGCAAGACAGGACGGTATTGGCAATCAGGCCCATTTCGAGAGGCGGGACGGCGCCAAGATTGTTGATGAGAAGGGCATGGCTTCGCGAATCGTCCACCTTTGCGGCAAGCCGCCCGGTCATTGCGGCAACGATATCGGCGACCGGTTGAAGTGCGATGCGCTCGACGCCTGGTTCCCCGTGGATACCAAGGCCAAGTTCGCCTTCGTTCGCGCCAAGCCGGTCCTCATGCAACTGGCCGGGTACACTGCAAGTCGAAAGCGACATGCCGAGCGAGACGGTATCGGTTGCTGCGGATGCAGCACGTGCGGCGACTGTCTTTAAATCCGTTCCGATCTCGGCGTAATATCCGGCAATCTTGTGAACGAACAAGGTGCCGGCGACGCCACGCGGTTGGATGATATCCGGGATCGCGATGTCGTCTGCAACAATGACCATCTCAACGTCGAAACCTTCGGCGCGGGCCCTTTCGGCCGCAAGCCCGAAATTCAAGCGGTCGCCGGTATAATTCTTGACGATCAACAGGGCTCCGCGGGGTCCGGTAACGGTGCGGATCGCCGTCAGGACCGCGTCGACGCTCGGCGAAGCAAATATCTCCCCAGATACCGCTGCCGTCAGCATGCCCTTGCCGACGAACCCGGCGTGCGAAGGCTCATGCCCCGCACCGCCGCCTGAAATGATTGCCACTTTCGAATGATCCCAGTCCGCGCGCAATATCACCTTGATTTCGGGAAATGTATCAAGACGGGCAAGGCGGCCCGGGCCGCTTGTGAGCAGCAGGCCGTCCAGAGCGTCCGTGACGATGTCTTCCCGACGATTAAAGAAATGTTTCATTGATTGAGACCCGTCTGTTTTTCGCATGCCTGCGTTGCTCAGTATCTTCGGTTCAAGCCAGCCGCTGTCCGCTCGCATCGAAATAGAGCGGGTCGCGGAGTTTAAGATTGATCCTGTCGCCCGGTCTGATTGACAGATATGGATCTGCAAGCGTGACGAGCTTGTGATCACGAACACGGATATGCAGATGGTTCTGGTCGCCCAAGTGCTCGATCCAATCGACCTCTGCGTTTGCATCCTTGGCGACAATGATCTCGAGATGCTCGGTGCGTGCGCCGATTGTCTTCGTACCCTTTGGAGGACTTGCGCCAGGAAGCAGGTCGGCAGGCAGCAGGTTGATATGCGGTTGCCCGAGACGGGCTGCAACGTGAAGGCTGGCGGGATTGCCGTAGATTTCCCGAGGCGTGCCGACCTGCAGGAGCCTGCCTTGGGCGACAATGCCGATGCGGTCCGCCATCGTCATGGCCTCTATCTGGTCGTGGGTCACATAGAGAAGGGTCGAGCCCAGTTCCCTCTGAATGCGCTTGAGTTCCAGTCGAAGCTCCCCCCGAAGCTTGGCGTCGAGAGACGAAAGCGGTTCGTCCATGAGGTAGATGGCTGGTTCGCGCACCAGCGCGCGGCCGATTGCAACGCGCTGCATCTCTCCGCCGGAAAGACGCGTTGAGCGGTTTTCCAACTTATGATCGATCCTCACCATCTGTGCAATTTCGCGAACGCGCCGATCGATCTCGTCGCTGCTCATCTTTCGAACCGGCGCCCTGAGGGGAAAGGCAAGATTTTCGTAAACCGTCATATGTGGATAAAGCGAATATTGCTGGAACACGAATGCCACGTCGCGTTCGGCAGGGGATTGGCCAGCAACGTTGCGGTTGGCGATCTCGATATGGCCACTGTCGGGCCGCTCTAAACCGGCGATCAGACGGAGCGTCGTCGTCTTGCCGGCCCCAGTCGGCCCCAGCAGCACGACGAATTCGCCATCGCGGATCGTCAGATTGAGGTTGCTGAGCGCCTGCGTGTCGCCGAAACGCATGTTGAGATCTCTAAGAACGACATCAGCCATTACGGACCTCCGAATAGAGCGATGAAGCGACCGCACGGCCCGACTGGCAGTCAAAGAGCGCAAGATTGGCAGGATTGAATTCGAGACCGACCGTTTCGCCGATGCGAAAGTTGCGGTTCGCCGGAACGCGGGCTTTGATCAGTCCGCTGCGGGTTTCGATCGCCACGATCTGATTTGTTCCAAGATACTCGCTGCCATATACGGCGCCGCGCAGGTCGGAGGCATCGCTGAAGCGGATGTGCTCGGGCCGCACGCCAAGCGCCAGCTCGCCGACCCTCAAGTCCTGGAGAATCTCGGGAACGGCGACATCGACGCCATCGAGAGAGATCGATCGGTCTCCCTGCTTAAGGCCGCAGGTGAAGCGGATGAAATTCATCGGTGGAGAGCCGATGAAATCCGCGACATACATGGTCGCAGGCTTGCTGTAAATTTCCTGTGGCGTCCCGAATTGTTCTATGACGCCATGGTTCATGACGGCGATCTTGTCTGCCATCGCCATCGCCTCATGCTGATCGTGCGTGACGTAGACCGTCGTCGCGTGGATGCGGTTGTGCAACTCGCGCAGCTCATGAACCATGACCTCGCGGAACTCCGCATCGAGTGTACCGAGCGGTTCGTCCATCAAAAAGCATTTCGGGCGCCGCACGATGGCGCGGGCGAGCGCCACACGCTGGCGATCGCCACCGGCAAGCCCGGAGACGGACCTGGCGAGAATATGATCGATCTGTAGCAGGCGCGCGGTCTCCTGGACGCGTTCGCGTATTTCAGCCTTCGGCATCCCTTGAGATAGCAACGGAAAGCCGATGTTCTGGCGCACGTTCATGTGCGGATAGAGCGCAAAGAGCTGGAAGACAAAGGCGATGTCGCGGGCGCTGGCGCGATTGAAGGTGACGTCTTCGCCGTGGAGATAGATCTTGCCGCTGGTCGGCAGTTCAAGACCGGCGATCATGCGAAGGGTGGTCGTCTTGCCGCAGCCGGATGGCCCGAGCAGGGCAAGAAACTCGCCGTCATGGACGACGAAGCTCGAGTCTTCGACCGCAGCGAAGCTGCCGAACTGCTTGCGGACATTTTCTACCCTGATCTCCGCCATGGTTCACTCCGGAAATTTCGAGACGACGATGAACAGGGCGGTCCCTGTCAGCAGTGTGACCAGCGAGTATGTGTAGACCACCAGCAGGAAAGGTTGAAACAGCATCACGAAACCTGCTGCAATCACCACGGTTGCGATGTTTTCCATCGGACCGCGCCGCAGGAAAAAGGGACGTTTCGGACGGGCAGGGCGGGGCGTTTCGATCATGTTCATCATTTGCGGACCGCTCCGAAGGTGATGCCGCGCAGCAACTGCTTGCGCAGGAGAATGGTAAAGACCAGGATCGGGATCAGGAAGATGGTGGTTCCCGCGGCAACAGCCGGCCAGTCCTGCCCGCCTTCGCCGATGATCGTCGGGATGAATGGCGGTGCAGTCTGCGCGCTGCCTGATGTCAGAAGTGCGGCGAAGGCATATTCGTTCCAAGCAAAGATCAGGCAGAAGATGGCGGTTGCGGCGATCCCGGTCGTTGCCTGCGGCAGCACGACCTTCCGGAAGGCCTGCAGCCGGGTGTAGCCGTCGATCATCGCGGCCTCCTCGTATTCACGGGGGATCTCGTCGATGAAGCCCTTGAGCAGCCAGACTGCGAGCGACACGTTGACCGCCGTGTAAAGCAGGATCATCCCCAATGCAGTGTCGGACAGCCCGAGCTCCCGGTACATTAGGTAGATCGGGATCGCGACGGCGATCGGCGGCATCATGCGCGTTGACAGGATGAAGAACAAAAGATCGTCAGCGAGCGGCACCCGGAAGCGCGAAAAGCCGTAGGCGGCCATCGTGCCGAGCAAGACGGCGAGAAAAGTTGATCCGAACGCAATCAGCAGCGAATTGAAGAAGCGCGGCAAGAAATTCGAGGGGCCGGCGATGACCATATTGCGCTTGCGAGTCACCTCGTTGCAGGTGCCTGTCGGCTCGGGCAAGGAAGCGATGTATTCAGGCGTCTGCCGCGTTCTCGTGGTCAGAAGATTGCAGTAGCCTTCAAGTGACGGGGTGAAGACGATTTTCGGCGGGTAGCTGATGGAATCTGGAGGCGATTTGATGCTGGTCAGGAAAATCCAGACCAGCGGTATCAGAGTGATCAGCGCGTAGAGGATCACGATCGCGCCGGCGATCCGCTTGCTGGTGAAGCTCGGCTCAACGACCGAATGGGCGGAGTTCGCGCAGCTCATCGTTGCTTCACCTTGTTAAGGGCCCTGACGTAGATGTTGGCGAGACCGAATACCGCGACAAAGAGAACGATAGCGAAGGCGGAGGCGCGGCCGGTGGCCCAGCTCTCGAAGGCCGCTCGCTTCAGCGTGATCGAGGCGACTTCAGTAACCGAGCCAGGCCCGCCGCCGGTTAAAAGCGTTACCATGTCGAACATTTTGAAGTTCTCGATGCCGCGGAACAGGACGGCGAGCATGATGAAAGGCAGCGCCATCGGCACCGTGATCGACCAGAATTGCCGCCATGGGGAGGCACGGTCGACCTCTGCGGCTTCGTAGATATAGTCCGGGATCGAGCGCAGGCCGGCGAGGCAGATCAGCATTACATAGGGCGTCCACATCCAGGTATCGACGATAATGATTGCCCAAGGCGCAAGCGAAACGTCGCCGAGCATCCGAATATCCGACGTCGCAATGCCGGTGAGCCAGGAGACTGCATAGGCGAAAAGACCGATCTGCGGCTCGTACAGAAAACGCCAGAAATTGCCGACCACAGCCGGAGACAGCATCATTGGAATCAAGATGATGGTCGTCCAGAAGGCGTGGCCGCGAAATTTGCGATCGATCAGGTAGGCGAGTGTGAAGCCGATAACGGTCTGCAGCACAATCGTCCAGAAGACGAAATGCGCCGTCGTCTGCATCGCCTGCCAGATGTCCGGATCAGTCAGGACGCGCTCGTAATTTCTCAAACCCACCCCTTCGACAGCGGCATTCGGCCGGTTGGCACGATAGTTCGTGAAGGAAAGATAGATTGCCCAGATGAGCGGAAAAATGTTGATCGCGAGCAACAGGACGATAGCGGGGGCGATGAACAGCCATGCTATCGCTCGATCGGACAAGCCGCGGACGCGCCGGACCACCGAAATCGGCGTTACCTTTGCAGTCGCATCCGCTGCCTTCTCGACGATGGAGTTGGAAATGTTCAAGATGTCACCTGGTCTCTGCTTATGTGGGACATCATGCGGCCCGGCTCCTTTGCCGATCCGGACCGCCGTCCAGACAAGAACTCCACGTGTCCAGCCACGCACTAGATCTTGCCGTCATCCTCGAACACCTGGGTCCAATCCTTCACCAAGCCGTCGAGCGCTTCCTGAGCGGTCCCATTGCCGGCAACGACATAATTATGAACCCGTTTCTGCATGGCCTGGAGAAGCGAAGCGTAGCTCGGTTCGGCCCAGAAATCCTTGACGATTGCCATGGAGTCCAGAAACGCCTGGGCGTAGGGCTGGCTGCCGGCGAAGCTGGGTGCATTGACGACGGAATTCAAGCAGGAGAAGCCGCCGAGCTCCCACCACTTGGCCTGCACATCAGCTTGTGCGAACCACTTGATGTATTGCAGCGCGGCGTCCTTCTTGTCGGAATAGGAAACCACCGAGATGCCTTGGCCGCCGAGTTGTGCAAAGTGCGCCTTCTCGGCAGGATTAGGAAAGAAGCCGATGCGGTCGCCGCCGACCTTCTCATCCTTGTAAAGGCCGGGCCAAGTAAAGGCGAAATTCATCTGCATGGCGACCTGCCCGGATTTGAAGGCATCCGCGGATTCGACCATGTAGACGTTTGAGCTGCCCGGCGGCGTGCAGCAATCGTAAAGGGACTTGTAGAATTCAAGGCCCTTTACCGCGTCGGGTGAATTGACGAAGCTTTCCATCTCGTAGGGCTTCTTGGGGTTTTCATATTGGAAACCCCAATCATAAAGGACGTTGGTCACGCCCATCGTAATGCCCTCCGAGCCGCGCTCGGTATAGATCGAAGCGCCGTAGACGGTCTTTCCGTCAATTTCGCGCTTCTGGAAGAATTCGGCGATCTGCTTCAGTTGACCATAGGTTTTCGGCGCGACGAGATCCGCGCCATATTTCTCCTTGAATTCCTTTTTCAGTTCGGGACGCTCGAACCAATCCTTGCGGTAGGTCCAGCCGACAACGTCGCCCATCGCCGGAAGCGCCCAGTAGTTCGGGGTGTTCTTCGGCCATTCGGAGTAACCGACGACTGTTGCCGGCACGAAGTCATCCATCTTGATGCCTTCCTTGTCGAAAAAGTCGTTGAGCTTGACGTAGTGGCCATTTTCCGCCGAACCGCCGATCCACTGGCTGTCGCCGATAATCAGGTCGCAGAGCTTGCCGTGAGAGTTGAGTTCATTGAGAAAGCGATCGGCATAGCTCGTCCAAGGGACGAACTCGAACTTCATCGTCGTGCCGGTCTTGGCCGTGAAGTCCTTTGACAGTTCCACGAGCGCGTTGGCGGGGTCCCAGGCGGCCCAGCACAGTGTCAGTTCATCGGCTATTGCAAGGTTGGGCAATGCCGACGACAGCATGAGCGTCGAGGCCAGCCCGAGAAGGGCTTTCGATTTCCTTTGCATAAGTTCCTCCCAGAACCAGGCCGGCTCCCACCGGCGTCGCAACTTCACCCACTTCCAAGGAATGCTTACATGAACTTCACGATGTTCATGTTTAGCAATGTGTTTAGTAAAACTCATTTTAGTAAACAATGCAAGCGGCAAAATCGCAGGCGGTACACATGCCAAGCGCCCCCTGCGCCGATTGGCGGCACAGGCCAGTTGATATCGCCCGTCGCTTCAAAACGGTCGTGCTGTAAGACCTCGCCACGGCCAAGAGTCGCGCAGCGCCTGGGGAACCATGGACGCGCCCGGAAGCGTCATCTGCCAGAAGGCGAGCCTCAATCCGGCGATCCTCGAACAGGGCTGGCAAGGCTTTGAAACCTTGGTGGCCTACAGGCTCGAAGAACGGGGCGGATACCGGTGCAGGGTCAATCCCCGCCACACCTGGCAGACCTGTTCGGCCTGCCGAGCCGCGCAAGCGGGGGAAGATGTTACTCGAGCCTTCGGCGAAACAGCCACGAGGCTGCGCTCAAGGTTCCGGCGGCAATCGCGCAAAGCGGCCATGTCTGGTGCCACACCTCCATCAAGGGCATGTCTTTGAGGAAGATGCCCTTCACAATCACCAGGAAATACCGCAGCGGGTTGATTAGCGTGACCGGCTGCAGCCAGTCTGGCATGTTCTCAATCGGCGTTGCAAAGCCTGAAAGAAGCATCGCCGGCACCATGAAAAGGAAGGCGCCGAGAATTGCCTGCTGCTGCGTCATCGACAAGGCGGAGATGAAGAGCCCCAGACCGGCGACCGACGCGAGATAGAAGAGCGAACTGCCGTAAAGAAACAGCAGCGAACCGCGCAGCGGCACGGCGAAGATGAAGATCGCCGCTAGGATATAGACCGTCATGTGAAAGAGCCCGATCATCATCGGTGGGACAAGCTTACCGATCAGGATCTCATGGGTGCGAAGCGGCGAGACCATCAATTGGTCGAAGGTACCGAGCTCGCGTTCACGAGCGATCGAAAGGGCGGTGACGATAAGCCCGATGAGCAGCGCGATGCTGGCGATCAGGTTCGGCACCATGAACCATTGGAAGATCAGGTTGGGATTGAACCAGTTGCGCGGCACTGTCGTGACGGAACGGACAGCTCCTCGCACACCTGCAGGCGTCTCGGCGGATAATGTCGCGACAATCTGCGCAATGTATCCCGAAACGATCTGCGACGCATTGGAGCGCCGGCCATCAAGAATGACCTGCAGATGGGCCGGCTCTCCTGCCTCGATCTTGCGTGAGAAATCGGCCCCAATTTCGATTGCGGCTGTGACCTTCTGTCTATCGATAGCATCCCGCACGCTGGCGGGCGTGGCGGCGATGAGCACCTGGCGAAATGTCGGTGAACCCTCGATGCGCCGCACGAGTTCTTGCCCCCAATATCCACTGTCGCGGCTGAGGAGCATCACATCGACATTTCGAACCTCGAGCGTTGCTGCATAGGAAAAGACAAGGAGCTGCACGATCGGCGGACCGATCAGGATGGTACGGCCTTTCGGATCGCGGAGCACTGCCAGCAGTTCCTTGACAATGAGCGCTTTCACACGCGTCCACCACATTTAAGCAATCCTCTTTCTGGTGCTGCGGGCGGCAAGCAGGAACAAGACAAAGCCGATCAGAAACATCACCGCGATTGCATGGAGGAACATCGGCCAGATATCGCCGGCCAGGAACACCGTCTGCAGGCTGGGTATCAGGTAACGCGCCGGCACGATGAAGGTGATCCATTGGATTGGTTTCGGCATTGAATTGATTTCGAAGAGAAAACCGGAAAGCAGGAAAGCGGGAAGGAAAGCGGTAATCAGCGCCAGCTGCGAGGCAAGAAACTGGTTCTTGGTGGCAGCGGAAATCAGCAGGCCCTGGCCGAGCGCCGGCATGAGGAAAACGGCCGACAGGGCATAAAGCGCCAGGATGGAACCGCGAAATGGAACGCCAAACAAAAAGACCGCAAGCAGCACGCAAAGCGTCATCGATGAAAGGCCGAGCAGGAAATAGGGAAGTATCTTTCCGGCAAGCAACTCGGCGGCCGTTACCGGCGTTGCCATCATCGCTTCCATCGTGCCCCGCTCCCATTCTCGGGCAACGACCAGCGATGTCAAAAGCGTTCCAACCAGCGTCATGACGATTGCGATCGAGCCTGGCACCAGAAATGACCGGCTGGTCAGTTCTGGATTGAACCAGAAGCGTTGCTCGGCCGAAATCGGCACCGCGCTCGCGGCCATTTCGGACTGTTGCTGGAGGCGCCAATTTGTCATAGCGCCCTGGACATAATTCTGCACGAAATTGGCGGTGTTGGGATCGGAACCGTCGACGACTACCTGGACCTGCGGCCGATTGCCTGCTGCATAGTTCCGCGTAAAACCCGCCGGGATGACGATGATGCCGCGGATGCGGGAAACTACCAGGTCTTGTGCGAAGAGCCGCCTGTCGCGGCCGGTCGTCACGGAAAAATAACGGGATGCCTGGAAGCTTGCGGCAAGATCATTCGTCAGCGGTGTTGTTTCTTCGAGGACCAATCCGACCCGCGTCCGCGTCGTGTCCAGCGAAACGCCGTAACCGAATAGAAAAAGCAGGATGAGCGGCAGCACAAATGCAATCAGAATGCTGCTCGGATCACGAACGACCTGAAGGCACTCCTTGCGAACCAATGCTGCAAAACGACGGTATCGGCTGGAGCGGGACACTGGCGCGGGGGGAGGGAACGTCATGCCGCAATCCTCTCCTGCCAGGCTTGAACAAGCGCGATGAACGCGTCCTCCATCGTCGGATCGGGGTTGTCCGCATTTGAACAACGCGCCTTCAGCTCGTCCGGCGTACCGAGTGCGATCGAACGGCCTCGATAAATCAGCGAAATGCGATCGCAATACTCGGCCTCGTCCATGAAATGCGTGGTGACGAGGACTGTGACGCCCATTTCCACGAGCCCGTTGATATGTGTCCAGAATTCGCGGCGCGTGATCGGATCGACGCCTGATGTGGGTTCGTCGAGAAAGAGCGCCTCAGGTTCATGCATAACGGCGCAGGCAAGCGCCAGCCTCTGCTTGAGCCCGAGCGGCAGGTCCTTTGCGGACATTGCAAGACGCGATTGAAGATCGAAGATGGACGTCATCAGCTGCGTGCGCTCGAGCTTGCGCGGGCCGCTCAATCCATAGACGCCGGCAAAGAAATCAAGATTCTGAGCGACGCTGAGATCGCCATAAAGCGAGAATTTCTGCGCCATGTAGCCGAGGCGGTTACGTGCCTCTGCTGCATCGCGGCGCAGATCAAAACCGGCCACCTTGCCTTCGCCGCTCGTCGGCCTCAAAAGTCCGCACAGCATCTTGAATGTCGTTGATTTGCCCGCGCCGTTCGGCCCGAGCAGCCCGAATATCTGGCCGCGCGGGATGTCGAACGTAATGTCGTCGGCTGCTGTGAAGTCGCCGAAGCGTTTGGTAAGGCCTTTCGCTACGATCACCGGGCTGTCGTCCTTGCCGGTCACAGGTTTCTGCGCCTCTGCAAGCCTCGAGCGACCACCTGGCCCTCCACCCAGCATGTCGACGAAAGCATCTTCGAAGCGCGGTTCAGTGGGGCTGACTTTTGCGACACCGGCTGCGGCAAACAGGCCATCGTGGCCGGTAGCGGTTACCAGCCGGATCGCTTCGCCCTGGATAACACCGTCGATAACGCCGTCCTCGTCGAGAAGCTTCGCAAGCAGCTGACGGCGCCGACCAGAAACACCGGTCAACCGAAAGACACGGCCTTTGACCTGGTCCGTCAGATCCTTCGGTTTACCGGAGAAAAGCAGCTTGCCCTCATTCATCAGCAGGACGCGATCGCAGGCCTCGGCCTCGTCGAGGTAGGCCGTCGACCAGACGACACCGATGCCTTCTGCTGTCAAATTCTCGACCATCTTCCAAAGGTCGCGCCTGGAAATCGGATCGACGCCCACGCCGGGCTCATCAAGGAGCAAAAGGCGGGGTTTCTTCAAAAGCGCGCAAGCAAGGCCCAGCTTCTGCTTCATGCCGCCCGAAAGCTTTCCGGCGAGACGGCCGGTGAAGCGTTTCAGATCCGTGAAGGTCAGAAGTTCATCGAAGGTCGCCGCTCGTTGGCGTTTTGGCAACCCGCGAAGCTCGGCGTAGAGTTCAAGATTCTCCTGGACCGACAGATCCTCATAAAGCCCGAAGCGCTGCGGCATGTAGCCGATCGAAGCTTGGATGGCAGCCGATCCGTCAGGCGGTTCGAAGCCCAGCACCTTGACCGTACCTTCTTCCGGCAGCATGAGACCGGTCATCAGGCGGATAAGCGTGGTCTTGCCTGCTCCGTCGGGTCCCACGAGCCCGGTGATCTCGCCGCCGCGGATCGAGGCCGAAATTGCATCGAGCGCCGGCTTTGCCTCGCCGAACCGCTTGGTAACGTCCTTCAGGTGAACGAGTTCGGCGGTATCGCGAGGACTTTCTGGCGCACTCATCTTGTCGCTGCCTGCAACGATGGAAGGCGCAGCGTCACCGGCATGCCCTGGCGAAGATCCAGCCCGGGCCTTTCGATGACGACGCGCAGACGATAGACGAGGTCGGTTCGAAGTTCCGGCGTCTCGACGGATTTCGGCGTGAACTCCGCAACCGGTGAAATGAAGCCGATCCTGCCTTCATAGGCCTGATCCGGTTTGGTGTCGGACGTGACCTTGACCTTCATACCCGGATAAATCCGTCCGAGTTCTGCTTCTGCAACATAACTGCGGACCCATACAGGCTCGGTCAGCGATAGCACATAGACTGCATCGGCGGACGATACGATCGCCCCGGGCTCCTTGATCCGCGACAAGATGATGCCGTCGTTGGGTGCCCGAAGCTCCGTATCGTCAAGCGATGTCTGCGCCGTTGCTAGAGTGGCTTCGGCCGCTTTCAACTGTGCCGCCGCGGCTGCGATGTCTTCGGCGCGGCTGCCTTCCCTCAACAAAACAAGCGCCTGATTTGCCGATTCCGCACGTGCCGCAGCCATTGCCCTTGCGGCCGTTGCCTGATCGAGACCCGCTTGAGAAACCGTACCCTGCGGCCGCAGCTGCCGGGCGCGGTCGTAAGCGAGATTGGCGTTTTTCAGGTCAGCAAGGCTTTCGTTGTAAGATGCGCTTGCCTGCGCGATCTCAGCGGGCCGTGGACCGGCCTTGAGCTTGTCGAGTGTGGCACGCAGCGCGGCGACGTTTGCCTGCGCCGAACGGACCGCATAGTCGTAAGGTTCGTTGTCCAGCCGCGCCAGAATAGCACCGCGCTTGACAGTATCGCCCTCGTCGACGCGTGCCTCTTCGAGCCGGCCGCTCACCCGGAAAGCGAGCGAGACCTGGCGGATATCGACATTTCCATAGAGGGTGAACTCCCCTGGATCTTGCGGGCCCCAGCCGAGCCTCGACGGCGCGTCGAACCACCAGCCGGCTGCGGCTGCGCTGGCGAGAAGGATCGCAGCCGGAACGAGCTTGTTCATTCTGTTTCTCCTTTCGCAGGTTCGAGCAGCGCGACAAGACTGCGCGCGTGGGCCCGCAGCGTTGCGATCTGCTCCTCGCCGATGGAATTCCATTCCATCTGCGCGAGCACTGCAGCGTTCGCCATCCGGAAAACCAGAAGGCTGCCGACGAAGGAGAGAGTGCGCAGACGCATGTTCTCGGAGGCGGGGTCTTCTTTCAAAATCGTCCCGATGAGCCGCCGTGCCATGTTGATCACCGGTCCCATGATGCCAGCATAGACCCTTTCGAAAGCCGCCGTCGGCTCCAGCTGCTCGCGGATGATGAAGCGGGCCCAGGCCTCCGATTCCTTGCTGACGAAAAGAACGATCATCGTTTCCACGATCTCCGTCAGAAAGAGCCGTGCCTGCGAAGCATTCAAAGGCGTGTTCGTCGCATCGATTTGCGCAAGATGGCGGCCGACGCGATGGCGGATGCCGGCGACATGTCCGGCGACAATTCCCGCCAGGTGATCGGCCGTTGCGACGTAGAGCCCCTCCTTGCTGCCGAAGTAATAGGGGATGGCTTGCAGGTTGACGCCTGCCGCGTCGGCAAGCTTGCGCGTACTGGCTCCGTCAAAGCCGTATCGGCCAAATACGTCAAGCGCCGCCGCAAGCAGCCTCTCGCGGGTAATCTCGCTTCGGGTTGCCTCGATTTTTTTGTCAGGATTTTCGTTCATGAAGACATGATATACGCATTCTGTTGTAAGTCAATCGAATGAATTATACGATGCCTGCCGAAAATGGCCAAGGATGGCGCTAAAGGAAGACGATGGCGCGCAGTGTTGTTGCTACCGAAAACGTAATGTGGATCAAGGGTCGGATGGGGTGGGGCCATCGCTGCCACAGTCATGATGAAAGCAAGCGAATTGCAAGGGACTGCGACGACGTAAGATCGCACGCCGCGTCGTTTACTCGGCGCTTCTTTCTGGCGGCAGGCACAGATCGGTTACTTGAGGGTGGCCATCACAGCTTTTGTGGTTGGCGCCAACGATCCCGTCGTAGCGCCTCGGCCCGTCATGGGGCGGGGCAACGGGTTTCCTCAGCCCGTTGCCCTTGACGTCAGCTCCGGGGCTTCGAATTTTCGGGGTCGTAAAGCGGCTTGTAGCCAACGGCGACGACTTCGACGGGATAGGTCTCGCCGAAGTAATCGACGTTTAGCCCGCGGCCCACCTGGCAATAGGACCAGGGCAGAAATGCCAGCGCGATATTCTTGCCGATGGTCGGGCCATAGGCAATCGACGTCGTATAGGAGCGGCGGCCGAGTTCGTCGACCAGCGTTTCGCCCGTGGCCGGATCCATGACCGGCAATGAGCCTACCGGGTAGCGGGCAACTCCGCTCCTGTCGACATTGTCTGTCATCACCAGCGTGCAGAGCATGGCCGGCTGGTGCTCGCGAGCCTTGTATTCCAGATGCTTGGATTTGCCGCGGAACTCGGCTTCCTTGACCTTCGGACGGGCGAGGTCGGATTCGATCAGATTGTACTGCGTAAGCAAATCGGCGTTCTGCAGGCGCAGGCTCTTTTCCATGCGGCGGGAATTGGCATAGGTTTCCACGCCGAAGGCCATGACGCCGGTGGAGCGCAGCGCATCCCAGACAGAAAGGCCGTCTTCGTATTTCATGTGCAGTTCCCAGCCCTGCTCGCCGACATAGGAAATGCGGAAGGCAGTGACGGACTTGCCGGCAATCTCGATCGGCTTTATCGCCGCGAAGGCGAAGTTGTCGGGATCAAGGCCGGCCGGATCGGCGACGACCTTTTTCAGGGTTGCACGCGCATTGGGACCCCAGATGCCGATGGTGACGTACTTCTCTGCCACATCAGTGACGGTCACGTTGAAGCCCTTGTCTTCTGCGATCCGCTTCACGTAATGGAAATCGCGCGGGCCGGCATCGGCGCCGTCGATGACACGGCAGCGGTCGGCCATGCGGATCACGGTCAAGTCGGCACGGACCATGCCCTCGTCGTCTAGGAAATGCGTGTAGATTCCCTTTCCGATGTTGGCATCACCGCCGATCTTGGCCGCGCAGATCCATTCCATCAGCGCCACATGGTCCGGGCCTTCGACGTCGAACATGTAGAAGTGGCTGAGGTTGACGATTCCACAATCCTCGCTCATGGCGAGATGTTCAGCATTCGATACGCGCCAGAAGTGCCGGTTGTCCCACTCGTTCTCGCGAACCGGAACGCGCTCGCCATATTTTTCAAGCAGATGCTCGTTGGCCTTGTAGCCGTGCGCGCGTTCCCAGCCTCCGAGTTCCATGAAGTATCCGCCGAGCTCCACCTCGCGCTCGTAGAAGGGCGAGCGCTTGACGTTGCGTCCGGTGGCATAGGGCTCGCGCGGATGTATGGCGGGAAAGTAGATCTTCTGGGCAGCCTCGAACGTACGGCTCTCGATGAAGTTTTCCTCGAGCTGGTGCGGGTAGAAGCGCGCATAGTCGATACTGGCATGGTCGATCTCTGTGCGGCCGTCCGTCATCCAGTCGGCGATCAGCTTGCCGTAGCCTGGCCCGTCCTTGACCCAGATGGCGACGCAGTACCAGAGGCCGCGAACCTTCTGGCTTTCGCCGCAGGACGGGCCGCCAGCTGCAGAGACCTGCAAGAGGCCGTTGAAGGAATGGCCTTCGTTGTAGCCCAGTTCGCCGAGGATCGGGGTGAGCTCCATGGCGCGCTCCAGCGGCTCGAGGATCTGCTCCATTTCGAGGTCGCGTTGCGAGGGCGAGAGGCGAGCTTCATGCTTCTCCAGTATGTCGCGCGGATGGCAAAGGCGAGGATTGGTCGTTTCGTAATAGCCCCATTCGATCTGGCCGCCTTCGGTGGTCTTCGGGTCGCCGGTATCGCGCATGTAGGCGGAATTGCCCTGGTCGCGCAAAAGCGGAAAGCCGATTTCCTTGCCCGTGCCTTCGAACTCGTTGTAGGGGCCGAAGAATGTCAGCGGATGGTCGACCGGCATGACCGGAAGGTCTTCGCCGACCATTTCGGCGATCAGGCGACCCCAGATGCCGGCACAGACGACGACATGATCGGCCATGATCGTGCCGCGATGGGTGACGACGCCCTTGATGCGGCCATTCTCGACGATCAGTGATTTGGCGGGCGTATTGCCGAAAACCTTGAGCTTGCCGGCCTTTTCGCCAGCATCGACCAACTTGCCCGCGACGGTCTGCGAGCGTGGAATGACGAGGCCGGCATCAGGATCGAACAGGCCTCCCTGGACCATGCTCTCCTCGATCAGCGGGAATTTTTCCTTAATCTCGGCCGGGCTGACGTAATATGCTCGGGTGCCGAAGGCCTTAGCCGAGGTCAGCTTGCGCTTAATCTCCTCCATCCATGTGTCGTCGCCGGTGCGTGCAACCTCCAGGCCGCCGATGCGGGCGTAATGGCCCATTTTTTCGTAGAAATCGATGGAGTATTGCGTCGTCCAGACCGAGAGATAGTCATGGCTGGTCGTGTAGCAGAAGTCGGAGGCGTGCGCCGTTGAACCGATGTCGGTAGGGATTCCCGACTTGTCGATGCCGACGATATCGTCCCAGCCACGTTCGATCAGGTGATGCGCAATCGACGCGCCGACAATGCCGCCCAACCCAATAATTACGACTTTCGCTTTCTGTGGAAATTCTGCCATCACATGTACCCTCGAATTGTTCCGTCGAATCTAGTACACGCAATGACGCAACTACAGTCGATCCACGACATAAAAATGTAGCGATCCGTCAAAAGTCTCGCTTGTTCAAGACCTATTGGCGGAAGCCATTCTCCTTTACTCCGCAGCCTCTTTCCCGATGCCTTCTCGCAGCTCGCCTCACGGACCACCGGTATGTTCCTGTGGACGATGGTCGAGCGGCTTCGTGCTCGCGGGATTGCAGGCCCAACTTTTTCCCATTATTATCGGTTCGCGATATCGAATGTCGACTATCTGGTTTGATGGCAAGGAATGGAATATCAGGATCTTCTCTCCGGTTTTGTCCGGCTCCACGTCCTCTATCACGCCGCCAAGGGCGATCTGCACGGCCTATGGATGATCGAGGAACTGGCCAGGCACGGCTATAAAGTCAGCGCCGGAACGCTCTACCCCATGCTGCACTCCCTGGAGAAGAAAGGTTATCTGGCCTCACGTATCGAACGCATAGGCCGCACGCGCCGGCGGACCTACAACGCTACGCCCTACGGCCTTGTCGCTCTCGAAAGGGCCAAGGAAAAAGCCAAGGAGCTCTTTCGTGAAATCCTCCCAGACAGCACCGGCTGAGTTCGAAGTCGAACGCCCCCGTGGCAATCCGGCTGAAGTCTTTCGCGTCTTCCTGAAGCTCGGGTTCACCTCCTTCGGCGGACCGATCGCGCATCTCGGCTATTTCCGGCACGAGTTGGTGGTGCGGCGCAGATGGATCGACGAGGCCGGCTATGCCGATCTCGTGGCGCTTTGCCAATTTCTGCCGGGACCGGCGTCGAGCCAGGTCGGCTTTGCGCTCGGTATCTTGCGCGGCAACGGTTTGGCTGGCGGGTTCGCAGCCTGGTTCGCTTTTACCATGCCATCGGCTTTCATCCTCCTTATTTTCGCGCTCGGTGCCGAGGCTTTCAGCGGACCCGTAGCAGGAGGCTTTCTGCACGGCCTGAAGCTGGTCGCTGTTGCCGTTGTGTCGCAGGCGATCTGGGGTATGGCGAAGGTTCTAACCCCTGACCGCGAGCGTGCCGGCATTGCGCTGGCCGCAGTTGCCGTCACTGCCTTCATCGGCGGAACGTTCGGCCAGACCGGGGCGATCGTACTTGGTTCTGTTGCTGGGCTCTGGCTTTGCCGCGCCGACGTCCCTGTTCTGGCCGGACGTCTCAGCTTCCCGGTCTCGCGCCGATGTGGAGTGATCGCACTCGTCTGCTTCGCGGTCTTGTTCTTGGCTCCGCCGATTGTGGCAGGCGTCACCGGCCATGAGGCTGTCGCGCTGTTCGATGCCTTCTATCGCTCGGGGTCTCTGGTGTTCGGTGGCGGACATGTCGTGCTGCCCTTGCTTCAGGCGGAAGTGGTGGCGCCCGGTTGGGTCACCAAGGAGGCCTTTCTCGCCGGCTATGGCTTGGCGCAGGCAGTTCCCGGACCGCTCTTTACCTTCGCCGCCTATCTCGGCGCGGTCATGGGGCCTACACCCAACGGGCTCGCCGGGGCGGTCATCGCACTTGTCGCCGTCTTTCTGCCGGGCTTGCTGCTGGTCTACGGTATGCTGCCGTTCTGGGACGCGTTCCGGTTGCGACCCGCCGCACAGGCCGCCATGCGTGGCGCGAATGCCGCCGTCGTCGGAATCCTTGGTGCCGCCCTCTACAGCCCGGTCTGGACGAACGCTGTACTCTCGCCCGTGGATTTTGCACTGGCGCTCGCAGGGTTCCTCTTGCTTGTCATGTGGAAGATGCCGCCGTGGATTGTCGTCTTGTTGCTGGCAGCAAGCGGTGCACTCCTTCAGCTCGTCTAAGGACGTTTGGGCAAGGGCGAGCGTTTGCCATTATCGGGGGGTGAAGCAACGAGAAGTAAAAAGGAGGAAAATTCCATGTCAGGCATCAGTGTGCGTTACATCGTTGACGACGTCGACGCAGCAGTCGCTTTCTACCAAAAGCATCTCGGCTTCTCTGTCTCGTTTCGTCCTGCGCAAGGCTTCGCCATTCTCGAAAAGGATGGTTTTCGCCTTCTCGTCAGCGCAATGACCGGACCAGGCGGAGCGCCACAGGCGATGCCGGATGGGCGCAAGCCCGAGCCCGGCGGCTGGAATCGCATCCAGATCGAAGTTGCAGATATAGAGGCGCAGGTCACAGCACTGCGTCAAGCCGGCGCACGGTTTCGGAATGAAATCGTGCAAGGAATGGGCGGCAAGCAGATCCTTCTCGAGGATCCCGCGGGAAATCCGATCGAACTGTTCGAAGCGCCGAAGAAATGAGCTTGAACATGTGCGGCCGACAGACCTCTCAAACGACGGGGACGTCGGGAGCGCTTGGCATCCCGATGGCGCAGGTCTCGCCGCCGAAAAGGCGCGAACGGGTGAGGAAACGCTTCTCGCGCCCGTTGTCCAGCGAAAACATGCCGCCGCGGCCGGACACGACATCGATGATCAGTTGCGTATGTTTCCAGGCCTCGAACTGGCTGGCGCTGATATAGAAAGGCACGCCGGCGATCTCGCCGAGTTTCACGTCTGTCTCGCCGACGCGGAATTCACTTGACGGGTAGCACATGGGTGACGACCCATCGCAGCAGCCGCCGGACTGGTGAAACAGGATATCGGGATTGTCGCGGCGGATCTCGTCGATGAGAACAAGCGCCGCATCCGTTGCAAGCACGCGCGGTTCACCGGTAGCGGTCGTTTCCATGCTGGTTCCTTCATGCCGAAAACCTCCTCCCCGACAAGGGAGGAGGCAGCAGCTTGGTTAAACCTGTTGCTCAAAAGAAGCCGAGCGCCTGCGGACTGTAGCTCACGAGCATATTCTTGGTCTGCTGGTAATGATCAAGCATCATCTTATGCGTTTCGCGACCGATACCGGACTGCTTGTAGCCGCCGAAGGCTGCATGCGCCGGATAGGCGTGGTAGCAATTCGTCCACACGCGTCCCGCCTGAATCTCGCGGCCGAAGCGGTAGGCGCGGTTTCCGTCACGCGTCCAGACGCCTGCTCCCAGGCCATAAAGCGTGTCGTTGGCGATCTCCAGCGCTTCCTTCTCGTTCTTGAAGGTCGTGACCGATACCACCGGGCCAAAGATCTCTTCCTGGAAGATGCGCATCTTGTTGTGCCCCTTGAAGATTGTCGGCTTGACGTAATAGCCGTTGGCAAGTTCGCCGCCGAGATCGTTACGCGTGCCCCCGGCCAGCACTTCGGCGCCCTCCTGCTTGCCGATGTCGAGATAGGCGAGGATCTTCTCCAACTGTTCGTTCGATGCCTGCGCGCCGATCATCGTCGCGCTGTCGAGCGGGTTGCCCTGCCGGATGGCTTCGACGCGCTTGACGGCCTTCTCCATGAAGCGGTCATAGATCGATTCCTCAATCAAGGCGCGGCTGGGGCAGGTGCAGACTTCCCCCTGATTGAGCGCAAACATCGCAAAGCCTTCCAGCGCCTTGTCAAGGAATTCGTCGTCTTCGGCCATGACGTCGGCAAAGAATATATTTGGCGACTTGCCGCCCAGTTCGAGGGTAACCGGAATAAGGTTCTGGCTGGCATATTGCATGATCAGTCGGCCGGTCGAGGTCTCGCCCGTGAAGGCGATCTTGGCGATGCGCGGGCTGGTCGCAAGCGGCTTGCCGGCTTCCAGGCCGAAACCGTTGACGATATTGAGGACGCCGGGCGGCAGCAGATCGCCGACGAGTTCGGCCCACACGAGAATCGAAGCCGGTGTCTGTTCAGCCGGCTTGAGAACGACGCAGTTGCCGGCCGCAAGGGCCGGAGCAAGCTTCCAGGCTGCCATCAGGATCGGGAAGTTCCAAGGAATGATCTGGCCGACGACGCCAAGCGGCTCGTGGAAATGATAGGCGACAGTGTCGTGGTCGATTTCGCCGATAGAGCCTTCCTGTGCGCGTATGCAGGCAGCAAAATAACGGAAGTGGTCGATGGCAAGCGGAATGTCGGCCGCCATCGTCTCGCGGATCGGCTTGCCGTTGTCCCACGTCTCGGCCTGGGCGAGAAATTCCAGCTTGTCTTCCATGCGCTGGGCAATCTTCATCAGGATATTGGAGCGCTCGGCAGGCGAAGTTCTCGCCCATTTGTCCTTGGCGGCATGGGCCGCATCGAGCGCCGCGTTGACGTCCTTTTCGTCGGAACGTGCAATTTCGCAAAGCTTGCCGCCTGTGACCGGCGTGATGTTGTCGAAATATCTGCCTTCAATCGGCTCGCGCCACTCGCCCCCGATGAAGTTGCCGTATTTCAACTTGAACGGCGATTCGACGATCTTCTGATGCAGCATGTCATCCTCCCTGATGAGCCAGGTTCATGAGTGAACCAGTGGAAGAAATCTGCGCGTCTTTTGCAGAACGAACCAGACTGTCGGGGGATTGTTGCAGTGCACAGTGTCGCAGTGTTGCGACATCGCACTTCGTAAAGAACAAGGGACGTCAGTGGAGATCAAGCTTCTTCATCTTGCGATGGAGGGTCGCCCGGCTCATGCCAAGATCAATCGCTGCCCGCGAGACGTTGCCGTTGGTCCGGGTAAGGGCGCGCAAAAGTGCCGCACGCTCCGCTTCCAGAAGAGCATCGCCGCTTGCGGCGCTTCTTTCATGAAGAGCATCGGCGGCAGGAACGCCCGCGGCAATCTGACGGTCGTCGAGCTTCAGCGCCAGCCGCGCCGCGCGGGTGGCTCCGAGCACGAGGTCGTGCTTGTCCACGGCAAGCAAGGCGGCCGCCGAATTCGCCCCTGCGGGGACCATCAGGAAACGTGCACCGCTAAAGGCGCTTCGAAAGATGTTGAGCTCGATGCGAAGGGCCGCGTCGCGCACGGTCTGCGAAAGGATCGACAGCGTCATCTCGTTGACATCGTCGCGGCAGGTGGAAATATCGAGTGCGGCTGCGAGCTGGCCGCGATGATCGCGGATCGGCGCGGTCGTGCAGCTGAGCCGGATATTAGAGCAGAAGAAGTGCTGGTCACGGAAGATTGCAACGGCACGCTCGTCGGCCAGCGCAGTGCCGATGCCGTTCGTTCCAATGCTTGCCTCCGTCCAAATCGATCCCGTCCAAAGGCCGAGGTCGTAAAACTCCTTGTCGTCGCCGGCATTGCCCCGCCGTTCCAGCGCAATTCCGTTGCGGTCGGTGAGCAGCAAGCAGCAGCCCGCCTTGCCGACCGTCAAGAAAAGCCGATCGAGCTCGTCTGTCGCATCCTTGACTAGCTGTTCTGATTGCTCGCGTGCCTGCCGGAACTCGTGCTCGGTCAATCGCAAAGGTGTTCGCACATCCTCCGGCGCCAGCTGGTGCATGGTCATGCAACGGCGCCAAGAAGCCACAATGGGTGAACTTGCCGCCGCTGATTTCTGTTGCGCGCTTGTATAGACATGACCCGCATGTGCGGAGTGTTCGTGCATCGGCTCCTCCCACGGAACGCCATACCAATCTGGCGGAAATCAGGAGCTTCTGCAATGCTTGTGAAATATGAAGATTGTCGCATGCGGTGACTCAACTGTCGCATTCCTGCGACAGTTGGTGTTTCTGAGGGCATCCGGCGCAGCGTCATCGGGGCAGCGTTGAGGCTGTATTTGCCTGATGTTGCAGAGCGCCAAAGATTGAAAGGGTCCTGCCGGCGCCGTTCGGGCACGACAGGTCCCGACGATCTGGCCGCGGCAAATGTTGCCGATATTCCGCCAACGTCTTGGCGCTGCAATGCTGTGCGCTGACGTCCTCTAAAATGAGGTGCTGCCGAACGACGCTCTGAGTGCAACTGGGCCTCGGCTTTGGCTCCAAATTCGTTGAAATCGATGGGATGCCATCATCGTTTGTTATCTATTTTCTCCTAATATGATCGAAAGGACGGAAGATGGGGGAACAGATGATCGGCCGGTTCGCACTTGCAGCAGTATTGTTTTTCGCAGGCTCGATTGATCTCGCGACGGCGAATGAAAAGCTCCGGGTCGCGACGGAAGGCGCATACCCGCCATTCAATTTTCAGGATTCCTCCGGTCAGCTTGCTGGTTTCGACGTGGATATCGCCAAAGCGCTCTGCCAGCAAATGGCGGTCGATTGCACGTTTGTCGCCGTCCCCTGGACCGAGATCGTCCAGGGCTTGTCGGATGACAAATACGACATGATCGTCGCGAGCATGGCGTTTACCGAAGAGCGCGCTAAAAAAATGGAGTTCTCCGCTCCATACTACCGATCTCATTCAGTGTTGGTCGGCGACGCTGAAAAGTTTCAGGACAGTGCGCCTGCTGCCCTGTCCGGCGTCCGCATCGCGGCAGCACAGGACACGATCCAGGCGGAGTATTTGCAAAAGGCCTATGGTGCAAGCAAGGCCGTGCTGGCCAAGGACCAACCCGGTGCCCAACGTCTTCTACTGGACAACCAGGCCGATCTCTTGATCGGCGATGCCATTGAACTTTTGAGCTTCCTGCAGACCACGGAAGGGGCGCGCTTTGGATATGTGGGAGATCCAATTTCCAGCGAATTTCTTCAAAGTTCGGCGCACATCACCGCGAAGAAGGGAAACTCGGCCCTGATCCAGAAGGTGAATGCCGCACTGAAGCAAATCAAACTCAACGGTGTCTACGACCGAATCAACGACGCTTATTTCCCCT
The DNA here is from genome assembly GCF_004342325.1 of Rhizobium azibense. Lineage (NCBI taxonomy): Bacteria > Pseudomonadati > Pseudomonadota > Alphaproteobacteria > Hyphomicrobiales > Rhizobiaceae > Rhizobium > Rhizobium azibense. Next base: position 55,872 of record NZ_SMBJ01000002.1, on the reverse strand, counting down.
TCAGCATTTATTGAGCCGATGGAATGGAAGAAAACAACGCCCCGAAACGGCGTCAGCTTTCACTTAGCGCCGTTGCAAGATTTCTTCTGATCGGCGTCGTCGCATATACGCTGATCGCGGCGGTCTTTTCGTTCGTCTTTCTGAAAAGAATTGAGACGCAAGCGAACTTTACGCGCGATGTACAGATCCCCCTGATCCTAACTCAAACGCGCAATGCGGTAAAAATCGAGCGTCTCTCGTCTCTTGTCCGGTCCATATTCTTGGCGAAAGACCGCAGACTGGAGCGCCAGATCCAGTTGCAAATCCAGGCTCTTGCGCAAGGCTTTTCGTTCGATCACAACGGTTTTCTGATCGAGAGATCTCAAAAAGTCGCCGACGAAGCCAAGACGATCGCTAAGCTTCGCCAGCAGGCCCGCGACAAAGAAAGCTCGACGCAACCGCCCTCCGCCACTTCCATTGACGTCCCGGCCGCTGATGAACTCGACCGGCTGGCGACGCAGGCCTATGAGAGGGCCATACACGATCTCGATGAAATGGCGGCTCAATTGAGCGGCGATGCTGCCGTCGTGGCGGACAATATCGCCAGCGAAATCCAAAGCAGTGCAGGCTACATGCAGGTCGGTTGGCTCTTCATTCTGGTCGTTCCCGGCCTTTTTGCCGTCACGACACTCATTGCTGCAAAGCATCATCTTGCAGCGCCTATCGGCGCTGCGATCAAGAACTTGGAGTGCATTGGCAGGAACGAACCCGTCCTAACGCTGGAACGCCTTCCACTCATTTCGGAACTCGCGATGATTGATGCGGCGATAGTTGCCTACGGCCAGGTCTCCGACGATTTGCACCGCACCAATTCGATCCTGCAAGGATTGGCAGAAAAAGATCCTTTGACGGGCCTAGCGAACCGCCGCACCTTTGAAAGCTATCTCGCGGCAGTCTTGACCCATCCGGCAATAAGCTCGCCCAGCGTTGCGATCATGATGATCGATATCGACCACTTCAAATCTGTCAACGATACCTTCGGCCATCTTGCAGGCGACAGGTCTCTTGTGGCTGTCGCGAATGTGTTGACGTCGGTGCCATGGCAAGCAAACCACCTTGCAGCGCGATACGGCGGGGAAGAGTTCGTGGTCGTCTTGGAGGAGTGTTCGCTCGAGCAGGCGATTGAGCGGGCGGAATGGCTGAGGCGTTCTGTGCAGGAGCTCAACATTGAGACAGGGACAGGGCCACTTCTGAAATTGACCGCCAGCGTGGGCGTCGCTGTCGCCAACAGTGTTTCCGATCAGCCGCCAGACATAATCGCCAGAGCAGACCGTGCCCTCTACACTGCAAAGAAAAACGGACGCAACAATGTCCAGGTCGCATCGCTCGATATCGGAATTTCGAAAGCGGGCTGAGCATCTGTCAGCAGTCGTTTCGTTCATCCTCAACCTGAAGCCTTCGCATGGCTTCGGCTGCAAAACTCGTCCTTTCATGTGTCGCTGGTGATGTGTCGCTGGCACCACCACGCGCGGGCATCAGTTGCGCGGGTGCGCGGATCTCACCACCTCGACGACGATAATGTTGGCTTCATGCGCAGCCTTGATAAATGCTGCCCGCACATCTTCGGGAGGTATTCGGTCGTACAAACCGTCAAGGCAGGCCATGACTGCCTCAGAAAAATCCTCTCCGTCATCGGTCGGCCAGTGCTGCAGTAATGTGTCGGCCGCAAGACCCACAGAGTTAACGACGCGATACTTGCCGATGCAATGCATCGCCAAACCAACCGGCTGAAACGCCAAACCGTTCCTTTTCATAACACTTGCCTCCGTTTAAAGCGCCGTACCCGTACGCCTTGCAAAACGCGTGCCCGATGCCGCGGCCTCCTGGAGGACGCAATCAACTCCACGGCGCCAAACAAACAGGCCCGTTGCGCGTTTACCCAGTTGCCCATGCCTATATTCGTGGCTGGTAGAGCGCTGGTCACAGGCAAAACGGGGTCCGGGTTAATTCAATGCTTGGCCCACGCACTGACCGAAGCGGAAAGGACAAGGGAGACAAGGATCGCCCAAGGCCAGACATTTTACGATATTTGCGTGATGCGATGGCCGGGCTTCATCCAGGTATCGGGTGGACAATTTACCTCGCTCTGGTGGTGCTGATCTTTCTAATGGGATCACTGCCCAAGTGGTGGCTGTTATGACACCGAGGACAGAGCGAATCATTCTCGCCGTGCTTTGCCTTATAGGCATCGTGGCACTGGTCTATGAATTTGGCTAAGGCTGCCGCTTTGTTGTGCAGGCCGGCCGAGCGTTCAATCCGCAAATGGACTGACGGCTCACTATCGCCTCTTACTGTCAAACGCCCCGTATCGGCTCCAGCAGGTAATCGCCGGCCTTGCTACCATGCCGCCGCAGCTGCATCCGACCAGGAGGGTCGGCCCCTGCAAGTCCAGTTTATCCTGGTTTCCGCCACATCGTCAGTCAGCGCCAAGGGCTTCTGAAGTGGAAGCAAAGCGCCATCAAAAGGACTTGGGTGGTCAACGCGCCATGGACTGTGGCAATGTTCATGAGCTTAGTGCCAGGCCGCAGACGCAATCACGCCGGATATTACCAAGCCTGAAGTAGCGAGCCGTTTCAAGTAAATAGCCATATCGGATAACATCGCGAATAAAGGCCTTGAAGTGCTTTCGAGGTTTCGGCCGAAGGAAACAGCGAATGCTTCCACGCCCGTCGAGGGGATTTCGAAATTGCGGATCTGACCTGGCTTCGTTTCCCTGAGAGTGCCGTGTCCACCGGCATCGATATCTAGGCGCGATCGTAAACCTTGCCGTCGATCGTCAACTGGAAACGGACCCGCCTTCCGGAGGTGCCAGGGACGAGAATGAGATCAAGGTCGCCGGCGCTGAAACGATCGGGCAATGACGCCGCCCAATAATGCCCGCGGCGCTTCCTGCGCCAGATCATGGCCGATCACCTCCGGTGATGGTGCGATGCTTTTTGTCTTCCTTCTGACGGGTCTGGTGATTGCATGTGGTCGCTCCTTCGGCGTCCTTTGACTTCTAACGATACATGTCGGCAAAGGCTGTGATGCTTGCCAAGCTCGCGACAGAATATAGCCACCTCATCGCGGTTTTGGACTGCTGCCTGCCGGAAAGGGATCGGTGTGACGGTCCCGAAGGCATTATCACGTTCGATTTGCCGGTTGCGCCGGCCGCAAGTTGCAGTTCCGGTGAACTTCACGCAAAGGCGCAGATCACTCGGGCGTCGAACGGGTCTGGGCGACAGGTGTCAGGTCAGCCGCAGATCCACGCCTGGATGCAACTTCTTGAGGTTGGGCAATGATTTGATCTGCCAAGGAACTTGGGAAGAGCCGCGCACGGTCAAATGAATGTCCGGGTGATTGCGGGCCTCGATCGTCAATTTGGCAAGCAGGTTTATACCGGAGGAGTTCAAGAATTGGAGTCCTGTCACGTCGAAGGTGGCCTTGCCGGCCCCCTCTTCGAGCGCTTTCATGGCCAAAGCATGAATGGGTGCGTAGGCATCCGGGCCTGCCAGCCGCATGGTTCCGTCAAAATAAACGGTACCGCCCTCGGACCAGACGCGGAACGCTTCTTCTCTGATTTCCATAGCACTTTCTCGCGGTTCTATGACGGTGAAATTGGCATTGCGGCATATGTTTCGATTTTCGCACGGTTGCGGGCGCGGTCTTCCTCAAAGAGCCAAGCCAGGTCTGCTTTGTAATCGCTCATCAAGGTCAGCAATCCCAAACCGGAACCGCTGTCGGCCATTTTCGCGCTCGCCTCGATCCGCTGGATGAGAAGATCGCTCGGATCGCCCTGGGTTATGGTCGACAGCAACCGCTGGAACCTGGCTGCCGTCTGTCGGTCGACGAAGTTCGATATCCTCATCTTGAAGTTGTCGTCTTCCGCCATGGCTTCGATCGCGATCTCGCCTGGGGCGCGGAACTTGATGGCATTTTCGATCAGTTCGTTCGTCAGATAGCCGATATCATGTCGGACCTGATTATAGCGGCGCCTCGAAGATAGAAATCGGAGTGCCATCATCTCGGCGATGAAATCCGACGTCATGCCGGAATGTTTCCAGGCAAGATCAAGCGGGCCATCGTGTAGCCGCAGCTGAACGGCGTGCGTCGCGTCAAACGAAGCGAGATGCTCCTGCCCATATAGGACCGTTGCCATGTTGTCACCTATGTCGCACTACGACGAGCGTAATGTCATCATGTATCTTCTGCGTCCCGATATAGGCCATAAGGCTTTCGAGAATGCCGTTCATCACCTGCTCTGCGGTGCGGCCCTGCAGGCGGCGGGCGTTTTCACAAAGCCGGTCGATGCCGAAGAGTTCGCCTTCGGGATTTTCGGCCTCGGTGACGCCATCGGTATGAAGGACAATCAAATCGCCGCTGTGAAAGGGTATTTCGCGAGTATTAATGAAAGCCGATATATCAGATTCGAGTCCCACCGGAAGACCGAGGTCGCTGGTGTCTATCCGTTCGACCGCGCCGGTTTGACGAATGATAATCAGATCCTCGTGCTGGCCCGAAATGGTCAAGCGCTCGCCATCATAATCCAGAAATGACAGCGTGACGTGCTTGTCGGTTTTCGTCCGCTCGATGTTCTTGTAGATCGTGCGGTTCAGGTAACTGAGGAACCTTGAGGGGTTCGTTTCGCCGGCTTCCTGTAGCGCCCGGGCGACGGACTGCACCATAAGCATCAAAACACCGCTCTCGAGGCCGTGGCCCGTCACGTCGCCAATGCCTATCTTCAGATGATCTCCGTTTTGCAGGATATCGTAGTAGTCGCCGCCGACCTCGTCGGCGGGACGCATATAGGCGGCAATCTCCAACTGCTCGATTGCCGCAAGCTCCTTGGCGCGTGGCAGCACCATAAGCTGAATCTGCCGAGCCACATCCAGTTCGGCACCGAGGCGTAGGTTTTCGCTCGTCAACTGGCCGTTCAGGATCGAGATTTCTTCCTTGGCCTCCTCAATTTCCTTCGTGCGCTCAACAACCAGGTTTTCGAGATTTTCGGTATGGAAGCTTATTTCCTCGGCCATGCGATTGAAGGCGAGACCGGCCTCGCCAACCTCGTCCTTGGTGGATATGTCCACCCTGACAGAATAGTCCTTTGCCTGTATGCGCTTGGCGGCACCAGCCAGTGCGCTGATCCCGCTTGTAATTCGCTTTGACACCGCAAAGACCGCCCCCGTGACGACCAGCATCGACACGAGAACCGCGAGGATCTGATAAATCAGAATGCGATTGGTTGCCCGCGATATTTGGTCCCTGGCGGCAGTGAGAGAGGCATAGATTTCACGCTCGGGCACCACGATGCCGAGCGACATGACCTCGCGCTGAACCGGTCCATTTATCCAAAGATTGGTTGCGTTTAGCTGTTTTGTGACGACAAGGTAGGGAACATCTTCGCCCCTCTCATTCAGCGAAATGTGCCTTATGACGCCATCGGCATCTAGCGGCAGCGAGGCGATCTGATTTTGCGAACTGTTGCGCAAAGATCGGTCAAGGCCGGTCACGCCCTTGTTCGTGGCGTCGCTAGCAGAACGAAGACCGATTATCTTTTCACCGGCAGGGTTGATTGCAACGACGTTGCCGTCCGACATGGTTAGAAAGCCAAAGCCGCTTTCGGCGACCTTGACGCGCTCGACGATTTCGGCGAGCTGGTCAAGGGTGATGTCTGCTCCGGCAGCCCCCGCCACGCCACGCCGATCAGAAGTCCAAAGCGGGTGGAAGAAGCTGACGATCAGTTTTCCGGTGATCGCGTCCGTATAAGGAGCGGTCTGGGTGATATTGTCAGGTACCGGCCGCAAGGATGGATCGCTTGCCCACTTCTGCCAGGATTCATAAAGACCGGGGAAGAAGAAATCCCAAAAGTCTGCGCTGTTGTGACCGGGATAGAGCCGATCGAACGTCTGCGCCTGTTCCGTATAAGGTGCCGTCCTGAAGATCGGGCGTTCCTTTGGCCCGATATAGTACATCTGCAGCTTCGAGGCACCGTTTTTCAGGAGGTCGGGGGCGACAAGATCAAGGACCGCACTGGTCTCGATATCGGTCTGGACCTGCGGTAGCGGATGATGCTCCTTGTCCAGGAGGTAGCTCCAGACGCTGACGACCGACGGCGCCCCTGGAAGGTTCTGCGCCCATTGACCTTTGGTGTCGAACGTCACTGTCACCGCACCTGGAGCTGCCCTGGCCATGGCGGCTCCAATCTCCCCGTTCCTGGCGGGTAGATCAATCTGACCCTGAAGCACACCTGCCAACGCCTTGACGTCGGAATGGACCTGATGAAGAAGCAAATTAACCTGCGCGGCCGTGGAATCGGTATAGGAGCGGATATAGTCTTGGCTTGCCCGCTCAAGGCCGTGTCCTACTTCTGCCGTCGCATCGCGAGAAAGACGCTGGACATTCCAAAGGGCGAGACCGCCGCTGATGAGCAGGTCAAAAAGAACCGCCCCACCGACAACGATCATGAATTTGGCGCGAAATGAGCGCAGGCCGAGGTTTGCCTTCCTGATCGGCGCGGTCATCATAGCGGTTTTCGCCCGGACGCTGCCCAAATGGGCCAGCCAGCGTAGCCCTTCGGATGAAGCGCCGCAAAGATATGGTCGGCGAATCCCTGTTTGAAACGTTCGATGAACTCCGCCGAATCGCCTCGGCGAACAGACATTTCGTCCGCATAGACATCGCGCCATGCCGCGATGACGTCCGCGAACTCCTGGGGATCGCCATCGAGGTTGGTGACCATGAAGCTCTCCATTTTCACCGCATCGAAGCCAGCTTCCAGCAGAAGACGCAAGCTCTTTGGCCCCATTTCGACGTCCATGTCGAAATAACTGAAGAGCTTGGCAACCTCGTTATAGGTCCATTGGATGCTGTCTGCCCGCGGTTCCCCGAGGCAATGGGAGTTTTTCTCGTTGGTAATGTAAACCCGTCCACCAGGTTTGCAGATCCGATAGAGCTCCCTGAGCAGCAGTTCGGGACGATCGAAGATTTGCAACGAGTGCCGGCAGGTCACGAAATCGAACTGGTCGCTTTCGAACAGCATCTGCGATGCATCGCCGTAGGTGTATTCGATATCGCGGACATCGAACCTGTCGGCAACATCGCGGGCATAGTCTAGGCTTGGCGAGGAATGATCCAGCGCAACGATCCTTGCCGGAGCGAACTCCTTTCTGACGAGCATCGCGAAATCGCCAATTCCGCAACAGATGTCGGCAATTACCATGCCGTTGCGAAGCCCGTGGCGCGGCAATATCTCTCGTTCATGCCGCCAGGTCATCTTGGTCTGGGTTCTGAGGATTGGAATGAAGCTTTGGTTTTCAACGAATGTCTGGCCGGGATAAAATGCCGAATCGTAGATCTCGATGGCAATGTTGGGCGAAAGATCGCTCAGATGCCGGAACATCCGTGCCGCCCAGGCGACAACGCTTGATGCGACGATGACAAATTTGACCTCGGGCCTTGAACGCGAAGCATCGACCAAGACGCGCGTCAAGGCACGAAATGCCGTGCTGTTCATATGCGTAACGCGCTTCAGATTGATATATAGAACACCGCTGACGGTCTCGATTCCATTTCGCAGCAGCAAGAAATCGTCGGCAATTTCAGCCGGGGAATGAGGGCGAAGCACGCCTGCGAGGGAGAATTCCTGATCGTTGATATTGAATTGCGCTGTAAAGACAGGCGAAGGACTTTGTGCAGTCAATTCAGTAGCCTTTCGAGCGGCAGGTCGACAATGAATGCAACCGTGCCGACACCCAAATCGCGGACCTGGATTTCCGCGTCATAGTTCACAGCCAGTCCGAGCAGGATCGCCTGGCCATCTGAGGCGGCATCGTTGGTGATCACGTTGAGATAATTTGCACGGGCCTGACTAGATTTAAGTCCCAGGGCAATCTTCTTGTAGAATTGTCGCTGTTCTGGCGGACAAGGAAAGATCAGCTCGATGCGCTCGATCTGCTGACGGCGATAAAAATTGCAAACGAAGTCGCCATCATCCGTCTGCGAGCGAAACGACATCTCAAGAAGCTCGTTGAGGGCTGATGAGAGCAGGTTGGAATGGCGCACGGGATCGCGACGGTCATGGCTGACCATTCGAGCGACGTAGTTCGACAACTGATCGCAATGCAGCCAGTCGGCGGTAAAGCTCGCCATGTCCATCTTCAGACTGAGCAACTGGTCAAATGATGGGCCTATTGCCGCTTCTCGATTCGTCAACCGACACCTCCTCGGCGAATTGCCATTTCACCTTTCAGCATTTGGCCCGGTCATTCCAGGTCCGTCGTCACAATGCTTGCGAATAAATTCATCAACCATGTCGGCCCCCAGAGGAGAGCTCAGGAAATAGCCTTGCAACCGGTCACATCCCTCTGCCTGCAGCCAGGCGGCCTGTTCGGCCGTCTCAACGCCTTCGGCCGTCACGCGCATGCCGAGCCCATGGGCCATTTCAATGACGAAGCGGACGATCGTCTGGCTCTTCTGATCGCCGGGCAGGTCGTTGATGAAGTACTTGTCTATCTTGATGTTATCGAAGGGAAAGTTCTTTAAATAGCTCAAAGAGGAATACTCGGTCCCGAAGTCATCGAGGGAAATCTGGATCCCCAGCACGTTAAGTGTGTTCAGCGTATCAAGATTGTTGATCGTGCGCTCCAGCAGCACGGTTTCGGTGATCTCGAGCTCCAAGCGCTCCGAGGGCAGTCCGACGACGTCGAGGGTCTGCGACACTCGGTCGGTCAGCCCCGGGGTTAGAAATTCGGCGGGAGATAGGTTTACCGCAATAGTATAGTTGGCCGGCCACGTCAGGGCCTGCCGGCACGCTTCTTCCAGCACCCATTGACCGATTTCGCTCATAAGCCCGTCTGCTTCAGCCATCGGTATAAAGGCGATCGGGGAGATTACTCCGAGGATTGGGTGGCGCCAGCGCAGCAGTGCTTCGAAGCCGGCTATCGCCATCGATCGATCGACCAGCGGCTGATATTCAATAAAAAATTCATGGTGTTGCAGCGCAACCCGAAGGCTCCGTCTCAATAGTTCTCGCTGTTCCAGTACCTGCAGCATGCTCGGATTAAAGGTTCGCGCACGTCGCCGTCCATCCTTCTTGGCGGCATAAAGGGCAACGTCGGCAGCCTTCATCAGCTGTTCGCTCTCATTGCCGTCGCGAGGTGCAATCGCAACGCCGATACTGGCACCGACAAAAACGGTAATTCCGTCCACCGTGAAGGGCTTGCGAAATTCGCTGATCAGCGACTCTGCTAATTTTTCGGCTTCGTCGGGCTGCCCACGGGCGATCTGTATGACGGCAAATTCGTCACCGGCAAGGCGGTAGGCGGTCTCGTCTTTACCCAGTGCCTTTCGAATCCTCTCGGCCGCAAGCTTCAGGACGATATCCCCGGCTCCATGGCCTAGCGTATCATTGACGGGCTTGAAATCATCCAGATCGATCTGCATCAGCGCAAGGCCCGCCTTTGCACGGACCGGGAGAATCTTTCCCAGTTTGTCGCTGAATTGGCGGCGATTGGGCAGCCCGGTCAAAACGTCATGGGTCGCCTGGTGAAGGAGCAACGCCCGGTCCAGCTCTTGGGCTTTTGCGGTATCAATGTCATTGCCGCCAACTTCGACGATCGCAAGGCCGTCCCTGGCCTGGAACAACAAAAGATTGCGCCGATCCGATTCATGCGAGCGGAGACGAATGGTGCGAGGCTTGCCGCTACTGACGACAAGCTGAACGAGGGCGGCGAGGTCGGGATTTGCCAGGTCGGGATACACATCCGCCAATGTTACGGGTGCCTCGTCAGCAAGATCCAGGCGCTCCTTGAGCATTTCGGAGCAGTCGACAAGCCTGAGATCATGATCCCAGACCGAAAACAGACCCTCGGCGCGGCTACCGAATTCGGACTTCTGCGGACCCGGCTGACGCCAATTCGCACGATTTTCCGGCATAGGGTTACCACCCTCCTTAACCCGCCTTGCTTCACTTGGTCCGTTATCGATACATCCCGTCGAACCCAATCCTGTTCCGTATCAGAACTAGAGCGAGCCCCGTTGTAGTCAACGCAGAGCTCTACCAGAACGCGCCGTCTTGCGGCCGTGTGACGACCGGGTTCTCGATCGTATATGACAGAAAGCTTATCCAAAGAATAACAAACCAACTACGGACCTGGTGGTCCGGTGGCGGTGGAAACGCTGAGATCTTCGCACTCGTCATCGGCATCAGTCTCACCGGATGGCATGGAATGGCCACGTCACACGATGAGAACGCACAGCGTGTTTAGGGAGCCGGCTGCGTCATTGCGGCCGGTTGACTGTCGCAAGGGTGCGATTTTAACGTTTGATTAACCATGTCCGCCGTTTATTCCCCGTCAACGGCCGGTCGGGTCGTTGATTCGAACATCCATTGCACGAAGTGCCGATGGATATCTGGAAAGACGATTTTGCGGCGGCACCCAAAATGCGCTTGCTGGGGTTGATATCGGTGGTCGCGGCGGTCTTGTTGGCCGGTTGTGTGTCGACGAGCGGCAGTGTCAGGCAGCCCTCGGCGCCCGAGACCGTGGCCAGCGAAAAGGCACTCATTCTTCCGCCCCCCGGCGGGCCGGCCATCGTCAGTGTCGTCGAAACAAGGCGCGGTAACGGCGTGGAGCAGATGCTTTGGCTGTCTACCTCCTCTTCCGTGCCGGGGCAGAATTTCCTGAAGGTGCAATTCTATGGGGCCAGCGGGTCCAATCCGGGGGCGGGAGGCGATTCCTACAAGATGATCAACGAGAGGGGGGTTTCTCGTGAAGCATGGGTGGCCGCCCCGGGCGTTGCGATGGCGAGGAACTATACCTTCCTGCAAAACAACTATGGGCCCTTCGCTTATGCCGCAGGTCGCAGCCGCGCCGGCGATACCTGCCTCTATGGCTGGCAGCAGATCCGATCGAACCAGGCGGCACACTCGCAAGCGCGCAATTTCGGGATGATCCAGGTGCGGCTTCGCCTTTGCGACGGGCGTGCCAGCGAGCGTCAGCTCTTGAGCGTGATGTATGCCTATACGCTCATCGGCACTCTCAATGGAGAGATATGGAACCCTTACGGTGAGGTAAAGGGCGCCGATGAGGTTCTCGGCCGCGCCGGCAGTCCCGTCTACCCCGATGACGGCGGCCCCCGCCAAGGCGCCATTGAAATCGGCTATGAACCGGCCCCGACCGCCGTGCGCCGTCGGCAACGTCAAGTCAAGGCGCCGGTAACAGCGACCACGCCGACACCGGTCGGGGTGCGCGTACCGCTGCCGGACGAAGCTTTCGAAACACCTGGGGCGAGTACGCAGCCGATGCCGGCGCCAGACCCCGTTCAACAAGCGGCAAAGGCAGGTGGTATCACCGTGCCTTCGCCCGACTGCATAGGCGATGTGGCCATGACGGCCGCATGCCGAAGATAGGAAATGCATAGCCGGCGCCCGATGCCCGGCAATGCTTTTGAAGGGACGTCGATGCATAAGGCTCGAAGCATCTTCACCTGGGCGATCGTTTCGCTCTGCGTCATAGTATTGATCACCTTGCCGGTGAACCTGCAGACTCAGCTCATTGCCAGTATCACCGTCGTCACGATCATGGCCGTGATCAAGGTCCTGAAGGGGGAGGGCACATGGCGCCTGATCGCGCTTGCCTTCGGTACTGCCGTCGTCTTGCGTTATGCCTACTGGCGCACCACGAACACGCTGCCGCCCGTCAATCAGCTTGAAAACTTTATTCCCGGTCTGCTGCTCTATCTCGCCGAAATGTACAGCATCGCAATGCTGGCGCTCAGCCTCTTCATCGTCGCGACCCCACTACCGCCGCGCCGCTCGCGCCCTGTCAAGCAAGAGGATTTCCCCCATGTCGACGTCTTTGTGCCCACCTATAACGAAGACGCCCATCTCCTCGGCAATACGCTCGCCGCCGCAAAGGCGATGGATTATCCGACCGACAAATTGCAGGTCTGGCTGCTGGATGATGGCGGCACGCTGCAAAAACGCAATTCCAACAAGCTGCTCGAAGCCCAGGCTGCCATTGCCAGGCACAATGAACTGAGGCAGCTGTGCCAGGCACTCAGCGTCAATTACCTGACGCGCGACCGCAATGAGCATGCCAAGGCGGGCAATCTCAACAACGGCATGCAGCATTCGACGGGCGAGCTCATTGCCGTCTTCGACGCCGACCACGCACCCGCCCGGGATTTCCTGCGCGAGACGGTCGGCTATTTCGACGACGACCCGAAGCTCTTCCTCGTGCAAACCCCGCACTTTTTCATCAATCCAGATCCGCTGGAGCGCAATTTGCGTACCTTCGACAGCATGCCGAGCGAAAATGAGATGTTTTACGGCATCATCCAGCGAGGCCTGGACAAATGGAATGCGGCCTTCTTCTGCGGCTCAGCCGCAGTTCTAAGCCGTCGCGCGCTGCAATCCACCAATGGCTTTAGCGGCATCAGCATCACTGAAGACTGTGAGACCGCATTGGCGTTGCATGGCGCCGGCTGGAACAGCATCTATGTCGACAAGCCGCTGATCGCAGGTCTTCAGCCTGCCACCTTCGCAAGTTTCATCGGCCAACGTAGCCGCTGGGCGCAAGGCATGATGCAAATCCTGCGATTTCGGTTTCCGCTGTTCAAGCGCGGTCTGTCGATTCCGCAGCGCCTCTGTTACATGTCCTCGACGCTGTTCTGGCTCTTCCCGTTCCCGCGCACGATCTTCCTGTTCGCGCCGCTCTTTTATCTGTTCTTCGATCTGGAAATATTCACAGCCTCCGGTGGTGAGTTTCTTGCCTACACACTTGCCTATATGCTCGTGAACCTGATGATGCAGAATTATCTTTATGGGTCGTTCCGCTGGCCGTGGATATCGGAGCTTTACGAGTATGTGCAGACAGTCCACCTTCTGCCTGCCGTCGTTTCCGTCATGATCAACCCACGAAAACCAACCTTCAAGGTCACGGCAAAGGACGAATCGATTTCGGTCAGCCGCCTTTCGGAAATCAGCAGACCCTTTTTCGTTATATTTGCCGTGCAGATCATTGCGCTCGCCATTACGATCTATCGCATCTACGCCGAGCCCTACAAGGCGGATGTGACGCTCGTTGTCGGCGGGTGGAACCTTATCAATCTCATCATGGCAGGCTGTGCGCTTGGCGTGGTGTCGGAGCGCGGCGAGCGTGCCGCATCGCGGCGTGTGCGGGTCAATCGGCGATGCGAATTCGGCGTCAACGGCAAATGGCATACTGCCTCCATCGAGGACGTCTCGGTCCATGGAGCGCGTCTCCATGTGTTCAACAAGCAGCTGGACCCGATGACGATCGGCGCCGAAGGCGAAATCCGCTTCCGCCCCTATAGCGGTGCTAACCTTGAAACTCTGCCGCTCATCGTTCGCAACATGGAGCGTGACGGCGATATCATGGCTGTTGGCTGCCAGTATATTCCGAAGAGCGCGCTAGATCATCGCCTGATCGCCGATTTGATCTTTGCCAACTCCGATCAATGGGCGCAGTTTCAGGAATCGCGCCGGCGCAATCCGGGCCTCATCCGCGGTACCATCTGGTTCCTCGGCCTATCGCTTTATCAGACAAGCCGCGGGCTCATCTATTTGTTCCGCAGCATGCGGCCGGAGCGCGAAGCGCAGCAGCAGATGGCAAAGGTGAACGGCTGATGAGGACGTGTCTTGCCGCTGCACTGTTTGTCGTCACCACCTCGACGCTTACCTCGGCTCAGACTGCACAGGCGCCTGCGCCCTTTGACATGTCGCCTGAGCGCCCGGCCGGTCTTCATCCCATGGTGCCGCGCCTGTCGTTGCCTGCTCAAACCGTGACGCCGCCCGTTGCGGTTCCAGGCGCACCGTCGGCAACTGCCGCCCCGCCGCAACCTTCCAGATCATTTCCGGGCTCCGCAAATCCCGATCAGCTGCAAGCCGTCCAGCCGCCCGGCACCCCGCCAGAGGCGGCCGGCGGCATGCGCCGCTACGTCGTTCCCTTCGACAAATTCACCCTGGAGGGCGAATACGACCGGAAGTCCTGGAGCGTCTACCTCACCCCAGAACAGGCATCCGCGCCGGCACGATTCAATTTCGCCTACCAGAACTCCATCGTCGTTGCGCCGGAAGCCTCGCAGATCACCGTGCTCATCAACAACCGTCCGATCGGTCAAAAGCAGATCGCATCGCCCGACACACCCGTTCAAGTCAGCTACGATGTTCCGCATGGTCTCTTGCAGCCCGGCGCAAACCTCTTGACCTTCGAGGCGAGCCAGCGTCACCGCACGGACTGTACGATCCAGTCGACTTATGAGCTCTGGTCGAATATCGATCCGGCGCAGTCCTATCTGAGCTTCGAAGGGCAAGACGCCGCAAAGCAGTCAAGCATGGATGCCATTCGTGCGGTCGGCGTCGACGGAGCCGGCAGAACGGAATTTGACCTCTTCGTTCCAGCCCTTGAGCAGCCTGGCACGACGAAGCCACTGCTGCGCCTTGCACAGGGGCTCTCCGTGCTGAGTGGTATGCCGAACCAATCCATCTCCTTCAGCGTCGACACGCTGCCGGCAGCCGGTGCCGGCAAGCTTACCGTTCTGGTCGGTACGACGTCCGAGCTGCAGCCCTATTTTCCAGACCTGCCACCGGCGGCTCAGTCCGCAGCGCTCGCGACATTCGTCACCGACCCGCATACCGGCTCGCCCGTGCTTCTGATCAGCGGCCCTTCGTGGCAGGCAGTCTCCTCCGCCATCGATACCATCGTCTCCCCAACCGACATCGCCCCGGGCATCAGGCGCGATACCCTCACAACAGAGCGCTGGAGCGCGCCAAACGCACCTTTGATACTTCGCGACACGCGGCTTACATTCGCCGATCTGGGCGTGAAGACGACCGAGTTTTCCGGGCGGCGTTTTCGTACGAACTTCAATGTCGCGGTTCCTTCCGACTTCTATGCGAATGCCTATGGAGAAGCGACAGTTCTGCTCGACGCAGCCTATACTGGCAGCGTCCTTCCCGGCAGCCATATCGACATCTATGTCAACGGCAATATCGCCTCGACGATGCCGATCACCGGAACCGGGGGCGGCATCCTCCGTCATCTGCCGATCCGCGTGGCGATGCGCCACTTCAAGCCGGGCCTCAATTCGCTCAGTCTTGAAGCAATCCTCACGACGAGCGATGACAACATATGTGTGCCCGGTGCGACCGCCTCGACCACGTCGCGATTTGCCTTGTTCGATACGACTGAGTTCCGCATGCCGGATTTCGCCCGCGTCGGGCAGCGTCCCAATCTTGCCGCCATGGCTGGTACCGCCTACCCCTATGGACGGCTTGCCGGTCCGATGCCGCTCTTCATAGACCGCATTGATGCCGACACGCTTTCTGCCACGGCCACGCTGCTTGGCCAGATGGCCGTAGTTTCCGGTCGTCCGATGAACGTAGAGCCGACGGCTTCGCCAGGTTCAATCGGTGATCAGGACGCCGTGTTCATCGGTTCCATCTCGCAATTGCCGGCGGCGGTATTGTCCCAGCTGAATATCTCCGCCGCAAGCCAGGCCACCTGGCGCCCGGTACCCGATACGCAGGTGGTCCAGCCGGATACCCATTCTGCTTTCGAGCAATGGCGCTCGAAGGTAAGCAGCGGCGCATGGCGCGGTCGGGTCACGGCATTCCAGGAGTGGCTGCGCAGGAACTTCGACATTTCGCTGAGTTCGCTGCAATTCGTACCGAGAGCAGAAGCCGTCTACAGTCCGTCCAATGTGGCGAGCCTGATGATTGCGCAAGGCGCCAGCCCGACCGGAGCCGGGGCCTGGACAGTCGTCGCTGCCCCCTCGGCAAAGGACCTGCGCGAGAGTATCGATGCTATGACGGAGCAGCGCAACTGGCCGCAGATTTCCGGGCACATCACCACCTATTCCGAAAAAACGGGCGAGATCGAAACCGTGCCGGTGTCGCGTTTCGACTTCGTGCCCTCCCAGCCCTGGTCAGTTGCAAATTTTAGGCTGATCGCCGCCAACTGGCTTTCCACCAACATCCTTTCCTATGCCTTTTTACTTGTCGTTCTTTCGATTCTCCTCGGCATGGCGACCTCGGGCATGCTCGGCAGACTGGGCAGGGGCAAATGAAGAGGATCGCGGCAACGGCGCTGGCTGGTGCACTCGCTTTTGCGATTGCTGTCGAACCCGTTCAGGCCCAACAGGTACTCGTCGATCCAAAGGCGTGGACTGCATACAAGGCGCTGTTTGTCGATAAGAGCGGCCGTGTCATCGACAACGGCAACGGCAATGTCAGCCACAGCGAGGGCCAGGGTTACGGCCTGTTGCTTGCCTACCTCGCCAACAACCCCGCCGATTTCGAGCAGATTTGGTATTTCACCCGCACTGAACTGCTTCTGCGCGATGACGGGCTTGCTGTATGGAAATGGGACCCTTCAGCCAAACCGCATGTGACAGACACCAATAACGCCTCGGACGGCGACATGCTGATTGCCTATGCGCTTGCGCTCGCCGGCAACTCCTGGAAGAGGAGCGATTATATCGAAGCCGCTGCCAGGATGGCCCAAGCGCTGCTTTCCGAAGCAGTTGTGGAGGCCGGTGGCCGCACCGTGCTCTTGCCTGGCGTCGAAGGTTTTACAGCTTCCGACCGCACCGACGGGCCGGTAGTCAATCCCTCCTACTGGATCTTCGAGGCGATCCCGGTGATGGCGCTGCTTGCGCCGTCAGGCCGGTGGCAGAAGCTTTCCGATGACGGCCTTGCACTCCTGAAATCCCTGCAATTCGGGCCGCGCAAACTTCCAGCTGAATGGGTAAGCCTTGCCCGCCGGCCAGCACCAGCGGAAGGTTTCGATGCGGAGTTCGCATACAATGCGGTTCGTATCCCGCTCTATCTCGCAAGGGCAGGGATTATCGACAAGGCCCTGCTTTCCAGGCTGCAACTTGGCATGACGGCGGATGGTGCTCCGGCCACAATTGATCTTGCCACGGGTAGCGTGAAGACGGTGCTGTCCGACTCGGGTTATCGAATTGTTAACGATGTTGTGGCCTGTGTGGTCAACGGCAAGAAACTGCCCCCGACCGCCCGGCAGTTTTCGCCTGCACTCTACTATCCGTCCACGCTCCAGCTGCTCGGGCTGGCCCTCGTTGTGAAGAAACATCCGGAGTGTCTGTGAAGTCTTCCCTCATCGCATTGTCGGCTGCAGCGGTGGTGGCCCTCGTGATTACCGGGGTGAAGGACCGTGGAGCGCTGCTGGGGAAATTCGGCATCGGACGCTCGAACCTGCAGACGGACCGTCCGATGCAACCGGGCACGCTCGACAGCCAGCCGATCGACGTCCAGGCAGTCGCCGATCGCCTTCAGGAGGCGGCACCGGTGCTGAAGGCGCAGGCGCCTCAACCTCAGCAGGCGGCCGCCCCAGCGGCTCAGCCGCAGCCGGCCTGGGAGGGGCGATCGGCCCAACAGCTGCCAGCGCCGCAACCGGCAGCTCAGCCCAAGGTCGACGAAAGCGCGCTGCGTTACTTTGCAAGCCGCGGCGACAAGGTCCGCCTGCAGGCCGAAATCTCCCGTCTTCAAGCACTTTATCCGGACT
Organism: Rhizobium azibense; assembly: GCF_004342325.1. NCBI lineage: Bacteria > Pseudomonadati > Pseudomonadota > Alphaproteobacteria > Hyphomicrobiales > Rhizobiaceae > Rhizobium > Rhizobium azibense. The sequence continues at coordinate 38,305 of NZ_SMBJ01000002.1, read as the reverse complement.
GGGTGCCGCCCGCCGATCCGCTGGCCGTGCCGCAAGGCGGCGACAAGCAGCTCGAAACCATGTGGCAGCTTTATGCAGAGGGTCGTTATGCAGAGCTTCGCAAAGCGATCACCGACCGCCGGACTGTCGATGCCAGCTGGCAGCCGCCCGCTGACCTCATCGATCGCCTGGATGTCGCCGAAGCCCGGGCGCGGCTTGTCAATGCGTCCGACCTCAAACAGTACACAACCGTCATCGAGATCGGCGCTGCGACCCCAAGCCTTCTGACCTGCAGCGACATAGACGTCTTGTGGCGCCTCGCCGAAGCCTTCGTCCATACAGGACGAGAAGCGCGCAGCATAGATGCCTACAGCTACATCCTGAAGAACTGCACGAACCCGCAGGAACGCGTTGCCAGCGTCCAGAAGGCTTCGGCATTGCTGCCCTATCAGGCCATGCAGCGGCTGCTTGCCCTCGAGCAGCCTGCCGTGAGCGGTGCGCGCGAGTTCGATAGCATCCGTGACGAGCTCGCTCGCCGCTTCGTCGCTGAAGGCAACGCCGATCCGAAGCTCGATGTCGCGGCAGACTATGTATCGCGTGTAGCGCGTCTGGCGCAAAACCAAGGGCTCGCCTCCGACGCGCTCCTGCTCGGCTGGTATCAGCTTCGACGCGAGAATGCGCCAGAGGCGGAGAAGTGGTTTCGCGCAGCTCGTGCCAAGCAGGATTCGGCATCCGCATCGCAGGGCCTGGCACTGGCGCTTGTCGCCCGCAAGGCGCCTCAAGAGGCCGAGGATGTGATGTACAGGTGGCGCAGCGATACCAAGGATGCTACCGATACCTATCTTGCCGCTGCTGCCAATCTGATGGCTTTGCAGCCGCCCGCCGATATAAGCGAAGACGTCCTTGGTCGCATGGCAAAGGAGACCATTGCGCACAAATACGTGCCGGCCGCGCAGCAATTCGGCTGGTATGCGCGCTCGCTCAATCAGCCACACACGGCAGCGCGCTGGTTTGAAACCGCACTTCGCTGGAAACCGGACGACGAACCTTCCGCCTATGGTCTTGCCATCACGCATGAGCAACTGAACAACCGCAAGGGCGTTGCGGAAGTCCAGCGGATTTGGGCCGGCCGCTCGCAGCGTATCGCCTCGCTTGACGATGCATCGCAATCGCCGCCCTCGGTCGAGGCGCCGCTTCAAGCGCCCGCCCCACAAGGGGTTGCGCGGGCAGCTGTGCGGGCTCAACCGGCTGACGGGGGAGGCGCAACCGAGCGCCCTGGCCCGGTTGTGCGAACGGAAAAGTCGGCAACGCAGACAGTGATTGAGCAGGGAGGCACCCGTCAGCCGCGCGGCTGCTCGACCACGGCGGATGCGAATCTCCTCAGCCCCGATGCCGCGCTCAGCCGCGGCTGGTGCCTGATGGATCTCAATCGTCCGATGGAAGCTGTCGCCGCTTTCGAAAGAGCCTTGAAGGGCTCTGCGCGACAGACACGCGAAGACGCCGCCTATGGACAGAGTCTCGCTTACCTGCGCGCCGGGCTGTCCAATAATGCAGCCGTTGCTGCAACACGCGCGCCTCAAAGCCGTGAGCGCGCCGCCGAACTCCAGGTTTCAATCCTTGCTGACCGGGCACTGGCCGCTTATGGCGCCAAGCGGTATCGCGAGACGCTGATCTATCTCGATCAGCGAGCGCAGCTCAAACGCGAGACGATCGATCTCATGGTATTGCGCGGCTATTGTTATCTGAACCTCGAAATGTATGGCGATGCCGAACGGATATTCAATGCGGCCGCCGCCACTGGCAGTAAGGATGCCAACAGAGGGCTAGCCGACCTCAAGCAAGCCACGCGCCCGGAGACATCGGGCTGATCGGCTTTTGCACGCAGCGTCGCTGTCGGCGTCCCGGCACAAACTTCGTTCTCACGCAGCCGTTGCCAGTTCGACGCGGTTTCGTCCAGCCGTCTTGGCGCGATAGAGCGCTCTGTCTGCGGCCTCGATTGTTGCACGAATATTGGTGCTGCTCGAATCGAAAGCCGCGACGCCGATGCTGACCGTAACCTTGATCGTGGTAACACCGACGATCAAGTCTTCTGACTCGATTGCATGGCGGATCTTCTCGGCAACGGTTGACGCGTCGGCCTTTTTGGTATCCGCAAGCAGAATGATGATCTCTTCGCCCCCGTAGCGAGCCGCGACATCGGTGTTGCGCACGGTCCGGCGGATGAGATCGGCAACCCGGGACAGTACGGTGTCGCCCACATGGTGCCCCCAGGTATCGTTGATCTTTTTGAAGTGGTCGACATCGAGCATAATGATGGAGAAAGGCCGCCCGCGGTTGTTCGCCTCCTCGGCGCAGCGGTCGGCCGCCCGCTGGAAGACGCGGCGATTGGGTAGCTTCGTCAAAGGATCGACGCTTGCCTCATTCTCGAGTATCCGCACCATCCGGACCCGCTGCTTTTCGCGCTCGAGCAGATCGGCAAGGAGGAGGACGCCGAGAATATTGGCAAGCATGACGGGTGCTGCAGCGCTCAGAAACAGGTCTTTGGCGACCTCCGGAGGTAGAAAGACAAGGACGATGAATGAAGACACCGTCGCAAGACCGAGCAACAGCGACCTCAGCCAGCCGGTGCCGACGCGGTGACGGGGTATGAGCGTGCTGGCGTAACCACTCAGTGCTACAATGATGACGCTCACCGCACCGCCCGTCGCGCCGACGCCGCCAAGAACCAGGCGGTGCGCGCCAATCATTGTTGCAGCAATGATCGTGCCAATCGGTCCGGTGTAGAGGGGGGAGAGAATGAGAAGTATGGACCGGGCGTCATAGATGAGACCCGGTCTCATCACGATCGGGTCATTCATGGAAAGTATGCCGCCGAAGCCAAACAAAAGACCAGCAGCAACACCCCTCATCAATCTTTGGCTGATGGTGCGAATGACCCACGCATAGCCATAAACGACTAACACAGCCAGCGCCAGGACACGTATGTAAGCGGCGACGATTTCGCTGATTTCCATGCTTCTCTGTTAAATGTCCGATGACACGGGTACGTGATTGCAAATGAGCACCGATAGATGGCGGCCGTCCGGCACAAGACAAGGGTGCTGCGCTGCCGAACGTGCCACAGTCGCGCTTTGGATTGCGGCGCCGCCGACCTCTGCGGAGAGGCCGCGACCCGGCAGAACGCAACGCACATCCGCTCCGGCATGGCCGGAATAACCAGTCATCGCCGGATGCGTCCAGCCCTTTCTGTTTCGGCCTTTTGACATCCGATCGCCAGACGACATCGGCTCCATTCGCCGGTCTATCCGACCGGCGGTGCGACCTCGAAGCGTGCGATCTCGGCACCGGCCTGTAGGTAAACGCCGACTTGGGCCTTGAGCCGGATCGTGCCGGCCCGCGATGCCGTCACCTGGGTTTCCATCTTCATCGCTTCCATCACCGCGATCAGGTCGCCGGCCGCAACTTGCGCGCCATCCTCGACCTTGAAGGCCTGCAGCGTACCTGAGATCGGCGTAGTCACGCTCGAGGTGTCTTCCGCCCTTGCGGCGGTCGCCGGTTCGGTGTTTTTGCCTGCAAGCGCGCCGAGACCGGCCAGCAGTGCGCCCGGAATGCCGATCTCATGGCGCCTGCCGTCGATTTCCACATGGGTGCGGACCAGCGAGGGGTCGGCAACCGGTTCTGGCCGGGCTTGCGCTTCAAGACGATTGGCGAAATCTGTCTCGATCCAACGCGTATGCACCTTAAAGCCGCTTTCGCCCCTAAAATCCTTCGTCTCGACCGCGGCGCGATGGAAGGGCAGGACAGTCGTAATGCCGTCGATCTTGAATTCTCTGAGCGCGCGGCGCGAGCGGCTGAGCGCCTCGTCGCGAGTAGCGCCGGTGACGATCAGTTTCGCCATGAGCGAATCGAAGGTGGCAGGCACCATCGAGCCGGAGGCGACGCCGCTGTCAACACGGATGCCAGGCCCCGCGGGCGGCTCGAAGACGGTGATTTTGCCCGGGGTTGGCAGGAAGCCCCGGCCTGGATCCTCGGCATTGATACGGAACTCGATCGAATGGCCCCGCGGAACAGGCGTCTCGGTCAAGCGCAGCGGCAGGCCGTCGGCGATACGGAACTGTTCGATGACGAGGTCGATGCCTGTTGTCTCCTCGGTTACGGGATGCTCGACCTGCAGGCGAGTGTTCACTTCAAGGAAGGAGATCGTGCCGTCGGAACCGAGCAGGAATTCGACCGTACCCGCACCAGAATAGCCGGCGGCAGCGCAGATCTTCTTCGCAGAATCGTGGATCGATCGGCGCTGGGTGTCGGTAAGGAAAGGGGCGGGTGCCTCCTCGACCAGCTTCTGATTGCGCCGCTGGAGCGAGCAATCACGGGTGCCAAGCACCAGCACATTACCGTGCTTGTCGGCCAGAACCTGCGCTTCTATGTGGCGCGGACGGTCGAGGAACCGCTCGAGGAAACACTCGCCACGGCCGAAGGCGGCTGTGGCCTCGCGGACTGCAGATTCATAAAGTTCGGCTACGTCCTCCATCCTCCAAGCGACCTTCAGGCCACGGCCGCCGCCGCCGTGGGCAGCCTTGATGGCAACGGGCAACCCATGCTCTGCGGCAAAGGCGATGACTTCGGCAGCCGACTTGACGGGGCCGACGCTACCGGCAACCAGCGGCGCGCCGACGCTGGTGGCGATCCGCCGCGCTTCGACTTTGTCGCCCAATGCCTCGATAACATGCGGATCGGGTCCGATCCAGGTGAGGCCAGCATCAATCACTGCACGGGCGAATTCGGCCCGTTCGGACAGAAAGCCATAACCGGGATGCACTGCATCTGCACCCGAGCGCCTGGCAATGCTGATCAATTTGTCGATGTCGAGATAGGTCTCGTCCGGACGAGAGCCGACGAGCCCATGAGCCTCGTCGGCCGCCTTGACGAAAAGCGCGTCCACATCTGGATCGGCATAGACGGCGACGGATTGCAAGCCGTGATCGCGACAAGCCCGGATGATGCGCACTGCGATCTCGCCGCGATTGGCGATCAGGACCTTCTTCATGGAGTGTCTCCTCACTTGATTTTGGCCGTCATCGATCTCGATCCGTGGCGGGCAGAATATCGCCGAAAGTCGTCACCGGCCGGAATCGAATTTTGGCATCAACCGGAATCTGTCCGGCGAGATCGAGATGGTATTCGGCGACCGTGCCGATGACGGGATAGCCGCCAGTCAGCGGATGGTCGGCAAGGAAAAGGACCGGCTGGCCGCTGTGCGGCACCTGGATTGCGCCGGTCGCCGTACCTTCGCTCGGCAATTCAGCCCTGTCCTTGCGCTCCAACGGGGCTTGGCCGGAAAGGCGGATGCCGACCCGGTTGGACTGCGGTGTCACCTGCCAGAGTTGGCCGGAGAGGGCAGCGATACCAGCTGCGGTAAACCAGTCGCTGCGCGGCCCCATGATCACGTCGAGCGTGACGGTTTCGTCGGCTGCCGGAAGGTCGAAGGCCGGCGCTTCATGAAGCGAAACGCTGGTCAGGGCCGAGCTATCGTTGTCAATGGCCAGCACTGCGCCTGCGCTGACAGGGGCGGGGCCGACCACGGCCAGCGTATCGGTCGAAGCGCTGCCGAGTACCGGCTTCACAGAAAATCCGCCGCGCACGGCGAGATAGCTGCGTATACCTCTCGGTGCATGGCCGAGCGTCACGACATCGCCCGGTTCAAGCGAGATCGGCTGATAGGTCCCGGCGCTGATCGTGCGGTCAGCTGCGTCACGGATGCTGATCGGGCAGGGCGCGCCGGTGAGCGCCATGACGGTGCGGCCAGAAACTTCGAAGGAAAAACCGCCAAGCGTGATCTCGAGGCAGGGCATGCCGGCCGGATTGCCGACCACCCGATTGGCCGCCTTGAGTGAACCCTGGTCAAGCGCACCGGAGGATGACACCCCCTGGCCGGTCTTGCCGAAGCGACCAAGGTCCTGAAACAGCGCCGGCATAGGGGCGGCACGAACCTTGAGCGCAGGGCCCTCCGAGGCAACGTCCGGGGAGCGGACTGCCAGGGTCTTGGTCGTGGTCCTGGTAGTTGAGACTGCTTTCTTTTTGAGGTCGAAGAAATGCACGCGGTAGCCGGGCTGAAGGAGTGCTGGCGGACTGCGTGATAGATCCCACATCTTTTCCGGCGTCGTGCCGATGATTTGCCAGCCGCCGGGGCTTGCCTGCGGATAGACACCGCTGAAGGCGCCGGCCAAAGCAACCGAGCCGGCCGGGATCCTTGTGCGCGGGCTCTGGCGGCGCGGCACCTGCAGTGCCGGATCGCCGCCCGTGAGATAGCCGAAGCCGGGCGCAAAGCCGCAGAAGGCGACGGTGAATTCGCTCTCGGTATGGCGGCGGATGACGTCCTCGACGGACAGGCCTGTAAGGTCGGCCACATCTGTCAGGTCCTCGCCGTCGTAGCAAACGGGAATTTCGACGGACTTGTCGGAGGGTGCCGCGCGAAGCGACAGATCGCGCGTCGCGATCTCGCCGGCCAGCTTTTCCAGCGTCAGCCTTTCCGGCCGCAAGCGAATCATCAGCGTGCGGGCCGCAGGCACCATGTCCTCTATACCCTCCAGCGGATCAGCCTTGAGCGTGGCAAACAGCGCCAGCGTCTCGTCGAGATCGGCCAGTTCGACAAGCATGGTTGTCAGGCTGACAGGCAAAAAACGCATCTGAACCTCAAGCGTGATAGGCGCAATCGGGTATGTCGGTGATGAACATGTGTCCCGGCGCATGAGTGATCGCAAAGGGGACGCAGGAGGCCATCACCGCCGCCTGCGGGGTAACGCCGCAGGCCCAGAAGACAGGGATTTCCCCCGGCTCGATGCGCACCGGATCGCCGAATTCCGGCGTGGCGAGATCATTGATGCCGATTTCTTCCGGTGCGCCGACATGTACGGGCCCGCCATGCACTGCCGGGAAGCGTCCCGAGATGGTCGCGGCGTCGGCAACGCGTGACGCCTTTATCGGCCGCATTGAAACGACCATGTTCCCATGCAGGCGGCCGGCCGGCCGGCAGGGCATGTTGGTCAGGTACATCGGCACATTGGACTTGTCCGTGATGTGGCGAATCTCGATCCCGGCCTCCGCCATGGGTGTCTCGAAGGTGAAGCTGCAGCCGATGAGGAAGCTGACGAGGTCGGGATATTCGCTCCAGGCTGCTGTCGCATCCGTGGTCTCTTCGGCGAGTTTTCCTTCACGCCAGATGCGATAGAGCGGCAGATCGCTGCGAAGGTCGGCGCCAGGCGCAAGCACGGTCGCATGCGAACCCGGATCGGCGACATCGAGCACCGGACATGCCTTTGGATTGCGCTGCGCATAGAGCAGAAAATCGAAGGCCCAGTCGCGCGGAAGCACGATCATATTGGCCTGGGTGAAGCCTGGCGCGGCGCCAGAAGTCGGCTCGATGACGCCTGCCCGGTAGCGTTCGCGGGCCTTTTGCGCAGGCCCAGCATCGATGTGGCGAAGGTGTTCGATGGCGATCATTGTATGTCTCTCGCAGGTTGGTCAGGCAGACAGGAAGGAGCGGACGGCAATCCCGTTCACTTCGAAGACGCGGCGGATCTCCATGGCGATGGAGACAGCGCTGGGGCTGTCGCCATGCACGCAGATCGACTGGGCGTCGAGCTTGATGGTCGAGCCGTCGATCGCTTCGAGCGTACCTTCGTGTGCAAGCTGCAGCATGCGTCGAGCGATCAGTTGGGGGTCATGCAGGACGGCACCCGGTTCACGACGTGAGACGAGGTCGCCATCGGGCGTATAGGCCCGGTCGGCAAAGGCTTCCGCCACCACCTTCAAGCCGCAGTCGCGGGCGAGCTTGAGAATTGGCGCGTTTGCTAGACCCATCAGCATCAAAGAGGGATCCACTGACTTGATGCCGTCGATCACTGCCTGGCCCTGCTTCGGGTCGCGGGCGATGCGGTTGTAAAGAGCGCCGTGCGGCTTGACGTAACCGACGGTGACACCCACTGCCGCTGCCAGGCCCTTCAGTGCGCCGATCTGGTAGATGACATCGGCGGTCAGTTCGTGGCTTGCGACATCCATGTCGCGCCGGCCGAAGCCGACGCGATCAGGATAGGAGACATGCGCGCCGATCATGACGCCCGTTTCAGCTGCGGCCCTGACGGTCTTCAGAATACCGAGCGGGTCGCCGGCATGAAAGCCGCAGGCGACATTGGCGCTGGAGACGAGGGCGAGCATCGCGGTGTCATCGCCCATGCTCCATGCGCCATAGCTTTCGCCGAGATCGCTGTTCAGATCAATGGTAGTCATGTCAGGCTCCCTAGGCGGCCAGAAGCGCGAAGATCGGGCCGATTGACTTGTAGCCCATGTACCAGGTGAGGAGGCAAGCCAGCACACCGAGCACCAGCAGCCAGCGCGGATAGCGATAGCCACCCATCAGGTCAGAACGAGCCCAGGCGGCATAGATGAAAATCGACAGGCCGATCGGCAGAATGAGGCCGTTCAGGCCGCCGACGAAGACCAGCATCTGAGCCGGCGGGGTGGTGATGACGACATAGAAGAACAGCGATACGGCGATGAAGATTACGGTCGCGATATTGCGGGCTCTCTCACTAAGGTCTTGCTTGAAGATCGTGATGAAGGAAACCGACGTATAGGCAGCGCCGATAACCGAGGTGATGGCGGCAGCCCATAGGATGATGCCGAAGATGCGCATGCCCAGGGTGCCAGCGGCTGCCTCAAAGGCTTGGGCAGCCGGATTGGCACCCTTGCCTGTGACATCGATGACGACACCGCTGGCGACTACGCCAAGCACAGCGAGAAAGAGCACGTAGCGCATGATGCCGGTGACGGCGATGCCGGTAAGCGCTGCGCGGTTGACGGCGCCGAGATTCTCGATGCCGACCGTGCCCTTGTCCAATAGGCGATGGGCCCCGGAATAGGTGATGTAGCCACCGACGGTGCCGCCGACGATCGTGGTGATCGTGGCAAAATCCACGGTCGCTGGCAAAAAGGTCTGGAACAGTGCTTCGCCAACCGGCGGGGCCGATACGATGGCTACATAGAGCGTCAATGCGATCATCAAGATACCGGCGAAGATGATGAAGCGGTCGACGGCCATGCCGGCGCGCTTCGACAAGAAGATGCCGATCGAAAGAACTGCGCTGATTGCGCCGCCGATTTTCGGATCAAGCCCGATCATAGCATTGATACCAAGACCCGTTCCCCCGATGTTTCCAATATTGAAGAATAATCCGCCGACGATCACCAAAACAGCAAGCAGATAGCCGGCGCCCGGGATTGCCGCATTGGCGAGATCGGAGGCGCGCATGCGCGTCAGCGTCACGATGCGCCAGATGTTCAGCTGCACGACGAAATCAATGACAATCGAGGAGAGGATCGCAAAAGCGAAAGCCGCGCCGAGTTTGGTGGTAAATGTTGCCGTTTGGGTGATAAATCCCGGGCCAATGGCCGAGGTTGCCATCAGGAAGACCGCAGCCGTTAGTGCTGCGCGCCGCGACTTGACCGACATGCCAGACGTTGCGGCCGATGCACCGTCTGTAGATGAAATAGATAGCTGTTCCATAAACCCTCTCCTTATGCGGCCCGCCCGCACTTCCTTGGGCAGGCCATGTGAGATTTGACAGGAACCAGCGTCGTCGGGTTTCACTGCGATGTCAATATTGTTCAACGATTTAATTTTATCGTTCTACTATAATGCCGAAGTGTTGAGCAATCTGAGCAGTTATTAAGCGACGGTCTCTTCGGTACCCGTTTGCAAACTGCCCGCGTGCTTGTCACTTTTCGTGCCTTGAGGAAAAGCCTGACTGGCCGCGAATGACATTGGCCGCTGGGCCTGATTGGTCTTGTCGTTCAGCCCATAGTTCCCATTGAGCAAGAACCGCTATATCGATGCGAATGGAAAGGGATGTTTCATCCATTTCCATTCAGAAGGGGCTTTGATGGCTGAACAGGATACCATATCGGCGCTTGCGCCGCGTCTGGCGGAGGAGATCCGCGACATGCTGATTGCGGGCGAATTGAAGCCGGGGCAGCGCCTGTCTGAGGCAGCGCTCAGCGCCGGCCTGGATGTGTCGCGCAACTCACTGCGCGAAGCCTTCCGGCTCTTGACCAAGGAAAATCTCTTGCGCCACGAGCCCAATCGCGGCGTCTTTGTCGCCACGCCGAGCATGGCCTCAATCATCGACATCTACCGTGTGCGCCGCATGATCGAATGCCAAGCGCTTGCAAGGGCCTATCCCAGGCATCCGGCCGTGGCGCGCATGCGCTCGGCGGTCGAGCGCGCCAGGGTGGCGCGGGACCGAAAGGATTGGACAATGGTCGGCAGCGAAAACATGGTCTTTCATGCGGCGATCGTCGATCTTGCAGACAGCCAGCGCCTGAATGCCTTCTACGCGCAGATCGCCGCAGAATTGCGTCTCAGTTTCGGCCTTCTTGCCGATCCCGAATTGTTGCACGCGCCCTATGTCGACCTCAACGGCGCAATTCTCGAAAAGCTCGAAGCCGGATTGACGGCCGAAGCTTGTACAGCGCTCGAAGCCTATCTAATACAGTCCGAGCGCACGGTGCTTGCCGCTTTCTCCCGGATCGATCCTGGCAGATGACCCCCGATGAAACCGGCACCTATGTCCCAGACCACGCACGCCGCCGGCGAGCCGCTTCGTCGTGAAGCAACAGCGCCGGCGGGCTTGCCGAAGATTGCTGGCACCATTTCGCGCTCTTTTTCGTGCGAAGCGCGAACGGACACTCAATACTAATTTGCCGCAATTCTTCGCGCGAGCGCCATCACATAGTCGTCTGCGATGTCGGCCAAGGTCAAAGCGACCTCCGGCTCCTTCCACCCCGCAGCAAGAGCCCTTTGCACGAATTCTTGAAATGCCGCTGCAAGAACTTCCTCGCGCTCGACGGCTCGATAGGGATCACTTGCGCCATGTTGCGGGTTGCTGATCTGTATTGTCGGACGGGTAAATTCCATTGATATGCCCCCTCAAGGTTGCGCTATTTGCATGGAGAGTACATTTCATCATGTACTCGGGTTCTCTCGCCTGAACTGCTATTATGCTTCTTTTCTAATAACTTAAGTGTCGCCTGTCGTTAGCCATGCATCCCGAAACTTGCAGCAGCGTCCATTTTTGCAATCACCGATCGCCAGTTTGGAATTTTACCCTCCTGGCCTTGATATTCTCTGAAGCAAACCTCGCCCACGGCTCGTGCAACGACCAGAAGACCAGTAGAAGGCCGATCATGAGGAGGTAGCCGGGCTCTTTTGGATCTGTCGCATCGGCTGGACAACGCAGCACTCGTTTATGTGGCGGCACAGGATCGATGAGTGCGGCAAGAGACAGAGCATCTTCGATGCCACGATCCCCGCTTTGGCGGCGAACGGGCCGCAACTAGCGGCTATGGCCGAGCGTCTTTAGCCATTTGTCGAAGGAATGAGCGCTTTCGACCTCTGACACTGGTGCGACAGCATGCCCAAGATAAAGTGGAACGGCTACATTTCTCGCCTCGCGCGGGCTGTAACCGAACTCCTTGCTGAATGCTCGGCTGAAATGAGCAGCAGAAGAAAAGCCCACAGCAAAGGCGATGTCGACGATTTGCTGCCGGTTGCTGACGTCACTCAGGGCAGCGTGAGCAGACAAAAGCCGCCGGCGCTGAATATAGTGATGAACGCCGCCATCCGGCTCGAACACCTGATAGAGGCGGGTGCGCGAAACTCCGAGCTCCCTGCATATGCGGTCGGTCGTGAGATCGGGTGACATCAAGTTTCGCTGGACGAAGCGGCGCACGCGCTCCATCAAAGCCAAGGTGCTGTGTTGCTCCGGAGCGACAATATTCGAAGCCGATGCCGAAACGCAGGTCAAAATCATGTCACGTGTGGTCTGGACGACGTAGGGTAGGTCCACTGCAGCCAGACGTGGAAGGTTTGCCTCGACACCATCCAGATATTCGATCAGGAGTTTGGTGTAGGTTCCGGACAAGGCGACATTGTTTTTGATTTCGCTGGAGGCGGGGACAGCAAAAAGCAGTTCGCGCGGCAAATAAAGCGAGAGGGTTCTGGCCTCGGTTGATCGACCTCGAAAGGGGTGGCCCAAAGAACGCAGCTCCACCTTTCCTGGCTCACCCTCCGAGACATACCCGGCAACTTCTGTCCATGTCCGGCCGTTGCGCAGGATCGAAACATGCCAATGATCGATAAGGTTTGACCGCACCTTTGCCTCCGAGCGCATATAGCTATGGGCAGGTGTGCTTTGTTGGACGATCAGCATGCCGCCGAGATTCCAGGCCGCATGATCGGCTACAAACCCCACTTCTTGCGATGGACCATCCGGACGTCGAATGTCTATCAGGGGAGCGACATAGGCCTGCCAGGCTCCAAATTGATCTGCCGGTTCCAGCCCGCGCGTGGAAAACAGCAATGGTTCCAACGCTGGCGGAGCCGGAGGCGCTTCGGCGCTTGGTTGTGCCGATCTCGGATAACGACGGCGTTCGACCTTTACTGGCGCAGTCTCGTCGCTCCGCACGGCATTTTCGGTGTCGGGACCATTAGGTCCGGATTGTTCTTTACGTCGATCATCTGACAATCTGGTCCCCCGAACTGGCGTCAAGACAGCGCCAAATAGTCACCAAAACCCCATTCACGTCACCGAATCGGCCGAAGCAGACGCAGAACGCTGTCCACTCCAGGCACATTAGGCCGCTCGATCAAGCCAAAGATTGCGAAGGTTGAAAAGCTCGGCGGCATGCCATCTCTTTAAGCGACCCCGACGGTATGGTCGATCAGGAACCGGTCTGATTCTGCCAATGGTTCAGTTCAAGTCATTCTCTAGGAAATTTCTTGTCTAGATTGTGGCATTTAGCCCATGCACGACCACCTGCGCGTCCGATTTCGGTCTGGCGCAACCGGAGCCGAGATGGTCGTCGGAATTGATGAAAGCCTCAACGGACGCGGAGGCCGCGTGCATTTCCGCGGTCAGCTTTTCCAAAGCATTGGCCAATTGTCGTTCAGCGTTGACGGTTGATCCTGAGCCGGCTTCGCGCAATTCGCCATAGAGCTTTGTTCGCTCGTACACCTCCTCGGCTCTTGCCAGACACTCTGCCGTCGGTTTGACCAGCCTCAAGGCGAGACGTAGATTGATTGCCGCCGTAAGCTCAAATGCAGCAGCCGAGAAATTTGTCACCGCACCTGGGGGTGGGTCCGGTTCAAAAACGCCAGCCATTGAGGGATCATTAAGGTCTCCGAGGAAAAACGAGAGTACGCGATCACATACCTCTCGTGGGTTGATCATGCCCTCCCAGTCCTCATCTGTCCTCGGACTTTGGTCCTATCCGAAGGCGGACGAAGGTCGGAACCCATGCGCAGGAAAGGTCTGATCTTCCTCTATCAGCCGCTTGAAGGGTTGACGATCGGCATGCGTCATGAGCAATCTCAAGAACTTGGACTGGCCGTTTAGGCTCCGGATCTTGGATGCTGCATGTAAATTTGCTCAGCAGGTTTGCCCACCCTTCCGAGCCGAATATTCGCCATCGATCCAAGTGCACTTTTAATTGAAAAAAGGACGTGGGCCTTTAGCCCACGTCGGGTAACAGCGATGACGACGCGTCGGAATCTTCTAGCCACGTTGTGTTGGGCTTTGGTTGGTGTCTCCCTTTCCATCCTTCCCTACAGGATTGAAGTATCGGGATCCGCATTCGAGGTTGCCCCCCAATCTGCCCTGGCCAAGAGTGGAAACAACGGCAATGGCGGCGGCAACGGCAATGGCGGCGGCAATGGCGGCGGCAATGGCAATGGCGGCGGCAATGGCAACGGCGGCGGTGGCAACGGCAAGAGCGGCTCGAACAACAGCTCTTCCGGAAAAGGCTCTGGTGTGTCGGCAACGACAAGGGGCGATGACAACGCCTCCCTCGAAGTACTACACGTCGATGGAATGACCGAGGAAGTCAAAAGGGGACGCTACATCATGAAGGATGCGAAAGGGCGCACCATCGTCAACCGGCGCGCCACTTTTGATGATGTAAAGCGGCTGCAATCATTCAGTCCCTGATCGGCCTTCGATCGATCGCATCGCGAAAGACCATCGCCGCCTCTGTCCTGTTGTTGACATCAAGCTTCGCCATGACCTGTGTCATGTGATGCTTGATCGTTTTCTCGTGCAGGTCGAGCTTACGAGCCACCTCTTTATTGCTAAGGCCCGTCGCGACAAGCTTTAGAACTTCGTGTTCACGGGCGGTAAGCGCAGCGATGGCGTCGACATTGGAGGGCTCGGATGGATTGTGAAGCAACTTGGCAGATAGGGTCGGAGCGACATATCCGTCCCCGTCAGCCACCGTGCGGATGATGTCGGCGAGTGCTCTGGAGCCGACGCCTTTGAGAACATAACCTTTCGCCCCCGCCTTCAAGGCTCCGGTAACATCATCATTGGCTTCCGAGACCGTCAGCATAATGATCTTCTGCGATGGCGATGCTTCAAGGATCGGACCGATCGCGTTCAGTCCTCCGCCTGGCATGGAAATGTCGATGAGAATGATGTCGGGTCGCAGGTTCTGTGCAATACGCAACGCGTCATCCTTCGAACCGCCTTCGGCGATCACCTCGAAACCATCGATTTCCGACAAGCTTCTCGTTACGCCCTCTCTAAACAGCGGGTGATCGTCGATAACCGCGACCCTGATCGTTTCGCTCATGCTTGCTCGGTCTCCTCGATGTTGAGTGTCATCGTAACGATCGTACCTGGCGCGGCAAATGTGATCTCGAAAGTGCCGCCAAGACTTTCCACGCGTTCCCTGAGACCGGCAAGTCCAAGGCTGGTAGGTCCGACGTCGTCGATGCTGAAACCTGGCCCATCGTCTGCGACTTCTACGCTGACACGATTACCCTGCAAACGCTGAATAACACGCTGGCCCGCGCCGCCGCCATGGCGATAGGCATTATTCAACGCTTCCTGCACAAAGCGGTAGATGCATATCTTCGCCGATGGCGATAGACAAACATGTGTGCTGGACATCACCAGGTCGACGATTGTCCCGGTTCTCTGGCGATGGGCGTGAACACCCCGCTCCAATATTTCAGAAAGGCTCGCTGCCTCGATCTGCGGCAAGACCAGGCCGCTGCAAATCGTACGAATTTCGCGCATGGCTTCGTCGAGACTTGCCTTGATGGATGCAATCTCCCGCTCGCGGTTTGCAGGAGAGGTCGATGCGCTGACGACGGTGCGGCTATCCAGGCGAAGGGAAGCATAAGCAATAAGTTGGGCTGGGCCGTCGTGAAGATCCGCGCCGATGCGCCGCAAATAGCTCTCGTTCAACGCGGTGACGCGCTCGGAAGCGCGCTGGACACGTTCCCGTAGGGCCTCGTTCTGGGCAAGCAAAGCGGACAGATCGTCAATTCGCTGCCTCAACGCATGACGCTGATTTTCGATTGTTCGGCTACCCCTTAGAACAATCGCCGAGAGCGTCGCGAAGAATACAAGGGTAAAACCCGCCACCGCGAGCCAGGTGTGAAGCCTTGCCTGGCTGAGGCTGTGCTGGAAGTCATTGGCAATTTCGTAGAACTCGGAAACAGCGACCACCTGTCCCGACCAGGGCTGCAGGACGGGGTTGTAGATCTCAAGAAGCGGTTTACCGGCAAGACGCTCTGTCTTGTCCTCGACGTCGTCGAGCTCGTTGAACTGAGCCGCCATCTTGCCTGCAAAGGCCGTCTTGAGCTCATCACTGAGCGGGAACTTCTTTCCAATCATGGTCTTGTCGTTCGAATAAAGGACAGTACCATCCGAGCGCCATAAACGGAATGACAACAGCCGGTCGCCGAGAGCACCTTGCCCGAGTGTCTCGTCCAGAGCCCGCGCGACGGTATCGTCAAGTGCTTGGCTGGTCTGCATGTCAGGCAGCAGCGGAGCAATGACACTGTCCACGTAAAGGGCAGTCGTTGCGGCAGAATTACGTGTAACTGCGTCCTCGATCAAGCGAGTGACGAACGCCCCGACCAGAAGCATCGCTACAATCGAGACAATGCCGCCGATCACCAGGAACTGCTTGGCCAGCGACTGCGAATTCCATTTTGAAATCAGGTTGGGCCGACGCACGAGTTATTCTCGGGGATTGGTCGCATGACGTGGCGACCCGTTTCGATCTTGCAGATAGCCTACCTTCTCCGTTGCCGCGGTCAATGGCGGGCTTTTTCAAGCGTGCACTATCAGACGTTTGGAATCCATCCATCGGACCTAAGTCCTAACCGCTATGGCATTGGTCTGAGGATCATGGAATCGCGGCGACGCGCAAGCTATCGTTGCGTTTACTGAAGCCGCTCATCCGCGGCTGGCTGTGATATGCATCGCCGCCGCTTTAACGAGGAGACCATCGCATGCCTATCAGAAAACTGATCAGCCGAAGCATTCTTGCGCTTACCATCACAGTCGCTCCGCTAACAGGCGCTTGGCTCGGGGGCTCGAATGAGGCCCTTGCCAAGGACGGAAATGGCAACGGCAATTCTGGCGGTGGTGGAAACGGCAATGGGAATGGGAATGGAGGCAACCGCGGTAGCTCGGGCTCGAACCACGGCAAGTCTGGCAACGCCCATTCGAAAACGAGTTCAAAGTCGAAAGAAAGCACGCCGACACTCGAATCGCTTTTCTTTCAGGGCAAAAAAACTGATAAAGCAACAAAGGCAGATAAGCCTGTAAAGAGCGGCAACGCTGCAAAAAAGAGTCTGAAGAACACCAAATCGGACACGGTCGGGCTGAGTTCGTTGAACCGCAACTATCACGCCTACCTGAATTCCAACGACCCTCGACTGGCTCCCGTTGCGGCCTACGTGATGGCATATGCTGAATTCGAAAACGTAAGCGGGCCCGATGTGGTTCCGACCGATCCGGCGCTGAGCGATGAGGCGCTGCGCGAGGCCCTTGCTGGATTCACGAAAGGCGGCGTCGTGAGCGACGATGCTCTTGCTGAAGCCAAGGAAATCCTTGGCGTGGGACCGGCAGTCGGCAAAATCGACGAGATTCGCGAAACGCTTCCCGATCCGGAGACGGTGGATACGGTTGAGGAGCCAGAAACTACGGAAACGACCACTACAGTCACGATCGTCACGGAGACGCCGGTCGAGCCGGCAAACTGAATATCGGCGACGTACTCGCCGGCACCTGAGGTGCCGGCGCACCTGATCCTTTCACTTGGCGGAAGTTACCAACCTTCTTCAAGATGAGGTTAGGATGCCGGAATTGAATGGCTCACGCTGTTGGCCAATAGATCGACTATCTGGAGTTAAGAGTTCTCAGTTATTGGCCGCTCTCGCAGGCGAGCTGGATTCGTGACTGCCGTGAAGGCGGGCGAGGGGAGCGGGAAAGATAACGCGGCGCGCGAAGATTTTCACACAGAGCCCGGAGTAGTGCAATCATCTTGGGCACTATCGCGCCTTTTGCCGACGCTCATCCCATTTTTGGGCTCTCCAGGCGCTGACCTGGTTGCGACCGTTGTGCTTGGCATCATAAAGCGCATCGTCGGCGCGTTTGATCAGTTCCGAAGATACGAGTTCGGAAGATGAACTTTGCTTCGTCGAAACACCCACACTTGCAGTGACAAACCGGAATTCGCTGCCCGCATGCGGTATTTCCAGCGCCCGAAGACCTGTCACGAATTTGCGGGCCAGCGCCTTTGCTGCGCCTCACAGAATGTCCCTGATACTGGCTCCGGGAATGCGCGCTGGAGCTGACAAGGGGAAAAGGCACCTGTACTGTTCGTTGCAAAATAGCAGCGTACCGTCACGAGCAAACATCGCAAATCCATCCGTCATGCCGGCCATGGCGTGCGACAGCAGGTTACGGCTCGGTCAGTTCATGCTGCGCGCCGTTGCGTCGCAAGCTGAAAATCGGTGAGGCCGATCATCGCTGCCGGCGAACTGAAGTGATGATGTTCGGCGACATTGCGGTTGACGATGACAAACTGGCTCTGGCTATTCTTGACGTAGTGGTAGTCGGATGTCTGGGTGAGGGCGGCCGTCAACAGATCACGTTCGAGTGCAATGCGTTCGAACTGCAACAGGACGAGCCCGCAGATGATGATGGCGCAGAAATTGAGGAAGACAGCGGGTGCAATGATTGTCGCAAGCGTTTGGTCATCGGCGTAGCTGAGCAATACCAGTGTCGACCCCGCGAGTATTACGCAAACCGCAACAGCCAAGAGCACCACATCTGTAATCCCGATCTTTCGGTCTTGAGCGACCATATGAGCGGCAAGACCAACGGCGCGCCGATCAGCAGGATGCTGGTGATGCCGCTGATTGTTCCGGCTCCGCCTGCAAATATCTGAAAGGCGCCCGCTTGGCCATCGTGGCAATGGCTGCGACTGGCCCGCCAAACAGCCCGGAGATCGCAATGAGCGACGATCTCAAATCGATGAATGCGCCGGAGTTGACGGGGATCGAAAGTAGCATCGACGCAATGGCGCCAAGCCCCATAGTCAGACCGAATGCAACCCTCGACTGAAGCGCTGAAAGATTGCGGAGCCGATAATAGAAATGTGCCCAAAGCGACATGACGAGTGCAACGACGGCGAGGTTTCCCGTCAATATCTGCCAGGTTGTGCTCATGATCGTTTCAGCAGCTCGAAAACGTGGATCAATTTGATCTATCTACGCTTTTTTCTTTCGTCCAGCTTAACGCTGTGTTTGCTTCGAGGTCCGGTCGCCGGGCAATCATTTCGCCGCCGCCATCTGCGTTGGATGCTTACTCCTGTCGTTAACCACGCTCCTTAAGCACGCTTACATGGTCGAATGCTAAAACCGAAATGCAGCGCATTGCGGACATGATGTCTCCTGCCGTCCCCAGGACATGATCCTTTAACTCTCGGATTTTTTGGACCCTTCATGTCGTCCAGTTTTGCAGCGAAATATGCTCGTGCTCAAACGACTTCCATCATTGCTGCAACCATCTGCTTCCTTGCGGTTGCTCTTTTGCTGACGGGCCTGATGGCCCACGTTGTTGCAACCATGACCCGCTCGGGCAATGAAATCGACGATGCGCGGGCCACGCGTGCCGCAGATGCTGCATTCGCAGCCTTTGCAGTCCGCCTCAGTGGGACCGTAACGGACAATGCCGTGTGGGATGATGCCTATGCCGCCATTGCATCATCCGGTGCCGCCGCCTGGGCCTATGACAACTGGGGGAAGACCAGCGAGGACTATCCGCTGTATGACGGTGCAATCGTCACCGGCCCCGATGGAAAGGTGATTTCTTCCTATGCGAAGGGCAAGTCTTTCGGGCCACGCGAATATTTTGGCGAGGCCTTCGCGCGGCATCGTAAAGCTGCCGCGATCGCTAGCGAAGCTCCTCTGGTCAACTTCTTCAAGACCGGAAACGGTGTCGCGCTGGTCGCATCGCAGGCAATTCAGCCCTTCTCGACAGATGCCGAGCTTCCGAGGCTGAGCGTACTGAGCTTCTACAAGGACATCACGCGCGACGTCCTTGGCACGTTCTCCACTGAATACGAGCTTGAGGGGCTGCGGCTCCAGGCAGTGGCCGAACCAGGCCTCCTGAGCACCCCGATCAAAGACATGGACGGCACTGCCATTGCCTTTCTTGCCTGGCCCAGCAAAGCACCCGGTAACGCGGTCTTTACGACGGTCTATCCGTACATCCTGGCTGCCGCGGTCATCCTTTGCCTGTTTCTGGCAGCCGTCCTTTTCGCCGGGGCCTCTGAAGCGCGTCGCTTGCGTCGGCTGGCCGACGTGGCACGTTTCGAAGCAGATCACGACAGTCTGAGCGGTCTGCTCAACAGACATGGTCTTTTGAATGTGCTGGAGCATCTCAGAAGCTCGGCTGTGCCGGGGGTATCGCTCTATCTCGTTGATCTTGATGGCTTCAAGACTGTCAACGATGCTTGGGGACATGCAGTCGGCGATGATCTGATCTGCATCGTTGCGAAAGCCATGGCGACCTGCCATGAGGAAGTCTTTGCCGCCGCGAGACTGGGTGGCGACGATTTTGCGCTGGTGCAAGTCGGATCGGCCGCGCTCGGCGACTTCAAACAGGCAATTCTTGCCCTCTTTGCCGGGTCGTTCAAAATCGACGGGCGAACGATCGAAGTCGGGGCAAGCATCGGAGCCGCAACCAGAAGCGAGGACATAACACCGCTGGAACTGCTTCGACGGGCCGACATGGCTCTCTACCGCGCCAAGGAAAATGGCAGAGGTCAAGCAATTGGATACGATCCCGAGCTCGACCGCGAATGCGTGCGTATCGGCGAACTGGAAGGCGAATTGAGAAACGCCATAAGAAGTGGAGCAATCGAACCCGTCTTCCAGCCGCTCGTTTCTGCCGCCACAGGCGAGATCACCGGCCTTGAGGCCCTGGCGCGCTGGCACAGCGCCACCGGAAAGGTCAGTCCGGAGGTTTTCATCCCGCTTGCTGAAAAATCCGGCCTCATAGACGCTCTCGGCGTTCATATGCTGCGTGCGGCGATCTCCCATGCAAGAGCTTGGCCCGGTCTGACGTTGTCCGTCAATGTGTCGCCAATCCAGCTATGTAACCCCGACTTTGGGGCGCAAGTGATTGCGGTTCTGAAAGAAACAGATTTCGACGCCAGCCGCTTGACTTTGGAAATAACCGAAGGCGTCCTCATGACCAATCCTGATCAGGCCCGCCGGTCCATAGACCAGCTTAAGCGCGTCGGAATCAAGTTCGCGCTTGACGACTTCGGTTGCGGCTATGCGAGCATTGGCGCTCTGCGGCAGTTTGGCTTCGATCGGATGAAGATCGATCGATCGCTTGTTTCGGGTGTCGAGGACACTGCAAACGGCATTGAGGTGCTTCGCGCGACGGTCTCCTTGGCGACGGCTCTAAATATTCCGGTAACCGCCGAGGGAATCGAGAATGCTCGTCAGGCAGCGATACTGCGCGATACAGGATGTGATCAGCTTCAAGGATATCACGTCGGAAAGCCCATGTCGGCACGGGAGATTTCGAAGAAACTTCGCCAAGAAGATCCAGCCGCATGACATTGTCCAGCGGCTGTGCAACCTTTCTCTAGCCTGTTAACTTTTTGTTAACCATGGCAGCGGTAGACATGGTCAACGATTTCTTAACATAGATGACCATAGTGCTAACAGACGCTCGCTCTATCCGCATCAAGGGCCGCTCTTTCCTCGCGGTCATGCTTTCTCCAGACCTCCCGCTCGATGATTGGCTGGCGAGGCTGGATGATCTCGCAGCTCGCTCAGCGGGATTTTTTCTGGGCCGACCCATCGTGCTGGATGTCACGGACCTGCAGATCGACCGATCACAATTGAAGGACCTGATTGCGCAACTGACGCAACGCAATGTCAGCATCATGGGAATCGAGGGAGGGCGGCCGTCAATCCTCGGGCCAGGCATGCCGCCTTCATTGAAAGGCGGACGGCCGGTTTCCGACTTTGAGCTGCCAAAAGCCGAACCGATCATCGATTTGCAAAGCAAGGCGCCGGCAAGCGAAGCGCGGCCCGTACTCCAGTCCATCTTAATCCGGCAGCCCGTGCGTTCGGGCCAGTCGGTGATTTTCCCGGAAGGCGATGTCACCATCGTCGGTTCTGTTGCCTCCGGTTCGGAGGTCATCGCCGGAGGTTCGGTCCATGTTTATGGGACCTTGCGGGGCCGGGTAATGGCAGGGTCGGTCGGAAATGCGTCCGCGCGGATCTTCTGCCGAAAGCTGGAGGCAGAGCTGGTTGCGATTGATGGCGTCTACAAGACCGCCGAAGACATGGCCCCGGGCCTTCGAGGAGAAGCTGTCCAGCTCTGGCTGGAAGGCGACACGATCATGGCAGAGAAACTTATCTGAGCCGAAAGCCGGCTAGGACACAGGAGAGCAAGATGGGGAAAGTCATCGTCGTCACTTCAGGCAAAGGCGGAGTTGGCAAGACAACTTCCACCGCCGCGCTTGGAGCGGCTCTGGCGCAGAGGAACGAAAAAGTGGTCGTCGTCGATTTTGACGTCGGGCTTCGCAATCTCGATCTGGTGATGGGTGCAGAGCGAAGGGTCGTCTATGACCTGATCAACGTCATACAAGGCGACGCCAAGCTCCCCCAGGCGCTGATACGCGACAAGCGGCTCGAGACGCTGTTTTTGCTCCCGGCATCGCAAACACGCGACAAGGACAACCTGACCCCGGAGGGTGTCGAACGTGTCATGGCCGACTTGAAGCGCCACTTCGACTGGATCATCTGCGATAGCCCTGCAGGCATCGAACGTGGGGCGACCCTTGCAATGCGCCATGCCGATATCGCCGTCGTCGTCACCAACCCGGAAGTTTCTTCGGTCCGTGATTCGGACCGCATCATTGGCTTATTGGACGCCAAGACCGCCAAGGCAGAACGCGGCGAGCGGATGGAGAAGCATCTGCTTCTGACCCGCTATGATGCCAACCGAGCCGAACGCGGCGACATGCTCAAAGTCGATGACGTTCTGGAGATCCTTTCCATTCCGCTGCTCGGCATTGTTCCCGAAAGCATGGATGTTCTACGCGCCTCCAATATTGGCGCGCCTGTGACGCTCGCTGATAGCCGCAGTGCACCCGCAATGGCGTATTTCGATGCCGCGCGCCGTCTTGCCGGTGAGGAAGTGCCGATCACAATTCCCGGGGAAAAGCGCGGTCTCTTCGGCAAGATTTTCGGACGGAGGGCCGCATGAACATCTTCAGTCTTTTCGGCAAGAAGAAAACAGCCCCCGCGGCCCGTGAACGCCTGCAGGTGCTTCTGGCCCACGAACGCTCGTCGGTGGGTTCAGACCTTGTATCTCTGCTGCGCGAGGAAATCCTTGCGGTCATTGCCAAGCACGTGCAGCTCGACAATGATAAGGTCCAAGTAAAGATGGATCGCAATGAGCACGTGTCGATTTTGGAAATCGACGTCGAGATCCCTTTGAAGGCAGCTGCGCAAGCTGCTTGAAACGGGAAAAGCGGCCGCATGCCGAAGCAGTGCGGTGGATATTAAGTGCCGGGTGGGCGAGGGAAGGGCGACAAGCCTGCCGCAACCGTCACTATCGGTTGGCTGATAGGCGCCGCGCTGCCACTTCCGGCATGCGGCGCCCGATAGCAACCATAATCTCTGGACGACCGGGGCAATCGGGCAATGGCGCTTGCATGAGCTCGTGCTCGGCATGGCGGGGGCGCTGTCGGCTGCTCGCTATTCATTCGCGCTACCCGCCTGGACAAAGCAAGGTCCAGGTTCGCTTAGGCGGCACGATGATTGTCGTGCTCCTGTGGTGTCTTGCCTGGCGACGATGATGGCCTTTGCATTTTTGCATTGGTTTTCCTCGCATTGCTGCGGATACTCGCCGGCACGATTGCAAATTTCCATGTCGATCTATTTGCAGCCGGCTGATATCAGCTAATCGCGAGCGCGCCGGGTGGAGATCTTGTTCACGTGTTCAACGCTGAAGCGTTTGGGGCCGCCATGGAGGCTGGCCGTGACGATCCAACGCTACAGCGATCCGCACCAGCTGCCGAGTTCGGCGGGATGCAAGTGACGAGGCGGCCATATACATCGGCGTTCAAGCGGACCGCTGCGCTATAATCGATTAAACTCAAGCTAGCTTAACAAACTGATTTACATGACATTTGAGGCGTGGCAACGGGTAGAAACTCAACTGTTTCCGGGGGTCAAATGAGCAGGGGTGTTTTTGCTTTCAGACCGGCCGCTCTTCGTGAAAGAGCGGTGGGCGAAATCCACGCTCGGCCATATGCCCTAATTTCAGTGCCTCGCGTCATCTTTCAGCTTGCCTTCTTGACGGACAGCGAGCCCGATCAGGATCATGATATCGTAAAGCGGCTGTCCCAATCGAGTGGATCGCCGCCTCCGTCTCACGAGACCAATCATCATGCGATCAGCTGGGGACAAGGGACGCTGAGATGGGAACGCCACACGGAATTCTCGACCTATTTTTGGGACAGCCCCGCTCCAGAAAAGTTTGGAGCCGAGGTCCCTGTGCATCCATTTGGCGACGGGTTTTCGCAACCGGGACCCTTTATCTCGGGCATACGACTGGAGATCAGACCCGACACTGAAGAGACACAGAAAGACCTCGCCGTTTTCGACCGGACGAGCCTCTGCCGCAGCGATCTGAGAAGCGGGGAGGCCACCATTCTTACGGATTTCCGTCCGGATGGAGATGGCTTGACGAAGATCCTCGTCATTGACCGCGGTCTATCCGACAGCTCGCGCGGCGCGCTCGTTCAGAAGCTCCTGGATATCGAGACCTATAGAACACTTGCAATGATGGCATTGCCTTTGGCGCAATCGCTGTCGCCCGAGATCCGGCGGATAGAAGCTAGCCTGACGGCAGTCACTCAGCGGATGAAGCAGCACGCTCGCGACGAAGCCGATCAACTGCTTGCGGAAATTACTCGTCTGGCGGCCGAACTCGAAGCGAATGCTGCAATGAGTCTTTACCGGTTCGGCGCCAGCCGCGCCTATTACGAAATTGTCCAGGAGCGAATTCGGGCACTTGCCGAGACAGCGACGTCCGGGAGCGAGAGCCTTGGCACTTTCTTGGAGCGGCGCCTGGCACCGGCGATGCGAACCTGCCAATCGGTAGAGGAGCGCCAGGCAAATCTCTCGCGCAAACTGGCTCGTGCCACGTCCTTGCTCAGGAGCTGGATCGATGTCGAGTTGGAGCAGATCAACATGACGTTGCTAAACTCCATGGACCGAAGGGCAAAAATGCAATTACGCCTGCAGCAGACCGTTGAGGGCCTCTCCGTTGCTGCCATTTCATACTATGTCGTGGGGCTGATTGGATATGTCGCCAAAGGAGTACCCTTGTTCGGCATCAAGTTTGGACCAGAAATTGTGACGGCGATCTCGGTCCCTGTGGTCGTATTGGGAATTTCCCTTGTTGTGCGAAATATCAGGCATAGGCACTCGGAAGAAGACGACGCGCAATAGCCCATCAGCGAGTCTGCTGGATCAATTCAAAACGATGCAATTCCTTCTGCGACTCACGATCAAACAAGACATGATGCTCCGAAGGCTCACGGGCTCCGCCTGCTTCACGCAGCCATCCTTCCTTCGAAATGCTTACGTTTGACGAGCATCCCAAGAGGCGACGACTGTCGCATCTCTAACTGGTCCATGTGACCGTGGCGCCGGGCATGCCGCGGTCTGCGTCTGGCGCGACGCTCCGGCAGATGCCGCCAAGCTTGATGGCCTGGCCGTCTGCGGAATAGGCGAATTTGTAGATTGTCTCGTAACTGACGCAGAACAGATGGCGCTTGGCACTATGCGAGAAAGTGCTCGGGCGTCAGATCATCTGGCTGACAAAGCGCGTTTCAAGATAGGCCTCGACGGCTTCCGAACCGCCCTCAGTGCCGTATCCGGAATCCTTGATACCGCCGAAGGGCACTTCCGGAATGGCGAGGCCATTGTGGTTGATGGTCAGCATACCGGCTTCCACGCGGCGGCCGAGTGAGTGGGCGGTCGTCACCGAACCGGTGAAGGCATAGGAGGCAAGTCCGAAGGGGAGGCGGTTGGCTTCGGCGATCGCCTCGTCGAGATGCGAGAAGCGGTTGATGACGGCTATAGGGCCGAAGGGCTCGTCGTTCATGATCCTGGCCGAGGTCGGTACGTCGGAAAGCACTGTGGGCTCGAAGAAATAGCCTTTGTTGCCGATGCGTTTGCCTCCGGTCATCAGTTGGGCGCCATGCGATATGGCGTCTTGGAGCATGTCCTCCATGGCCGGTATGCGGCGGTCATTGGCGAGCGGCCCCATGGCGACGCCGTGTTCCAGGCCGTTACCGACCTTGATCGCTTGTGCTGCCTCAACGAAGCCTTGCGTGAACCTGTCGGCGATGCCGTCCTGCACGAGGAATCGAGTGGGGGCGACGCAGACCTGCCCGGCATTGCGGAACTTCGCAGGAGCCGTCACCGCGATGGCCCTTTCAAGATCGGCGTCGTTGCAAATGATGGCCGGCGCGTGTCCCCCGAGCTCCATTGTGGCGCGTTTCATGTGCTTGCCGGCGAGTGCTGCCAGATGCTTACCGACCGGCGTGGAGCCGGTGAACGAAATTTTGCGGACGACCGGATGCGCAATGAGGTATTGGGAGATGTCCGCCGGCACGCCGTAGACGAGGTTGACGACGCCGGCCGGAACGCCGGCATCGGCAAAGGCGCGGATTAGCTCGGCTGGCGAGGCGGGAGTTTCCTCGGGTGCTTTAACGATAATCGAGCAACCCGTCGCAAGAGCAGCGGAAAGCTTGCGGACGATCTGGTTGATCGGGAAGTTCCAGGGTGTGAAAGCCGCCACCGGTCCGACCGGAAACTTGATAGCCATATTGGACACGCCGCCGAATCGGGCGGGAATGATTTGCCCATAGGTCCGGCGAGCTTCTTCCGCGAACCAGTCGATCGTGTCGGCGCCGTTCATGACTTCCGCCTTGGACTGGGCGATCGGTTTGCCCTGCTCGCGCGTCATGATATGGGCAATGGCATCGGCCCGCGAACGCAGGATATCCGCAGCCTTGCGCATCAGCTTGGAGCGGTCGAAGGCAGATATGTCGCGCCACAGTCTAAAACCCGCGTCGGCGGCCTCCAGGGCGAGGTCGAGGTCCGGCTTGCGCGCGTGAGCGATTCTGCCGATCACTTCCTCCGTTGCCGGGTCGATGACCGGAATGACCTCGCCGCCGATGGCATCGCGCCATTCTCCGCCGATGAAAAGCTTCACGTCAGGATAGATATGCATGGTTCACCCGTGTAGACGCCGCAGAGTGCCGCTTCGGCGGCCTGCGGCACTTGATCTAGAGGACATCGGACTGGTGGCGTCGAGCCGCCTCCGCGCAGGTCATCAGCACGGTATCCTCATGCTTTTGCACGTCGGCCAAGAAATGTTCGAGGGACGCAATCCGGCTGGCCCGGCCGCTTCCATAGTCGGAGCGGGGACTGACGGTTATTGCGGCGAAGCAGCGCTCGGCATGCATTGCCTGGAATTCCTCCCGCCACCAGGCCAGAAGCCTTGCATGGGTCGCGCGTCGAGAATAATGCGTCTCGTCGATCAGCATTTCGTTCTGCGGCAGTTCCACCATCCGGTCCGCACCGTCTGCGGCAAGTGAATAGGGAAAGTCGTCATCCTGATTGCTGGAATCATAGACATAGCCCATGTCTTGTAAGACCTTCAACGTGGCAGGTGCCAGCGACCCGGTCGGCGCCCGCCAGCCTATCGGCGCAGTACCAGTTGTGCCTGTCAGGAGGTCATGCGTCCTTTGCAGCAGTACAGTTTCTTCCGGTGCCCCGATATAGGCCTCGTGGGCAAAGCCATGCGCGGCGACTTCATGGCCTCTTGCGGCGATTTCGCGGACAAGACCGGGATTGTCCAAGGTCTCCTGGCCAGGCACGAAGAAAGTCGCCTTGATCCGCAATCGGTCAAACATCGCAAGCAGCCGGGGAGTACCGGGATGGGCCGTGTACTTGCCGTAGGATTTCTTGCCGAAGAGGGTTTCCTCGGTCTCCGCCCCGGCGCGGGTCTCGACCACGGAACCCTGGAGATTGACGGTGATTGTGACGATCATGAGTTGAGGTGTCATCAGGCCGCTCCGCCGTTCACGAATGGAGGGGTCTTCAGCCATCGACGTGGCGACTTGAGGCACCAGTCGGCGAACTGCGCGAGGTTCACGAACTGGGCGTCGCCGCTCTCCTTGATGTATTCGATCAATTCCTTGACGATGTGCGCCCGGGCTGGCGAGCCGGAACCATAACCAACGCGCGGATGCAGCGTCAGATTGAAATAGCCGCCTTCGGCGCGGATCGCCTCATACTCCTCGATCCAGTGCGCCAACACTTCCGACGGGGGCGTATAGCTGACCCGATAGAACGGGAAGTCGTCTAGGCTCGAGGTGTTGTTCGGCAGGATGATCAGGTTGTCGTGGACGCGGCCGCCGAACTCTGCCAGGTAAGGCAGGTCCCGATCCTTATCGCTGGAATCGTAGATATAGCCGAGGCGCTTCAGCGCGCGCATCGTGCGCGCCGATTTGTGACCCGATGGCGAGCGCCAGCCAAGCGGCGCCGCGCCAACGAGATCCGTCAGGATTTCATGTGTCTTCTGAAGGAAGAAAGGCCCCTCGTCACCGAGATCCCAGCCCTCGTGAACGTAGCCGTGCGCGGCGACCTCATGACCGCTGCCCACAATTTCCCTCACGCTCTGCGGGTGCTGTTCGGCGTCGTAGCCCGGCACAAAAAAGGTAGCGGGAATACCCGTCTCCTCCAGGATGCGCAGGTATCGCGGGATGCCGCATTTGGCGGAATATCGACCATGCGAGTAGATACCGAGGGTGTTGCGTCCGCGACCTATTTCGAGCGATGGCCCGTCGAAATCTATGGTGATCGCAACCACACATCTGGCAGCATTTGGCCAGCGTGATGAATGGTCGGCGCTTGTCTGGTCGATCATCGCTGTTTTCCCGCGCTATCCGCCTCAGAGCTCTTTCAGGACGCCTGCAATGGTCTCGAAAATCGTCTCGATTTCCGCTTGCGAAACGATCAGCGGTGGCGACAGCACGATAGTGTTGGCAACCGGGCGGACCAGCACACCCTTCTCGAAGCAGAAGTCATGAACCTTTTTGGCCAAGAGCTTACCGCTTGCGACGTCGGCACCAAGTTCAATCCCGGCCAGAAGCCCGAGATTGCGGATATCGACCACACCCGGCAGGCCCCTTAGCCGGTGGGCGCAGTCTTGCCACACTGGCTCGACTGCGGCGGCATGTTCGAACAAGCCTTCCGAGAGATAGACGTCCAGCGCGGCCAGGCCGGCCGCGGCGGCCAGCGGATGGCCGGAATAGGTGTAGCCATGGGCAAACTCGACGGCGCCGGGCGCAGCGCTGCTGGTCAATGTCTCGTAGATGTTGCCGCTGGCGATCACCCCCCCCATCGGCACGGCGCCGCTCGTCATCCCCTTGGCGATCATCAGGAGGTCCGGCGTCACGCCAAAGCGGTCCGCGGCGAAGGGACGGCCGAGCCTGCCGAAGCCGGTGACGACCTCGTCGAGGATGAGCAGGATGCCGTTGTGGGAGCAGATCTCACGCAGGCGTTCCAGATAGCCGATGGGCGGCACCAGGACGCCAGTCGATCCGGCAACGGGCTCGACGATCACCGCAGCAACGGTCGAAGGATCATAGGTCTGCAGCATCTGTTCCAGGGCGTCGGCGATCTCGGCGCCATGCTGCGGCTGGCCTCGGCTGAAGGCATTCCGCGCGGGATCATGCGTATGCGGCATGTGTGCAGCGCCGGGCAACAGCATGCCGAACTGCTTTTTGTGCGGCCCCATGCCGGCGGCCGAAAGACCGCCGAAACCGACGCCATGATAACCGCGCTGCCGACCGATGATGCGCATGCGCTGACCCTCGCCGCGGGCATGGTGATAAGCCAGCGCCATTTTCAGCGCAGTATCGGCTGCCTCCGAACCCGAATTGGTGAAGAACACGTGATCCAGCCCCTCGGGTGCAATCGACGTCAGCCGATTGGCATAGTCGAACGCCAGCGGATGGCCCAGTCCGAAGGAAGAAGCAAAATCCAGTTGCGCGGCCTGTTTCTGAATGGCTTCAACGATCTTCGGATGGCTATGCCCGGCATTGACGCACCACAGGCCCGCGATGCCGTCCAGCAGCCTGTGGCCATTCGTCGTGTAGTAATACATGCCGGATGCGCTGGAGACGAATTGCGCGTGTTTCTTGAAATCACGGTTCGGCGTGAACGGCATCCAGTGGGAGTCGAGATTGTTGGCGCCATGCATCAGGGGCGTATCCATTTTTATTCACCTTCCATTGCAACTGTAGTGACTGTGGGCTCGTCGCTGCACAGGCGCACCGGGCAGCCGGATCACTCAAACGCCGTTTTTATTCCGTGGCTTCAGAGTCGTTGCGGGTGGGATAGCGGGTGAATTCCGGATTTTCGGCGGGCAGCACCGCCAGTTCCATCTCCCCCGAAGCGGGGCGCATGACGATCGTAGCGACCGTCGCCGATACGTGGCCGCGCGAGGTGCGATAGGGGGGGCGGCAGACGCTGTAGGGGTAGCCGAACTTGTCAGCCAGCGCCTTCTTTACCTCCGCGACCCCGATCTTCGGCAATTGTTCCAGTTCGTGGCGGACCCGCCAGTCGCGATAGAAGCTGTCGGACCAACTGCCATGCGCCTGTTCGCGCAGCTTGAGAAGCGCTGTTGGGCTTTGCCAATGGTTGGCATGTACGATCAGGCCGTTTTCCGGATAGATGTTGAAGGCCTCGTCGGGGGCGCATTCGAAACTGATGCCGAAGCCGTCTTTGTGGCTGACGATGATGTTGTTTGAGGCCGATTTCCCGGTGGCGGCCACGGCACGCATTGCCATAGCCATATGCTCCTGTTGCAACACCATGCGTCGGATGAGGGAGAGCGGGACGCCATCCTGAGCGAAGTCGCGGTCGCTCTCGAGGTAGTTGGCGGTGATCGCGATTCCCCGGTCGTTCATGCCGCTTCTGGCAAGACCGCCCGCCTCGGTAAAGGTCTGGTAAGAAGGACCTTTGTCCGGCTGGACACGAAGGACGATCGCAGTTTCTGCACACTCGGCAATCCAGTCCCAATTTTGGGCATGAATGAGTTCGCCGGTTTGACTGCGCTCGGGCAATACGACGACACCGGTGCAGCCGTCGCCGGAATGTTCGGCTTGGGCTGCCTGCCGGCGGCGGGCTTTTGCCAGGATCTCCGTGCGGGCGTTGATCAGGACGATCTGATCGAAGGAAAGACCGGCGCCCTCTGCGATGCCCGTCATTTCTTCGATGAACGCGGGATCAAACGCTTCGATCACGGGAACATAGCTTCCAACCATGTCCGTCAGGTCTTGCTCCGAAATGCCGATCTGCCCGAGACGTCCGGAATACAGCGCGACGCTGCGGCGAACCCTGTCTTCCGCCTGCCGACCATACTGAAGGCCGCGCTCGCGGGGTGAGCCGAAAATGGAGATCAGAGGAAATGATGTGGCGGGCATTTTTTTCTTCCCAAGCTAATGTATTTTGTGTAGTTAAAAAGCACGTATTTCGCTGGTTGTCGAGAGCAAATCTCAAGTCTATTCGGTAGGGACGACATCGAGGCAGACTTCGGAACAGGGACCCAAGGCATGGACAGCGGACACAGCGCCCTACAGATTGATATCGCCCGGCAGATCCTCCTTCAGGCTCAAAAGGAAGGTTGGCGGGCAGGGCACCAGATCGTCGAAAAGTCGTTGGCTTCGGCATTCGGCGTTTCCCGCTCGCCAATGCGGGGTGCGCTCGAAATTCTGGAGGAGAAAGCGCTCGTGCGGCTCATTCCGAACAAGGGATTTGTCGCAGCGGTCGATCTGGGCTCCGAGAAGCTTCTGGAATCCTTGACGACGAGCGAAACGGAGCGGCTAAAGCAGCAAGTCCTGCATGATCGGTCCCGAGGATTGATCCCGCAGGAGGTCTCCGAGAACGAGTTGACCGAACGCTACCAGGTGGCGCGTGGCATACTTCGCAAGGCGCTTGCGCAACTCTCATCGCAAGGGCTGATTCACAGGCAGCGGGGCCACGGATGGGCATTCGTCGATTCCCTCGACAGCGCCGAAAGCCTAGCCGAAAGCTACCGTTTCCGTCTTGCGGTAGAGTTAGCCGGCCTCTCGGAGCCAGATTACCGCGCGGAACCAGAAGCGCTCGACGCTCTGATCGCCGCACATGAGAACGTGCTCGGTCAGCTCCATGAAAAAGGCGAAATCGGCCGCCCCGAGTGGCTGCAGCTCAACGCTTCCTTCCATGAAGCGCTCGCCAGATGGTCCGGTAATCGTTTCATTCTGCAGGCGGTCCGCATGCAGAACGATCTGCGGCTTCTGCGAGAATCCTCGGTTTTCGACCGACTGCAGCGCGAGAGGATCGAGGCCTCGCTCGATCAGCATCTTCAGATCCTGCACCACATCAAGGTGGGAGACCTGGAGATCGCGCGGATCGTGTTGAAGCGCCATCTCGAAGTCATCCTCAGGAATGTCGAGCAAAGAATCGCTGCCGGCGACCGCTAGGCTTGATCTGTAGGCCTGCAACAGCCGCTTGCTGCGAACAAATATCGGCGCTGAAGCCAGACGCGACTCAGGCTCACGGCTCGGATTTCTTCGCCGGATTTTCCCGCAGGTGAATACGGCTCCACGGCAGATGAATCTGTCTATTTGATTTTTGTATTGCATTTTGGTGATGTAGAAGGCAATGTGAGCAAAAGGCGGACGAAATCGCCGGATAACGATCAAGAGGAGAACGCACGTGAACAAGCATTCTGCTGCCATGGCATCCGTCAGCCTGATTGGCTTGATGCTTGCGGCTGCGCCGCTGCAAGCCAAGACGCTCAACATCGCCCTCAATGCTGATATCCGTAGCCTCGACCCAGGCGTGAACCGGGATTCGAACAGCGACGCGGTGGTGCTTCATATGGTGGAAGGGCTGGTTGCCTACGGCGAGGATGCTTCCGTGAAGCCTCTGCTGGCAGAGAAGGTCGCCGTTTCTAAGGATGAGCTTACCTATACCTTCACTCTGCGCGACGGCGTCAAATTTCACAATGGCAAGGAGTTGACTTCGGTCGACGTGCTGTGGAGCTGGAACCGCTACATGGCGGAAGCGACCAAGTGGCGCTGCCGCCCCGACTTTGCGGAAGGCGGCGCCTCGCACGTCGTTGCCGCCGACGCTCCGGACAAGAAGACCGTCGTTTTCAAGCTCGAGCAGCCCAACGCCCTTTTCCTGGCGACGCTCGCCCGGCTCGATTGCGGCATGACCGGCATTCTCGAAAAATCGTCGCTCAATGACGATGGTTCCTTCAAGCAGCCAGTTGGAACCGGCCCGTTCAAATACAAGGAATGGAAGAAAGGAGAATTTGTCGATCTCGAGGCTTTCCCCGAATACAGCGCGAGGGCGGGCGAGGGCCGTGATGGACTTACGGGATCAAAAAGGCCCTTGGTGGAGACGGTCCACTTTCCCATCATCCCCGATCGGTCGTCGGCAAAAGCCGCCCTTCTCAGTGGCGATGTCGATGTCGTTCCGGACGTGCCCTATGCAGATATTGCCGAGTTCAAGCAAAATGCGGATCTCGACGTCTCCCTCGCCAGCAATCCCGGCATCACCGCAGTTCTCTTCCAGACCCGCGACCCGCTCCTCAAGGATGTCCGTATTCGTAAGGCGATTTCCATGGCGATCGACACCAATGCCTTGGTCGACGGCATCACGCTGGGGCTCGGCAAAGCCAACAATTCGCTTGTGCCTGCAACCTCGAAATTTCATTCGGCCGAACAGGCAAAGGGATACAAATTCGATCCTGAGGCGGCAAAGACCTTGCTGCAGGAAGCAGGATACGACGGACGCCCCATCAAGCTCATCGCCAACACCCGTTACGCAAACACCTACGACGCGGCGGTCATGGCGCAGGCCATGCTTCAACAGGCCGGCATCAATGTCGAGATCGAGGTGCTGGAGTGGGCGGCCCAGCTCGATCGCTACCAAAGCGGCAACTACACGGCGATGACGTTCCCCTATTCGGCGCGCTTCGACCCCGCGCTGACCTACGATTCCGTCATGGGCAACAAGGAGAAGGAGCCTCGCAAGGTCTGGGACGATCCCGAGGCGCAGGCCTTGCTCGCCGAGAACGTCCGTTCTTCCGATCCCGCGAAACGCCAGGAACTGTTCGACAAGCTGCATGCCCGCTTCCTGGCAAGCGTGCCGTTCCTGATGCTGTACAACGGCCTCGAAGCTTCCGCCTTCCAGAAGAGCGTCCAGAACTACCAGGCGTCCATATTTTCCATGCCGCGGGCCTGGGAAGTTTCGATAGCCGATTAAGGGAGACTGCCACGTGCTGCGCTTCGTCCTGTCCCGAATTGGAATGGCGGTCCCGACCGTCATTCTGGTGTCCGTGCTCGTCTTCTTTCTCATACGCCTGATACCCGGTGACCCTGCCACTCTGATGCTGGGTGATATGGCCGACCCGGCAAGCGTGGCCGCGCTGCGCACGAGCCTTGGGTTAGACAAGGACTTGCTGACGCAGTTCGTTCTCTGGGTATCGAATGTCCTGCGAGGCGATCTCGGCACGTCGATCACCACGCATGAATCGGTGACCCATCTCGTGCTGCAGCGGTTTCAGGTGAGTGCCGGAATCGTCCTGGTTGCTGTAGCGCTTTCTTCGCTTGTTGCCGTACCTGCCGGCCTCGTCGCCGCCCTGAAGCAGAATTCAAAATTGGATCTCGGTCTGGTGACGATCGCCGCACTGCTCCTTTCGGTACCCACCTTCTGGCTCGGGCTCATCATACTGCTGGTCTTCGGTCTCAAGCTCGGCTGGCTGCCGGTGGTCGGCTACGTCTCCATTGCCGAGGACCCGGCTAGAGGTTTGCTCTACGTTCTGATGCCGATCGCAACCCTGTTCCTGCATGAGATCGGCGTCCTGCTGCGCATGGCGCGTGCCTCGGCACTCGAGGTGTTGCGGCTCGATTACATCACGCATGCGCGGGCGAAGGGCCTCCCGGAGTCGACGGTGCTTTGGCGCCACGTGTTTCCGAATGCATTTGCGCCGACATGGACGCTGATCGGTCTTGTGCTGGGTAATATGTTGGGTGGCATTGCGGTCATCGAAACGGTGTTTACCATTCCCGGTCTGGGTCGGCTGCTGGTCGATGCGATTTTTGGACGTGATTATCCCGTGATCCAGGGATGCTTACTCTTCATTGCGGTCATCTACGTACTCGTTAATCTCATCGTTGACCTTTGCTATCCCCTGTTCGATCCGCGGGTAAGAATGTCATGAGACATCTGTCACCCAATGCGGTGGTCGGCAGCCTTCTCGTCGGCCTCTTCGCGGTGGTCGCCGTCGTCGGATCATTCTGGACGCCCTTCGACCCCATGGCGCTCGACATGCGGGCGCGGCTCGCTGCGCCGTCCTCAGCGCATCTGCTCGGCGCGGATGAATTCGGGCGCGACGTGCTCAGCCGCATCATGCGTGGCGCATCTGCGAGCGGTATCGTCAGTCTGCTGACGGTAGTCGGCGCCACGATCTTCGGCACCGCGATCGGCGCTGTTTCGGGATATGTCGGCGGCTGGACCGATCGGACCCTCGCGGCCATCACCAACGCCCTGCTAGCCTTTCCCGGCATTCTACTGGCACTCGGCCTGCTTGCTGTTTTCGGTGCGAACAAATACGGCATCGTCCTCGCACTCGGTATAGCCTATACTCCCTCGGTCGCGCGCATCGTGCGGGGCACAGTGCTCTCTCTACGCGAGCGCGAGTTTATCGATGCCTCGCGCGTGGCTGGCGATTCCGAACTATATACGCTGCTGCGGCACGTATTGCCCAATTGCATTGCGCCGCTGACCGTGCTGACCACGTCGATGTTCGGCTGGACCCTGCTCTCGGAAAGCGCGCTCTCCTTCCTCGGACTAGGGGTGCCCCCACCGGCGCCGACATGGGGCAACATGCTCGCTGGCGCCAGACCTTTTCTCAGCCAAGCAATGTGGCTGGGCATCTTTCCCGGCCTTTGCATCTCGGCCGTTCTGCTGGGTGTCAATCTGCTCGGCGACGCCTTGCGCGACAGGCTCGATCCGACGATGAGGGGCATTTGACGATGAACCAACCGCTGCTCAAGGTAGACAATCTGGCGCTTGGTGCCGCCCGGCTCCAGAACCGCGTCGTTGATGGAGTCAGCATGACCCTTAAACGTGGCGAGCGCGTCGGCATCGTCGGGGAGTCAGGCTCGGGCAAATCCATGATGATGCGCGCGGTCATCGGTCTCTTGCCGCCAGGCATAGTAAAGTTTGCCGGCTCGATCGCTTTCGACGGCCGCGACATGGGCTCTCTTCCGCCGCGCGACTTGCGTGCCCTGCGTGGTGCGGGGATCGGTTTGATCTTTCAGGAACCGATGACATCGCTCAATCCTGCTCTTCGCATCGGAACGCAGATGGAGGAGGGACTGGCTCTGCATAAGGAAGTCGACGCCGCGGCACGCCGGGCGGCGATGGTCTCCATGCTCGAACGTGTCGGCATCCCGGATCCCCAAACCGCGCTGACCGCTTTTCCGCACGAGTTTTCTGGCGGTATGCGCCAGCGCATCATGATTGCCTCGGTGATGTTGCTGGAGCCCGCCCTGCTCATCGCTGATGAACCGACGACCGCCCTGGATGCGGTAGTGCAGCGAGACGTGCTGGAGCTGCTACGAGATCTGGTGAAGGAGAAGGGCACCGCCATGGTGCTGATCAGCCACGACATGTCCATGGTGGCGCAATATACCGATCGGCTCCTGGTAATGGAGAAGGGCGTTTGCGTTGAGCAGGGCGAAACGAGGGATCTGCTGAGCGCCCCCCGCCACGATTACACGAAGAAGCTTCTCTCGGCTTTGCCGCGCCGTGGGCCGGCGCGCGCAATTGCCGACCGCCAGCCGATCGCCAGCGTCAGGGACCTGCAGTTGACTTACGGCAGCGGCAAGAACGCCAAAGCAGTGCTTCACGGCATTGATCTCGACATTCGGCCCGGTGAGATCGTCGCCCTGGTGGGTGGCTCCGGTTCAGGCAAGACCACGCTCGGCCGCGTTATCGCGGGTCTGTTGAAGCCAAATGGCGGCAGCATGACCTTCCGTGGCCGCGAAATCAGCCGCAGGAACGGGAACTACGACGACTACCGCGCCAACTGCCAGATGATCTTTCAGGACCCGTATTCGTCGCTGGACCCTCGCATGCGCGTCCGCGACCTGGTCGCCGCGTCGCTCCGCCACGAAAAGAGCCTGACGGCTGCACAGCGCAAGGCGCGCGTCGACGAAGTGCTTGTCGATGTCGGCCTCGGTCCGCAATTTGCCGATCGCTTTCCCCACCAGCTTTCCGGCGGGCAGCGCCAGCGCGTCGCAATAGCCCGGGCGCTTGCCCGACGCCCGGACCTCGTCATTGCCGATGAGGCCGTTTCGGCGCTGGACCTGACGGTCAAGGCGCAGATCCTGGAACTGCTGGCGCGCCTTCAGGAAGAGCAGCGTTTTGCCTGCCTGTTCATCAGCCATGATCTGGGTGTCGTGGAGCAGATAGCCGACCGCGTCATCGTCATGCATAGGGGGCGGATCGAAGAGCAAGGCTTGAAGGCGCGGATTTTCGACCAGCCCATGTCTGACTATACCAAACGGCTGCTGGCCGCGGTCCCGACCTTGGTTTCGACTGAGGAGGGCGGCGTCAGTCTCGAATGGCGGTTTTCCGGTCCCGCCACCCCGCGATTGCATCGGAACGCTGCGGCAAATTAGGCCATCGCGCGTTTGACCGATCGTTCGTCGATGCCTTCTCACCGCTGCCGGCCTTTGCTCGTCAAAGCTCGCCTTCGACCACGGTACCGAGTTTTCTCGTCTTCAGGGCCGACCAGCGAGGTGACATTGGCGTTCCCTAAAGCGCGGTCGAAGATCAGGAGATTGTCTTCCCAGCGCCTGAATTGCGAGCGTCAATGAAATCAGGATGTTGACTGATCTTGCTATCAAACGGGATCATGTCATCTCGGGGCTTGCCTGCCGTTGGAGCTTGTCGAAGCCCATGATGCTTGGTTCGCGCGAAGGCATTGCAGGCTCTCGAGGATACCGACCTGACCTCGATGATGCCGAGGCCGGTGCGCGCTTTCGCGGGGGCCGGGAGGCGGCCTTGCGTAAAGCAGGAGCGGGTGGCCAATGAGGTGTGTGAGTTCAAGCCGAACTGCGACCTGCGCCTGTGACGCTAACCGACACGTCGGATGTGCGCGAGCAGTTTCTTGCGGAATACTTCCGCGGGCGTTCGGTAGCCCAGGCACTTCCGCGGCGTCGAGTTGAGCCGGTCGCAGATGTCTCTCAGCTCGCCGTCGCTAATCGACAGGGGATCCACCTCTCGCGAAAGCCATTTGCGAACCCGGCCATTGGTGTTCTCGACCGTGCCTTTCTGCCAGGGCGACTGCGGGTCGCAGAACCATGTCTGCGTTCCGATGCCGGCTTGCAGATAGGGCCATTCGCTGAACTCAGTGCCCCGGTCGAAGGTGATCGAGCGTCGAGCAGTGTGGGGCAGGGGTTGGAGCACCTCAATCAGCCCGTCCATGATCGGTTTCGATTGCCGGTCGTTGTTGCGCAGGAAGACCGCAAAGCGGCTGACCCGCTCGACCAGTGAGGTCACGTTGGCCTTGCCGAACTTCTTGCGAAACTGAATGAGATCGCACTCCCAATGCCCGAACTGCTTGCGTTCGGCGACCGTGTCAGGACGGTGAAGAATGTTGAGTTCCGGGCTGAAGCGGCGACCGTGGCGGCGTCGGGCATGCCGCGGTCTCCGTCGCGCGCGACGCTCCGGCAGGTGCCGCCACAGCTTGATGGCCTGACCGTCTGCGGAATAGGCGAACTT